>NZ_JAOZVR010000053.1 GCF_025869515.1 Ferrovibrio sp.
GGAAGTGTCGGGCGTCAAGCAGCAGCTGTAGTTCGTGGGCCTTCGGGCTGCCCGCGATTCGCAGCTTAATGTGCTGAGCGCCGTTGCCGCCGGGCTTGAGAATATCAAGCAGATCCAGGCCGCCTCCGCCCCCACCTCGCCCGGTACCGGCAAGCTGCTCGATATCAAGGTCTGAGCAAGCAGTTGTCTTCCAGACACAAAAAAAACCGGCCAGTGGCCGGTTTTTTGTTGTCCGGCGCCAAGGCGCCGGAAGGTAAGGCGATCTTACTTCCTGGCGTCGAAAGCGCCCGAGCGGATCGTGTCGGGCAGCTTCTCCAGGCCATGCGCCGTGACCGCCTTGCCGAACAGCGAGGTCAGTTCCGCCAGTGCCATGCTCATCGCAATCGCGGCAACGATCTCACGGCTGATACCGCCATTGACCAGAGCTTCCCACGTCGCGACGAAAGATTCCCGCGTAACCTTGCTCTGCTCTTCTTCGTTCATCGCCATGGGATATCCCCCTTGTTCTGCGAATCGGTCGTTTGAACCACCGCCTTGGTCGCATATTTAGGTTTATCGAAGGTAAATACGCGGCGCGGCTGCGGCGGAGCGGGGGAATTCTAGCACGAAATCGGCGTCTGCCGAGACGCTTCGGGGCTACAACCCCTCCCGCTTCAAATCCGCACGCATCCGGCGAAACGTCGCCACGGCCCGGCCGATCATTTCGCCGCCGTCCTGGCCCGCCTGGCTGCGGCACAGCCGCACCCCTGCATACCATGGCGAGCGCTCGCCCTCCTCGCCCCAATACCACAACTGCCCCCAGTCGTCGGGCAGCAGGATCAGCGTCGGAATGCCGAGCCCCGCAGCGAGGTGCGCCGCCGCCGTGCTGACCGTCACCACCAGGTCAAGGGCGGCAATCTGCGCCGCCTGCGCGTCGATGTCGCGCAACGGGTCAACGTCGGCATCATGCCGCAGGTCCAGCCCGGTTTCGCGCTGCAGGGCCGCGATATCCTCGACGCTGGGGCCGTATTGCAGCGACACGAAGCTGCAGCCCGGCTCGCGCAGGATCGGTGCCATCGCAGCGAGCGAGAACGACTTGCGATGACCGGCGCTGCGGTTGCGGCTGGCCCATGACAGACCGACCAGCAGCTTGCCCCCCTCTGCATCCTCCTGGTCGGCATACCGCGCACGGAACATCGCACGGCGGTCCGGATCCGCTTTGAGATAGGCTTGGGGATGGCGCGTGAAAGCCGCCGCATCGGGACGCAGCAGCGCCGCCAGATCGCCCGCCGGGCATTGGCAGGCCAGCCCAAGCGCCTGCGGATTCAGCGTGTCGTCATCCGCCACAACCCGGATGCCCGGGAAGGAACGGCTGAACAGCGGCACCAGCCGCGGATCGCTCGCCAGCACGAGATCGCTGCCGGGCCGCGCGGCCAGCTCGGGCAGCAGGCTGGCATAGAGAATCTCGTCGCCGATACCCTGTTCGCGCCAGACCAGCAGCCGTCCCGGCGGCTGCCCCCGGGTCTCCCAGCGCGGCAGGCCGCGGCCGCGATCCGGCGTGGTCCAGGTGGCGCTGTGCCAGCGCCAGGAAAAATGCGGCCAGGCTTCCGCGTAACGCCCGAGCCGCAGCAGCAGGAGCGCGAGATTGTTGTGGCTGTTGCCGTCCTGGGGGTTGCGGTCGATCAGGCGGCGGTAAAGGGCGATCGCCTCGTCGAAGCGTTTCTCCAGGCCGCAGATATTGGCCAGGTTGCCTAAAGCCGTGGCCGAGTCCGGCTGTAGCGACAGCGCCGCATCGACCGCCTTGCGCGCCGCGGCCAGATTGCCGCGCCGCACCTCCAGGCCGGAGACATTGGCATAGGCCAGCGCCTCGCCGGGCTGCAGCGCGATCATGCGGTAATACGCGTCACAGGCTTCGTCGAGACGTTCCACCCTGTCGCAGCATTGCGCCAGATCGGCCAGCAGCGCCATGTCGTCCGGCCGGACCGCCAGGGCGCGCTGCAGTAACGGAAGTGCGTCATCGTACTGGCCGAGCCGGGTGCAGGCAGAGGCCAGCGCCGTCAGCGCCGCGTGATCGTCGGGCTTTATCGCCAGCCGGCGGCGCAGCAGCGGAATGGCTTCCGCATAGGCGCCACGCGCGCACAGCAGGCCGGACAGCAGCGGCAGGGCTTCGGCATGATCGGGATCGATGGCCAGCGCGGCCGCGAATTCATGTTCAGCCATGACCTCATCGCCGCGCAGGCGGGCCAGCATGCCGGCGAAGAAATGCCGTTCTGCGGCGGGCAGCGTATCGCCGAGCAGGGCAACCAGCTGTTCGGTACCGGCACTGTCCTGCGCCGCGGCGCAGCGCTTGGCCAGCACAATCACCTGCGCCGTATAGGCCGGAATGCGACGCAGCAGCCCGGCCAGCGTCGCCGCCGTCTCGCTGCGTTCGCCGGCGAGCCAGCGGGTGGCCGCATGGTTGAACTGCGCCGAGGGCAGTGCGGGGTCAATCGCCAGCGCGGCCTTGAAATGGGCGATGGCAGCCGGCCAGTCACCGGCCGCCTGATCGAGCAGGCCGAGATTGTCATGCGCTTCGGCCGAATGCGGATCGCGCTTGAGCGCGGCCAGATAGGCCTCGCGCGCCGCGACCGTATCGCCCAGCGCGCGGAGAATATTGCCCAGGCTGTTGCGGTAGGCCGCGACCTGCGGGTCGTTGCGGATGGCCTGCTCGACGAAAGCGCGGCCCTGGACGGCAAAGCCGGCCTGCTCCAGCGCCATGCCGAGCAGATGCAGGGCGTCGCTGTTATCGGCGCGCTCGGTCAGAACATCGCGATAGAGGGTGATGGCTTCCGCCAGGCGTCCGGCCTGGTGCAGGGCGACCGCATGCTGCAAACGTTTGCGCCAATCCATTGCAGGACCGGTCATCGGCGCAATTCAGCGACACCGCCTGTGGCGGCTATCGCAGGCCGTCCATGATGTTGCGGTTGATCTGGATCAGCGGCTCGAGATCGGTCGACTGGCCCAGTGTGATCTTGTCGGTATGCTTGTTGACGAAGATGCAGATGTTGATCAGCGAGACCTTGGCATCCTTGGGCAGGGTATTGGCCTCGTCCAGGACTTCCGGCATCAGGTGATTCCACACATCGCGATTCCAGCCGATCGCCGAGGCGATCTTCGCCACATCCAATGGCTGCTTGCTTTGCATCAGCGGCCGGATATCCAGCAGGGCACGCGTGACCGAAGAGAACAGCCGGTATTCCAGCTGCCGGGGCGACTCAAGGGTGTTTTGTGCCGTCAGGTACGGGTTTCTTCCCGACATCTATCAGTCTCCTCTCGACCTCGATCAGGCGTCGAGCCAGTTTCAGGAGCTTGAAATAGTCCTTCTGGACCAAAGCGGCTCCTATATTGGCGATCAGAGCATGAGTACTCGGGGCGGCCTTAACGAACTCCAAACAAGCCGCTTTGATCTGGGGATAATATTCGTCGAACTGCTCTTCCCACAGATAGGCCAGCTGGCAGTAGTAGTAGATTTTCTTAGCGCCGGTATCCACGTCTTCCGGCTTCATTATGTGCTTTTCGCGCAGGAACGAAGCTTTATTTTCGATAATGATGCTGGCTGACTTGGACAGACTGAGTACTGCGCGATTCAGGATGAATTTCTCACCGGCCTTGAGGGTAATAATGAGCGGCACAGCATCCGGAGGGGATTATCGCGACCCCTCCCTCCATATCGGGTTGACACCGGGACAGGGCTATCCCGCTTCCGCCGCCCCGTCAAGAAACCCTGTGTAACCGGGCAAAAAGAAAGGGGGCCAAAGGCCCCCTTTCGCTCACCCGGTATAAACCGGATATTAACGGAACAGGCTGAGCAGGGTGTTGGGCTGCTGGTTGGCGATCGACAGCGCCTGGATGTTGAGCTGCTGGCGGACCTGCAGGGACTGCAGGGTGGCGCTTTCAGCGGCAACGTCGGCGTCGACCAGGGCGCCGAGGCCCTTCTTGGTCGCGTCGACCAGGTCGTCAACGAAGCCCTTCTGCAGACCGATCGAGCGCGACTGCGCCGCGACCTGCGCCGAGATGGAGTTGACCAGCAGCTCCAGGGTGCCGAGGTCGGCAATCGCCGAGCTGTAGTTCGACGCGGCGGTGTAGCCGCCGGTGAACAGGCTCGAGAAGCTCGACGCAGCAGCCGACAGCGAGGAGCTGGTCTGCAGGGTCAGCGTCGTACCGGTCACGTCGGCCACGAAGGTGACCGAGGTGTCGGCAGTGAGCAGGTTCTTGCCGTTATAGGCAGCCTGGCCGATGTAATTCTGGATCTGGGTGACCAGCTGGTTCACGTCGTTCTGGTACACAACGCGCTGATCCGTGGTCAGCGAGCCGTCGGCCAGATTGGCGAACTTCGCCTTGATGTCACCGATCAGGTTCGAAATGCCGGTCAGCGCGGCAGCGGTAACCTGACCGAGGCCTTCACCGGCAGCCAGCGAGGACTGCACCGAGGCATAGGCCTTGATGTTACCGCGGATGCCCTGCGCAACCGCGAACACCGCGGCGTCGTCAGACGCGTCGGCAACACGGAAGCCGGTCTGAACCCGCTTCGAGGTGACGTCGAGAGAGGCATTGGTGCTGCGCAGCGACGACAGAGCGACGAGCGCGCCAACGTTGGTATTTACGGAATTAGCCATGATCTACTCCATTTCCTTTTCTAGGAAAGCGGCGGTTAGCAATGTAATGGGTGTGAAGCGGAACCGAAGACTGTGTACGCGTTTTAGAAACAGAGACGCCGCCCCGCGAACGGGGCGGCGTCTCGTTACTCTATTAACGGAACAGGCTGAGCAGGGTGTTGGGCTGCTGGTTGGCGATCGACAGCGCCTGGATGTTGAGCTGCTGGCGGACCTGCAGGGACTGCAGGGTGGCGCTTTCAGCGGCAACGTCGGCGTCGACCAGGGCGCCGAGGCCCTTCTTGGTCGCGTCGACCAGGTCGTCAACGAAGCCCTTCTGCAGACCGATCGAGCGCGACTGCGCCGCGACCTGCGCCGAGATGGAGTTGACCAGCAGCTCCAGGGTGCCGAGGTCGGCAATCGCCGAGCTGTAGTTCGACGCGGCGGTGTAGCCGCCGGTGAACAGGCTCGAGAAGCTCGACGCAGCAGCCGACAGCGAGGAGCTGGTCTGCAGGGTCAGCGTCGTACCGGTCACGTCGGCCACGAAGGTGACCGAGGTGTCGGCAGTGAGCAGGTTCTTGCCGTTATAGGCAGCCTGGCCGATGTAATTCTGGATCTGGGTGACCAGCTGGTTCACGTCGTTCTGGTACACAACGCGCTGATCCGTGGTCAGCGAGCCGTCGGCCAGATTGGCGAACTTCGCCTTGATGTCACCGATCAGGTTCGAAATGCCGGTCAGCGCGGCAGCGGTAACCTGACCGAGGCCTTCACCGGCAGCCAGCGAGGACTGCACCGAGGCATAGGCCTTGATGTTACCGCGGATGCCCTGCGCAACCGCGAACACCGCGGCGTCGTCAGACGCGTCGGCAACACGGAAGCCGGTCTGAACCCGCTTCGAGGTGACGTCGAGAGAGGCATTGGTGCTGCGCAGCGACGACAGAGCGACGAGCGCGCCAACGTTGGTATTTACGGAATTAGCCATGTTATAGCTCCTATTCTAGGATCACAGATGGACGTCCTCTTTTGAGGACTACGGGCTTTAAAGCAGATTGCGACAACAAGTGTCAATCAGAAAAACTATGTCAGCACGTCTGCCCGTTGCTAAAAGCCATTATTTTTCAAATACCTTAATGGGGTGTTAACGAATTGGACGCCTACGGATTACCGGCCGAAATCGGCACATATGACTGAAATATAACAACATTTCATATATTACGACGAAAAAGCTTGGTTAACCGCCGCTAAAACCCCACTCCAGTCATCCGGCCGCTCCTGCCGCAAAATCGAAACACTGTCGTACCAGCGGCTGTCGGCGCCCTCGCCGGGCCAGTACCAGAGCCGCCCGCGACCGCGCGGCAGCAGCAGTCGGGTCGGCACGCCCAGCCCGCCGGCCAGATGCACGGCCGTGGTGCTGACGCTGACCACACCGTCCAGGGCGGCCAGCTGCGCCGCCAGCCCGTCCAGATCGGCGAAGCCATCGATGGCGGGATCATGGTGGATGGCGACACCCTGTTCGCGCAGCAGCGCGAGATCGTCGGCCACATCGCCATATTGCAGGCAGAGCCAGAGAATATCCGGGCGCGCCAATGCCGGCGCCAGCAGCGCCGGCGCTATGCTCTTCTGCGCGCCGATGCTGACATTGCCACTGCGCCAGGCCAGACCGATCACACGCCGGTCCGGTCCGGCGATGCGGTGGTATTCGGTTTTCAGAATCTGCACCCGCCGCGCATCGGCGACGAGATAGCGGCCCTTGCCGGCAAAATCCGCCTCGCTGCGGCGCAGGAAATGTCCCAGACTGCCGAAGGGACATTGCGCGGCAGCCGCCACCTTCGTGCCGCGCGCCACCACGCTGACCTCGCGACCGGCGAAAGAGCGCGCAAACAGATCGACCAGGCGCGGCTCCACCGCCACGATCAGACGCGCGCCGCTCACGCGCTGCGCATCCTCCAGCATGGTGCCATAGAGAATCTGGTCGCCGGCCCCCTGCTCGCCCCAGAGCAGCAGGCTCGCACCGGGCCGTGGCCTGCCGTCCCAGCGCGGCAGACCGAGTCCCCAGTCACGCTCCCTGTAATCCGGATTGCGCCAGCGCCATTCGTAATCGCGCCAGCCATGGGCATAGTCGCCACCCGCAAGGCGCAGCAGGCCCTCATTCATGCGACCGGCCGCCCAGTCCGGCGCCGTCTTGCGCAACAGCTCGAACTGCTGCGCGGCGGCGGCAGTCTCGCCGAGATCTTCCCACAGCAGCATGGCCAGGTTGTTGCGCGCCTGCACATGGTCAGGCTGCAGACGGAGCGTTTCCTCATAATGCCGCCAGGCGCTGGCCGTGGCGCCCTCGCGACGCAGCAGGTTGGCCAGGTTGTAATGTCCCTCGACATAATCGGGGTCGAGCGACAACGCGTGCATATACCGCTCCGCCGCATCGTCGCTGCGGCCCAGTGCCAGCAAGGCGGTCGCCAGATTGCCATGGAAGGCTGCTTCGGCCGGCTGCACCGCAATCGCCCGTTCGATCAGCGCCACCGCGCCGGCATGATCGCCGGCCTGGTCCTGCAATACGCCGAGCAGGTGCAGCGCATCGGCCTGCCGCGGATCCTGCACCAGCACGGCTTCGTAACCGGCGCGCGCCGCCGCCAGATCGCCGGCGCGATGACATGCCACGGCCTGCCGCAACAGGGTTGCCGTCGTGTCGCTCATCGGCGGCGTTCTCCGCGCCACTGCCCGAAGGCCGCAGCAACACGCTGAATGGTCGCCGCCCAGTTGTCGCCCTGCCCTGCCGCCTGACGGAACAGGCGCATATCGGCATACCAGGGACTGTCCTCACGGTCGAGAAACCAGTACCACAGCCGGCCCGCGCCGGCCGGCAGCAGGGCCCAGCATGGCCGCCCCACGGCGGCCGCAATATGCAGGCCGCTGTTGCTGGTGCCGATCACCAGATCCATCGCGGCCGCCTGTGCCGCATAGCGGTCGATATCGGCGAGCTGGTCGACGCTGTCGTCATGCAGGATGTCGATCCCCAGCTGCGCGGCGACGGCGTTGCGCTCGTCCGCCGTGTCGCCGTATTGCAGATCGACGAACAGCACATCCGGCTGGTTCAGGATGGCGCCCCAGGCGGTCAGTGGCACCGACTTGAAATCGCCGAACAGCGCATTGCGGCTGCGCCAGGTGAGGCCGACCACATGGCGCTTGCCCCGGGCGTCACACTGGCCGCGATAGCGCGCGCGGAATTCGGCCACTGCCGCCGGATCGGGTTTCAGATAGGCGCGCGGCGGCGGAAACTCCGCCAGCGTCGGCCGCAGCACCGCCCCCAGGCCGCCGATGCCGGTCTGCATCCCGGCCATGGCGGCGATCTCCTTGTCGCGCCCGGCATTCATCGCTTCGATCTGCAAATCGGGGAAGGAGCGCCGCAGCAGCGGCACCAGCCGCGCGTCGCAGGCACAGACCGGCACCGCGCCGCGCGCCGCCAGTTCGGGCAGCATCTGCGCATAGATCACCTGATCGCCGATACCCTGCTCGCCCCAGACCAGGACGCGCTGGCCGGGACGGATCGCACCATCCCAGTCCGGCAGACGTTCGCGGAATGTGGCGCCGCGCGGATCATGCACGCCGGTCTGCATGCGGATGCGATAGAGCGGCCAGCCCTCGGCGAGCCGGCCGAGCGAGAGCAGCAGCAGGCCGAGCTTCAATTCCACTTCGGCAACCGCTTCGTCGGTGCGATGGCCTTGCGCGGCACGCGCCGCCTGGTAATCCGCGAGCGCGCCCTGATAGTCGCCGGTCTGTTCGCGCAGCGTGCCGCGCCCGCCGAATACGATGCAGTCGTCGGGGGCCAGCAGCATGGCGCGGTCGATATCGTGGCTGGCCTCGTCATGGCGCCCCAGCAGCTGCAGCGCGACGGCGCGATTGACCAGCATCTCGATACGGGCGGGATCGAGGGCCGCCGCGCGATCCAGACGGACCAGCGCCTCTGCCGCGCGCTGCTGCTTGATCAGCAGCACCCCGAGCAGCAGCAGGGCATTGAGATGACCGGGGTGCTGCACCAGCAGTGTCTGAAGCTCGCGCACGGCTTCCGCCATGGTGTCCGGGTGCTGGATCATGGCCAGCGTGCCGGCATAATGCTCGCGGATATCGGCATCGTCGGGCGCCAGCGCCATGGCCTTGCGATGATGCAGCAGCGCATCCTCGAAACGCCGCCCGGCCCGCAGGGCCCGGCCGGCGAGATCGCGCAGATCGGCGGCCTGCGGTTCGGCCTTGACCGCGATGCCTAGCTGCTCCAGCGCTTCGATCATGCGGCGTTCTGCCATCAGCGCCAGAATCAGGCCGCGGCGCGCGCCGGCGTGATCCGGCTGCAGGGCCAGCGCCGCACGATAGGCATCGATGGCACCGCTCCTCTCGTCCAGACCCAGCAGCGCCACGCCGAGATTGCTGTGGAAATCGGCGGCCTGCGGCGCCCGCGCGATGGCGCGGCGGATCAGATCGACCGCTTCGGCATGCCGGCCCTGCTGGTCGGCCAGCACGCCAAGCAGATGCAGCGCATCGGGCTGGTCCGGCGCCAGTTGCAGCACAATGCGATAGCAGTCGGCGGCACGGGCCAGCGCACCGGCTTCATGCGCCTGCAACCCGGCACGAAGCCATTGCGACGGTGTTGCCGGCTGCGCTTCGGTCATGGGGCATCCAGAAAACGGCTGAGCTGCTGCAGGGCGGCGCTCCAGTCGCCGGGCTGCGCCTGCCGGATCAGCCGCACCGAGTCATACCAGGGCGAGCGTGTGCCGGAGGCGGGCCAGTACCACATGCGGCCGCGCCCGACCGAGAGCAGGATATCGCAGGGCACGCCAAGCGCACCGGCAATATGCACGGTCGAATTGCTGCTGCTGACCACGGCATTGAGGGCGGCGACCTGCGCAGCCAGGCCATCGAGATCGCGCATCGCATCGATTTCGGTATCCTGGTGGATGGCGACGCCGTGGCGTTTGGCAAAGTCGGCGATCTCGGCTGCGACATCGCCGTATTGCAGCGACACCCAGACCAGGCCCGGCCGCTGCAGCACCGGCAGCAGGGTTTCCAGGCTGAGACTCTTGTAGTGGCCGACATGCCAGTTGGCGCTGCGCCAGGACAGGCCGACCAGCCTGTCGCCCGGGCGGCCCAGGGCCGCATAGCGGCGGCGCAGCTCTGTACTGCGCGCGGCATCGGCCTTCAGATATCGGCCATCGCTGCAGGCCGAGGGGTCCGTCCGCAGCCACTGGCCCAGGCTGCCGAAGGGGCATTGCATGTCCGCCGGAACAGTGGCGCCGCGTTCCACGACGGTCACGCCCTCCTGCATCAGCGCACGGGCAAACAGCGGCACCAGGCGCGGCTCCACGGCAACGGTCACCGTGCCGGCAGCGCGCCGGATCGCATCGGGCAACATGGTGCCGTAGAGGATATGGTCGCCGATGCCCTGCTCACCCCACAGCAGCAGATGGCGCCCTTGCAGGGATGTGCCATCCCAGCGTGGCAAGCCGCCACCCCAGTCCTGTTCGCCGAAGCCATCGAAGCGCCAACGATGTTCGTATTCCTGCCAGCCGCGGGCGTAGTCGCCGATGGAGAGCAGGAACAGGCCATAATCCATATGGGCTTCGGCCAGGTTGGGCCGGATTTCGAAAATCCGTTCGAAGGCCGCGCGCGCCGCAGCGGTGTCGTTGGTCAGACTGAGCGTATAGGCGAGATTCTTCTGTGCCTTGGCAAAGCCGGGCTGGATCGCCAGTGCGCGGCGATACCAGTTTGCCGCCTCGGCAAAGTCTTCATGCTCCAGCGCGTCATTGCCGAGGCCATTGAGCGCCGCGACATCCTCGGGATTGAGGTCCAGCGTCGTCCGGAACGCCGCCACCGCGCCGGCCTTGTCGCCGTTGCGGCGCCGGGCGATACCCAGCATGCTGCGGATTTCCGCATTCTTCGGGTCCTCTGCCGCCGCTTCCTCGAACCAGACCACGGCTTCGGCTGTGGCGTCGCGGTCGAGCAGGCAGCGCCCTTTCTCGTATTTCAGCACCGGGCGCGGCAACACCGGCAGAATACGGTCCAGCAGGGCCTCGGCCTCATCCAGCCGGCGTTTTTCACGCAGCGTCCGCGCCAGCAGCTGTATGGCATAGATATGGTTGGGTGCCGCCTCGACCGCGGCGGTGAAATGCGCGATCGCCGCTTCGCCCTGCCGCTCCTGTCGCGCAATCAGTCCCAGCCGGATATGCGCCCAGACATTGCCGGCATCCAGCTTGAGCACGAGTTCGCAGGCTCGCCGGGCATCGCCAAAATGACCGCTCGCTTGGAGCTTCTTGGCGGTGGCAAGCGCCTGGCGGATTTTCTGGGCGATCCTGTCGGGCTGCATGATATTCTGCCGACTGTTATGCCATGAGCGTTAATGGATTGGTAATCCCCGGCGATCCGGGAGTGCAGATGTGACCTTTCTCCGGATAGCCCCCGAGCCGGCCGAATCGGATTCCGGCGCCATGACGCATACGGCACCGGAACGGCTGGCCGGAGCCGCCGCCTATACCCGCGCCCTGCTGCAGGACTTCGGCGGTTATCTCCTCTCTCTCGGCCTGCTCAGCCTCGGCGGCATTCTGCTGCTGCCGATGATCACCGTCAGCCTGACGCCGGCCGAACTGGGCCTGTTCAGCCTGGTCGATACCGCGTTGACGCAGGGCCTCACGCTGGGGCTGCTCGGCCTGAAATTTTCCTATCTCTACTATTATGCCCACCTGCCGGCCGGCGAACGTCCGATGCTGCTCGGCAATACCCTGATCCTGAGCGGCGCGGGCAGCCTTGTCGTCGGGGCCCTGCTGGCCGGCCTGTTCGGCAACGCGGCCGTCATGGCGCAGTTCGATGCCGCGCCGCTGCCGATGGCCTGGCTGCTGATGCCGCTGCTGTTCACCGGCGCGGCGCAGGTGGTGCTGCTGACCGAACTGCGCGCCGCGCGCCATGTGAAACTGTCCGGCGTGATCGCCGCGGCACAGCTCGTGCTGCTGCTGGGCTGCAGCTACTGGATGGTGGTGGAGCAGGGTTACGGCCTGCCCGGCCTGCTCGGCGCGCAGCTGATCGCGCAGGGCATCGCCACCCTGGTCGCGCTGGTCCTGCTGCTGCCGCGGCTGACATTCGATTTCGATATCGCGCGATCGCAACGGCTGCTGCGTTATGGCCTGCCGATGATGGGCGGCCTGACATTGCGCTATGCGCTCGATACGATCTGCCGCTTCCTGATTGCGGCCCTGGTTTCGATCGAGGCGGCCGGCCTGTTCCTGGTGGTCAATCGCATCGCCTCGCTGTTCGAGAGCCTGCTGGCAATGCCCTTCCTGATGGCCTTCGGCAGCCTGGTGCATCACGCCCTGCGCCAATCCGATGCCGCGCGGATTCTCGGCCGCATCAGCAGCGTGATGCTGACCGCCGGCGCCAGCTTCGCACTCCTCCTGCTGGCGTTGCGCGAACCGCTGTTCCTGGTGCTGGCGCATGATCTGTTGCCCGGGAGTGCCGGCATGTTCGCGTTACTGCTGCTGTCCCGGCTGGTGATGACGGTACGCTCGCCGCTCACGGCTGGCATGCTGCGCGATGGCCGCACCGGCTGGGCGGTCGGCAACAGTGCCCTCGCACTGGCGCTGTTCCTCGCCGCCATCTGGCCGGCCGCATACCTCGCCGGGGCCACCGGCGCCGCCGCCGCACTGCTTGCCGCCAATCTGTTCGCCAGCATCCGTCTCGGTCTGATTGCCCGGCCGCTCTGTCCGCAGCAAATCCAGCCGCAGGCCTGGATGCTGACCGCCCTGCTGGGAGGCGCCGCTGCCGCCATGCTGGTTTTCGGCGATCTTCCGCTGGTGGTCTGGAGCATGCTTCTGGTTGCAGCCGCCGCAATTGCGCTGCATCAATGCCGTCATGCCCGCGTCATCCCTGTATTATAGCAGTATGGGCTATAGTGGTGCCGCATGACGATTCGTAATCTCGACAAACTCTTCGCCCCGAAGTCGGTCGCCGTGATCGGCGCCTCGGGCACGCCCGCCCGCGTCGGCAGCGTCGTGCTCGACAATCTGGTCCGCGGCGGCTTCATCGGTGCGATCTGGCCGGTCAATCCGAAATACAAGATTCTGCAGGGCCTGCCCTGCTACGCATCCGTGCGCGCCCTGCCCGGCATTCCCGACCTTGCCGTCATTGCCGTGCCGCCCGAGGCCGTTCCGGAGCAGATCGAGCAGCTCGGCGCGCTCGGCTGCCGCGCCGCCGTGGTGCTGACCGCCGGACTGTCATCACAGAAAACCGCAGACGGCCGCAGCCTGCAGCAGGCCATGCTGGATGCCGCCAAGCCCTACCTGCTGCGCATTCTCGGTCCCAACGGCATCGGCCTGCTGATTCCCGGCCTGAAGCTGAATGCCAGTTTCGCGCATACCGATGCGCAGCCCGGCCAACTCGCCTTCGTCAGCCAGTCGGGCGCGCTCTGCACCATCGTGCTCGACTGGGCCAAACAGCACGGCATCGGCTTCAGCCACTTCCTTTCGGTGGGCGATTCCGCCGACGTCGATTTCGGCGACATCATCGACTACCTCGCCACCGATCCGCAGACCCGCGCCATCCTGCTCTATATCGAGTCGGTGAAGAACGCGCGCAAATTCATGTCGGCCGCGCGGTCGGCCGCCCGCAACAAGCCGATCGTCGCGGTGAAATCCGGCCGCAATGCGCGCGCCGCCCAGGCCGCCGCCTCGCATACCGGCGCGCTGGCCGGCGGCGACGATGTCTACACCGCCGCCCTGCAACGCGCCGGTATCCTGCGCGTGGACGGCGTCGAGGAGTTGTTCGGCACCGTCGAGACGCTGGCGCGCAGCCGTCGCCTGCCGGGCGAACGGCTCGCCATCGTCACCAATGGCGGCGGCCCCGGCGTGATGGCGGTGGATACCCTGATCGAACGCGGCGGCCGGATGGCCGACCTGCAGGCGACCACGCTGGCAGCGCTGGACCGCGTGCTGCCGCCGACCTGGTCGCACGGCAATCCGGTTGACATCATCGGCGATGCACCGAGCGAGCGTTATGCCGAAGCCCTGAAGATCGTGCTGGCCGATCCCGGCGTCGATGCCGTGCTGGTGATGCATGCGCCGACCGCAATCGTGCCGTCGCTGGCGCCGGCGCTGGCGGTGATCGAGGCGGCCCGCGGCTCGCCCAAGAATGTGCTGACCTGCTGGTCGGGCGGCGAAGCCGTGCAGGCGGCGCGCAAGGCCTTTGCCGAGGCCGGCCTCGTCTCCTACGAAACGCCCGATGCGGCGGCGCGCGCCTTCATGCATATGGTGAACTATCGCCGCAACATGCAGAACCTGATGGAAATCCCGGCCGAACTGCCGGTCGATTTCGAGCCCGACCATGCCACCGTGCGCAGCGTGATTGCCACGGCGCTGGGCGAAGGCCGCAGCATGCTGAACGAGATCGAGGGCAAACGGATTCTCGCGGCCTATGGCATCCCGGCAGTGCCGACCGAGGCGGCAGCCGATCCGGCCGCCGCCGTGGCGGCGGCGCAGCGCATCGGCTATCCGGTCGCGCTCAAGATACTCTCGCCCGACATCACGCATAAATCCGACGTCGGCGGAGTGGCGCTGAACCTGAGCAGCGAGGCCGAGCTGGTGACAGCGGCGGAAGCGATGCTGACCCGCGTGCGTCAGCGCCGGCCGGAAGCGCGCATCGACGGCTTTGCCATCCAGGCGATGATCCGCCGCCCGCGCGCCCATGAGCTGATCGTCGGCGCGCTCACCGATCCGATCTTCGGCCCGGCCATCATGTTCGGCCAGGGCGGTGTCGGCGTCGAGGTCATCGGCGACCGCGCCGTGGCCCTGCCGCCGCTCAACATGCATCTGGCCCATGATCTGATCGACCGCACCAAAGTCAGCCGCCTGATGGCCGGCTATCGCGATTTCCCGCCGGTGGACCGCGATGCACTGGCCGCGCTGCTGATCCGCGTCGCCCAGATGATCGCCGATCATGCCGAGATCGCCGAACTCGACATCAACCCGCTTTATGCCGACGACCAGGGCATGATGGCGCTGGATGCCCGCATGGTGATCCGGCCCAGCACGGTGACCGGCCATGATCGGCTGGCGATCCGCCCCTATCCCAGCGGCCTGGAAGAGACCGTCACGCTGCGCAACGGCGAAACCGTGCTGCTGCGCCCGGTGCGGCCAGAGGACGAACCGGCGCATGAGGATTTCGTGCAGAGCGTCTCGGCCGAGGATTTCCGCCTGCGCTTCTTCTCGCCGATGCGCGCCCTGCCGCATACCGAAATGGCGCGTTTCACCCAGATCGATTACGAACGTGAGATGGCCTTCATCGCCACGCGGCCCAGTCCGGCCGGCGGCGACAGCCATGACGAGACGCTGGGCGTGGTGCGCGCCATCACCGATCCCGACAACCTGCGCGCCGAATTCGCCGTGCTGGTCCGCACCGACATGAAGGGCCAGGGGCTGGGTGAATTCCTGATGCGCAAGATCATCGATTATTGCCGCCAGCGCGGCACCCGCGAGATCGTTGGCGACATCCTGCGCGAAAACCAGCCGATGCGGACGCTCGCCGCCGAACTGGGCTTCCAGACCGTGGGCGGTCAGGGCATGGATGTGATCGAGGTGCGCCTGCCCCTGCAGGGCTGAAAACCTGACCTTTGTCGACTTTTCACCAGGGTTTTCTGTCCCAGGGTTCCGGTGGGGTTGCCGCGGCCCGCCCCCCTCTCTATCTTAACCGGTAATCCGCACCGGGCGACCGGCCCGGTGACTGTGCCCCTGTTTCCAGAGATGATCGTCCAGAGATGATCGATCCGTTCGGCCGTTCGATTTCCTACCTCCGCGTATCGGTCACCGACCGCTGCGACTTCCGCTGCGTCTACTGCATGGCGGAAGACATGACCTTCCTGCCCAAGGCCGACGTGCTGAGCCTGGAAGAACTCGACCGGCTCTGCTCGGCTTTCGTGGGCATGGGTGTGCGCAAGCTGCGGCTGACCGGCGGCGAGCCGCTGGTGCGGCGCGGCATCATGACCCTGATCGACAGCCTCGGCCGCCACCTGAAGACGGGTGCGCTGGACGAACTGACGCTGACCACCAACGGCAGCCAGCTGGAGAAATATGCCGCCGGCCTCGCCGCGGCCGGCGTGAAACGCATCAATGTCTCGCTCGATACGCTGGATAGCGACAAGTTCACCGAGCTCACCCGCTGGGGCAAGCTCGACAAGGTGCTGACCGGGCTGCAGGCCGCCAGGGCGGCGGGCCTGCAGGTCAAGATCAATGCGGTGGCGCTGCGCGGCGTCAACGACATGGAGTTCGACAACCTGATCGCCTGGTGCGGCGATGAAGGCTTCGACCTCGTGCTGATCGAGGTGATGCCGATGGGCGAGATCGGCGAGGCCGCGCGTATCGACCAGTATATGCCGCTGTCGATGGCGCGCGCGCAGATCCAGCGCAAATGGACACTGGAAGAGACCGACTACAAGACCGGCGGTCCGGCGCGCTATTACACCGTTGCCGAGACCGGCCGTCGCCTGGGCTTCATCACGCCGCTGACTCATAATTTCTGCGAAAGCTGCAACCGCGTGCGGCTCACCTGCACCGGCACGCTCTATATGTGCCTGGGCCAGAACGACGCCGCCGACCTGCGCGGCCCCCTGCGCATGTCGGAAAGCGATGCGCCGCTGGAACAGGCCATCAGCGCCGCCATCGCCCGCAAGCCCAAGGGCCATGACTTCATCATCGACCGCCGCCACGCCCCCACGGCGGTACCGCGCCACATGAGCGTGACGGGCGGTTGATTAAGACCGGCGGTTGATTAAGACCGGCAGCTGAATTCAGTCCCTCGTCACGCCGTTGGCCAGCGTGTACTGGTCGGCGCGGGCCCTGTAGCTGAAACCCTTGCGCAGGGCCCAGCTCGTCACCTCGATATGCAGCGGGATCAGCGCCTGGTCGTCCAGCGCCATCTTGGAGCCCTGCTGCAGCAGCATCTCGCGCCGACCCGCATCCACCGTGCGCAGGGCCTCCTCGACCACGGCATCCAGCGCCGGATTGGAATAACGCGTCTTGTTGGCGGCGCCGAAGCCCTTCTCCCTGTTCACCGTGGTGACGATCGAGCGCAGCGGATTCGACATCTCGCCAGTGCCGGCTGCCCAGCCGACCAGGCCGGCGGAATATTTGAACTCGTCGCGGTTCTTGAAGAACACCGTGGCATTCACCGCATCCACCTTGGTCTTCACGCCGATGCGCGTCCATTGCGAGGCGATGGCCTGCGCCACCTCGGCATCGTTGATGTAGCGATTGTTCGGCGAGCCCAGCGTGATCGAGAAACCGTTCGGATAGCCGGCCTCGGCCAGCAGCTTCTTGGCGGCATCCGGATTATACGATGTCGGCACGGCATCCTTGCGGGTGCCGAACATCGGGCTGGGCAGGAAATCGCCGGCTGGCTTGCCGAGGCCCTCCATGATGCGGCTGGTGATGGCATCGCGGTTGATCGCCAGCGACAGCGCCTTGCGCACGCGCACGTCGCGCAGGGGGTTTTTGCCATCGGTATCGGGGATGCCGGCGGTCGGCTCCGACTGGTCCAGTGAAATATAGATCAGCCGGTTCGACACCGTCTGGCTGATCTTCACATTCGGATTCTCGCCCAGCTTCTTCATGTCGGCCGGCGGCGGATTCTCGATCATGTCGACATCGCCGGCCAGCAAGGCCGCGACACGCGCCGCGTCGTTCGACATCGGCCGGTAGATCACCTGGCTCCAGGTCGGCTTGCCGCCCCAGTAAGCCGGATTGCCGGCCAGCACCAGGCGGTTGCCGCGCGTCCATTCGACGAATTTATACGGCCCGGTGCCGACCAGGCCCTCGCCGCGGTTGAGCGCCTCGGTGGTCACACCTTCGGCGACATCGGCCCTGGCCACCTTGGACGACATGATGGCGACGCGGCTGAGATCGTTGGGCAGCAATGGCGTGGGGGCTTTGGTGAGGAAATGCACGGTATGATCGTCGATCACCTTCACCTCGCTGACCGTGCGGGTGAACAGCGTGAAGGGCGACGGGCTGTTCGGCACCTTGGCCGGGCGCGCCAGCGAGAAGACCACATCGGCCGCGGTGAACGGCGAGCCATCGTGGAATTTGACGCCCTTGCGCAGCCTGAATTCCCAGGTGGTGTCGTCCAGCGTCTTCCAGCTTTCCGCCAGGCCGGGCGTCAGTTTCTGCGTCTCGTCCTGGCGGATCAGCGTGTCGAAGATCGAATAGGCGATCTGGTTGTTGACCGTCAGGTTGAAATAATACGGATCGAGCGAATTCAGTTCGGTCGACAGGCCGATGCGCAGCTCCTGCGCCTGCGCCGCCGCACCGAAACCGAACACCAGACCCGCCGCGGCAACCGCCGCCTTCCAACCCGACATCGTCATGACGCAATCCTCTGTTCTATTTTACAGTCACTATTTGAGCGTGATCCGATGCGCGAAACTCTGCCCGTCGGAAATGGTCAGCTCCTCGAAACCCAGCATGCGCACCAGGTCGAGGAAAGTCAAAACGTCCTGCAGGCCCTTCTCGCGGAAGACCGGCGTGCCGCGCGCCATGCTGGTCATATGCGCCAGCACGGCGCGGGCCTGGTACAGACCCTGGAAACCGTTCTGGCCGATGGCAACGATGATCAGTCGCTCGGAGGTCTCGCCCTTGGCGAACACGACAAACGGCGGCGCATAGGGCCGCGCATTCTGCTGGTAGGCCAGGCCGGTGACGAAGCCCAGCCGCAGCTCGCCGGTCGCCTGCGGCATCACCGCCGCGCGCGTCGCGTAGTCCTCCTGCGAGGTGATCGGCGGGTAGTAATAGCCGGCATGGCGGTCGGCGTCCTGTGCGCCGGCCGCTCCGGCGAGCAAAGTGGCCGTCAACAGGAGCGCGGCCCGCACCTGCAGCATGACGCGCGGCATAACAGATCGTGTCGGCATCCCCGGTCCCCCATGGTATCGCCCCGTCCAGCCGGCAGTGTCATCCGGGACTGTCCGCCCCCTGTCCCACTGGCTATACTGCCGGGGATTTCAGGTCTGACGTCTTCCCATCCTGGCTGGCGGGCACGTATTCGCATGACGCAGTTTAGCAAGATCGCCTTTGTCGCGGCCAGAGGCGATACCGCCGAAGCCGCCCGCGCGAGGCTGGCCTCGCGCTATGGCGATGCGGCGCCGGAAAAGGCCGATGTCATCGTGGCGCTGGGCGGCGACGGCTTCATGCTGCAGACCCTGCACCAGTATATGACCAGCCGGATTCCGATCTACGGCATGAACCAGGGCACGCTCGGCTTCCTGATGAACGAATACCGGGAAGACAGCCTGGTGGAACGGCTGGCCGAAGCGCAGGCCGCCACCGTGCATCCCCTGCGCATGCGCGCCGTCACCCTCAACGGCGAGCAGCATGAGGCGCTGGCGATCAACGAGGTGGCGCTGCTGCGCCAGACCCGCCAGACCGCCAAGCTGCGCATTTCGATCGATGGCCGCGTGCGCGTGGAGGAACTGGTCTGCGACGGCGCCCTGGTGGCGACGCCGGCCGGCAGCACGGCCTATAACCTGTCCGCCCATGGCCCGGTGCTGCCGCTCTCGGCCGGCGCCCTGGCGCTGACGCCGATCAGCGCCTTCCGGCCCCGGCGCTGGCGCGGCGCCCTGCTCGGGCGCAACGCCACGGTGAAGATCGACGTGCTGGAAACCGCCAAGCGGCCGGTCTCGGCCACCGCGGATTTCAACGAGGTGCGCGACGTGGCCAGCGTCGAAATCCGCGAGGCGCCGGAAATCGACCTGATCCTGCTGTTCGATGCCGGGCACAGCCTGGAAGAGCGCATCCTCAGCGAACAGTTCCTGACATAAAAAAACGCCGCGGAATTGCTTCCGCGGCCCCGTCCTGACATAAAAAAACGCCGCGGAATTGCTTCCGCGGCGTTTGTACCTGGCTTTCACACCGCGTCAGTCGCGGGTCACGCCATTGGCAATCGTATACTGGTCGGCGCGCGCCTTGTAGCTGAGGCCCTTGCGGGTCGCCCAGGGCGTTACCTCGATATGCAGCGGGATCAGCGCCTGGTCGTCCATCGCCATTTTCGAACCCTGCTGCAGCAGGGCTTCGCGCTTGGCGTTGTCGACGGTGCCGAGCGCCTGTTCGATGATCGCGTCGAGCTGCGGGTTCGAGTAACGGCCCTTGTTGGTGCCGCCGAAGCCCTTTTCCTTGACCGGCGTGGCCACCAGCGAACGCAGCGGATCCGACATTTCGCCGGTGCCGGCGCCCCAGCCGGCCAGATAGGCCGAATAGGCAAAGGAGTCGCGGTTCTTGAAGAACACCGTCGCCGTGGTGGCATCCACCTTGGTCTTCACCCCGATCCGCGTCCACTGCGACGCCACCGCCTGCGCCACTTCGGCGTCGTTGATGTAGCGGTTGTTCGGCGAACCCAGGGTGATCGAGAAGCCGTTCGGATAGCCGGCCTCGGCCAGCAGCTTCTTGGCGGCATCGGCGTTATAGGCCTCCGGCTTGGCATCCTTGCGGGTGCCGAACATCGGGCTGGGCAGGAAGTCGCCGGTCGGCTGACCCAGGCCTTCCATGATGCGGCTGGTGATCGCCTCGCGGTTGATCGCCATCGACAGCGCCTTGCGCACGCGCACATCCTTCAGCGGATTCTTGCCATCCGCATCGGGGATACCCACGGTGGTCGGCGTGCTGAAGCTGTCGAGATGGATGTAGATCAGGCGGTTGGACACGGCCTGGCTGATCTTCACATTCGGATTCTCGCGCAGCTTCTTCAGGTCGGCCGGCGGCGGGTTCTCGATCATGTCGACATCGCCCGCGAGCAGGGCTGCCACGCGCGCCGCGTCATTCGACATCGGGCGGTAGGTGACCTTTTCCCATTTCGGCTTGTCGCCCCAGTAGGCGGCATTGCCGGCCAGCACGATGCGGTTGCCGCGCGTCCATTCGACGAACTTGTAGGGGCCGGTGCCGATCAGGCCCTCGCCCTTGCTGAGCGCCTCGGTGGTCATGCCTTCGGCGACATCGGGCTTGGCGGCCTTGGACGACATGATGGCGACGCGGCTGAGATCGGTCGGCAGCAGCGGCGCCGGCGCCTTGGTGACGAACTGGACGGTGAAGTCGTCGATCACCTTCACTTCGCTGAAGCTGCGGGTGAACAGGGTGAACGGCGACGGGCTGTTCGGCACCTTGGCCGGACGCGCCAGCGAGAAGACCACGTCGGCGGCGGTGAAGGGCGAGCCGTCATGGAACTTCACGCCCTTGCGCAGCTTGAATTCCCAGGTGGTGTCGTTGATCGACTTCCAGCTCTCGGCCAGGCCGGGCGTCAGCTTCTGGGTTTCGTCCTGCAGGATCAGGGTATCGAAAATCGTGAAGGCGATCTGATTGTTCGGACCGAGATTGTGATAGTGCGGGTCCATCGCGCTCGGCTCGGTCGAAATGCCGATCTTCAGTTCCTGCGCCACGGCCTGGGCGGTCAGCATCGGCATCGCAAACATGCCGGCCGACAGCGCAACAGCAGCCGTCAGCGTTTTCCATCGCATCATCATCGGATTGATCTCCCCTCAATGGCGCGTCGTTGCGCCCGCAAAAACTGGGAGGCAGCTTGCCGATTCAGGCGAAACGAAACAAGAGCCGGCTAGGTCACGAGTGCGATTGCGAAAAGGATCAGCACCAGGCCGGCGACGCGGTTGATCCAGCGGCGCAATTCCGGGCCGACGCGCCGCCGCAACGCAGCGATGCTGCCGCTCAGCAGCGCCCACCAGAGCAGCGAACCGATGAAAACCCCGGCAACCGCGCTGGCCGCTGCCGCAAGGCCCGGATCGGCCGCCAGCCCCAGCCCGGCAAACAGCGCGGCGAAGGAGAGAATCGTCGCCGGGTTGCTCATGGTCAGCGCGAAGGTGACGGCGAACAGCCGCAGCGGGCGATTCTGCTCGGCCGCGCCCGTCGCGGCCTCCGCCGGCGGCACCGCCGAAAAGGTGCGCCAGCCGAGCCAGGCGATGAACAGCGCCCCGCCCCATTGCAGGATCTGCTGCACCGGCACCGGGCCCACGGAACCGAGATTGCCGGCCAGCATGGCGAAGCCGGCCGCAGCCAGTGCGGCATAGGCCGCATCGGCCACCGCCGTGCCGATGCCGCCGCTGAACCCCATCCAGAAACCGCCGGCCAGGCTGCGCTGGATGCACAGCACGCCGATCGGCCCGACCGGCGCGGCGACCGCCAGCCCGAGCAGGATGCCGCGCAGAAAAAGTTCGACGGCGGGCGTCATGGCGGCGACACGGCAACCGGCACCGCGGCGGTTTCCTTGGCGGTCGACAGCACGATCACGGTCTGGCTGCGCGGGATGCCGGGCAGCGCCTTGATGCGCCGCGCCACCAGTTGCTCCAGCGCCAGCAGGCTGGCCGCCCGCACCTTCAGCAGATACGACCAGTCGCTGGCGACATGATGGCATTCCTGGATCGCGGCCTCCTCGCGCACCAGCGCCAGGAAGGCGGCCTCATGCTCGGGCCGCTCGATCAGCACATAGACGAAGGCCAGCACCGGGCTGCCGACCGCCAGCGGATCGACCCGCGCGGTCCAGCCGGCGATGGCGCCGCTTTTCTCCAGCTTTTTCAGCCGCTCGTTGACGGCGGAGACCGACAGGCCGACCACCGCGCCGATCTCGCCATAGGAGGATCGGCCGAAAACCTGTATATGCTCTAGTATTTTCCTGTCGAATTCATCCATACCGGCAATTTATGCCGAATAATGGAGAAAACTCAAGAAAATCTACTGCGCAACTTCCAGGCCAACCGGGCAGGACACGCCGGTGCCCCCTAACCCGCAGTACCCATTGGGATTTTTCGCCAGATACTGCTGGTGATCCGCCTCGGCATAATAGAAGGCCGGCGCCGGGACGATCTCGGTGGTGATCTTCGCCCGCCGCGCCTTGGTCAGCGCCGCCTGGTAGGCGTCGCGCGAGGCCTCGGCCGCCTGCTGCTGCGCCGGCGTGGTGGTGTAGATGCCCGAACGGTACTGCGTGCCGCTATCGTTGCCCTGGCGCATGCCCTGGGTCGGATCGTGGCTTTCCCAGAAGAGTTTCAGCAGCGCGCCGTAGCCGATCTTCGCCGGATCGAACACCACCTGCACCACCTCGTTATGCCCGGTCAGGCCGGTGCAGACCTCTTCATAGGTCGGATTCGGCGTATAGCCGGCGGCATAGCCCACGGATGTGCTGTAGACGCCCGGCCCGGCTTCCCAGAATTTGCGCTCGGCGCCCCAGAAGCAGCCCAGCCCGAAGATCGCGACCTCCATGCCTGCGGGGAACGGCCCCTTGAGCGGATTGCCGTTGACGTAATGCTTTGGCGGCACCGGCATCGCGGTGGCGCGGCCGGGCAGCGCCCTGTCGCGCGGCGGCATTTCGGTCTTGTGACGCGGGGTCTGGAACCACATGGCTTCCTCCGGACGTGGTGCGGAAGCGTCAGGAGAGGACTGCGTTCTGCACAGCCCTGCCCTGCGGCGCCTCCGGTTTGCAGCGGTTGCCATACAAGGTAGTGTGCCTGCCCAAGGAAATCAAAATCACAACCCCGCGTTTCGCCCCCCTTATCCGCAACTGATCGTGCCCGCTTTCCCGCTTTACACCCGCCTGATCGGCACCGGCACCCGCCGTGGCGTTGCGTCGATGATGCTGGGCATGGCCGTCTTCGTCGCCAATGACAGCCTGGTGAAGCTGGCCAGCAGCAGCATGCCGACCGGCCAGCTGATCACCCTGCGCAATGCCATGGCCACCCTGCTGCTGCTGGCGCTGGTCTTTGCCACCGGCCAGGCCCGCCAGTTGCGTCGCGCGGTCAATCCGGCGGTGATGACGCGCAGCAGCCTGGACCTGATCGCCACGCTGCTCTTCATCGCGGCGCTGTTCCACATGCCGATCGGCAATGTCACCGCGATCAACATGAGTTCGCCGCTGATGATGACCGCCGTGGCGGCGGTATTTCTGAATCTGCCGGTCGGCTGGCGGCGCTGGACCGCGGTGGCGGTCGGCTTCGGCGGCATCATGCTGATCGTGCAGCCGCGCGCCGAAGGCTTCAACGCCTATGCACTGGTCGCGCTCTGCTCCACGATTTTCGTCGTGGCGCGCGACCTCAGCACGCGGCGTATCGGCCATGACATTCCCTCCCTGATCGTGGCCACAACCAATTCGGTTTTCGTGACCGGCGGCGCGCTGGTGCTCTCCGCCTTCGAGGGCTGGGTCGCCATCGGCTGGCGGGAATACACCTTGCTGGCCTGCGCCGGCGCCTTCCTGATCATCGGCTATCTGCTGATCGTGGATGCCTTCCGCCATGGCGATCTCGCCACGGTCGGCCCGTTCCGCTACACCGGCCTGATCTGGGCTCTGCTGGCCGGCTATCTGATCTGGGGCGACATGCCCAACCTGCTGGCCTGGGCCGGCATCGTCATCGTGGTGGCCAGCGGGCTTTACGTGCTGCACCGCGAACATCTGCGCGGCCGCGACGAGGCGGCGAAGACGGTGTCGGTGGAGTGATATTCACTTATTAGTCTTAATTTATGGATTCGAGTCCACTCTCTGTTTCAGCTTAGCAGGCAATGTAAATACATATGTCAGAAAGAGGCGGCAGAAATACTCCAAGTCTACTGCTTCGGTCTCTTCAAAGGGGTCATCATCGTGTGCGGCATCATTACCGCCAATACGAATCTTATGAGCCCAATCTTTCAAATCAGGCGTAATTGCATATCGAGCGGCGAGCTCGTCGATACGCACGACAAGTTTCTTCGATGCTAATGACGGATCAATTGCCTTAGTTCCAACTTCCAAGGCTTTTCTAAACATCATCCCCGCAGCGTCCCAATTTTTTCGAGTCAGATTATCTAAAGCCTGCTGAAACGGGACACGTACGTTATCAGGAAGAAAATCAGGGATATCGACCGCTTCTTCTTCGGGCCAAATTTTTTTAGCTATCCAGCCATTAAGAGCGGGATCGCCAGAAACTTCCATTGGGCTCGCGGTTCTTTTGTTATTAGTCGGAGCGTACTGAATAACTATTCCTGTTTCGCATCGGCCGCATTTGGCAAAGCACATATAATTGTGCCCCACCGGAGATGAAGACCCGATCGTATACTGATACTGAATGCTAAAACCTGCGGCGGCAGTCAGACAGTGCGGGCAGTTATGCTGTATGCTCGCCATATTATTACCGCGTAAACTCTTCTGACACGGTATCCACCGTGCCGATGTGATGCGCCATCGCCACTTCTGCCGCCGCCGCATCGCCCTGCAAAATCGCGCGCACCACCGCATCGTGTTCGGCGAATGAACTCGCCAGGCGGCCGACCAGCCTGAACTGCGCGCGGCGGAACGGCGAGAGCCGCTGGCGCACCGCCATGGTGTTTTCCACCAGCGCGGTATTATGCGTGCCTTCGTAGATCAGGGTGTGGAAGCCGACATTCATCGCCGCATAGGCGTCGATCTCGCCGTCGCGGACGAGAATCCGGGTGCGGTCGTGGAAATCCTGCAGCTTCTTGCGTTCGGCCGCCGTCATGCGCTGGGCGGCATAGCGCGCCGAGATGGCTTCCAGCTCGCGCATCACCTCGAACAGGTCGTGCATATGCTGCCGCGACGGGATCGCCACCAGCGCGCCGCGATGCGGGCGGATTTCCACCAGCCCGGTTTCGACCAGCGCCTTGAGCGCCTCGCGCACCGGGGTGCGCGACACGCCGAAACGGTCGGCCAGCTCCTGCTCCTCCAGCCGCGTGCCGGGCGGCAGGCGGCCGGACAGGATCTCGTCGGCGATGCGCTGGCGCAGGCTGCCGGCCCGCGTCTGCTTGCCCGCGAGGTCGAGGTCGCTTTCCGGTTTCAACTGGTTCATCTGGCGCTCCGGAACTGCCCCCACTCTACCAGCCGGACCGCCAGGCCGCCACCATGGCCGCCGAAGCCACCACCGCGCAATAAGCCGGCCGGCGCCGTTGTGACCCTGGCCGTTCCGGGGCAGGGTGACGGCCATGAGCGACACCCCCCGTCAACCACAGCCATGACCGAGCCCCGCCTGAAGGCCAGCCTGCTGGTGCAGGCCATCCTGCGCCGCTACGACCTGGAAGCGATTCCGGCCTATATCCGGCGCAAGGGCGATCCCGATGCCGGCACGGTGATCCTGAAAATCGCGCTCGGGCCGCAGGATGCCATGCTGCTGGGCCAGGCGCGCGATGCCGAGGGCCGCGCCGGCTGGCTGCGACTCGGCGGCGAGCGCATCCGCGAGGCCGATGCCGAAGCCGCCATCGCCAAGGCGATCAGCCGCGATCCGGATGTCTATGTGATCGAGGTGGAAGACGGCAAAGGCCGCGTGCTGGTGGAAGGCCCGCTGCTCTAGGCCACCCGTTCGATCGCGCCGCCGGCCGCCTGCACCCGCGCGGCGGCAAACACCTGGCCGATGCCGACCAGCACCGGCTGCTCGACACCGATCTCCAGCAGGGCCGCGCCCAGGTCCGACAGTCGCCCGCACCAGCGCGTCTCGTCGGCGCGCGACACCGCGCTCACCACCGCCACCGGCGTGGCTGGCGCCAGCCCCTCGGCGATCAGTTTCGCGGCAAACGCGCCGCCGGTGCGCCCGCCCATATAGACCATCAGCGAGGTTTCCGGATCGGCCAGGCCGCGCCAGTCGAGGTCATCGGGCAGATGGCCCTGCCGCGAATGCCCGGTAACAAAACGCACCGAATGCGCCGCATCGCGATGGGTGAGCGACACGCCGAGGCTGCTGGCAGCCGCCAGCGCAGCGGTAATGCCCGGGATCACCGCCACCGGAATGCCGGCAGCGTCGAGTGCGGCGATCTCCTCGCCGGCGCGGCCGAACACCATCGGGTCGCCGGCCTTGAGCCGCACCACGCGCTTGCCCTGGCGCGCGAGTTTTATCATCAGCGCGTTGATGTCTTCCTGTCTGCAGCTGGCCCGGCCGCCGCGCTTGCCCACCATCATGCGTTTGGCCTCGCGGCGCGCCAGTTCCAGCACCTCGTCCGACACCAGATCGTCGAACAGGATCACATCGGCCGCCTGCAGCGCGCGCATCGCCTTCAGCGTCAGCAGCTCGGCATCGCCGGGGCCGGCGCCCACCAGCGTGACATGGCCCCCAATACGATTGGCGGCGGCTTTGGCCGGCTGGATTTCGATATCAGCCGGCACCTGCGCCTCAAGGAACGCGCGCTCGGCGAAGCGCTCCCAGAAGGCGCGGCGCAAGCCGCCGACCGGCAGGCGTTCGGCCACAGTTTTACGGATGCGTTTGGCCGCCGCCGCCCAGGCGCCCAGCGTGGCCGGCAGCAGGGTTTCGATGCGGCGGCGGATCGCCTGCGCCAGGATGGGGGCTGCGCCATCGGTGGAAATGCCGATGACGACAGGAGACCGGTTGACGATGGCGCCGAACTGCACGTCGCAGTGATCGGGCTTGTCGATGGCGCTGCAGATCGCGCCGGCGGCTTTCGCGGCGACATGGAACGCGGCTGCCGCGTCTGCGTCCTCCGCATCGATGATGGCCAGCGTGGCGTCCTTCAGATCGGCCGGCTGCCAGCGGCGCGTGATGATTTTCATATCCAGCGCCTGCATCTCGGCGCTGGAGTCTTCGGCATAGACGGTGACAGCGGCGCCGGCCGCCGCCAGCAGCTCGGCCTTCCAGGCCGCCGCCGCCGTGCCGCCGGCGATCACGGCGCGCCTGCCCTGCAGGTCGAGGAAGACCGGCAGCTTGGCCAGCGCGCCGATGCGCTGATGTCGTTGGGCTTCAGCCGGCTTTCTGGACATCGCTCTCACCGGGGGCAGCATCGATGATCTTCCGGATTTCACTGCGGCAGGAGCCGCAATTGGTGCCGGCCTGCAAGGCCGCGCCGACCGCTTCCACCGTGCGGCAGCCGCCGGTCACGGCAGCGGCGATCTGGCCGGCGCCGATATCGAAACAGGAGCAGACCAGCGCGCCGCGATCGGGCTGTGCCGCGCTGGCGCGGCCGGCCAGCAGACGCAGGCGATCCGATGCGGCAATGCTGCGCCCGAGCTGGTCGGCCGCCCAGGCGCGCGATACCGCCACCGGATCGGGCGACACGAACAGCGCGCCGATCAGCCGGTCGCCGCGGAAGGCGGCAAAGCGATGCTGCGCCGTCGCCGTATCGTGATAGGCGAGCAGTTCGGCATCCTCGGTCAGCGCCAGCAGCCTGCGGGCAAAGCCGGTCCAGTCCTCCGGCACGGCGGCATCGGCCAGTTCGATGCGCCAGCCGCCTTTCGCCCGCGCCTTCGCCCAGTAGCCGGTGTCGAGCGCGCCGGGCGCATCGGCCGTCACGGCAAAGCCGTACCAGGCGGCCGCATAAGGCTGCACGGCAACGGCGGAGAATTTCAGTTCCGGCTGGCCCGAGATGGGATCGACGGCGGGATTCACCAGCACATCGACGCGGGCATTGGCGGCAAACTGGTCGGTCCAGTGCAGCGGCACGAAGACGCTGCCGCGTTTCTGGTCGTCGCTGACCAGCGCCCGCACCACGATGCTGCCGCGCGCATTGCGCAGCAGCGCCAGCCTGGCCGGGGCGATGCCGCAGGCGGCGGCATCGTCGGGATGCAGTTCCACGAAGGGCTCGGCGATATGGCCCATCAGGCGCGGCGACAGCGCCGTGCGCGTCATGGTGTGCCACTGGTCGCGCACGCGGCCGGTGTTGAGCACCAGCGGCAGATCGTCCGACACGGCCTCGGCCGGCGCACGGTATGGCGTGGCGACGAAGCGCGCGCGGCGGTCCGGCGTATAGAAATTCCCGTCGGCGAAGAAGCGGCGCTCGCTGCGCGGCGTTTCGCTTTTCGGGCAGGGCCACTGCACCGGCAGCAGCGCGTCATAAGTCTCTGCCGTGATATCGGCGAAGGCCGAGATGTCGAAATCGCGGCTGCCGTTGTTTTCAGTGCCGCTGAGCTGCGCAAATTCGCGGAACACATCGACCGGCGCGGCATAATCGAAGTCACGCGACCAGCCCATGCGCCGGGCCACTTCGGCAAACATCCACCAGTCGGCCCGCACCTCGCCCGGCCAGGGCTGGAAGCGGCGCTGGCGCGAGATGCGGCGTTCGGAATTGGTCACCGTGCCGTCCTTCTCGCCCCAGGCGGCGGCCGGCAGCAGCACATGGGCATGACGCGCGGTATCCGTCGCCGCCATGACATCGGAGACCACCACGAAGGGGCAGTCCTTCAACCCGGCCTGCACGTCGTCGGCATCGGGCAGGCTGTCGACCGGATTGGTGCCGGCGATCCACACCGCCCTGATGCGGCCGTCCTTCACCGCGCGGAACAGGTCGACGGCCTTGAGGCCCGGCCTCTCCGCTATGCGGGGCGAATTCCAAAACCCCTGAACAATGCGGCGATGATCCGCGTCGCCCAGTTCCATATGGCAGGCGAGCTGGTTGGCCAGGCCGCCCACTTCGCGGCCGCCCATCGCATTGGGCTGGCCGGTGATCGAGAACGGCCCCATGCCCGGTTGGCCGATGCGGCCGGTGAACAGGTGGCAGTTGAGAATGGCATTGACCTTGTCGCTGCCGGCGCTCGACTGGTTGACGCCCTGCGAGAAACCGGTGACGACGCGTTCGGTGCGGGCGAACAGATCGTAGAAGCGGCGCAGCTCGGCCTGAGAGAGCCCGGTGATCCCGGCGATTTCGGCCAGCGACAGCGCGCGTGCGGCCGTCAGCGCCGCATCGAGGCCATTGGTGTGATCCTTTACGAAGGCGGCGTCCTGCCGGCCGGCCTCCTGCAGATGGCTGAGCAGCCCGTTGAACAGTGCCACATCGGAACCGGGATTGAGCGCCAGATGCAGGTCGGCGGCGCGCGCCGTCATGGTGCGGCGCGGATCGATCACCACCACGGTCAGTTCCGGCCGCGCGGCTTTGGCCGCCGCCAGACGCTGGAACAGCACCGGATGACACCATGCGAGATTCGAGCCGACCAGCACGACCAGATCGGCCTGTTCCAGGTCTTCGTAGATGCCGGGCACCGTATCGGTGCCGAAGGCGCGCTTGTGGCCGGCGACGGCCGAGGCCATGCAGAGCCGCGAATTGGTGTCGATGTTGCCGGTGCCGATGAAGCCCTTCATCAGCTTGTTGGCGACATAGTAATCCTCGGTCAGCAGCTGGCCCGAGACATAGAAGGCCACCGAGTCCGGGCCATGCTTGGCAATCGTATCGGAGAAGACGGATGCAACACGATCCAGCGCGGTATTCCAGTCGACCCGGGCTCCATCGACAACCGGATGCAGCAGACGGCCATCGAGGCCGAGCGTCTCGCCCAGCGCCGAGCCCTTCGAGCAGGTGCGGCCGAAATTGGCCGGATGCCCGGCATCGCCCTTCACATCGACGGCGCCACTGTCATCACGCACCACCTTCAGACCGCAGCCGACGCCGCAGTATGGGCAGGTGGTGCGCGTTTCGGTGGCGACTGTCATGTCACGCCGCTTTGACGGCCAGGCCGGGCCAGGACAGCAGGATGCGATCCTCCTGCAGCCTCACCGCGATGGTGCGTGTGCAGCCCTGGTCGGCGCCCTGGGCTTCGCCGGTGGCCAGGCTGATCATCCAGTTGTGCAACGGGCAGGTGACGAAATCACCCTGCACGATGCCCTGTGACAGCGGGCCGCCCTTGTGCGGGCATTTGTCGTCCAGCGCGAAGACCCGGTCGTCCATGGTGCGGAACACGGCAATGTCGCCGCGCGCGGTCTTCACCACGCGGGCGCCGCGTTTGGGAATATCGTTCAGCGTGCCGATATCGAGCCAGTCACTGTCCATCTTCATGGCTCCCGCCCTACTCTGCCGCATGGGCCAGCCGCAGATCGGCCAGCGGCTTGAATTCATGGCCGAAGGCGCCCTTGACCCGCTCGGCCCAGGGATCGACCTGGGCAAAGACCTGGGCATGGGCGAAGCGCGCGAACAGCGCACGCCGGCGTTCGGCATCCTCGACGATCTGCTGCTTCACGCTGTCAAGGCCGACGCGATGCAGCCATTTGTGGATGCGGTCGAGGTAATGCGCCTGCTCGCGATAGAGCTGCATCAGCGCGCCGGTATATTCCAGCACGTCGTCTTCGGTCTCCACCTTGCACAGCAGGATGGTCTGTTTGACCTCGAGGCCGGCGGCGCCGGCAATGTGGAATTCGTAGCCGGAATCGACGCAGATGATGCCGATATCCTTGATCGTGGCCTCGGCGCAGTTGCGCGGACAGCCGGAGACGCCGAGCTTGACCTTGTGCGGGGTCCAGCTGCCCCAGGTGAATTTCTCCAGCTTGATGCCAAGCCCGGTCGAATCCTGGGTGCCGAAACGGCACCATTCGGTGCCGACGCAGGTCTTCACCGTGCGCAGGCCCTTGGCATAGGCATGGCCCGACACCATGCCGGCGGCATTGAGATCGGCCCAGACGCCCGGCAGGTCTTCCTTCTTCACGCCCAGCAGGTCGATGCGCTGGCCGCCGGTCACCTTCACGGTCGGGATGTTGAACTTGTCGGCCACATCGGCGATGGCGCGCAGCTCCTTGGCGCTGGTGACGCCGCCCCACATGCGCGGCACCACCGAGTAGGTGCCGTCCTTCTGGATATTGGCATGGGCACGTTCGTTGATGAAGCGAGACTGGTTGTCGTCGACATATTCGCCGGGCCAGGTGGCGAGCAGATAGTAATTCAGCGCCGGACGGCATTTGCTGCAGCCACAGGAGGTCTTCCACTCCAGCTCCTGCATCACGGCGGGGATCGATTTCAGTTCCTTGGCCACGATCAGGCGGCGGATATCGTCATGGCCCAGATCGGTGCAGCCGCAGGCGGCCTTCGACGCCTTCGGCGCATAGCCGTCGCCCAGCGTCAGGCCGATCAGCTTCTCGACCAGGCCGGTGCAGGAGCCGCAGGAGGCCGAAGCCTTGGTGACGGCACGCACTTCCTCCAGGCTGGTGAGGCCCTTGGAGGTGATCGCACCGGTGATCTTGCTCTTGCACACGCCGTTGCATCCGCAGATCTCTGCCTCATCCGGCAAGGCTGCAACGGCCGCCATAGGGTCCAGGGGGGTGCCCCCCGCAAAACCCTGGCCGAAAATCAGCGTCTCGCGCATCTCGGCGATGTCGGCATTCTCGCGCAGCAGCTGGAAGAACCAGGCGCCGTCTTCCACTTCGCCATACAGCACGGTGCCGATGATCCTGTTGTCCTTCAGCACCAGCCGCTTGTAGACGCCGCGTGCCGCATCGCGCAGCACGATTTCCTCGCGGTCCTTGGCCTCGGCGAAATCGCCGGCCGAGAACAGGCTGATGCCGGTGACCTTGAGTTTGGTGGCGGTGACCGAGCCGTTATAGGCCGCAGGTTCGTCAATCAGCGTTTTGGCCAGCACGCCGGCCATGTCATAGAGCGGCGCAACCAGGCCATAGGTGGCGCCGCGATGTTCGACGCATTCGCCCAGCGCGAAAATATCGGGGTCGGAGGTGCGCATCTGGTCATCGACCACGATGCCGCGGTTGACTGTGAGTCCTGCCAGCTTTCCCAGCGCCGCGTTCGGCCGGATGCCGACCGCCATCACCACCAGCGAGGCCGGGATCACCGTGCCGTCTTCCAGCTCCACACCCTCGACCTTGCCGTTGCCGTTGCCGACGATGGCCTTGGTGTTGGCGCCGGTCAGAACCTTGATGCCGCGTTCCTCGATGGCTTTTTTCAGCAGATAGCCGGCCGAGGCATCGAGCTGCCGCTCCATCAGCGTCGGCATGATATGCACGACGGTGACATCCATGCCCTGTTCCGACAGGCCAGCCGCAGCCTCCAGGCCGAGCAGGCCTCCACCGATCACCACCGCACTGCCGCGCGCCTTGGCGGCCAGGATCATGGCATCGACATCATCCAGATCGCGATAGCTCAGCACGCCGGGCAGGTTATGGCCCGGCACCGGAATGATGAAGGGCACAGAGCCGGTGGCAATCACCAGCTTGTCATAGGACTCGGTCAGACCGTTATCGGTGGTGATCGTCTTGGCCGCACGGTCGATGCCGGTGACTTTGGTGCCCTTGTGCAGGGTAATGCCGTTGTTGATGTACCAGCCATCGCCATGGATGACGATCTGCTCGTAGCTCTTCTCGCCCGACAGTACCGGCGACAGCATGATGCGGTCGTAATTCACCCGCGGTTCGGCGTTGAAGATGGTGATGTCATACCGGCCGGGCGCCTTTTCCAGCAGGTTTTCCAGCATGCGCCCGGGCGCCATGCCGTTGCCGACGATCAGCAGTCTCTCAGCCATGATCCGCACTCCCACTCTCGCGCCGCATATCTACGACGTCCTCCCGACTTTCTTTTTCAGGCCGCGTGCACGGCCGGCGCACGATGGCGCGCATACAGGAATTCCATGATCTCCTTGCGGCAGCGCACATATTCAGTGTCGCCGGCCAGCGTCAGGCGATTGCGCGGACGCGGCAGATCCACGGTCAGGATTTCGCCGATGGTCGCGGCAGGCCCGTTGGTCATCATCACCACGCGGTTCGACAGCAGCACGGCTTCGTCCACGTCATGGGTGATCATGATGACGGTGTTCTTCAGCTTGGCATGCAACTCCATGACCGTGTCCTGCAGCGTCGCCCGGGTCAGGGCATCCAGCGCACCGAAGGGCTCGTCCAGCAGCAGCACCTTGGGTTCCATCGCCAGCGCACGGGCAATGCCGACGCGCTGCTTCATGCCGCCGGAAATTTCATGCGGGCGCTTGTCCAGCGCGTGATCCATGCCGACCAGCGCGAGGTTATGCCGCGTCCACTCGTCGCGTTCGGCCTTGGCCTTGGTTTTCGAATGCACCTTGTCGACCGCCAGGCGCACGTTGTCGTAGACCGTGAGCCAGGGCAGCAGCGAATGGTTCTGGAACACCACGGCGCGGTCCGGACCCGGATCGGAGACTTCCTTGCCCTGCAGCAGAACGCCGCCGGTGGTGGCCCGCGTCAGGCCGGCCACGATATTGAGCAGCGTCGACTTGCCGCAGCCGCTGTGGCCGATCAGGGCGACGAATTCGCCGCTGTCGATCTGCAGCTGGATATCGCGAAGCGCGATGAAAGGCCCATTGGCGCCCTTGAAGGTCATGCCGACGTTTTCGATGCTGAGATAGGCGGTCATGGCTGGCTCCTTGGATTACCGGCGCACGGTGGCGCGGGATGACGGCGTGGCGGGGGCGCCGGATTTGGTTTCGCGAATGGCCGGCGCGACGGGACGGGCGGATGAAACGTAGGAGCCGTCGAAGAACAGGTCGGCGCCCATCGGAATCGGCGCACTGGCCTGCGCCAGCGTCCATGGCCCGGCATGCAGACCTTCCGGCTTGCGATCGATCAGCGGGAACGGCTTGTCGAGCGCGGCGGCGGCTTCGCGATAGAGATCGGTGCGATAAACGCAGTCCGCCACGGCGGCAATGTCGGTGGCCGGATCGATCAGCTTCCAGCGCTGCATCTCGGTGAGATACCACTCGGCCTGGCTGCGCCACGGGAAGTTGGCGCTGTAGCGGCCGAAGACGAAGAAATCGGGCATGTGCTCCGGGCTGACATCGAGGCCGTAGCGCACCACGCCCAGCATGCCGAGCCGGATCGCCTCGGCGGCATGCGGGCCGATGTAGTCCGGCCTGGCCATGATCTCGACGCCTTCGAGACGGTTTTCCGGCCGGTCGAGCCATTCGGCCGCTTCCAGCAGCGCCATCAGCATGTGCTTGTGCGTGACCGGATTGCGCTCGACCCAGTCGCGGTTGGTGCCGATCACCTTTTCGATGCGGTTATTCCAGATCTCGTAGCCCGAGATCAGGATGCGCCCCACCCCGCGCAGCACGGCAAGCGAGTTCCACGGATCGCCGACGCAGAAGCCGTCGATTTCGCCGGCAGCCAGCCGGTCGGTCATCTGCGGCGGCGGCACGATCACCAGATTGACGTCGCGGTCCGGGTCGATGCCGGCCGAGGCGAGCCAGTAGCGCAGTTGAATCTGGTGCGAGGAAAAATTGAACACGGTGGCGAAGGTCAGCGTCGGCCGGCCGGCCTTGCGGTCGGCGGCGATCACCCGGCGCAGCACGTTGCCGGCCTCGTGCCGGTCATGCAGCAGCGCCGGCTCGGCTTCCAGCAGGCGGTTCCACAGCTTCGATGAAATCGTAACGGCATTGCCGTTCAGGTTGAGCACGAAGGAGGTGACCTGCGGTTTCTTCCAGCCGCCGGCCCCCAGCGTGGCCGCCAGCGGCATCGGCGCCAGCATATGCGCGGCATCCAGCGCGCCGAGCGCCACCTTGTCGCGCATATTGGCCCAGCTCGGCTCGCGCACCAGCGTGACATCCAGTCCGTGGCGTTCGAAGAAACCCTTCTCCTTCGCCACGATCAGCGGCGCGCAGTCGGTCAGCGCGATGAAACCGATACGCATCGGCGTGAGGGTCGCCGGCGTGGCGGCCCTCACGGTCTTTGCCTTGGTGGGACGACGGGGCATGCTGTGCTTCCTATTGCGACGCGAAGCCGCCGACGCGGTTGCCGATGAAGCCGATCAGGCGGTCGAGCATGAAGCCGACCAGACCGACATAGATCAGCGCCAGGATGATTTCGCTGATCAGCGAACTGTTCCAGGCATCCCAGATGAAGAAGCCGATGCCGACGCCGCCGATCAGCATCTCGGCCGCCACGATGGCGAGCCAGCTCAGGCCGATGCCGATCTTCAGGCCGGTGAACATGAACGGCACAGTGGCCGGCAGCATCACCTTGAAGAAGAACTCGAAGCCGTTGAGCCGCAGTACCCGCGAGACGTTGCGGTAATCCTGCGGGATATTGCGGATGCCGACCGCGGTATTGAGAATGATCGGCCAGATCGCCGTGATGGTGATGACGAAGATCGCCGATGGGTCGGCATGGCGGAAGGCGGCCAACGACAGCGGCAGCCAGGCCAGCGGCGGCACCGTGCGCAGCACCTGGAAGATCGGATCGAGGCCGCGAAACGCCAGCGTCGACTGACCGATCAGCACGCCGAGCGCAATGCCGATGATGGCTGCGAGCGAGAAGCCGATGGCAACACGCTTCAGGCTGGAGGCGAGATGCCAGAACAAGCCCTTGTCGAGATTGCCCTTGTCGTAGAACGGATCGACGATCAGTTCCCAGGTATCGGACAGCACCGTGGATGGCGGCGGCAGCGTGGCGCCCGGACTGGAGCAGGCGATCTCCCAGATCGCCAGCAGCAGGGCGAGGAACAGGATCGGCGGCAGCACGCGCGCCGCAAACATGCGCAGACCGTTTACCACGCGCGGCGCCAGGGTGGCGAGAATACTCTCGCCACCCATTTCTGCCTTGCTCAGAACGTCGGTTTTCACAGCCATGGAAAGCTCCTTGTCGTGAGCGGACATCGGATTACACCCGGGTGATGGCTTGGCTCTTCAGGTAGGCCATCGGGTTCTCCGGATCGAAGACCTTGCCGTCGAAGAAGGTTTCCTTGCCGCGCGAGGCCGACTTCGGCATATCGGCATCAGCCACGCCGATCGCCTTGGCCGCGTCACGCCACAGGTCTTCGCGGTTGACCTGCTTGATCAGCGCCTTGGTGTCGGTATCGGCCGGCAGATAGCCCCAGCGGATATCTTCGGTGAGGAACCACAGTTCATGGCTCTGGAACGGATAGGAGGCAAAGTCGCGCCAGAATTTCATCACCAGTGGGCTGTCGAGGCCGACCTTCACCTTGCGACCGCCATCACCATAATCGATGTCGCCGGTCTGGCGGTTGAGGATGTCTTCCACCGGCACCTTGAACCAGTCGCGGCCGCCGACGATCTTGCACAGCTCGGCCTTGTTCTCCATCTTGTCGGACCATTGCTGGGCTTCCAGCACCGCCATCAGCAGCGCCTTGGCCGCTTTCGGATTCTTCTCGATCCAATCGGCGCGCAGGCCGAGCGACTTCTCGGGATGGTCTTTCCACAATTCACCGGTGGTCAGTGCGGTGAAGCCGATCTTCTGGTGCACCAGCTGCGAGTTCCACGGCTCGCCGACGCAGAAGGCGTCCATGGTGTTGACCTTCATGTTGGCCACCATCTGCGGCGGCGGCACGGTGATGGTCGAGACATCCTTGTCCGGATCGATGCCGTTGGCGGCGAGCCAGTAGCGGATCCACAGGTCATGCGTGCCGCCCGGGAAGGTCATGGCGCATTTGATGTCCTTGCCTTCCGCCTTGGCCTTCTTGAAGCCGGCGGCGAGCGCCTTGGCATCGGTGGTCACGCCCTTGCCGGCCCAGGTATTGGAGACCGAGATCGACTGGCCGTTGGTGTTGAGCCGGGCCAGGATATTCATCGGCACCTTGGTCTTGGTGACCTTGCCGGTGGAAATCAGATACGGCATAGGGGTGAGGATATGCGCGCCGGTGATGCCGCCGCCCGCTTCGCCCAGTTCGATATTGTCGCGCGTTGCGCCCCAGGAGGCCTGCTTCTCGATGCTCATGTCGGGCAGGCCGTATTTGGCGAACATGCCCTTCTCTTTGGCGATGATCAGCGGCGAGGCATCGGTCAGCGCGATATAGCCGAGCTTGGTGCCCTTCACTTCGGGGCCGGCGGCCTGCGCAAACGCGCCGGCGGGCAGCTGCAGCCGGGCGGCGGCGAGCAATGCAGCGGTGCCGGCGGCACCCTTGATGAGCTGGCGGCGGTTGAACTTGGTCTGCATGGTCTACCCCTCTTCCCTGTCTGACCGTCGTTGCGGCCATAAAAAAAGCGCCCCTCAATGCCGAGCCTCGAAACGAGGCCGCATTGCGGGACGCCATTGTCCGATCCGGGACCGGTGAGCAGCGAAGACCTGGGGAGGCTTGCTGGGAGGCCGGTCAAACCCGCTGCGCCATTGCAGCGGGAGGTTCGACCTTAACTAAGCATCAACCGTGCCAGCCGCCGGCCAGACTGGATTTCCCAGGTTTTTCAGGATTTTACAGGGTATGCCCGATTCGAGGCAAAATTGGTGCGCTGCACAAAATACGGGCGAATGCTTCGACACCCTGCGTATCGCCTGTGCAGACGGTTGTAACGGCGCCTTACTTCTTCTTCAGCACGTCTGCGAAGGCCAGCAGCGCTTCGGCGACATCCACCAGGCGCTGCTGGCGGTCCATCGCGAGCTTGCGCAGGGCCGCATAGGCCTCGTCCTCGCCGATCTTGCGCTCGCGCATGAGAAGCCCCTTGGCCCGCTCGATCAGCTTGCGTTCAGATAGGGTGGCCTTGGTCTTTTTCAACTCGTCGCGCAGCGCCTGGAATTCGCGGAAGCGCGCCACGGCGACATCGAGGATCGGCTTCACGCGTTTCACGTTCATGCCGTCGATGACATAGGCGGAAACCCCGGCCTGCATGGCTTCCTGGATCATCGTCTCGTCGCTCTGGTCGACGAACATCACGATCGGGCGCGGCCGGTCGGCGTTGATCTGGCGCATGCTGTCGATGGTGTCGCGCGACGGGCTTTCCATGTCGACGATGATCACGTCGGGCGCGATCTCCTGCACGCGCTTGGCCGACAGTTCGCGCGGCGCGATCTGCGCCACCAGCGTATAGCCCTTGCCCTGCAGCGCCTCGGCCAGCACCACGGCGCGGTCTGGGTCTTCGTCGATCAACAGGATACGGATCACGGGTGCGGGCGACATGGTTGCGATGCTGGCGGACAGGTGTTTTACCCATCCCTGTAGCAAGATGCGTACCGGAGCGACCGGCCCCGCGAAAGTTAAGCTTCGGAGATGTGGGGCAGAAAGGGGCGGATGGTGGCTGGAGGCGGATTTGAACCGCCGACCCAGGGCTTATGAGTCCCTTGCTCTACCAACTGAGCTATCCAGCCACATCCATCCGCCTGCCGGCAGGGCCGGCGGGCAAACTTCCGGGAGACCCGAAAGAGGCGCATGGAATACGGGCAGCGCCCCGATCTGTCAAGCGGCCTGCCGCTGCCGGGCAAGCCGTTGTTTCTACGCGGCTAATCCGGCAGTTCGGGCCGCGTCGGCCCTGCCCTCAGCCCGGGCGATCCAGCCGCCGCCGAGCAGGCGTTCGCCGGCATAGACCACACCGGCCTGGCCCGGCGCCACGCCAAATTCGGCATGCGACAGCTCCAGCCGCGCCAGATGGCTTTCCGGCCCCTCGCCCGCCGCGAAGAGTCGCGCGGCGACCGCCGGCTGCGCCGAACGCAGCTTGACGCTGACTTCCAGGCCATCGGCCGGGATCGGTTCCGCCAGCCAGTTCAGTTCGCGCAGCAGCACGTCGCGACGCGCCAGCGCCTGCTTCGGCCCGACGACGACGCGGCGCGCGGCCGCATCGAGCCGCAGGACATACAGCGGCTCAGATGCCGCGATGCCCAGGCCCTTGCGCTGGCCGACGGTGAAATGAATCACGCCGTCGTGTCTGCCCAGCACAGTGCCCTGCAGATCCACGATCTCGCCCGGCTCGGCCGCCTCGGGCCGCAGCTTCGCCACCACGGAGGCGTAATCGCCATTGGGCACGAAGCAGATATCCTGGCTGTCCGGCTTGTCGGCCACGATCAGCCCGAACTCTTCGGCCAGCTGGCGCACCGCCGGCTTTTCCATAGCCCCGAGCGGGAAGCGCAGATAGTCGAGCTGGTCCTGCGTCGTCGTATACAGGAAATAGCTCTGGTCGCGGCGCGGATCGGCGCCGCGCAGCAGCTGTGCGCGGCCGGTGGCGGGATCGACGCTGCGCTGCACGTAATGGCCGGTGGCGAGGCAGTCGGCCGCGAGGTCGCGCGCGGTCTCCAGCAGGTCGCGGAACTTGACGCGCTGGTTGCAGCGGATGCAGGGGATCGGCGTTTCGCCGTTGACATAGCTCTCGGCGAATTCGTCGATCACCGCCTGGCGGAAGCGGCTTTCGTAATCCAGCACGTAATGCGGGATGCCGAGCCGTTCGGCCACCTGCCGCGCATCGTGGATATCCTGGCCGGCGCAGCAGGCGCCTTTTTTGGCGATGGCCGCGCCGTGATCGTAAAGCTGCAGCGTGATACCGATGACGTCGTAACCTTCGCGCTTCAGCAGGCCGGCGACCACCGAGGAATCGACGCCGCCCGACATCGCCACCACCACGCGCGTCTGCGCCGGGGCTTTGGCGAAGCCCAAAGAATTGCACTCCTGGGAGTTCAGCCCCTGAGAGGCGGGCGCGGCGGTGCGGTCGGCGGCGGTCATTCTGTATGCGGGTCCTTCTGCGGGCGGGACTATAGCGCCCGGCGGCGGCGAGGCAAGTTCAGCGGCGCCGAATGCTCCGGACCCGGCCGATGCCGGATGAGGCCCATTGGGTGCTGAATGAGTCCCGTTGAGTACCGAAAGAGTCCCATTGCGTGCTGAATGCGTCCCATTGGGTGCCGAATACGTCCCATGCGGTGCCGATCCGGATGCGGTCATCCTGCTGTCTCCCGCCCGTCGCAATCCGGGCTTATCCAGGCCGATCCGGGACTTAAGCGCGTTAATCCGGGCGTTATTCCGGCTTATCCCGGGCTTATGTCCGCTTATCGGAACCTTATTCCGGCGTATTTCGCTTCGTTCCCGTTCTCCCTGTCCATCCCGGCGCCGTCTGCCACCGGACGGGGAAATACCATGGTATGTCGTCTGCGCCCGCCGAACAGCGACCTTTCCCTCACTGGACAGGCCACCCGGCCGAGATTATCCCTTTCGCCTAGGTAGTCTCCCCCACTCATGCTATTCTCCCCGAAACGGGAATCGGGGGAGCATGTCGTGGGGCTTCTGGGGCGCGCTTTTTCGCAGGCGTTTAAAGACGCGATACTTTGGTTTTGTTCGGCACGAGAGTTTGCATGGTTCTTCCTCTCGTCCATCGCGCTACCTGTCGTCAACGCGATGATGAAAGAATCCGCTGCCACATGGTTTGCGCTGGCCCCTCCGGCGATTTTTTTTGTTGCGGTTTTGCTGGTTCAGTTTGGCAAGCAACTGGAAATTCAAAAATGGACGCAGTTTTCCGGGTTGCCCTTTGATGATGCTGTTCGTCATTTCACTGACAAGAAATTGAACGCACAGATTACCGAGTTGGAAATCCAGGCCAAAGGAGAAGCTTCAAGCCGTATGAGCTATATTACGGCCGGGGTTGGTGCGAGCGAGCGGTTGGCAGAGCTTAGAGCTGAGCGTTTGGAAGAGTTTCTGAGATTGCTAAGCACTGGAGAAATTAGGGCAATTGAAAGAACCGCCACTAGCAAGCAGGTAGCTATTCAGGCTTCTGAGTGGGCAAGCAGGAGGAAGAATCGCGCGGCCATGAGAGGTCTTACTTTTTCGAAAGGCAACTAAAATGGAAAAGAATCAACTTAATGAAAGTCATCTGCCCAAAGACATTCCCGACGCAGACGAGGACCGTTTTAACGCTCTTCTAGAGGCTATGGCTTCGGGAAAGCTAGAAGCAAAACGTCAAACATCAAAGCCGGCTGCTTCCGAAGATTGAAGCGGAATTCAAACTCGCCGAGATACTTGGACAGATGCTGCGGCGAGACATGGACGTGCGTACCACGGATGCTGGCCTTCAACCGGCTCCAGAACGACTCAATGGTGTTCGTGTGAATGTCACCGCGAACGTACTCTTTTTTGGAGTGGTTGACCTTACCGTGATCGAAACCCTCGTGACGCAGGTTCATAAAGGTGCGGCCTTCATCGGTCGCCACGCGGCTGCCCGCGATTACGTTCTCGGTGATATGCGGCACCACGTTGAATTCGTGGCGGTTCGGGACGATGCGGGTCATCAAGTCGCCGCCGCGCTCGACCATGCCCAGAACGATGGTCTTGTCATCCAAGCCGCGCTTGTCCTTGCCGCCGATGAAAGCCTTGTCAGCCTCGACAATGCCATTGCCACCCAGCGGGCTGTCGCCATCGACGGCAGCCATGTACTTGCGGATTTCATGGCCCATGCGCCAAGCCGTCTTGTAGGTGACGCCAAGCTGGCGCTGCAGCTCCTTGGCGGGTACGCCATGCCGCGAGGTGGTGAACAGGTACATGGCATAAAACCACTTGCTCAAGGCCGTATGCGTCCGATGAAACGGAGTGCCGACCATCGGATGAATGTGATGGCCGCAGCGGGGCGTCGGGCAGCAAAAGGCCGGCTCGTTCCGCAGGCGGACAAAGCGCCCCGTCTTGCCGCATTTCGGGCATTCCGTGCGGCTGCCGTAGCGGACCTTCATCAAATGCTCCAGACACGCATCGTCGTTCGGGAAGCGGGTCGTAAAGTCCTGAAAGGTGAAGGTCTTAGCCATGGCTGATCTCCTATGCCATGAATATAAGCCTTCACCTTACCTAGGTCAAGGGGATAATCTCGCACCCGGCTTATGAGAACATATCATGAACTGTGGATTTCGGCAAGCCGGAGGAAAACCGTCATGACCGCCGCACCCCATACCGTCCTGCCCTGCAAACATCTCTCGGTCTCGATCCCCCGCCCCTTCACGGCGGTCTACGCTGTCCTGAAAGACCCGGCCAACTGGAAACACTGGGCCAGCGGGCTTGGGCAGATGCAGCAGGATGCGGCGACCGGCCGCTGGACGGCGCAGCAGGACGGCGTCGGCGTGGTGACCATCGTATTCACTCCGCCGAACGATTTCGGCGTGCTCGATCATCGCGTGACGCTGCCCGATGGCAGCGAGATTTATATGCCGGCGCGCGTGATCGCCAATGGCGATGGCTGCGAGGTGATCTTCACCCTGTTCCGCATACCCACGATGGACGACGCGATGTTTGCGCGGGATGCGGCATGGGTGAAACAGGACCTGGAGAAACTGGCCGGGCTTTTCGCTCAAGGCTGATATACTGCGCCCCTGCACCGGAAACGGATGGAGGGGGCGATGGTCATCAAGGGATTGCTTGTCGCTGTGCTGGCCCTGGCCGGCTGCCTGATGCTCTATGCCGGCGCGGGCGGCACCCTGCCCTATCTCAAATATGACGCGCTCGAGGCCTATGGCCTGCCCGTCGGCGGGCTTGTGCTGGTCGCCGCGATCGCGCTGGCGAAAGTCTGGCATGTCGAGACCACCACCATCGTCAGGACCACCGAGACATCGGGACAGGGCGACAGCCAGAGATCCATCGTGACCGAGATCGAGAAACGCGCCCAGTTCGACATTCACCGTGACTTGCCCGGCGGCGACAAGAAGTTTTAGGGCCGCAGGCGCCGGTGTGTGATCGGCAATGGTGGCGGCGAGGCAATCTTTATCCTGCTCCAACAGCTGGAGATGGATAGGGCGTTGTTCGCGTGGAATGCAGCATGGACGGGAAGGATTTGGAGCGGCTAAAACACCAAGAATAAAATTTCATTTTTGCCCCTGAGCCTGCGACAACCAAGGAATAGATTTAATGATCGCCTCCACGCCCGCCGCTCGATCCACATCGGCTTTGTGAAAAAGCACCGCCACATTGGAGAAGAGTACCGCCACATACTTGTCCTGATGCGCCACGCTCACTGGCATGTCGTGTGAGAAATGCCGCGGTGAACCAGCTTGGTAGATAGCCTCGATATTCCCGCTCGCCAAACTGCGAACCGTCGAACGGAGTTCTTCGGGAACGCCGACTTGAGACCGCCGGGTTTTAGACCAGAGGTGACGAATGGCGGGTTGCTGATCGGAAGCGGGGGCCACGCCCCCTTTAGCTTCCAAGTCAGCGCGTTTAATTGCAGATAGAATAATATCTCTGCCTCCGGCGCTGTCGTTGACCGGACGCATCGCCGTAGTCTGCCGCTCTTTCGCTTTTTCAGCGTTCGCCCGCTTTCTGTCCGCCAGCTGCGCTGCAATCGCGCGGCCCTCGTCGGTCAGTTTATTCAAATGCCGCCGCCACTCCGTCTCATACGCAATGATCCCAGCATCTCTCATTTCAGGCAAAAGCCTGGCCATCGTCCCGTCGGCAGCGCCGACTCTTTTTGCAACAGTTTTATTATCGAGAAGTTCGTTAGCATTGAATAACGTCTCGATCACCTTTTCCCAGCGTATGGGAATTTTCGCGACGGATACCGCTGCTTTTTGCCTGGCGCCCACAGAGAACAACGTCGTAATAGCACGGAGTTGTCCGCGTAGAACAAGATCCTCGTTAGTAGGGTTTTCTTTAGTCAATAATCCTGAGTATGTCTTTTCAATTTCGGGGCGATATTTTTCCAGAATAAAGCTTTCGCCTTTAACTAATGAAGCCGACACTGAGGCGAGCAGTGCTTCGATACGCGCGTCAGCTAAGTTGAAATCCAATTGGCTGATCGCATCTTTCAACTTCCCGATTTGCTTTGTAAGAGCAACATCGAAATCGCTCATATGCTGTTCCTTTACGTCGAATCTGACATCAAAATATAGTGGCGATAGGTTAAAAGTCAATTGACGGTCAATTGACTTTTTAGGCCAAATCCTGCCATTTCGTCGGTTCCCAATCGAAATATTGGGCTTCATGCCCTGCAGACCCCAAGGGCGCCCTTAAAACTTTCACACGAACTTTGTCCCCGACTCGGTCAACCGCCAGTCCAATACCAGAATCGGTCACAACGTATTTCATCGCCTTGTTCTTGCGGTTCGTCTCGTTCTGACAGTACGTCAAAGGCATGCTGTTCGTGACAATTACCCTGCAGCCACCCGCCAATACGGCCTTCCCGCCAAAATTCGCTTCCCATTTGTCATGATGCAAATCGGCATCTAGGACCGGCGTAAATTGAAGATCCAGCAACATATTGTTCCTGAGCCATTGCCCAGGCTGCGTCCGGCTCAAATCCTCACAGATCAATGCGGCGAAGCGGCCAATATCGCGCTCTTCGACAATGTGCACCTCGCTACCGACGGTTATGTGCTCGTAGTACATACCATCGCCACCAGGGTCGAAGCCGAAGCGGCTGCATAATGATGCATCGAGATTCCATCTCGTCAGCTTATTCTGCTGAAGGACGATGTCGCCCCGGTGATTGAATATCGTGCATCTGTTATATGGTTTTCCGCTTCCATTCGTTGTTCTCGTAGTTCCGGCCAAAACCAGAGACAGATTAGAATCAGCACCAAATTTACGGATGATGGCGCCAAGGGAGGCAAATGTATTTTCGTGAACGGCCATTTCGGGGAATGCAATAATATGGCAGCCTGCCCGGCATAATGTGTCGATGACCTCCTGAATCCGGTTTGAGAAATCCGCGACTTGAGCGTCATAAGAAGCAAGCGTTCCATCAAGATTCCTTTCGAACTTGATATCGCCAGAAAGCTGTGCGAGCGGCGCTATACCGACTTTCCAGGTCGCCCCGCCTATTGCCTTCGAATCAGCGGACCTGCCAATTCGAAATTTGAGGCGCACACTGCTCGGAGCTGTTGAATCGTCCGGGCATGTAGAAGCGATTTCATCCGGCAGGGACATCAGCGAAACAAAATAGGCCGACAGTTCGCCGGGAAGCGGAATATCCACCGCTGAATCAGCCCAGGAGCCCCAGAATGGCCGGCGCAAAATGACACGCGCGCCCCCCGGACCATTAAGCCTGCTTGTCGCGATATAGTCGTCAAACACTTCGCTCATATGAAGTGGCAGGCCGACCCGATTGCCTTTGCACCGCCCAATCGGCTCGTACCAATTATCGATTGCGATTGCTGCAAATATGAAGCGATCTTTATTCGTTCCGACCCACTTTCGCAAATCCGATGTGATCCCGGCACTGCCAAGAGCGGTCTTTGCGGCGGCAATCAAATTAATGCGGTCGGCACTCGGAGACGAAGAAAGCAAACCATGATCCGCATCAAGCGCGGCCCAAAGCTCGGCGAAGTAGTCTGCCGGCACGTCTGCCATTTTTGCTCCCCAAGTATTATGTAGAGCGTAACGCACATGGACCGCCTCATCTAGAACAAGTCGACTGCATATGCGGATCGCGATCCAATTTCATTATTCGCATACGGCATACTCGCCATATCGCCCGGTCGATGAACACCATCGTATTCAGCGTCTCACGCTGCGCAATCATTCCGACCAACAGGATGCGTGCGCTCAAATATTTGGTCGCTCATTAACAACACCTCATATTGCAGCCCAGATGCCACCTTCGAATTGGCGCTTTGTTGCGCCACGCCTTCAGCGCTCCTGCGCGATGAAGGTGTCTGCAGCCTTTTACTTCTAGGCGGTTGCACCGTTTCGTGTATGGCAATGCCGTGCGCATCGTCGCATGTTATTCAAAACAAGAAGATTATACTTGCGTCAGGAAGCATTTCGGCATATATCCTGCCGCATGACCTCCGCCGATCATCCCCTTTCCGCCCTGCTGCGGCTGTTCCGCAGCACCGCCTATCTCGAATCCCGCCTGTCGCCCGGGCTCGGCTCGGTGCATGGCCTGGCGCTGAACGAACTGCTGTTCCTGCTGCAGCTGAGCCGCGCGCCGCTGCAGCGGCTGCGCCGCGTCGACCTCGCCCAGCGCCTGCATACCAGCCAGTCGACCATCACACGCATGGCGCTGCCGCTGGAAAAGATCGGCCTCATCAAGCGCGAGGCCGATCCGCGCGATGCCCGCGTCGCCTATGTGACGCTGACCAAAACCGGCCGCACCCGCACGGCCGAGGCCGAGGCCACGTTCAGCCGTATGGCGGCCGAGATTTTCCGCGACCGCTGGAGCGACAAGGATATCGCGCAGCTGTCGTCCCTGCTCGGCCGCTTCACCGCCGCGCTGCCCGGCGACCTCACCGACTAACTCACGACAAGGATAGCCCCATGAAACTCGAACCCCACCAGGTGGCCGTCATCACCGGCGGCGCCAGCGGCATCGGCTTTGCCCTCGCCGCCGCGCTGGCGCAGCGCGGCCTGCATCTGGCGCTGCTGGATGTGGAGCAGCCGGCGCTGGATGCCGCCGCCGAAAGATTGCGCGCGCTGCACACGCCGTTCGGGCCGCCGCGCGTCGAGGCGCTGTGCTGCGACGTGAGCGATGCCGAGGCCATGCAGGCGGCGGCGAACGAAATCCTGTCGCGCTGCAACCGCGTCGACCTGCTGGTCAACAATGCCGGCGTCGGCGGCGCGCTCGGGCCGCAATGGCTGAGCCAGCCGCAGGACTGGCAGTGGGTGATGAACGTCAATGTCTTCGGCGTGGCCAACGGCATCCGCGCCTTTGTACCCGCCATGCTGCAGCAGCAGGGCAGCGCCGGCCATGTGGTCAACATCGCCTCCATCGCCGGGCTGACCGCGCCGCCGTTTCTGTCGCCCTATGTGGCGGCCAAGCATGCGGTGGTCGGCATGAGCGAGAGCCTGGCCGCCGAGCTGCAATATATGGGGCCGCAGATCCGCGTCTCGGTGGTCTGTCCCGGCGGCGTGCAGACGCGCATCATGCAGTCGGAGCGCAACCGGCCGGCCGAGCTGAAAGTGGCGCCGCGCACGCCGCCCGAGCTGCTGGCGAAAATCAAGGCCGCCTTCGAGCAGCTGATGCGCGATCCGATGCCGGCGGACGAGCTGGCCGGGATCGTGCTGGCCGGCATCGAGCGCGACGATTTCTACATCCTCACCCATGCCGACCACGCGCCCGAGGCGCAGGCCCGCGCCGACCGCGTGGTGCAGGCGGCGAAGGCGGCGGCGGCGTAGGGCGCGCCCACCAACACGCATCGCCGGCGCCACCTCTGCACTCGTCATCCCCGGGCGTTCAGGGCCGGCTCTCTCTACCCCACCATCGTCATCCTCGGGTCAAGCCCGAGGATGACGTGTGTTGGGGGTGTCGGTGTGGATGACGAGACAGCGCCGCCGCCTCAGAAGCCCTTCCAGTAATCGACGAAGCCGGGTTTGTGATGCAGGTAGCGCGTCTGCAGCTCGGCGTTGAGCGCCGCGGCGCGCTGCGCCAGCGATGCCAGCAGCGGATGGCCGGCCTTGAACAGGAACCAGCTTTTCGCCTGCGGCGCGTAGAGCGAGGCGGCATAGCCCCATTGCCGCATCAGAATCTCCATGCTGCGGTTGGTATGAAACGCCGTGTGCACGATGGGTTTGAGGTAGAACCAGTCGGGATCGGGCGGCACGCGCTCGCAGACCACGCTGTGCAGCATCAGCACGCCGTCCTCGGCCACCAGGGCATTCACCTCGTCGAGCGCGGCGCGGGTGAGCACATGCTCGAACATCGCGCTGTTGATCACCAGGCGGTAGCGCCGCAGATCGGCCTCGGCCACATAGGTCAGGCCCGGCGCGGCGCTCTGCACATAGCGGTCGAAAATCGCGATCGGCGTGGCGAAATATTTCGCCAGCAGCCTGGCCAGCGTGCCGTAGCCCGCCGCGTAATCCAGCGCATCGCCGGTATCGACCAGGCCGTTGGCGCCGAGCAGCCGCAGCGCCAGCGCCTGGTCGGCATAGGGCGGCTGGTTGACGATACGCGCCTCCGGCCCGCTTTCGAAATGGTGGTGCCAGCTGGCATTCAGCTGTTCCCACTGCGCCGGCGTCAGGGCGCGGTGGGTCTGCGACAGCACGAAGCCGCACTGGCCGCAGCGGCGGTAGTCGACTTTCAGGCCCTGCGGAAACGGGCTGCCGGGATAGCCGTCGTAGGATTTGGAGAAATAGGGATCGGTCGGCGACCGGCAGATCAGGCAGCTGTCGGTGGTTTCGCCTGTCTCCGTCATGTCGTCTCCCTCATGCCCGCTCCGGGCGCCGTCGCGACGATTCCGCTTTTACCACAGCCTCGCCACCCCGTGTAGCGGTGCGGCATGGCCTGGCGACCCCGAACTGTCACCCGGCGGTCATCGGACTGTTGCGCGGCGGTCGCAGGCTTGGCGGCCCATCCGCTGTCGGAGTCCCGCCATGCCGAAGTCCCTCTCCCGCCGCGCCCTGCTCGCTGCCGCCGCGCCGGCCGCCGCGGCCGCCGTCGCCGCGCCCGCCCTGCTGCCGCGCCTCGTGCGCGCCCAGAGCGACGACCGCCCGAGCCTGCGCATCGCCGTGCAGGCCCTGCCGCCGACGCTCGAGCCGCTGGAATCGATTTCCAATGTCGGGCTGCGCCTGACCTACAATGTGTTCGACACCCTGCTGCGCCGCGACTTCCTCGCGGAAGCGAAAGGCGAAGGCGGCGGCTCCAGCCTGGTGCCGCATCTGGCCACAAGCCTGCGCCAGCGCGATCCGCTGACCTGGGAGGCGGCGCTGCGTCCGGGCGTGCGGCTGCAGGATGGCGGCGAGCTGACGGCGGACGACGTGCTCTCCACCTTCTCGGCCGAACGCATGTGGGGTCCGCAGGTGCAGGCTTTCGAGGGCAAGGTGAATTTCGGCCATCTCGCCGGCGTGGACGCGGTGGACCGCTATACCGTGCTGCTGCGCACGCGGAGTCCCGATGTGGCGATGCCGCATCGCCTCGCCGCCTATGGCGGCTGGATTCATTCGGCGAAGGCCTGTGCCGCCGGCGGCCTGGAGGGCATGCGCAAGCAGCCGGTCGGCAGCGGGCCGTATCGCCATGCCAGTTTCGCGCGCGACCAGCGCGTGGTGCTGGACTCGCATGACGACTACTGGATGGGCCGACCGCCGGCGAAGCAGATCATCTTCAGCGTGGTGCCCGAAGCCTCGACGCGGCTGGCCGGACTGCAGGCCGGCGATTTCGACCTGGTGACCAACCTGCTGCCCGAGCAGGCCGAGAGCCTGGCCGGGCATCCGAAGCTGGAAGGCGTCGATGTGCCGCTCGATTTCGCCCATATCCTCTATTACGACACGCGCCGGCCGGTGCTGCGCGATGTGCGGGTGCGGCGCGCGCTGAATCACGCGGTCGACTGCGACCTGCTCGGCCGCTCGCTCTGGGGTCCGGGCTATCGCCGCATGGCCGCGTTGCAGGTGCCGGCCTTCGGGGCCCTCTACGACGCCGGCCGCCAGGGCTTCGAGCACGACCCCGCACGCGCGCGCCAGCTGCTGCGCGAGGCCGGCTATGGCGGCGAGGAGATCGTGATCCGCATCGCGCCGGCCTATTACCTGCAGATGCTGCAGGCGGTGCAGATCGTGCAGCAGATGTGGCTGGCGGTCGGCGTCAACAGCCGGATCGAAACGCGCGAGAATCTGTCGCTGCTGGCCCAGCCCGGCGCCGATGTGCGGCCGACCTCGATCGCCTTCCGCTTCCCCGACCCGCTCGGCGGCGGACTGATGGTGCATCTGTCGCGCGACTATTTCCTGCAGAAGCAGGGCTTCTGGCAGCCCGACCGGTTCAACGCCATCAGCGATGCGCTGGCCACCGCCACCGACCGGGACGAACGCAGGCGGCTGTGGCTGGCGCTGCTGGATGAATACGAGGCCGAGGCGCCGGCGCTGATCCTCTATCCGGTGCGCGAATATTTCGCCAAGCGGCGCAACATCCGCTGGACGCATTATCCGCTCTACTACATGGACTTCCGCGGCTACAATCTCGGCTTCGCCTGAACGGCGGCGGCGCGTTCAGGCCGTCCGCAGCTTCGCCGCGCCCCGGCGCAGAATCTGCGCCAGCGCCGCCACCTTGGCCTGCGGCTGATCCTGGCGCCAGACCAGCAGCGTCTTCACCTGCCGGAACGGCGGCGCCAGCCGGTGCTCCCGCAGGCGGTCGCGGTCGACGAAGCCGGCCAGCACGCTGCGCGGCATCAGCGCCACGCCCATGCCGGCCGCCACGCAGCCCAGCATGACGTGATAGGAAGCCAGCTCCACCGTGCGGGCGATCTCGCGACCGCCCTGGCCGAACCAGCGTTCCAACCTTTCGCGATGCGGGCAGCCGGGATGGAAAGCCAGCATGCTGCCCTCGCGCAAGTCGGCCGGGCGGCGCACCGGCGGATGGTCGGCCGCCGTCACCAGCACCAGTTCCTCGTCGAACACGGCGAGCGCGGCAAGCCGCGCATCGCAGACCCGCCGGGCCACCAGGGCGGCGTCGCTCTCGCCGGCCAGCACCATGGCCATCAGGTCGCGCGGCGAACCGGTATGCAGCTCGACGCGCACGGCGGGATGGCGCCGGTGATACTCGGCCAGCGGCGCCGGCAGCCGCACGCCGGCGGTGCTTTCCATGGTGCCGAGGCGCAGAATACCGCGCGGCGGCGCATTGTCGTTCAAGGCGGCGCGCGCCTCGTCGGCCAGGGCCAGCAGGCGCCGGGCGTAATCCAGCAGCGTGCGGCCGGCCGGCGTGATCTGCAGCCGCTTGCCGGCGCGGACGAACAGCGGCGTGCCGAGATCGTCTTCCAGCTTGCGGATGCGCGCCGTGACATTGGACTGCACGCGATGCAGTCGGCCGGCGGCGGCCGTGATGCCGCCGGCTTCCACCACGGTGCGGAAGACATGCAGGTCGGACAGGTCCATGGCTATATCTCATTTCGAGATGAATCAGATCATTATTATTCATTTTACGGGATATACCGCCCGGCGCAAGATGGCATGCATCGCTCCTCCCCAGCCGGAAAGACCCGCCCCATGACCATCCTCGTCGCCTTCCGCAGCCGCCTGCGGCCCGAAGCCACCGAAGCCTATGCCGCGATGGCGCAGCAGATCGGTCCGCTCGCCATGGCGGTACCCGGCTATCTCGCGCACAAGGCCTATACCGCGCCCGACGGCGAACGCGTCACCCTGGTGGAATACGAGTCCGAGGCGGCCGTGCGCATCTGGGCGCGCGATGCCGCGCATGCACAGGCCAAGACGGCCGGCCGCGCCGAGTTCTTCGCCTGGTATCGCGTGCAGATCTGCCAGGTGCTGCGCGACCACGGCCATGACATGGCCGAAACCCGGCCGGCTGCCGCTACCTCCGGTCGACCGCCGATCGCGCGCTATTACTGAAGGCAGCGGTCGGCAGTGCAGCCCGACGAAATGACGCCGCGGCAGCTTGCCTTGGCCGCCCTGGCTGCGCCAGCATGGCGCAGCCGGCGCCGGGGTGGGTCCTGAGTCGCCGGGAGGCAGACCGGTTTCGAGGGGGAAGCTGCATGTTCGGTTTGGTGAAGCCGCGTGCCGTCGCCGGGCTGGCGGCGGCGCTGGGTCTCGGTATCGTCGCACTGGCCATACTGCCGCAGGCCGCGGCACAGCCCGGGCAGCGGCGCGGTCCCGCCGAGATGCGGCCCGAGGGCGGTGGAGCTGCGCAGCAGGGCCAGGGCATGCGCGGCGAAGGCCAGCGTGGCGAAAGCCCGCGTGCAGAAGGCCAGGGCGGCGAAGGCCCGCGGGGCGAAGTGCCGCGCTGGATCGACACCCATGTGCATCTGGTCAGCGGCGTCACCAACACCACCGGCGACTGGCCCGGCGCGGTGCGCGCGGCGATTGCCGACATGGACAAGAACAATATCGGCCTGGCCATCGTGATGCCGACGCCGCAGCCGCCGGGCAAGTCACTCTACGATATCGCCGACTTCACCGACGCGCTGCGCAAGCATCCCGGCCGCTTCGCCTTCCTGGGCGGCGGCGGCACGCTGAATCCGATGATCCACATCGAGCCCGATGCCGAGAAGGTGGACGACGCGACGCGGCAGAAGTTCGCCAATATCGCCAACGGCATCATCGATGCCGGCGCGTTGGGCTTCGGCGAGATGTCGGCCAATCACCTGTCGGTCAACGACGCGCATTCCTATCACCGCTCGCGCCCCGACCATCCGCTGTTCCTGCTGCTGGCCGAGATCGCGGCGAAGCGCAACGTGGTGATCGATTTCCACATGGATACGGTGATCGAACCGACCCCGCTGCCGCCGAAGATGAAGGAGATGTCGCAACGCAATCCGCCGGTGCTGACGCCGAACCTGGCGCAGTTCGAAGCGCTGCTGGCGCATGATCGCGGCGCACGCATCGTCTGGGCCCATGCCGGCGTCGACCATACCGGCGTGCTGAGCGTCGAGCTGATCCGCCGCATGATGACCACGCATCCCAATCTGTACATGAGCATCAAGGCGCTGCCGCAGTCGCCCGAGCCGAATGCGACGCTGGCCCGCGAAGGCCGGCTGCGGCCGGACTGGCGCAAGCTGGTGGCCGAATTCCCGACCCGCTTCGTGATCGGCACCGACCGCTTCTACGGCTCGTCGGCCACCGGGATGAAGGCCGGCGGCGGCAACGCGAACCAGCGGGCTTCGGCCGGCAGCATCTTCCTCGAACGCACCGTGCCGATGACCGCGGCGGCGCAGACCCTGCTGTCGCAGCTGCCGCCGCAACTGGCGCAGCGCGTGGCGGTCGACAATGTGAAGGCGATCTATCGTTTGCCTAACTGACGATCCATCTTGCGACGATATAGCCGCCGAGAAGCAGCAGCGCGCCGTAGAAGGCGCGTTTGAAGCCGGTTTCCGACAGGCGGTGGCGCAGGCGGCGGCCCAGCCCCATCCCGGCCAGCGCCGGCAGCACGGCGGCGAGCGACAGCCAGAGCAGTTCGCCGGTCAGCAGGCTGCGGCCGCCCAGGCTGGCGCCGAGCGCCAGCGTCGAGGCCATGAACAGCAGGCCCATCGCCTGCACCAGCTGGTCGCGGCTGAGGCCCAGCGCCTGCAGGTAGGGCACGCCGGGCACCACGAAGCTGCCGGTCAGGCCGGTCAGCACGCCGTTGGCCAGGCCGAGCAGCGGTCCGGCCCAGATCTCATGCCGCGCCGGCAGGCTGAGCGGTGGCCGGGTCAGGCCGATCACCGCATAGAGCGCCAGCAGCAAGCCGAGCAGCGCGGCCAGCGTCTTCGTATCCACCGTATTGAGCGCGGCGGTACCGAGCCAGATGGCGCCGGCGGCGCAGAGCAGGAACGGCCAGAGCCGGCGCAGCAGCAGCGCCAGATGCCCGCCAGTGCAGGCCTGCCACAGATTGGTGACGACATTGGGCGCCAGCAGCAGGATCATCGCCACGCGCAGGTCCATGGTGGCCGCCAGCAGGCCGAGCGAGATGCTGGGCAGGCCGAGCCCGATGGTGCCCTTCACCGTGCCGGCGAGCAGGAACACCGCGCCGATCCACAGCAGCAGAAGATGGTCGTCGACTATCACTGAGAAAACTCCGCGTCGGGGGATGGGGCTGCAGCATGGCAGCAAAGGCGACACGGATGCTTCGGCGCCGGCCGAAGTGTTTCACTTCATTCTCGTCGCTCCCGCGAAAGCGGGAATCCCATTTTCTGCCTCACCCCAGCCAGAGCAGGCCGAGCGCGAAGACCGCCGGCAGGGTCTGGATATAGAGAATCTTGCGTGCCGCCGTGGCCGCGCCGTAGACGCCCGCCACCGCGACGCAGGCGAGGAAGAAGCTGGTGATGTGCAGCGCGGCGGGTTGGGCCGGATACAGCAGGCCGAAGACCAGCCCGGCCGCGAGGAAGCCGTTGTAAAGCCCCTGGTTGGCGGCGAGCACGGCAGTGTCGCGGGCTTTCTCGGGCGTGTTGCGGAAGGCGCGCAGGCCGGCGGGCCTGGTCCAGAGAAACATCTCCAGCACCAGGATCCAGACATGCAGCGCCGCCACCAGCGCCGTGACGATGATGCCGGGCAGAGTCATGCGGTATCCTTTTCGAGAAACCAGTGCGCAACCGGCTTGAACCAGCCGAGCCCGGCCTGTTCGGCGAGCCGGCTTTCCGCCGGTGTGGCGCCGAGCCAGAAACATTCCCTGCGCGGCGCGTTGTGTTTCTTCAGCAGCCGGCGCAGATGCAGCGCGCGCGCCGCCTCGCCGTCCTGCGGCCGGAACGGCAGCACCAGCAGCGCCTCGGCCTTGCCGCCGAAATCCGCATTGAGCCGTGCCAGCAGGCGTTTGCGCGTCGCCGCATCCAGCTGGCCGGAGACGGCATCGTCAGCCAGCAGCAGCAGCCGGCCCTCGAAACGTCGCACGGCGGCGGCCACCGCCGGGTGGCAGCCGGCGCCGTCGTAAAGATGATGCAGCGGCAGCAGGGCCGTGGAGAGATTGACGCCGGTATCGAGCAGAGCGGCGGTATAGTCGCGATAGCTGACACCGAGCCGTTCCGCCCGCTGCAGACGGCGCAGCGCCACCTCGCGCGGCGGCGTCGCCCAGGCCTTCTGCACCGCCTTGCGCCAGACCCAGGCATTCCACGACATGTCGAGCAGCGGCGGGCCGCCGTTATGGCCGATGCCGGGCAGGATCGAGTCCGGCCGCCGGAGCATGAACTCCAGGTTGGGATGGCGGGTATCGAAGTAACGGTCGCCCATGGGCGCAGTCTCAGGCCGGACTTAGCTCCCTGTCAATCGGCGGGCGGTCAGGTCGCGGGCTTGGCGACGCTCGGATGCATCGCATGGGCATCCAGCACGCGGGCGGAATAGACCACCGCCGCGCCGGCGCTGATCGAGATCGCCACGTTGCAGGCTTCGGCGATTTCTTCCCGGGTGGCGCCATGGCGGATCGCCGCATCGGTGTGCACGGTGATGCAGCCGTCGCAGCGCAGCGCCACGGCCACCGCGATCGACATCAGCTCGCGCATCTTGGCATCGAGATGGCCGCTGTCCTTGTAGGCGGTGGCCATCGCGCGGTAGCCGTCCATGGTCCCCGGGCTGAGCTTGCCCAGGTCGCCGGTGGTGGATTTGAGCTGGCGGCGGTAATCGTTCCAGTCGAGCATCATGACGGCGTCCTTTCGTTTGCGGAACAAAGGCTCGGCCGCTACCGTTGCGCTGTCAACCTGCAGGACCCGCCATGATCGATCCGGTCATCATCCATTTCGCCGCCGCGCTGGGCATCGGCCTGCTGATCGGCGCCGAACGCGAAAGGCGCAAGAACGCCCGTTCGGCGGCCGGCATCCGCACCTTCACCCTGGCGGCGCTGGCCGGCGCGGCTGCCCAGAGCATCGGCGCTGCGCTGCTGCTCGCCGTCGCCGTGGCCGGCACCGCCCTGCTCTGCGCCGTCGCCTATTACCGGCAGGCCGGCGAAGCGGAGGATGGGGTCGAAGACGGCAATTACGGCCTGACCTCGGAAATCGCCCTGGTGCTGACCGTGCTGCTGGGCGGGCTGTGCATGCTGCAGCCGGCACTGGCGGCGGGCATCGGCGTCACCGCCGCGATGCTGCTGGCGGCCCGCACATCGATGCATGTCTTCGTGCGCCAGGTGCTGACCGAGGCCGAGGTGCGCGACGCGCTGCTGTTCGCCGGCGCCACGCTGGTGATCCTGCCGCTGCTGCCCGACCGCGCGATGGGGCCGTTCGGCGCCTTCAATCCCGCCAAGCTGTGGATCGTGGTGATCCTGGTGATGGCGATCGGCGGCCTCGGCCATATCGCCGTGCGCGCGCTCGGTGCGCGTTACGGCCTGCCGCTGGCCGGCTTTGCCGGCGGCTTCGTGTCCAGCACCGCCACCATCGGCGCGATGGGCAACCGCGCGAAAAATGCCGAGGCCCGCAGCGCCCCGGTCGCCGGCGCCGTCGCCGGTGCGGTGCTCTCCACCGTCGCCACGGTAATCCAGATGGCGTTGGTGCTGGCGGCCACCAGCCTGCCGGTGCTGCAGCATCTGGCGCTGCCGCTCGGCCTGGCCGGCATCGCGGCCGTCGCCTATGGTGTGGTCTTCACGCTTTTCGCCCTGCGTCAGGCGCACGAAACCGACGAGGAACCCGGCCGCGCCTTCCGGCTGAGCGGTGCACTGGTCTTCGCCGGCATGCTGGCGATCGTGCTGTTCGCCTCGGCGGCCCTGCAGCATTCTTTCGGTGCCGCCGGCGTGCTGGCGGCAGCCGCGCTGGCCGGCTTTGCCGATACCCATGCCGCGGCGATCTCGGTCGCCTCGCTGCAGATCGACGCCCGGGCGGCAGCCATACCAATCCTGGCCGCCTTCACCGCCAATTCGGTCAGCAAGGCGGTGTTCGCCTGGGTCGGCGGCGGTATGGCCTATGCCCTGCGGGTGATTCCCGGCCTGATGCTGGTGACGCTTGCCGCCTGGGCCGGGCTGCTGCTCGCCTGACGGACTCAGTCCTCGTCGGGCGCGTAGGGATTCTTGCCCTTGCGCAGATGCATGCGCACCGGCACGCCCGGCATGTCGAAGACCTCGCGGATACCGTTGATCAGGTAGCGCAGGTAGGATTCCGGGATGTATTCGGCGCGCGGCGCGAACAGTGCAATCGTCGGCGGCCGCGCCTTCACCTGGGTGGCATAGCGGATGCGCACCGTGCGTCCGCCGGCCAGCGGCGGCGCCAGGCGCTGGGTCATCTCTTCGAGCCAGCGGTTGAGCTGCGCGGTCGGGATGCGGCGGTTCCATCTTTCGTATTGCGCCATCACCGCCGGCAGCAGGCGGTCGAGATGGCGGCCGGTCAGCGCCGAAAGCGTGACGACCGGAACGCCGCGCGCCTGCGGCAGCGAACGGATCAGCCGGTCCTCGATTTCCTTCAGCGCCAGCGCGCGATCCTCGACGGCATCCCACTTGTTGACCGCCAGCACCAGCGCGCGGCCTTCCTGCATCACATGGTCGGCGATGGTGAGATCCTGCTTGTCCATGCCGAGCGTGCCATCCAGCACCAGCACGACGACCTGGGCCAGGCGGATAGTGCGCAGTGTGTCGGCGACCGAGAGCTTTTCCAGCTTCTGCTCGACACGCGACTTGCGCCGCAGGCCGGCGGTATCGACCAGTTTGACGTTGCGGCCCTGGTATTCCCACTGGATGGCGATGGCATCGCGGGTCAGGCCCGGCTCCGGCCCGGTCAGCAGGCGATCGCTGCCGATCAGCGCATTCACCAGCGTCGACTTGCCGGCATTGGGTCGGCCGACAATGGCGAGCTGGATCGGCTTGGAGGGGTCGTCGATCAGCGGTGTTTCATTCTCGGGGTCGATGTCGATATCGACCTCGACCGGCTCCAGTTCGTCGCCGTCATCGCCCAGCGCATTGCCGGTGCGGCCGCCGATATGTTCCATCAGCGCGACGGCAAGATCGTACATGCCCTCGCCGTGTTCGGCCGAAACCGGCAGCGGATCGCCGAAGCCAAGGCCGTAGGCCTCGCCGACCCCGGTCTTGCCGGCGCCGCCTTCGCATTTGTTGGCCAGCAGCAGCACCGGCGTCTTCTGCTTGCGCAGCCAGTTGGCGAAATGCTTGTCGACCGGGGTGACGCCGGCGCGGCCGTCGATGACGAACAGCACCGCATCGGCCTCCCTCACGGCGGCCTCGGTCTGCTGCCGCATGCGTCCGGTCATGCTGTCGACGTCGGATTCTTCCAGGCCGGCGGTGTCGACGGCGGTGAATTCGAGATCGCCAAGCCGCGCGGCACCCTCGCGCCGGTCGCGCGTCACGCCCGGCGTGTCGTCGACAATGGCGAGGCGCTTGCCGACCAGACGATTGAACAGCGTCGATTTGCCGACATTCGGCCGACCGACGATTGCGACTTTGGCAGACATTTTCTTCCGATCAGCGCAGCGCAGTGAGGCGTGCGTCTTCCGTCACGATATAGACTGTACCGTCGGCCACCACGGGCGGCTGCGCCGCCTTGTCGGACAGTTCGATCTGGCCGATCAGGTCGCCGGTATAAGGCGAGATCGACAGCATACGCTCATCTGTCGACGCCACCAGCAGGCGATCGCCGGCCAGCACCGGGCCCCACCAGGTGATGACACCCTTGTTGGTCTTGGCCTTGGGATCGAGATAGCGGCGCAGCTGGCGGATCCACTTCACCTTGCCGTCGCGGCGCGACAGGCAGATGATTTCCGCGTCGATGGTGATGGCATAGATGAAATCGCCGGCCACCCATGGCGTCTGGATGCTGGCGATCACGCGTTCCCAGACGCGCTCGCCGGTGCGCAGGTCGATGGCGATGAAACGGCCCGACTGGCTGACGGCATAGACGCGGCCACGATCGATTACCGGGCGGCCGTTGATGTCGTTCAGCGCGCCGGCCTGGCTGATGCGGCCGCTGGAGCGTACCAGCTGCTCACCCCAGGCCACCACGCCGGTATCGGCACGCAGGGCGAGGATTTCGCCCGAGGAATAGGGCACCACCACCGTGTTGCCTTCGCTCGCGGGATTGGCCGCGCCGAGGAAACCGGCCTGTTCGGCCACGCCGGTATGGAGCCACAGCTCGGTGCCGCGCTCGGTATCCAGCGCATGCAACTGGTTGTCATAGGTGACGACGAAGACGCGGCCACCCTCGGCGGTCGGCGCGCCGCGGATCGGCTGCTTGAGCTGGGTGGCCCAGAAAGCGCGGCCGGTGGACGGCTCAAGCGCGATCACATCGCCGTAGCCGGTGGCCACGAACAGTTTGTCGGCATGCCAGGCCAGGCCGCCGCCGGTCGCGCCGGTCTCTTCCCGGCGCGGCGTCAGATTGACGCGCCACAGGCGCCGGCCGCTGGCCGCGTCGAAGGCGCTGACCTGGGCCGCGGCATCCATGGCGAAGACGCGGCCGCCGGCGATCACCGGCTGGGCCAGAATTTTCTGCTCGTCGTCGGCTTCGGCGCCGAGATCGGCGGTCCAGGCCGTGCGCAGGCGGTCGGGCAGTTCCAGATGCTGCATGGCATGGCTGGGATAGCCGCCGGCCTGCGGCCATTCCGGATTGCGCCACGGCTTGGGCAGCGCCACCGGCGTATCCGCCAGCTGCGGATCGGGATCGAGCTGGCTGTCGAAAGCGATCACCGAAATGCGTTCGCCGACCGCCTCGATTTTCTGCTCTTTCGCGAACCAGTCATCGATGGTGTCGCAGCCGGCAAGACTCAGCACCGTAACGGCCAGAAGTGCAAAGCGCTGCATGGACATCCCTATTCCTTGGCCTCTAGCCTGATCACGGCGCATTCATTTCTGATCGGGGCATCTCTGAACCGGGCATCACTGAACCGGTCCGCCGAGCGCGGCCAGCAATTCGGCGGCGCGGCCACGCAGTCCGGTCGGCACCAGCGGATCGTCCGCCAGCGCGGTGAGCTGGCGGCGGGCTGCTTCGGTATTGCCGGCCTTGAGTTCGGCAACGGCTGCCAGCTCGCGGGCATTGGCCGACCACGGGCTGTCGGTGCCGATGGCGGACAGGCGCTGCCTGGTCTGTTCGGCCGTCAGCTGGTCGAGGCCGTGGAAGACGGCCAGGTAACGCGCCAGATCGCGGAAGCGGGGATTGGTTCCGGCATCGCCGGCAATCGCGTCATACACGGCGATGGCACCGGCGGCGTCTTTCGCCTCGACGAGATTGGCGGCCTGCTGGAACCGCGCCAGCGCGGCATAGCCACCGGCATCGGCCCTGGCCAGATCGGCAAAGGCCGTGGCGGCCTCGGCCGGCTTGCCAGCCTGGGCCAGGCCGAGCGCGGCGCTGAAGCGGGCGCCGGCGGCGGCGGCCTTGTCGGCCTGCCAGCCCTTCCAGACCTGATGCCCGGCGACGCCGGCCAGCAGCAGGATGACGATACCGATGATGACGGGGCTCCAGCGTTTCCACAGCCGTTCGGCGCGGTCGCGCCGGACTTCCTCGTCAACTTCTTCAATGAAATTGGCCACGCCGAACTCCGCAAACGCCAGATCAGATCATTCCGGGCCGGCAGGCGACCCGAAAGCGGCGCGTACCTTACCCGGATCGCCCTGCGATGGCAAAGCCCGGAAGACTCCCAAATTTTCCAGTAACCAATTGATAACTCTTAGACTCTTGGCAAGACGAGGAAAATCCAATAGTCTGCGGCAACATTCGCCAACCAAGGGCCAAGGCCCGGTTCGTCATACGGCGATCGCAGAGGGGGACCTTCATGCGTCGATTTTGGATTGCGGCGATCACGGTTGTGGTCTGTGCCAGTGCCACCGGAGTCGCCTTCGCCCAGTCGAAGAAGGCCGCCAAGCCGACGGCGCTGATCCCCTTCGAGCAGGACCGCGCCAAGGAGCGCGGCGATCGCGGCATGATCCGGCTGAACGATGACGTGGCCCGCATGTCGGCGTCGCGCATCATCGAGATGCCGGTGGTCGATGGCCGCATGGGCGACCATGCCCGCCTCGATAATCTCGAACTGTTTTTCCCCTATGGCAGCGTGGTGACCGCCACCGCCGAATTCCACAAATACCGCCCGGCCCTGCTGGCCTCGAGCGACAACAAAGTGCCGGAATTCAATCCCGATCCGCATTACGACCGGATCAAGACGTTCGATTCCCAGCTGGGCCGGGTCTGCGCCACCGAGGCGATGAATGACGGTCGCCGCATCGAAATGCGTATCAGCCCCGACCGCGTGATGTCGGTGGTGCATGTGCTGCCGGCGAAATATGCCGGCCCGACCGCGCAGGACAATCCGTCCTACAAGGTGGTGAGCGGCCTGGAGATGCGCTTCCTGTCCTTCAAGGAACCGGAAGCCGAGCGCCTGTACCGGATGTGCCAGCACCCGAGCGCCACCAAAGTCTCGTCGGCCAAGTAAGGCCGGCGCCCAGCCCCCCACTCCCCCGTGAGCAGTTCCGACTGGCTGCGGCTTTCCGCCCTGCTGCTGGCGGCATTGCTGATCCTGCCGGCGGCGCTCAGGCTCCCCTGGAAGAACCGCCGCATCCTGCTGTTCGCCGCGATCTGGCTGGCGATCTTTGCCGCCATCGGCCTCGCCTGGCGACTGCTCGGCTGACAACACGACATTTCACGGAGTTGTTATCGGTGTCCGGGCACCACCTGCCGGTATCCTGCGCCGTCCCGTGTGCCACCCCCTTGCCTCGCGTCGGTGGCGATCCATCCTGCACATGCCATAACCCATAATCTGCAAACCGGAGATTCCAATGAACGCCGACCTGCTCAGTCTCATGCCGAAGGTGGATTTCTCCCGCCGCGGTTTCATGGCCACCAGCCTGATCACCGGCTTCACCGTCGCCGCCGGCCCGGTGATGGGCCAGACGGCAATCACCACCGATGCCACCGGCCTGACCGCCGGCGAGGTCAACATCCCGGTGCCGGGCGGCACCATGAAGGCCTATCGCGCCCAGCCGGCCGGCGCCGGCCCCTTCCCCACCATCATGGTGGTGCAGGAAATCTTCGGCGTGCATGAATACATCAAGGATACCTGCCGCCGCTTCGCCAAGCAGGGTTTCCAGGCGATCGCCGGCGACCTCTATGCGCGCCAGGGCGACATGAGCAAGGTGACCGACATGCAGGGCGCCGTCGCCGTGGCCGGCAAGGTGCCGGATGCGCAGGTGATGGCCGATCTGGACGCCACCGCGGCCTGGGCGGCGAAGAATGGCGGCAACCCGAACAAGCTGGGCATCACCGGCTTCTGCTGGGGCGGCCGCATCACCTGGCTCTATGCCGCGCATAACCCGAAGGTGAAGGCCGGCGTGGCCTGGTATGGCCGCCTCGTCGGCCAGTCCACCGAACTGACGCCGAAACATCCGGTCGATATCGCCAAGGACCTGAAGGCCCCGGTGCTCGGCCTCTACGGCGGCGCCGACCAGGGCATTCCGGTCGCCACGGTGGAACAGATGAAGGCGGCGCTGGACGCGGCGAAGAAGTTCAACACCTTCTACGTCTATCCCGACACGCCGCATGCCTTCCATGCCGATTACCGCCCGAGCTACCGCAAGGAGCAGGCCGAGGACGGCTTCGGCAAGGCGGTGGCCTTCTTCAAGATGCATATGGGCTGAGGCACGCAGGCGCATTCAGCACCGAACCGGGAGCATGCTAGGCTGACGCCGCAAAAACGGAGTCGCCGGCATGCTTCTCGTTCCCACCTACACCGCCGCCAGCCGCATCCAGGGCATCGGCCTTTTCGCTGCAGAGCCCATCGCGAAGGGCACGCTGATCTGGCGTTTCGAGCCGGGCTTCGACCGTATCATTCCGCAAAGCGATTTCGAGACACTGCCGCCGGTGGCGCGCGCTTTCGTCGACCGCTACGGCTATACCACGCCGCAGATCGCCGGCGGCTGGGTGGTCAGCCTGGACAATACCCGCTTCATCAACCACAGCACGGCGCCGAATACCGACAACGCCACACCGGTGACATACGCCGCGCGCGACATCGCGCAGGACGAGGAAATCACCTGCGACTACGGCGAATTCTGCGACAGTTTCGAGCTGGATTAATCTGATAAAGAAAAATCGTGGATGGGATGCCGGCGCTTCACGGCGGCAACCGTGGGCTGCGGAAAATCGCGCCCATCACGATGCCAACCCGATCCGGCGCCTCGCGCAGCGCCAGCGGCAGCAACAGCCGCTCATGGATGAACCAGCGGCCATCGATCACATCGTCGAACTGCTCGTGCTGCGCCGCGCAGGCCTCGACCACATTGAGATACTGACGGTGCACGCGCGCACCGAAAGCGGCGGGCTGCAGCTCGTCGACAAAGCGGCCGGTCATTTCAGCCCCATAGTCCTCGGTCAGCCTGGAGCCCCACAGCCGGTAGCGGAAGCGGATGCTGTCGCCGCGCACCACCTCGGCCAGCAGGACATGGCCGAGCACGAACCGCAGGTCGAGCGGATCGACGGTATCGCGAAACGGCAAGGCACCATCCTGCCGCTTGCCTTCCCAGTAGGCATAGAACTGCTGTAACGGCGGGTGCCGGAAATCCAACGCCTTTTCCTCCCAGACTTTCCGAAAGCATGGCGAGGCCGAAAGTATGGCGAGGAGCGGCAACGACAGGCAACCGGAAACCAATTGGTCCTGCAGCAGACACAAAAAAAAGCCGCCGTGACACCGGCGGCTTTTTAAATCACGGCGCAAGCCGTGTTTCAGTGGTTCTTACAGCCGGTCCTTGAGCTGCTTCGAGGCCTTGAAGCGCACGCCCTTCGACGCCGCGATCTTGATCGCCTCGCCGGTCTGCGGATTGCGGCCCTTGCGCGCGGCGCGCTTTGACACCTTGAAGGTGCCGAAGCCGACGATGGTGAAGCCGCCTTCCTTCTTCAGCGATTTGGCCATCGCCTCGAAAACCGCATCGACCGCATCGCCGGACGATGCCTTGGTGGCGCCGGTGGTCTCGCGGACAATCTCGATCAAATCAGCCTTGTTCATGTGTGCCTCCTGAATCTGCGGATCGCTCCCGCCAAACAGAATCGGACGATCCGCAGCGGGTGGTAGCAGTTACCCATATCCCGGGGCCCAAACAAGCGGCGATGGCATGGCGAAAGCCTTGATTCGCATTGCGACTCGTTGACGGGCCATCCATCGGGCGAGTCGGCAAATGTTGACCGAGATCAAGGTTGCGCGATCAGGCCCTGGCTACCGTTCCCGCCATCCAACGAGGCAGGAAAGGATTTGCCACATGCCGCTGACTCAGACGCTGTTTTTAGTCGCTACCGTTGCCGCCTTTTCGATCTTCGGCCTGGCGCTGGCATTCTGCCGCGCGGTCTCGAAAGACCTGCCCGCCGGGCAGAAGTAAACCTCACGCCAGCAATCCGGCCGGCAGCAGGCGGCGCAGCGCGCCGGCCTGCACCAGCATTTTCGCCGCCGCGAGGTCCGGCGCCAGGTAGCGGTCCTGCGCCATGAAGGGCACGGCGTTACGCAGCAGGCCCAGCGCCTGCCGGAGGCGTGTACTGGTCTGCAGCGGCGCGCGCAGGTCGATGCCCTGGGCGGCGCAGAGCCATTCGACCGCGACAATCCCCGCCGCATTCTCCGCCATCGCCAGCAGGCGATAGGCGGCATGGGCCGCCATCGAGACATGGTCTTCCTGGTTGGCCGAGGTGGGAATGGTATCGATGCTGGCCGGATGGGCGCGCTGCTTGTTTTCCGAAGCCAGCGCCGCCGCCGTCACCTGCGCGATCATGAAACCGGAATTGATGCCTGGATCAGGCGCCAGAAAGGCCGGCAGTCCGCTGAGCACCGGATCGACCAGCAGCGAGATGCGGCGCTCGGCGATATTGCCGGTCTCGGCCAGCGCGATGGCGATCATGTCGGCGGCGAAAGCGACCGGCTCGGCATGGAAGTTGCCGCCTGAGAGAATATCGCCATCGTCGAAGACCAGTGGATTGTCGGATACGCCATTCGCCTCGATCGCCAGCGTGGCGGCGGCCTGGCGCAGCAGGTCGAGCACCGCGCCCATCACCTGCGGCTGGCAGCGCAGACAGTAAGGGTCCTGCACGCGTTCGTCGCCGGCGCGGTGCGACGCGCGGATCGCCGATCCTTCGAGCAGATGCAGCAGCAGGTCGGCCACCACGATCTGGCCGGGCTGGCCGCGCGCGGCATGGATGCGCGGATCGAAGGGCGTGTCGCTGCCGGCGGCAGCATCGGTGCTGAGCGCGCCGCAGACCAGCGCGGCGGCTACCACGTCTTCCGTGGCGAACAGGCCGGCGAGGGCCAGCGCTGTCGAAACCTGGGTGCCGTTGAGCAGCGCCAGGCCCTCCTTGGCGCCGAGCGCCAGCGGCTGCAGCCCGGCTTTCGCCAGCCCCTCAGCGGCCGGGCATTCGCGGCCATCGATCCGCACATTGCCCTCGCCGATCAGCGGCAGCACCAGATGCGCCAGCGGCGCCAGATCGCCCGAGGCACCGACCGAACCCTGCGCCGGGATGCAGGGCAGCACATCGGCATCGAGCAGCGCCTGCAGCGCCGCGATGGTGTCCCAGCGCACGCCGGACAGGCCCTGCGCCAGCGAATTGATCTTGAGCAGCAGGATCAGCCGCACGACCGGATCGGGCAGCAGCGGGCCCGTGCCCACGGCATGGCTCAGCACCAGCCGGCGCTGCAGCTCCGCCACCCGGTCGGGCGGGATGCGCACCTTCGCCAGTTTCCCGAAGCCGGTATTGATGCCGTAGACCGGCGCGTCACCCGCCGCCGCGGCCGCCACCAGGGCTGCCGACTTATCCACAGCCGGACGGACAGCCTCGCCCAGGGTGACTGCCATGATGCCGCCCCGGTACAGCGCGGCGCTGTCGTGCAACGGCAGTTTCCCGGGCAGCAATCGATAGCGCATGGTGCAGCTCCGCAGCTCGTCCGCCCGCAGAATAGGGCTTTTCCGGCGAACAGGCTAAGGCGTGGCCGGTTCACTTGTCTATACATGATTATTTGACTTGCCGTCTTTCGCGCCACGGCCTTAAATTGTGCAGCTGCGGTATGGCTATGACGGCTGGCCGCGATGACATAGAGCGGGGGTTCTGGGACATGACGAAGACTTGGCTTCTGGGTGCTGCTGCGGCTGCCACCCTTCTCGCGGGCGCACCGGCCATGGCGCAGGACATGCCGAAGGTCGTGCTGGGCATGAGCGGCTGGACCGGCTTCGCGCCGTTGACGCTGGCGGCCGATGCCGGCCTGTTCAAGAAGCGCGGCGTGGATGTCGAGATCAAGTTCATCCCGCAAAAGGAACGTCACCTGACGGTGGCCGCCGGCGCCACCCAGGCGGTCGCCACCACGGTCGACACCTATGTTGCCTGGACCTCGGCCGGCGTGCCGCTGGCCCAGGTGCTGCTGCTCGACAAGTCGAAGGGCGGCGACGGCCTGGCCGTGCGCAACACTATCAATTCCGTGAAGGAGCTGAAGGGCAAGACCATTGCCGTGGACGGCGCCGGCACCACGCCGTATTTCGTGCTGATGGTGATGCTGAAGCGCAACGGCATGGGCCCGAAGGACGTGCAGTTTGCGACCCTGGCGCCGAACCCGGCCGCGCAGGCTTTCGTCGCTGGCCAGTATGATGCGGCCTCGACCTACGAGCCGTATCTGAGCTCGATCCGCAACGCGCCGAATGCCGGCAAGATCCTGCACACCACGATCGAGTATCCGGTGGTGGTCGACATGCTGGCCTTCCAGCCCGACTACATCAAGAAGAACCCGAAGACCGTGCAGGCGGTGGTCAACGGCTTCTTCGACGCGCTGGAGATGATCAAGAAGGAACCCGACAAGTCGAACGAGATCATGGGCGCCAAGGTCAAGCAGACCGGCCCGGATTTCGCCAAGTCGGCTGCCTTCATCGCCTGGCAGGACAAGGCCGCCAACCAGGCCTATTTCAAGGGCGACCTGCAGGCCTTCATGAAGGAAGCCGCCGATGTGCAGCTCGAATCCGGCGTGATCAAGTCGATCCCCGATCTCAAGGCGCTGGTCGACGACAGCTTCATCAAGTGAGTCTTCAGAGTTAAGGATTTTAAGTGTTCGATCCGCTTAAACCGGTTCCCCCAGGGCGTCGCACCGCCCTGGGGATTCTTTTCTTCGTGGTGTTTTTCGCGCTCTGGGGCGCGGTCACCTTCGGCGGCATCGTGCCGCCGCTGTTCCTCGCCGATCCGGTCAAGGCCGCGAAATCCGGCGTGGAACTCTTCACACAGTAGAATTTCCTTTCCGATATCGCCATCACCATCTGGCGCGTGATCGGCGGCTTCGAGATTGCCGCCGTCTAATCCGTGCCG
>NZ_JAOZVR010000054.1 GCF_025869515.1 Ferrovibrio sp.
GGCCGGCGCCGCGATGGCGGCCGACCGCGTCGATTTCGTCGATGAAGATGATGCAGGGCGCGTTCTTCTTGGCCTGCTCGAACATGTCGCGCACGCGGCTGGCGCCGACGCCGACGAACATCTCGACGAAGTCGGAGCCCGAGATGGTGAAGAAGGGCACGTTGGCCTCGCCGGCGATGGCGCGCGCCAGCAGCGTCTTGCCGGTGCCGGGCGGGCCGACGAGCAGGCAGCCCTTGGGAATCTTGCCGCCGAGCCGCTGGAACTTCTGCGGGTCGCGCAGGAATTCGACGATCTCTTCCAGCTCGCTTTTCGCTTCCTCGATGCCGGCGACGTCTTCAAACGTCACGCGGCCATGGCGTTCGGTGAGCAGGCGGGCCTTGGACTTGCCGAAGCCCATCGCCTTGCCGCCGCCCGACTGCATCTGGCGCATGAAGAAGATCCACACGCCGATCAGCAGCAGCATGGGGAACCAGGAGATGAAGATGCTGAACAGCGGGTTGCCCTCTTCCGGCGGCACGGCGGTGACGCGCACGCCGCGCTCGGTCAGCTTGCCGACCAGCGAGGGATCGTTCGGGATATAGGTGGTGAAGCTGCGGCCGTCGCGGAAATGGCCGGTGACGGTGTTGGAGCTGTTCTGGATCGCGACGTCGGTGATCTGGCCGTTGGTCACGTCGTTGAGGAAATCGGAATAGGCGAGCGACTGGCTGCCGCCGCGCATCGAGGGGCCCTGAAACAGATTGAACAGCGCAACCACCAGCAGGCCGATGATCACCCAGAGCGCCAAATTACGGCCGAACATATTCACGGAAGCCCGTTCCTTTCCACGCGATACCCCTGTCCCGGACATGGTCCGCGGGGCAGGAAAATTTTAGCCGATTTCTCCCGGCACAGACCATAGATATGACCGCAGAAGGCCTAAACAAGCGGTAACGCTCCGGATTCGGGGCCGCGAAAGGCGGAATCCGGCTCAGTCGCCGGCCGCAAGCGCGCCGGGCAGCTCTTCCGGCTCGCCCGGCAGGGCGGGATGGAAGGTGATTGTGACACCCGCGGGCAGCCGGCCCCAGTCCAGGCCGGGCACCGCCAGCAGCCGGCCGCCGCGGTCGCGCAGCGCCGGCAGGCCCGGCCAGGCCGGTTTCGGCGGCGCGGTGGCGGAAATCCCAGCCGCCGGCGGGCGGTCGCGGCCAAGCGGGGCGATGACCAGGCCGCCGGGCGGCCGCCGGGCCATGGCGATGCGGAAGCGGCCGTCCCACAGCATGGGACCAAGCGGCTGTGCCTGCGGCAGGTGGCGCGCCTCGCGGCAGACCAGCAGCCGGGCCTCGCCCTTCACCGGTGTGAGCAGGCAGCGATGCAGGGTGAGCGGCAGGCCGGCGCTGCCGGTGCGCAGACCCGCCAGCAGGCGCTGCAGCCCGTCGAGCCGCGGCGGCACCGCCACGCCGCCGATGGCGCCGAGCAGTTTGACCAGCGCGCGCAGGGCCAGTTCGTCGGGCGCGGCCGCGATGGGCGCCGCCGCGAGCCAGGCGGTGCCGGCCGGCGTGAGCTGCACGGCCGCATGCAGCAGGTCGTAGGCCGCCGCATCGAGCAGCGCGCGGGTGCGGGCGAAATTGCGCGCGGTCTGCGCCAGATGCGTCACCAGCTCGGCGCGCAAAGCCGCATCGTTGCCGCTGAGCAGGTCGAGCGCGGCGCGCACCCGCACCCGGCGATAGGCCGGATCGGCATTGCTGGGGTCGTCGATCCAGGGCTGTTTGCGTTTTTTCAGCGTGGCGACCAGTCGCGCCTTGGGCAGGTCGAGCAGCGGCCGCAGAATGACGAGATCGCCGCCCAGCATGCGGCGCGGCTGCATCGCCGCCAGCCCGTCGACGCCGGAGCCGCGCAGGCAGCGCAGCAGCAGCGTCTCGGCCTGGTCGTCGCGGTGATGCGCCAGCAGCAGGTGGCGGATGCCGTGTTTGACACAGGCCTGCGCCAGCAGGTCGTAGCGCGCGGCGCGTGCGGCAGCCTGGCGGTTGGCGGCGGGTTTTTTCGCCGCGCTCCAGGTGAGGATTTTCGGCGCCAGCCCGGCGGCGCGCAGCCAGCCGGCGACCTGCCTGGCTTCTTTCGAGGAGTCCGGCCGCAGGCGGTGATCGACGATCAGCGGGACGACGGCGATATCATGTCTGGCGCCCCAGTCCATGCCGAGCAGCGCCAGCGCCAGGCTGTCGGCGCCGCCGGACACCGCGACGGCGATGGCGGCGGGCCGGTCGTCTTCCAGCAGCGGCCGCAACAGGCGGCCGAATTCGGCCCCGGTTACTGCCGCTGCGTTTGCCATGCCGCGGCTACTTGCAGCCGAGCTTGTTGCGCTCGCGGATGGCGGCATCCTTCACATGCGGCGGCGCGGATGCGAATTCCTTGCCGAGCTGGCCGAGGGCGGCGCAGGCCTCGGGATTCTTTTTCATCGCGGCCAGCGACATGCCGAGCTTCAGCAGGCTGTCCGGCGCCTTGGCGCCTTTCGGATAACCCTGGTAGCCCTGCAGGAAGGCCTGGGCGGCCGGCTCATACTGCTGGCGCACGTAATAGGTCTCGCCGAGCCAGTATTGCGCGTTGCCGGCCAGCGCATCCTGCGGATGGGCGCCGATGAATTCGCGGAAGGCGGATTCGGCATCGGCATAGTCGCTCTGCACCAGCAGCTTGTAGGCGTAATTGTAGCGCTCCTGCGGCGAACCGGCCGGCAGCTTGCCCTTGCCGGACGCGGCGGGCGGTGTCGGCGCGCGCGCGGTCTGCTGCTGGGCGGCGGGGGCACTGCCGGATGCACTCCCTGGCAGCGGCCGGCCCTGCGCGTCCACCGGCATCGAGCCGAGCACGCCCTCTTTCGTCGGCGCCTGGCCCGGCGTGGAGGACGTCGAGCCGCGCGCCAGATTCTGCTGCTGTTGGACGGGCGTACCGGGCGCCGGAACGCCCTGCTGCTGCGCGCTGGGCTTCACCTGTTCGACGCTGCCGGTCTGCGGCGCACTCTGCTGACCTTGCGGCTGGCCGCCGCGTTCCAGCTGGTTGAGGCGGAAGTCGACATCCTCGACCAGCTTGTCGATGCGGCGGTTGGCCTGGCTGGAGGAGAATTCGACCTCCTCGAAGCGGCCGATCATCTGGCGGATCTGGTTTTCCAGCTCGTCGATGCGGGCATTGAGGCGATTGGCCGGCGAGGAACCGTCGCTGCCGGTTTCGGTCAGGCTGCCGCCGCTGCCCGCCGGAGATGCCGGCCCAGAATTTGGGGCAGTGCCGCCGCGATAGACTTGGCGCTGCAATGTGCGCAGGTCGTTTTCGAGCCGGTTGATGCGGTCGAGCGTCTGGGCATCCTGCGCGGCGGCGGGCAGCGCCCATGAAGACAGGGCGAAGCCGGTCACAAGCAGCAGGGCCGGCAGAAGTCTGGCAACGGATGACGCAGGCATGGCAAATCCCGGCATGGCAAACCCCACGGAATTCCGACTCGGGAAGCCGAATCGGGACAGAAAACCGAGTTTATCGATTTTACCGGGGTTTACGTCAAAAGCATGGCGGTTCGCAACGGCGCCGCCGCGCTGGCGCATGGCCCGGCCGAAAATCCCCTGAACGCAAAAAAACACCCTGAACGCAAAACACCCGCCTGTCCTGCGACAGGCGGGTGTTCCGGAACCTTCGGTCAGGCGGCCCAGGCTGATTTAGCTTGGGCCGCCCGGCCAGAATTAGTTCGACAGGACCGTCACACCGCGACGGTTCTGGGCCCAGGCGGCCTCGTTCGAACCCAGCGCCACCGGACGCTCCTTACCGTAGGAGATCGTGGTGATGCGGTTCGCCGGGATGCCCTGGTTGGCCAGGTAGGTCTTGACGGCATTGGCGCGACGCTCGCCGAGCGCCAGGTTGTACTCGCGGGTGCCGCGTTCGTCGGCATGACCCTCGATCACGACCTTCCACTGGCCATAGCGCTTCAGCCAGGCAGCCTGCTTGTCCAGCGTGGCCTTGCCGGCCGGCTTCACTTCGAACTTGTCATAGTCGAAGAAAACGCGGTCGCCGACGTTGACCTGGAAATCCTGCACGGTGCCCGGCGCGATGCTGGCAGCCGGACCGGTTGCGGTGGCGCCGCCAGTGCCGGCGCCGCTGGTCGAAGCGGACGGAGTCGGAGCCGATTCGCAAGCGGCGAGAAGCAAGCCCACGGCAGCCACGGCCAGGAACTTGGAGCCGAAGGTGTTGAGGCGCATTTTTATTATCCCTCCAAGGGTTTCGAGAAGTGAGTCAGGTACCTGAACAGCGAAGCGCAACTTGCGTTCCATATCCGGCTGCGAGTTTTTTCGATCCGGACACGAAGCGTGCGGCAGGACCCCCAGCTAGACCGGTCGTCGCCGCTCGGCACGGAGTCCTAAAAATCCGCAGCCAAGAGCAAACGTTGCCGGAACCCCAAGGTTCAAGCCATTACGTCACGGTCGACTATATCCACCGGTTTTTCCTGAATCAATAGGTGTAAGGGCTTGTAAACACTAAACAGACCCCTGCGGCATTTCTGCAACAGGGGTCCGTTTTCGCAAAGATACCCACAGGCTGTAGAGCCCATCTGTCCCGGACCCGCCGCCCGATCAACCCCTGGTCAAGTCCCGGTGGCCCCTGCGACCTTTGGCGGGACCCCGGGCCTGACTCAGCGCACCAGCGGCGACAGCGGCGACCAGGCCGGATCGGAGGCGTCGATCGGGGTCGGGATTTCGCGCTCGTTGAAACCGGTGAGATCGATCGAGATCAGGCGCACGCGCTGGCCCCTGCCCGCCGAATTCCACGGAGTCTCGCGATAGAACATCAGCACGCGGCCGTTCGGCGCCCAGGTCGGCGCTTCCTGCACCACGCTGTTCGACGAGAGAATGCGCTCGCCGCTGCCATCGGGGCGCATCACGCCGATCGAGAACTGGCCCTGATATTCCTTGGTGAAGGCAATGAGATCGCCGCGCGGCGACCACACCGGCGTCGAGTAGCGGCCCTGGCCGAAGCTGATGCGCTTCTGGTCCGAACCATCCGCATTCATGGTGTAAATCTGCTTGGTGCCGCCGCGATCAGAGTTGAAGGTGATGCGACGCCCATCGGGCGCGAAACTGGGCGAGGTGTCGATGGCCGGATCGCTGGTCAGGCGCTGCCGCTGCCGCGTGCGCAGATCCATCATGTAGACATCGGAATTGCCGTCCGTGGCCAGCGACATGATCACACGGTTGCCGTCGGGCGAGAAACGCGGGGCAAAGGTCATGCCCGGGAAATCGCCGACCAGTTCCTGCTGCCCGGTATCGATGTTGAACAGATACACGCGCGGCTTGTCGTTGAAGTAGCTGAGATAGGTGATTTCCTGCTGGCCCGGGCTGAAGCGCGGCGTCAGCACCAGATAGCGGCCGTCGGTGAGGAAGCGGTGCTTCTCGCCATCCTGGTCCATGATCGCCAGCCTTTTCACGCGGCGATCGGGCGGGCCGCTCTCGGCGACATAGACGATGCGGGTGTCGAAATAACCATCCTCGCCGGTGACGCGTTTGTAGATCGCATCGGCGATCAGATGCGCCAGGCGGCGCCAGTTATCGGGCGTGGTGAACAGCGCCAGGCCGGTCATCTGATTCTCGGCGGCCACGTCCCACAGGCGGAATTCGCCACGCAGACGGCCATCGGCCTGCATTTCAATGCGGCCATTGACCAGCGCATCGACATTGATGACGCGCCAGTCGCCGAAGCGCGGCTGCACGCGCATCTGCTGCGGCGTCTGAATATGGGCGCGCGGATCGACCGGCTTGAACAGACCGGACCGCTCCAGATCGGCGCGGATGACGCGGGCGACATCGGTGCCCAGCTTGAGCGCCTGCGGGTTGTCGCCGTCGAGGTCGGAAATCGCGATCGGTACCGGCTTGAAGTTGCCGCGTGTAATGTCGATTTCGACGGCGGCATGGCCGGCAGTCGCGACGAACAGCGCCAGCATCAGCGCCATCACGCCGGCTTTCATCATGCCAGCCGCTGGCAAAATCGACATCCGATTCATCCCTGTCTCCCTATCGCTTTACCCGCCCAGCATCATGCGCGGGTCAAAATTCAGAATAATTTCCTGGTTCCACTTATCCTTGTCGCCCGGCGGCAACTGGAACGGCGCCGCCTTCAGCACGGCGCGCTTCGCCGATTCGGCGGCCGCGCGATAGCTTTCCTGCCCGGGCAGATACATGCGGGCGGTATCGACGATTTCAGGCTGCGTGCGCAGGCTGCCATCCGTATTCAGGCTGAAACGGATTTTCACGAGCAGATTGCTGGCATCCTTGGCGCCGATATCGAACTGCCATTTGTCTTCGACCTGCTTGCGGATGAAATCCTTCTCGCTCATCGAGACCGGCAGGTTGGGATTCGACGGGCCTTCTGCGCGCGGCGCCGCGGCGGGCGGCTGACGCGAGGCGGTCTGCGGCGCCTGCTGCGGCTGCGGCGCCGGCGGCGCCTTCATCTTGTTCACCAGGGCGGCGACGTCGGAGAAATTCGGCGCCTTGCTCTTTTCCTCGACCCGCTGGGTGGTCTTCGGCGGCGCCGGCTTGGCTTCCGGCTTCGGTTTCTCGGCCACCTTGGGCGGCTCGGGCGTCTCCACCACTTCCTTGGGCTTGGGCAGCGGCTTGGGCGACGGCACCGGCTCGGGCATCGGCGTGGGCTTGGGAGCCTCGGCCTGTTTCGGCGGCTCGGGTGCCGGCGGCGGCGGCGGAGGAGGCGGTGTCACCGCCTGCGGCTGCGGCTTGGGCGGCTCGGGGGTCGGCTTCTGATCGGGAACCGGCTCTTCCTTCGGCTCGGCCTTGGTTTCGACCACCTTGGGCTGCGGCTTGGGCACATTGGTCTTCTCGGCGATCGGCGCGAATTCGGCCAGCACCACCATCGGCTCGGGTTCGCGCGGCGTGTCGAACAGATGCGGCAGACCGAACACGGCGAAGGCCATGATGCCGCCATGCAGACTGGCCGAGAATATGTATGACTTCCGCTGCACGCTGTATTCGACCCTCTGCTACGCCCGCCTCAGCGGCCCCTGGCCGCCGCCGGTCAATTACCTGTTAACGCCGCGGCGCCGCCGTGGCGGGGGGATTGCCGACCAGGGCCACCTTGGTGAAACCGCCGGTATTGATCAGCCCCATCACTTCCAGCACCTTGCCGTAATTGATCGCCTGGTCGCCGCGCACGAAGATGCGGCGCTCCGGCGCATTGCCGGCGATCGCCTGCAGGCGCGGCACCAGCTGGTCTATATCGACCGGGCTTTCCTGAAGGTAAACGACCCCCTTGGCATCGATGGTCACGCTCAGGGGTTCGTCCTGGCCCTGGATCGCCGCCGCCTGGGTCTTGGGCAGATCGACCTGCACGCCGACGGTGAGCAGCGGCGCCGCCACCATGAAGACGATCAGCAGCACCAGCATCACGTCGACCAGCGGGGTGACGTTGATCTCCGACATCGGCCGGCGGGTGCGCCGGCCGCCGCGGGTGGAACCGCTGCCCATCTGGATCGCCATGATCAGGCCGCCTCTTCGTCGAGCTGGCGCGACATCAGCGCCGAGAATTCGCCGGCAAAGCCTTCGAGCCGCACGTTGAGCCGGCCGAGATCGTTGGAGAACTTGTTATAGGCCATCACCGCCGGGATCGCGGCGAGCAGGCCCAGCGCGGTGGCGAACAGTGCTTCCGCGATACCCGGCGCCACCACGGCCAGCGAGGTGTTCTTCGACGAGGCGATGGCGTGGAAGGAGTTCATGATACCCCAGACGGTGCCGAACAGGCCGACGAAGGGCGAGACCGAACCGACCGAGGCGAGAAAGCCGAGATAGCGTTCCAGGCGCTCCATCTCGCGGTCGATGGAGACACGCATGACCTGGTTGATGCGGACCTGCAGCGAGCCGAGCCCCTGCTTGCCGCGCACCAGGCCGCGCTCGGTGGAGCGGCGCCATTCGCGCATGGCGGCGACGAACAGCACCGCCATCGGATGCTGCGGGCCGGCCATGGAGAGGCGGTCATACAGGGCGTCGAGCGAGCCGCCCGACCAGAAGTCGTTTTCGAACTTGTCGGTGTCGTTCATGACGCGGCGGATCTTGATCAGCTTGTCGAAGATGATCGCCCACGACCAGAACGAGGCCAGGATGAGCATCAGCATGACGGCCTTGACGATCCAGTCGGCCTGGAGGACGAGCGCCCAGAGCGAAAGATCGGCGGCAGCAGATGGGCCCCCGAGCTGCGCGGCGCTGACGGGCGTGTCCAGA
>NZ_JAOZVR010000055.1 GCF_025869515.1 Ferrovibrio sp.
TCGACGCGGCCGGTGATCCAGTAATAGCCATCGGCATCGCGGCGGCAGCCGTCGCCGGTAAAATACTTGCCGGGGAAGGTGCTGAAATAGGTATCGATGAAGCGCTGGTGATCGCCATAGACCGTGCGCATCTGGCCTGGCCAGCTGTCACTGATGCACAGATTCCCCTCGGTCGCCCCCTCCAGCACATTGCCTTCGCCATCGACCAGTTCGGGCTTGACGCCGAAGAAAGGCAGCGTCGCGGAACCGGGCTTCTGCGCGATGGCGCCGGGCAGCGGCGTGATCAGGATGCCGCCGGTCTCGGTCTGCCACCAGGTATCGACGATCGGGCAGCGGCCGTCGCCGACCACGCGGTGATACCACAGCCAGGCTTCCGGATTGATCGGCTCGCCCACCGAGCCGAGCAGGCGGAGCGAGGCGCGGCTGGTCTTTTTCACCGGCGCCTCGCCTTCGCGCATCAGGGCGCGGATCGCGGTGGGGGCGGTGTAGAAGATATTGACCTTGTGCTTGTCGATCACCTGCCAGAAGCGCGAGGCATCCGGATAGTTCGGCACGCCCTCGAACATCAGCGTGGTGGCGCCATTGGCCAGCGGGCCGTAGACGATGTAGCTGTGCCCGGTGACCCAGCCCACATCGGCTGTGCACCAGTAGATTTCACCGTCGTGATAATCGAAGACATACTGGTGCGTCATCGCGGCGAAGACCAGATAGCCGCCGGTGGTGTGCAGCACGCCCTTCGGCTTGCCGGTCGAACCCGAGGTATAGAGGATGAAGAGCGGATCTTCCGCGTTCATCGGCTCCGGCGCGCAGGTCGCCGGCACCTTGGCGGCCTCTTCATGGAACCACAGATCGCGGGCGGCGAGCCAGTCGACCTTGCCGCCGGTATGCCTGACCACCAGCACCTTCTTCACGCCGGGGCAGCTTTTCAGCGCCGCATCGGTATTGGCCTTCAGCGGCACCGGACGGCCGCCGCGCAGGCCTTCATCGGCAGTGATGACGAACTGGCTGTCGCAATCCTGGATCCGGTTGGCCAGGCTGTCCGGCGAGAACCCGCCGAACACGATGGAATGGGTGGCCCCGATGCGGGCGCAGGCCAGCATGGCATAGGCCGCCGCCGGGATCATCGGCAGATAGATGGTGACACGGTCACCCTTCTTGACGCCGTTGGCCTTCATCACATTGGCCATGCGGCAGACTTCGTCGTGCAGTTTCTGGTAGGTGATATGCTCCGACTTCGACGGATCGTCACCTTCCCAGATGATCGCGGTCTGGTTGGCGCGCTCGGCCAGATGGCGGTCGATGCAATTGACCGAGACATTCAGCACACCGTCGGCAAACCAGCGGATATGCAGGTCCTTCTTGTCGAAGGAAACGTCCTTCACCTGGGTGAAGGGCTTGATCCAGTCGACGCGCTTGCCGTGTTCGGCCCAGAAACCGTTCGGATCCTGCATCGACCGCTCGTACATCGCCTTGTATTTGCCGGCATCGACCCAGGCACGCTCGGCCCAGTCGGCGGCCACCGGAAACAGCTCGTTATCAGCCATGTTTTTGGCTCCCTTCATGCGTTCGTCCGACCGGCCGGATCAGCCAGAATCATGACCCTGGCGTCTCCCAGCATCCCTGGCGGGCCGGCGGCGTTCCCTCAATCGGCCGCGATGATGCCCGCAACGCTGGGTAGGGACAAGGCGGGCCGCCTCGGCTTTCGACCAAAGCATAGGCCCGGCCAAGACTTAAGTCTTGGCCAAGCGCCCGAATTTCAGGATCAGAGGTCGTTGGCGGCAGTGCTGCCGGCCGCCGACGGCAGGCCGGCAATGGTGGCTTCCAGCGCCTGCATCAGGCCGGTGAATTGCATGCCGAGCGCGGCCTGCGCCTCGTCCTGCGCGGCGCGCCACAGCGTTACACCGGCGCGATAGGCGGCACGGCCTTCGCGCGTGGCCCGCACCAGTTTGGCGCGGCCATGGCCGCTCGGCGCCACCTCCACCAGGCCGGCCTCGATCATCGGCTTGAGATTGCGGCTCAGCGTGCTGCGATCCAGGTCCAGCGCCGTCGCCAGTTCGGTGATGCTGGGCGGACGACCGTTCTGCTTCTCGCAGGCCCAGGCCATGCCGACCAGGCTGTATTGCGGCAGGCCGAGACCGATGGGGGCCAGCCGGCTGGTATAGAGCGCACTGGCCCGCCGCGCCGCGGCCCGCAGCTGGAAGCACAGGCAGCGTTCGCGGCCATCCGGCATCGGTGGCGGCAGGATGAAACTCTCGGCGCTGGAATTGGACGCTTGCGGGACCCGGTTCATAACGTGTATATACACGATATATGGCAGCCCGGCAAGCCATCCTCCCGGTAACTCACCGGATCGCCGGTCTGCCACAACTTCCGGCCTCCCCATTTTTGCCTGCCGGCCCAGAAACGACCCGAGACAGGAGTCCCCATGTCCGCCGCACCGCAGCCGTCCGTCGCACCCGCCCGCTCCGCCGATCTCCAGCCGCCGACCGGCGGCCGCTATGCGCCGGTGCCGCTGGAGACCCTGCGCGAGCTGGAGGGCATCGAGCTGTTCCGCAAGCTCATGAGCGGCGAACTGCCCGGCGCGCCGATCGCCGAACTGATGAAGATGTGGATTCATGAGGCCGAACCCGGCCGCATCGTCTTTGCCGGTCGGCCCGACCTGACGCATTACAATCCGATCGGCAGTGTGCATGGCGGCTATGCCGGCACCATGCTGGACAGCTGCATGTCCTGCGCCGTGCAGTCGATGCTGCCCAGGGGCATGGGTTACACCACGCTGGAATACAAGGTCAGTCTGGTGCGGGCGATCACGCACAAGACCGGCACGGTCTATGCCGAGGGCAACGCGATCCAGGTCGGCAGCCGCGTCGGCACCGCCGAGGGCCGCATCGTCGATGCCAACGGCAAGATTCTCGCCACCGGCACCACCACCTGCCTGATCTTCCCCATCTAGCCTATCGATCTGGCGCCTCAGCGACGCCAGGCCGGTTTACGCAACTCATTCCAGACATCGGCGCGCGTGAGGCCGAGATCCTTGAGCGTGGCGTCGCTCAGTTCGGCAAGCTGCCCGCGCTCACGCCGCATCCGCTGCGACGCGACCACCTGCAGGACAAGGGTCGTCAACAGATGGCGCGGCTTCTGCAGCGGGTCTGCGGGTGCGCTGTGGCTGCGCGAACCGGCAATCAGGGTCTGAGGCATGGCGAGACTCCTTTTTTATTGTTCCGTCCTGCAAACCTATCCGGCTGCGATGACGTGAACATGACCATAGGCCATGACACTGACATCTGATGTCACCAGTAACGGCAGCGTTCCGTCTGCACATCGCGCCGATGCTTCGTCCGGGACCGTAGTGTTGCAGATGGACGACAGCTGACGCTGCACCTAGAGTCGCGCCATGAGCAGCAACGACCCCCATGTGGCGAAAATCGCGGCCCTGATCGGCGATCCGGCGCGTGCCAATATCCTGAAGGCGCTGATGGATGGCCGCGCCCGCACCGCCAAGGAGCTGGCGCATATCGCCGGCGTCTCGCCGCAGACCACCAGCGGCCATCTCGCCAAGCTGTCGGAAGGCGGGCTGCTCGGTCTGGCGAAACAGGGTCGTCACCGTTACTACCATCTTGCCAATGCGCAGGTGGCAGTCGCCATTGAAAGCCTGATGGCGCTGGCCGGCGAACGCCCGCTGCCGAAGCACCATCACCATACCCGCGTAGCCGGCGCGCTGCGCGCGGCGCGCACCTGCTACGACCATATCGCCGGCAGGCTCGGCGTCTGCCTGTTCGACCAGCTGGTGGCGCGCGGCTGCCTGCTGCCGGCCGGCCAGTCGGAAGAGGATTTCGTGGTCACGTCTGCAGGCCGGCGGCTCTTTGCCGCCCTGCAAATCGATGTGGATGCGCTCGCCCGGGGCAAACCCGGTGGAGGCAAACGCCGCTTCGCCCGTGCCTGCCTGGACTGGAGCGAACGCAGCCCGCATCTGGCCGGCAGCCTGGGCGCGGCACTGGCCGAACGCTGCTTCGACCTGGGCTGGCTGGAGCGGCGGCGCGACAGCCGCGCCGTGACGCTGACCGGGGCCGGCGCGGCCGGCCTGGCGCGGCATTTCGACCTGACGCCCGACCAGATCGCAGCCGCCATGGCCGAGACGCACTGACCGCTGGCCGGACCGGGCGCGGCCCTGTTGTCACCGCCGGCGCCCTTGGCTATCTTCCGGCTGCGGGCGGGTGTAGCTCAATGGCAGAGCAGAAGCTTCCCAAGCTTACGACGGGGGTTCGATTCCCCTCACCCGCTCCAGCTTCCCGACCAATGCGCTAGCGCCCGACCGCGATGCCCTCGCGGCGCGGATCGGCACCGCCGATCAGGCTGCCGTCGCCGCGCAACTCGATGCCCTGCAGGCCGCTGTTCAGCTCCAGTACGCTCACCCTGTGGCCCCGCGCCCGCATCGTTTCAGCCAGGCCGGCGGCGGCGGTATCCTGCTCCAGTTCCAGCCCGGTATTGCGGTCGAGCACATGCGGCAGGCTGATCGCCTGCTGGATATCCAGGTTCCAGTCCAGCACGCCGATGATGCTCTGCGCCACATAGCCGAGGATGCGGCTGCCGCCGGGCGAGCCGATCACGAGGCGCAGGCTGCCATCGCCGTTGAACACCACAGTCGGCGCCATCGAGCTGCGCGGGCGTTTGCCGGGTTCGATACGATTGGCAACAGCACGACCATTCTCTTCGGCCTCGGACGAGAAATCCGTCAGTTGGTTGTTGAGCAGGAAACCGTGGGTCATCTGCTTCGCGCCGAAGACATTTTCGATCGTCACTGTCATCGCCACGGCGTTGCGTTGCGCATCCACCACCGAGACATGCGTGGTGGAGGGCAGTTCGACGGCACTGTCATGGCCGGGATGCGGCAGGGCGCCGTGCTTGGTCGGCGGCTCGCCCGCTGCTGCCGGCTGGGCGCTGCCGCGCGCGGGATCGACCAGCCGGGCACGGCCGGCAAGATAGCCACGGTCGATCAGGCCGCTGAGCGGTATCTGCACATGATCGGGATCGGCCACGTAAAAATCGCGGTCGGCATAGCCGAGCCGTTCGGCCTGGGCAATCAGATGCACGGCCTCCGGTGACAGCGGCGCATATTGCGCGATCTCGTAATGTGCCAGGATGCCGAGCGCCTGCAGCATGTTCACGGCGGAGGATGGCGGCGGCATGGAGCAGATGCGATAGGCGCGATACGGCGCACAGACCGGATCGCGTTCCGTGGCGCGATAATCGGCCAGGTCTTGCAGCGTCATCGCGCCGGGATTGCCGGGCGCATGGCGCACCGTGGCGACAATATCGGCCGCGATGGCGCCGGTATAGAAGGCACTGGCACCTTCGCTGGCGATGCGCCGCAAGGCTGCCGCCAGCGGCGCATTGACCAGCAGGCTGCCGACCGCTTTCGGCACTCCACCTTCGGTATAGAACAATGCGCGCGCCTGCGGCACCTGGCGCAGATGCTGGTCGCGATCAAGCAGCGCATGCAGCCGCGGCGAAACCGCGAAGCCGGCCTCGGCCAGCCGGATCGCCGGCTGGAACAGCGCACCCCAGGGCAGCCGGCCGTATTCGGCATGCGCCAGTTCGAACATGCGCAGCATGCCGGGCACACCGACCGAGGCGCCGCCGACCACGGCTTCCATGAAGCTCTTTTTCTGGCCGGCCGCATTGTAGAACAGCAGCCGGTCGACTCCTGCCGGTGCGGTTTCGCGCCCGTCGAAAGCACGCAGTGTCTGCCGCGCATTGTCCCAGACCAGCATGAAGCCGCCGCCGCCGATGCCGGCCGATTGCGGTTCCACCAGATTGAGCACCAGTGCCGTGGCAATGGCGGCATCCACTGCGGAGCCGCCCTGCGCCATGATCTGCGCGCCGGCTTCGGCGGCATGGGGATTGGCCGCAGCCGCCATATACCGGCTGGTCCGTACAGCCGCCTTCTCGCTGCGGCCGGTGGCCGATTCAGGTGCAATGCTTTCGAAATTCGGCCCGGATTGCAGCCTGGGCTGCGCCCATGTCGGCGCGGCAATCAGCAGCAGAAAAACTGCGACAATATCCCTGGTCCGGCCGATACCACTCACTGCCATGATCAAAATCTCCAGCTGGGAGATGCAAAGTCAGGGCGCGGATGACGCCTTGTCAAAGCCTTTGGCTGCACCGCGCCGACAGGGCCCTGCACGCCACGGGATTCATATCGGCGGCGCCATCAACCCATGCGACATTCAAGACTATATCGTCTGTCTGCGGAAGGCTGGTCAACCACTCATGCGACCTTGATTTTATTGCATTTTTCACGTCCCCGACAAAAGCCATAGCGTTATCGGAAAGTAAGGCGCCGAGCCGCGGGCTGTGATGTAGCGTCCGCCTCAGCCGCCGTCGCAGCCACGCTGCCGCAGCTCAAGACGAGATGCCATGACCGTTCCAGCCGCCCTGCCTGCCCATGAAAACCAGCGCCTTGCGGCTCTGCGCGACTATAGCATTCTCGACACCGCCGCCGATGAACGATTCGATCGCATCACGGAGCTGGCCGCCGATCTGTTCGACGTGCCGATTGCGCTGGTCACGCTGGTCGATTCCGAACGGCAATGGTTCAAGTCCAGCCATGGCCTGCCGGTGCGCGAAACCCCGCGCGACATCGCCTTCTGCGCCCATGCCATCCTTGATGACGCACCCTTCGTTGTCGAGAACGCCCTCGACCATCCGTTGTTTCGCAAAAATCCGCTGGTGTGCAATGCGCCCCATATCCGCTTTTACGCCGGCATTCCGCTGACCGACCACGACGGCCATCGCCTGGGCTCCCTTTGCATACTCGACCACCGGTCGCGCCGCATCTCGGCCGATGATGTGCTGCGCCTGCGCAGGCTGGCCGCCATCACCGTGGATGAACTGGAACTGCACAAGGCGCAAATCCAGGCCGAGCGGCTCGCCACCGCCCAGGTCGCCGCCAACCAGCTGAAGAGAAAATTCCTCAGCTCCATGAGCCACGAATTCCGCACGCCGCTCAACGCCATCCTCGGCTTTTCACAGATTCTGGAAATGAACCCGGGCGGCAAGTTCACCCGGGACGATCTGGGGTATGTCGATGCGATCAAGACTGCGGGCCAGACGCTGCTCCATCTTACCGATGGCATGCTGACCATGGCGCAGCTTGAGGCCGGGGCCGTCCCCTTCGACATCGAACCGGTTCAGGCTCAGGACGTGATCAGCGAGGCCTTCCAGTTACATCTGCCGGCCGCCAGGCTGAACCAGGTGACCTTGACCCGCCAGCTCTGCGAACAGCCGCTCACCTTGCGGGCCGACTATACTCAGCTGTTACGCATTGTCGGCAATTTCATCAGCAATGCCTTCAAGTTCACCGCCGCCGGCGGCCGCATCACGCTGGGCTGCGCCTGCGATGCCAACCGGCAGGTCACGCTCTATGTCCAGGACACCGGCTGCGGCATTCCGGCCGAGCGCCAGCACGATGCCTTCCAGAGCTTCAATCGTCTGGGCCGCGAAGGCAGCGCCGTTGCCGGCCTCGGACTCGGCCTGGCGATTGCCCGGCGCCTGACCCATGCGATGAACGGCGAGATCGGTTTTGAAAGCGAAGAACAGGTCGGCAGCCGTTTCTGGATCCGTCTGCCGGCGGCCTGATTGTGCCGATTACTGCTGAATCTGCTGCTGTGCCTGCTCCTGCTGGCGCTGGGCATGGGGATTGCCCCCCTGCTCGGGCCTGGGCGGCAGGCCGGGACGGGCAGCGGGCACATGCTCCGGGAGGACCTCCGGCCGGGCCGGAATAGTCTGGTTCTGCATGGCGCCCTCCTGAATGACCTGGCTGGCGAGTCAACCCGGCGGAACCATATGCGTTCCCTCGCCCTGGCGAAAAATCCGGCAGGAACCCTGCCCCGCGGCTTCCGTTCGACTCTGTCGCTGTCATTTTTGCGCGGAGATTCGCCATGCAACGCCCGAGCTGGGAAGGCCATCTGAAACTCTCGCTGGTGTCCTGCCCGGTGGCACTGTTCAGTGCCACGACACGTGGCAATGACGTGTCCTTCCACCTGATCCACAAGAAGACGCATAGCCGCATCCGCATGGTGCCGCATGACCCCAAGCTGGGCGCGATGAAGCGCACCGACCTGCAGCGCGGTTTTGATGTCGGCAAGAACCGCTATGTCATCCTGAGCAAGGCCGAGATTGAGGCTGCCCGCATCGAATCGACCAAGAATATCGACATCGAAAGTTTTGTCGAAATGAACGCGATCGACCGGGTCTACTGGGACCAGCCTTATTACGTCGCCCCCAACGGCAGGAATGCGATGGAGGCCTATGCAATCATCCGCGAGGCGATGGAAAAGACTCAGCGTATCGCCATCGGACGCGTGGTGATGCATACGCGAGAGCGTGTCGTGGCCGTGGAGCCGCGCGGCCGTGGCCTGCTGCTCACCACATTGCGCAGTCATGACGAAATCCGCGAGGAAGACAGCATTTTCCGCGGCATTCCGGCGCGCAAGCCGGACCGCAAGATGCTGGCCATCGCCGAGAAGATCATCGACCAGCAGGCCGAGGCCTTCGATCCGGCCGACTTCACCGACCGCTATGAAGATGCCCTGCGCAAGATCATCCGGCGCAAGCAGAAGGGCCAGAAGATCACGGCGAAACCAGTGGACGAGGACAAGGCCGAGGATAGCGACCTGCTGGCCGCGCTGCGCCGCAGCCTGAAAGGCGGCGGCGATACGGGCGGCAAGAAGACCACGCGCCGCAAGACCGCACGCCGCAAGACCGCGTCGCCGCGCGCCAGAACACGCGCCAAGGCGAAACGTCCTACACGCCGGCGCGCCGCAGCATAGTCTTCGTCAGCACCCTGCGGCTGGCCTCGAAATCGTCCCAGTCGCCGATATGGGCCCGCGCATCCTTCAGCTTCTTCATGGTAAAGACCGGCAGACGCCTCTGTTTTTCCAGGAAGTCCCAAGTGACTGGCACCGCTATGGGCGCACCGGAGCGGGCGCGCGGCGACCAGCAGGCCACCGCCGTCGCACTGCGGTCGTTGCGCAGATAATCCACGAAAATCTTGCCCTTGCGCTTGGCCTTGCGCGCCTCGGCGATGAAATGCTCCGGATCGGCCTGTTCGAAGGCCTGCGCCAGTGCATGGGTGAAGGCCTTGGCCTGTTTCCAGTCGGCCCCTCGTTTGCCCTGGGGTTTCAGCGGCACCACCACATGGATACCCTTGCCGCCAGTCAGTTTGGGGAAGCTGGCGAGGCCGAGATCAGCAAGCCGGTCACGCATGGCGAAGGCCGCCGTCTTGAGCCGGCTGAACGGCACGGCCTCGTCGGGGTCGAAGTCGAAGATCAGCTGGTCAGGATGCGCAATGTCCTTCACCGTCGATCCCCAGGGATGCAGTTCCACCACGCCCCACTGCGCCATGGCACGCAGGCCTTCGGCGTCGTCGACCACCAGATAGGGTTGCCTGTCGCCTGGCAGCTTCACCTTGCCGATCAGCGCCGAGGTACCGCGGTTATGATGGCGCTGGAAAAAGGTATCGCCTGCGATGCCGTCCGGCGCCCGGACGATCGAGACCGGGCGATGACCGGCAAAGCGCAGCAACGGCTCCGCCATACGTGCGTAATAGGCCGCCAGGTCGGCCTTGGTGATGCGTTCCTTCGGCCAGAGCAGCTTGTCCGGGTTGCTCAGCGTCACCTTGCTCTGGGCGTCTGCAATCTTTGCCTTTGCCACGGCCTTGCCCTCCCCGCGCACGCTGGATGCCGGCTTGTCCTCGCGCAACCCTTTGAAGGCCGCATGCCGCAGCAGGCCGTCACCGGTCCAGCCGCCATATTCCACCTCGCCGACCAGTCTGGGTTTGACCCAGGTCACATCCGAGGTTTTGTCCGTCTGGGTACCGGTGAAGGGCGTGCGCGCGGTTTCCAGTTTTTTCAGTGCTTTCGCCAGCATCGCCGCGACGCGACCGTTGAAATCGGTGCCCACCCGGCCGCGATAACGCAGCGCCTTGCCATCATAGACGCCCATCAGCAGGGCGCCGATGCTTTTGCCTGCAGCCCCCTTACTGTAGCCGCCGATGACGAATTCCTGCCGGCCGCGGCATTTCGTCTTGATCCAGAGGTCGCTGCGGCCGGAGCGATAAGGCGCATCCAGCTGCTTGGAGACGATGCCTTCCAGCCCCATGCGACAGGACGACAGCCGCAGCGCCTCGCCCGGCGAAATGAAATGCGGCACGAAACGGATGCGTTTCTGTTGCCTCTCTGCCGGCAGGAACGCCTTCAGGCTTTGCTTGCGCGTCTCAAACGGCTGGTCGCGCAGGTCTTCGCCTTTGGCCCACAGCAGATCAAAGGCAAAGAAGACCAGGCCGCCGGTATCGCCCTCCTGCAGCGCCGCCTGCAGGGCCGGAAAATCCGGCCGGTCGCCCTCGGCCAGCGCGCAGACCTCGCCATCGATGATGCCATCGGGCAGCCGGCGCGCCGCGGCGACAATCTCGGGAAACTTTTCCGTCCAGTCCAGTCCGCTGCGCGACCAGGCGATCACCCTGCCGCCCTGGATATGCAGCTGGATGCGGTAGCCGTCGAACTTGATCTCATGCGCCCAGCCATCTTCTTCCGGCGGATGATCCCAGAGTTTGGCCAGTTGCGGCGCGATGAAGCCGGGCATTGCGGTGCCCGCCTTACGACCCGCCGCTTTCTTCTTCGCCGTCTTCCCGTTGCGCTTCGGTTTGCGCGCCTTGCCGTTACGCCATTCCGGCGCCTCACCCTCGGCGATTTCCGCCAGGCTGCGACCGCTCGCCACCGACTCATCGAGTGCGGCGATGTCCGCCGCTTTACCGGTACGGACGAAACGATCCTTTTCCTTGATCAGCAGCCAGTTCCTGCCGCTCTTGTTGCGCGGGCCGCGCATCTGCACCAGCGCCCAGCGGCCGTGCAGGCGCTCACCCTCCAGTTCGAAGGCGATCTTGCCCTTGCGCAGGGCCTGGCCAGGATCGTCGGTATCCACCGGCTGCCAGTGGCCGCGATCCCACAGCTGCACCGTGCCGCCGCCATATTCGCCTTCCGGGATGGTACCCTCGAACCGCCCGTAATCGATCGGATGATCTTCCACCTGCACGGCCAGCCGCTTGTCGGCCGGGTCGAGGCTCGGCCCTTTCGGCACCGCCCAGGATTTCAGGACGCCGTCATGCTCGAGGCGGAAATCGAAATGCAGATGGCTGGCATCGTGCTTCTGGATCACGAAACGATGCTGGTTGCGTTTTTGCGCTTTGCCGCGCGGCTCGGCGGTTTTGCTGAAATCGCGTTTGCGGTTGTAGGTGGCGAGGCGGTGGGATGGCATATCGGCCTAACCCTCCATGCAAGGCTAAGTTCCGGAACAATACACGTCGCAGGCCATTGAGTCCGCTGCCCAGTTCGTTCAGGAGGCCATCATGACCAACACTGCCCGTCGCCCCAAAGACCTGCCCCCGCAGCACCAGGACAGCCAGCCCGGCAGTGAAGGCGCCATGACGCCCGAACCGCAATCCTTCATGCGGCGCTATAAACCCGCCGGCAAGCTTGTCGGCAGGGTTGCCGTAGTGTCCGGCGGCGACAGCGGCATCGGCCGCGCCGTTGCCATCGGCTTCGCCAAGGAAGGCGCCGATATCGCCATCCTCTACCTGGATGAGCATGAAGATGCGAAGACCACGAAGATTGCAGTGGAATCAGAAGGTCGACGCTGCCTGCTGTTCTGCGGCGACATCGCCGATCGCGATTTCATCAACCGCAGCGTGGAGGAGATCGCCGCCAGCTTCGGTCATATCGACATCCTGGTGAACAATGCCGGTGAGCAGCATGTCGAAACCGATTTCGCCGTGATCGATCCGGGGCAATGGGAACGCACCTTCCGCACCAATCTCTTCGGCAGTTTTCACCTGACCCAGGCGGTGCTGCCGCACCTGAAGAAAGGTGCGGCGATCATTAACACCACCTCGATCACCGCCTTCCGCGGCCAGCCGACGCTGATTGATTATTCCGCGACCAAGGGTGCGATGCTGGCCTTCACCCGCTCGCTCGCCATGTCGCTGGTGAAACAGGGCATTCGGGTCAATGCCGTGGCGCCGGGCCCGATCTGGACGCCGCTGATTCCAGCCAGCTTCCCGGCCGAACATGTCGCGGAGTTCGGCAAGGAGGTCCCGATGCAGCGGCCCGGGCAGCCCGATGAGGTGGCGCCGGCCTACATCTTCCTGGCGTCGGACGACGCCAGCTACATGAGCGGACAGACGCTGCATGTGAATGGCGGCGTGATCCTGGTCTAGATCACGCCCTTGCCGCGCAGCTCGGCCAGTTTCGCCGCATCGAAACCAAGCTGCTCCGCCAGCACCTCGTCGGTATGTTCGCCGAGCAGCGGCGGGCCGCGGTCGTAGGCCACCGCCGAGTCCGACAGGCGCAGCGGGCTCGCCACGCTGGGCAGGCTGCCCTGCTGGCCGTGCGGCACGGTCTGCCGCAGGCCGCGGGCCTGCACATGCGGGTCGGCGAAAACGCGGTCGATGGTGTTGATCGGCCCGCAGGGCACCTGGCGCTTCTCCAGTGCCGCGATCAGGTCGTCCATAGTCCGCTTGCGGGTTTCCGCTTCGATGGCGCCGACCACCAGCGCGCGATTGTGCAGTCGCTCGATATTGGTGGCGAAACGCGGATCGGTCTTCCATTCCGGATGGCCGAGCTCGTCGGCCAGCTTGGCGAACTGGCCGTCATTGCCGACCGCGATGATCACATGGCCGTCGGCGGTCGGGAAGCTCTGGTAGGGCACGATGGCGGCATGGCCGTTGCCCATGCGCACCGGCGCTTCGCCGCCGATGAGATAATAGGTCGCCTGGTTGGCCAGCGCCGCCACCTGCACATCCAGCAGCGCCATGTCGATATACTGGCCGCGGCCCGAGCGATGCCGCTGGTTCAGCGCACCGAGGATGGCGATGGTCGAATACAGACCGGTCATCACATCGGCCAGCGCCACGCCGGCCTTCTGCGGTCCGCCGCCGGGCAGGTCGTCCCGCTCACCGGTCACGCTCATCAACCCGCCCATGCCCTGGATGATAAAGTCGTAGCCGGCGCGCGGCGCATAAGGCCCGGTCTGGCCGAAGCCGGTGATCGAGCAGTAGACCAGGCGCGGATTGAGCTTCGACAGGCTGTCGTAATCCAGCCCGTATTTTTTCAGCCCGCCGAGCTTATAATTCTCCACCACGACATCGGCCTTCGCGGCGAGGTCGCGCAGGATCTGCTGGCCTTCCGGCGTCGCCATGTCGACGGTGACCGAGCGCTTGCCGCGATTGGCGGCCAGGTAATAGGCGGAATCGGCGCGCGCACCGGTTTCGGGGTCCTTCAGATAGACCGGACCCCATTTGCGCGTGTCGTCGCCCTCGCCCGGCTTTTCCACCTTGATGACGGTGGCGCCGAGATCGGCCAGGTTCTGGGTGCACCAGGGCCCGGCCAAAACACGGCTGAGATCGAGCACAACGATATCGTCGAGCGCGCGCATCCCGGCGCCTCCGCCTTGCTGTTAGTGGAAGGCTTAGTAGAAAGCCTGAATGCCGGTCATGGCGCGGCCGAGGATCAGCGCATGGACGTCATGCGTGCCCTCGTAGGTGTTCACCGTCTCCAGATTCACCAGATGGCGCATCACATGATAATCCTCATGGATGCCGTTGCCGCCGTGCATGTCGCGCGCCATGCGGGCGATATCCAGCGCCTTGCCGCAATTGTTGCGCTTGATCAGCGAGATCATCTCCGGAGTTTCCTGGCCGGCATCGCGCAGGCGGCCGACACGCAGCGCGGCATTGAGGCCGAGCGCGATTTCCGTCTGCATGTTGGCCAGCTTGAGCTGGATGATCTGGTTGGCGGCCAGCGGGCGATTGAACTGCTTGCGGTCCAGCACATACTGACGCGCCTGGTGCCAGCAGGCCTCCGCCGCACCCATGGCGCCCCAGGCGATGCCGTAGCGCGCGCTGTTCAGGCAGCCGAACGGACCCTTCAGGCCCTGCACATTCGGCAGCAGGTTCTCATCCGGCACGAACACGGTGTCCATGACGATTTCGCCGGTGATCGAGGCGCGCAAGCTGAGCTTGCCGTTGATCTTCGGCGCCGACAGGCCCTTCATGCCCTTTTCCAGGATGAAGCCGCGGATGATGCCGTCTTCGGTCTTGGCCCAGACGACGAAGACCTGCGCCAGCGGCGAATTGGAAATCCACATCTTGGCGCCGGTCACTTCATAGCCGCCGGCCACCTTCTTGGCGCGGGTCTTCATGCCGCCCGGATCGGAGCCGTGATCGGGCTCGGTCAGGCCGAAACAGCCGATCCATTCGCCGCTCGCCAGCTTGGGCAGGTACTTCTCGCGCTGAGCTTCCGAGCCATAGGCATAGATCGGATACATCACCAGGCTGGACTGCACGCTCATCATCGAGCGATAGCCGGAATCGACGGCCTCGACCTCGCGGGCGACCAGGCCATAGGCCACGTAAGACGCGCCGGCGCAGCCGTAACCCTCGATCATCGAACCGAGCAGGCCGAGTTCGCCCATCTCGCGGAAGATCATCGGATCGGTCTTTTCCTCGCGGAAGGCTTCCTTCACGCGCGGCATCAGCTTGTGCTGGCAGTATTCGCGGGCGCTGTCGCGGATCAGGCGCTCGTCCTCGGTCAGTTCGGCTTCGAGGTTGAACGGATCTTCCCACTTGAAGACGGCTTTGGTGGCGGGGCTCTGCACGTTCATGGCGATTCCTCGGACTGCGTGTTTTGAGAGGAGAGTATACCCCTCGGCTGGGCCGGCAAGCTGCCCGAGGGACGCTTGGCACGCAAACGATGATTTGCTATTGGTTGATAACTGGAGATTATCAATTTTATGGCTCTTCCCCGCCGTTTTCTGCCGCCGCTTTCCGCGCTGACCGCCTTCGAGGCGGCGGCCCGGCATGAAAGCTTCACCGCGGCCGCCAGCGAACTCAATGTCAGCCAGGCCGCGGTCAGCCGCAGGGTGCAGCTGCTGGAGGAATTGCTGGGCCTCACGCTGTTCGAACGCATCCGCCAGCGCGTGGTGCTGACGCCTGCCGGTGCAGGTTACGCCAGAGAATTACAAGACGCGCTGGGGCGTATCGGCGCCGCCACCGTCAACACCATGGCGGCGCGCAGCGGCAATGCCATCCTCACCGTGGCGACGCTGCCCACTTTCGGCACGCGCTGGCTGATCCCACGCCTGCCCGCTTTCGCGGAGGCGCATCCGCAGATCACGGTGAACCTGCCGACGCGGATCGAGACGTTCGATTTCGCCGCCGAGCCGCTGGATGCGGCGATCTCGTTTGGCGATCCGGTCTGGCCCGGCGCCGTGGTCGACCGCCTGATCGAGGAAGAGCTGGTGCCGGTGGTATCGAAAAAACTGCTGGCCAGGCATCGCATCCGCAAACCGGAAGACCTGTTCAAACTGCCGCTGCTGCAGCAATCGACGCGGCAATCGGCCTGGGCCGACTGGTTCGCCGCCGTGAATGTCGCCGCCCCGGCGGTGCCGCTCGGGCCGCGCTACGGCCAGTTCGCCATGGTGGTGCAGGCCGCCGTGGTCGGCCTGGGCGCCGCCATCGTGCCGCGCTTCCTGGTCGAACCGGAACTGAAGGACGGTAGCCTGGTGGTGCCGTTCGAGCAGAGCATCGGCAGCAAGCAGGCCTACTGTCTGTTCTACCCGGAAGCGCGCCGCAACGATCCGGCGCTCCGCGCCTTCCGCGACTGGCTGCTGGATGCGGTGAAACAGGCGCCCAAGCGATAGCAGCCTGTCAAACGCTAACGCTCGCAGTCCTTCGTTCTGCACCTCGCACCCCATAACCATCATCCTCGACGCCCCATAAACCGTCATCCTCGGGCCCAAGGAATGCTTCTTGGCCAAGGATCCATCTGCCCAAGCCAACATGCACCGGCCGATACGCGTAGGGTTGGGATGGACCCTCGGAATAAATCCGAGGGTGACGATGGGAGGGATAGCGTATCCAGCAGTGATATCACCGATATCAAAACGCCCTTCTGAGTCCCATTCCGGTCCATTCCGATACGGGTCCGTCCCATTCGATGCCGAATGCGTCCCATTCAGTGCTGTAAGAGTCCCATTGCGTGCTGAAAGCGTCCCATTGCGTGCTGAATCGTGACGAGCGGGATCAGGCCGCTCTGCCGACGGCGCATACAAAGATATTCACGATGTCGACTGTGGCGCACTGCGCAAATCGCAGCTTGACATTAAGAACATATACAGTACACAATACTAGGATTAAAATCAATTCATTTTATCCATTGCCATTTCCCGGAGCCACCCGATGAGCACCTTACTGCTCCCGAACGACAACGACCCCTTCGACTTCTCCGGCTCCGTCGGCCGCAACGGCGACAACGACCGCGCCGATGTAATCAAGGCGCAGATGCTGCTGTCGTCGATGGGCGAATATGACCTGCCCGCACCGGGCTTGCCGACCGGCTGGGCCGGCGAGCCGCTGTTCCGCGCCATCGGAAAGGTGCAGAAGGCCAATGGCCTGCCGGTCGATGGCCTGCTGCTGCCGCTGCGCGACGGCAGAGTCGGCGAGAATGGCGAAGGCGAGACGCTGATGAGCCTGCAGGACCTGCTGGGTGAGCGCCTGCGCGGCCAGCCGATCCCGACGCCGCCGCAGGTCGACAGTTTTTTCGAGACTTACGCCCGCGATCCCGATACGCCGCCGCCTTATCGCACGATGGAGAAACGCGACAGCGACCCAACCCCTCCGCCGCGAACCAAGGAGGTGCGCGGGCCGCAGCCGGAACCGCGTATCCAGCTGCTGAATGCGAGCATGACCGACGAAGCACCGGCATCGCCACCTGCCGCAGGCGAGCAGACAGCCGCGCTGCCCGCCGCACTTATCCCAGCGCTGCCGTACTTGCTGGGAACGGGCGCGCTGGCCTTAGGCGCAGGAGAATATGCGCGGCGTCAGTATGAGAAGGGCAGCGCCGAGACCATTACTCCTCCGCCTTCACGCCCGCTTGGCGATACGGAAAAAGAGCAAGTGACCGCTCCGCCGTCGCAGTCGCCTGCAATTGACGCATCGCTGCAAGGCCGACCGGCGGCAGACAAACTACCCGATAACGAACGCCTGATCCCGCCCGAGACGAAAGACTGGATTTCAGGTTTGCCGCCGGCACAGCAGCCAGTGGCGGAGGGGCTGGCCGGGATTATCGTCGAGCTCAATCCGCATGGCAGCCGCGGCAAACCGGAAACCGAGAAGGCCAACCGCATCATGGTGCGGACCTGCCTGGAAGAATTGCAGGCCTATCCGGATCTGGCAGGTCGTTTGGAACACGTTGCGGGTGCGAGCCTGAGGGGCGACGAAGAAGGGAAATATATGAAAGAAGAAGTCATCCGGGCCAGTGAGGGCAAAACATTCAGCCGCCCAGATAGTACTTTCGGAAGATTCGACGCAGAGAAAAAGGTCGATCAGGCCTCCCCGTACACGGCCCGCATGAATACGGTCGATATCAAGAAAACCGGCGACGAGCATGATCAGTCGGGCCTGACCGCCAACGAGGGCCGACGCTTCGATAAACTGGAAACCAACATCAAAGTTGGCGTTGCCGGCTGGGCCCGCAAGATGAAGCCCGGTGAGAGCGAGGCGCAATATGCAGACTATGTTGCGTCACGCTGCCGTGCGATGTGGGATGATCTGGATGGCAAACTGCGGCGGGATGGCCTGCTACAAAACAGGTGAGTGGTCATGCGTAAATTGAAAATCGACCAACCCGAGATCGTGAAAGTCGAGCCATTGGTGCGACCCAGCATGCTCAGCCGGTATGTCTGCCTGAGTCCGGTGGACTGGAAGCTGTTTGCAACGGCGCTGGTCGAGGCGTTTCCGGATGCACTTTACAACCGTCATTTGACCATCGAAGAAATAAGAGGGGCCGAACAGCCGGAAGTTCGTCTTGAGCGAACCCCCTGGCATCCCGACCTGACATATCCGATTGAAGTGCATTTTGATCCGGCAACCCAGCTTAATCTGAAAAAAGGCGTTGGCTGGCTTATCACCGTCAGAGGACAGTCTTGGCCCCAGATTTTCTTGGGAGGACCTGTCGATCCTAAACCAGCCGATGCGAATGGACCCGAGCATTTCGGTGAAGGACAGATCGAGATTCATACAGCGCCACATCACAAGGGCCACGCTCGCTTCGCACGGCAGATCTACCGTCTGCTGGCGCAATTCACCACCAACGAGCGGCAGATCCGCGTGCGCTACCCGCATTACGACGTGATGCCTGAGCCACCAGGGCCGCCACTGTTCGGACTCTGGATCGGGCATGATGCATTGCGCTGGGCGCGCGAGGATCCGAAGCGGTTGCTGGCATATGAACGATCGTCGATGTCAACGCGCACGCCGGATAACCTAGGGTACGGTTATCGGCCGAAGGGCCCATAAAATCAGCCCGCCGTCGCATACCCCCGCAGCGCCGCGAGGTGCCGCTGCTTCGCCGCCTCGTCAATGAACGCCGCGCGGAAGCCGTTTTCCGCCAGCGCGACGATCTCGTCGCGGCTCAGATCCAGCGCCTGCTGCACGGCGCTGTAATTCTCGTTCACATAGCCGCCGAAATAGGCCGGATCGTCGGAATTCACCGTCGCCACCAGCCCGGCCTGCAGCATGCGGCGCAGCGGATGCTGTTTCATGTCGTCCACCACGCAGAGCCGCAGGTTGGAGAGCGGGCAGACGGTGAGCGGTATCTTTTCGCGTACCAGCCGCGCCACCAGCGCCGCATCCTCCAGCGACCGGTTGCCGTGGTCGATGCGATCCACTTTCAGCAGGTCGAGCGCCTCCCACACATAGTCGGGCGGCCCTTCCTCGCCGGCATGGGCGACGGCCTTCAGGCCAAGCTCATGCGCGCGGGCAAACACGTTTTTGAATTTCGACGGCGGATGGCCCTTCTCCGACGAGTCGAGGCCGACGCCGATGAAGCGATCACGCCATGCCAGGGATTCTTCCAGCGTGCGCAGCGCGCTGGCTTCATCCAGATGCCGCAGGAAACACAGGATCATGCCGATGGTCATGCCGAACTGCCGCTCGGCATCCAGCTTCGCCCGCCACAGCCCGTCGATCATGGTTTTGAACTTCACGCCGCGGTCGGTATGACCCTGCGGATCGAAAAAGATTTCGGCATGCCGCACGGTCTGGGCGGCGGCACGGCGGAAATAGGCCATGGCGAGGTCGTAAAAATCCTGCTCGGTCAGCAGCACGCCCATGCCCTGGTAATACAGATCGAGGAAATCCTGCAGGTTGCCGAAGCGATAGGCGGCGCGCAGCGCCTCCACCGAGTCGTACCGGAAGGCAACGCCGTTGCGCTGCGCCAGCGCATACATCAGCTCCGGCTCGAAAGTGCCCTCGATATGGACATGCAGTTCGGCCTTGGGCAGGCCGGCAATGAAGGCGGACAGATCGGTCATGGCGGCAAGGGTAGCGCGGGCGGTCCGGCGCGACAATCATCGCCTGCGGCGCTATACTTCCGCCAAACCCGCAACAGAAGGCGAAAACGATGGTCGAACGCATGCCGCCGGGAACTGCCGCACCGATGCCGCGCCGCACCTGGTGGCTGATCGTGCTGCGCGGCCTGGCCGCGCTGGGTTTCGGCCTGATCGCGATTTTCTGGCCTGGCATCAGCCTGGCCGCGCTGGTCATGCTGTTCGGCGCCTATGCCCTGCTCGATGGCGCCATCACGCTGGGCCTGGCCCTGCGGCTGCCTGCCGGTGATCCCGGCCGCGGCATCCTGACGGTCACCGGCATCGCCGGCCTGCTGATCGGTCTGGTCAGCGTGCTGTGGCCGCAGGTGACGGTGACGCTGCTGATCTACATCCTCGCCGCCTGGCTGGTGCTGTTCGGCCTGATCGCCATCGCGCACAGCCTGCAGATGAAAAAACAGGTCGGCGCCTGGCCGCTCAGCCGCGGCGGCATCCTGCTGCTGGTGCTGGGCCTGCTGCTGCTGCTGTTCCCCAATGCGGTGGCGGTGGCGGCGACCTGGGTGCTGGGCGCGCTGGCGCTGCTGATCGGCGGCGGCCTGCTGGCCTTCGCCTGGCGCCGGCAGCAGCGCGACAGCATGATCCTGTAGGCCGCCGTTACGCCAGCGGCAGCCCGAGCGTCACGATAAAGCCGCCGCCGCGCCGGTTGGCGGCCTCGATGGTGCCGCCGACCGATTCCATGTTGCGCTTGGCCACCCACAGGCCGAGGCCGAAATTGGCCGGCGCGGCGGCGCCAGGGTCGCTGCGGCTGCGATCGCGGAACGAGACGTGGCGGTCGAAAATATGCGGCATCAGGGCGGCTTCCACGCCCGGCCCGTTATCGGCCACCACGATCAGCACGCGCCGCGTGCCCCGATGCAGCGTCACCGTCACGTTACTGCCGGCCGGCGCATAGCTCAGCGCATTCTCGATCACCTGGCCCAGCGCATCGGCGATCAGCCGGCCGCCGAGCGGCGCGCTGGCTTCCGATTCGATGGAGGTGCGCAGGGTGACGTTGCGGGTGGCCGCATCGGCGGCATAGGCATCCACCACATCCTCGACCAGGGCGCCGAGATCGACCTTTTCGCGCGGCGGATCGAGCCGGTCTGCCACCGCATCGTCCAGGTTGCGGGCCGCGCGCACCAGGGTGTCGAGCTTCTCCAGCGCGCCATCCACGGCCATCAAGGCCTGCTGGCTGCGTTTGTCGTCGCCGGCGACACGGCTGCGCAGCGGCACCATCGCCTGGCGGATGGTGCCGAGCGGCGTCTTGAAGGCATGGGCGCTTTCCTCGGCGGCGGCACGCAGCTCGCTGGCGGTGGCGCGTAAGGAATCCTCCATGCGGTCGAAGGCATTGGCCACCGGTTCCAGCTCCGGGATCTGGTTGCGCTGCGCGAACCGCCCCTCGATGCGGCGCTCGGCCACGGCGCGCGCCGTGGCGGCGAAGCGGCGCAGGCCATGGGCGATGTCGAAGGCGATCACCAGCACCACGGCGGCGAAGATCAGATAGATGGCGGCCGCCACCTGCACTTCAGGGGCATGCCAGTAGGGCTGGCCGAGCCGCTGTTCGGCCGCATCGGTCAGATTGCTGGAGATCACCAGCACCCAGCAGCCGCGCGCCGTGCGCACCGGGGTGAGCGAGGTGATCAGTTCCGCCACCCGGTCGGCGCGTTCGACGCGCAGGGCCAGCGGCAGGTCGCCGGCGCAGGATTCGCCGAGCTGCGCCAGCACGCCGGTGGCTTCCAGCCGGGCGCGCTCGTCTTCCAGATCGGCCGGCTGCACCGGCGGCGCCGAGGCGACATACAGGAAGCCGGCCTCGGGCGCGCTTTCATGCGGCCTGAACAGCAGACGCAGGCTCACGCCCTCGGTCTGGAAGCGCGCCAGTTCCTCGCCCAGGCGGAACAGCGGGATCATGTCGGCGCGCTGCAGCCGTTCTTCCAGCACGCGGCCGACGGTCAGTCCCTTGACGCGAATGCTTTCCAGCAGCAGGCGCTGGCGATCCAGATCGGCCTGCCGGAAGGTGAGATAGAGCACCACCGGCAGGGCAATGAACAGCGCCAGCACGATCAGCGCGCGGGCGGTCAGCGACCGCCAGACCCGATGCAGCTGCGTGGCGGTATCAGCCATGGCGCCAGCGATAGCCGAAGCCGGGATAGGTTTCGATCGCATCGAATTCCGGATCGAGATCGCGGAATTTCTGACGGATGCGCTTCACCATGGCGCGCACATTGGCGCGATAACCCTCGGGCCCCTGACCGGCCTCGAAGCCGACGCCGCGCACGGCATCGTAGATCTCGCGATAGCCGACATCGCGGCCGGCACGCTGCGCCAGCAGCTGCACCACCTTGAATTCGCCATGCGTGAGATCGACCTGGGCGTTGTTCCAGGCGGCGCGCGCACTGGCGACATCCAGCACCAGACCGCCCTCGACCGAGACAGCCGTGGTTTCGCCGGTCGCCGGCGCCTTGGCTGCCAGCGCGATCCGCAACCGCTGCAGGATGATGGCGAAGCTCTTGCTCTTGTCGACGAAATCGACGGCACCCAGCTTCAGTCCTTTCTCCTCGAAAATCGGCTGGTTCAGGCCGGTGAGAAAGATCACCGGCAGCGCATGGCCGGCGGCGCGCAGCTGTTCCAGCGTGGTTGGCCCGTCCTGCACCGGCATCTGCCAGTCGAGCAGCAGGGCCGCCGAACGGTTGCCCTTGGCAAACCAGTCGACCAGCGCGGGGCCGTTATCGAAGGTGATGGCGCGATATCCGGCCTCGCGCAGGTTGGCCGAGATGGTATCGCGAAACAGGGTGTCGTCATCGACGACGGCGATTAACAGGGTGTCAGCGGCGGCTGGCATCGCGGGCGATCCTTGAAAGGCAGCGGTCGACGGCATCATGCGGCGCGGGCAGGCCGTTGACCTCATACTGCAGGGCATAGAAATCATTGCGGGCGGTGTCGAAATACAGATAGGCGGCCAGACGGCAGTCGTCCTTGCCGAATTCCATCACGCGCGCCGGCGCGGCTTCGCGCTCGGCGACCGGCAGACCGAAATGCTGGATCAGGCCATCGCGGTTGAGTCCGACGACCACGGGCGGGCGCGGCATCTGTTCTGCAGCAGGCGGCGGCGCCACCACGGCTGCGGACTGCGCCGGCTTGCGCGTCGGCAGCGGCGCCGGGCGCGGCGGTGCAGGATCTGCGACGGGCGCGGGCGTCACCGGCTCCTGTCTTGCCGGCGGCGGTGCCGGCGCGGGCGATGACAGGCGCAGCATTTCGCAGCCACCCAGTATGACGGGCAGCGTCAGGGCAGCCAGGGCGAAAAGTCGGCGGGCGCGAGTCGACATGCCCCGAGACGATACGCAAGGCCGGCGAGGTGTAAAAGACACAGCGAATCTCGAATTCTCAATATTTGAGTCATTTCAATACAACTACCGCTACAAGCAAAGTAAAGGTGATAGTAATTCCTGTGACAAGCCTGTGATGCAAACGGGATATACTTGTGATCGCTGCAATAAAACCGGGATGCAGACAAATACTCATTGCCGAATACATCCGGATTGCCAATTGTTGGGGGCGAAGCAGAAGGTCTCCCGCCTCCCCAGACATGATCGCCGGATAATCCGGCAGGGCGCGGAAATCACTGCCGAGCACTGGAGACGGAGGATCCGATGAAAAACTCGACGATCGTCGCCCTGGCGCTGACAGGTTTGGTTGCAATGGGCTGCAGCAATATGAACAACACGCAGCAACGCGCTGTGTCGGGTGGTGCCATCGGCGCCGCGGCCGGCGCGGGTGTCGGTTTATTGACCGGCCATACGGTCGCAGGCGCACTGATCGGTGCGGCCGCGGGTACGGCCGGCGGTCTGATCGTTGACTCGAACGAGAAGAGCAACGGCCGGAAATAGCTGGTTTGTGAGTTAACACGTTGAGTTTAGCGGAGCGGCGCGTCATGCCTGCCTCAACCCCGTGGTGGAGCACCCCCTCCACTGCCGCGCCGCGGCCCGGTCGCCGACCCACCCTCGGCCTGGCCGCTGCCATCGTCGCCTCGGTGTTCTCCGGGGCGACGATGGCTGATCCGCTAAAAGTATCGCCCGGCGGCGCTCAGGCGGTGAGCGCGACAGGGATACCCGCCAAAATGCCGCCTGCCAAAATGCCGTATGCCACCTATGCGGCGCCTTACGGGATCGATCGCGGAACCTGCGATCGCAGTCAGCTGGCCCGCAGGTCGGACGGCAACCCGGCTGCCCTGATCGGGGCGCGGATCGGCCACAGCATGGACCGCATCGACCAGGCCTGCGTGGCACGTATCCTGGAATTCGCGCCTGACCGCGCCGCCGTGCGCTGGTTCGGTGCACCGAGAATGGATTATGGCGGCCCGGCTTTTGCCGTCACGCCGCTGCGCACTTTCGAGCGGGATGGAAAATACTGCCGCGAATACCAGGCCCTCGCCACGATCGGCGGACAGGACGAACAGGGTTACGGAATTGCCTGCCGCATGACCGACGGCGTCTGGCAGACTCCGGGCTGAGGCCATGACGGCCGTCACCATGACGGCCATCACAGTGCCGCCACGCAGGATTTGTGCCGTCTGGCCGTGACTGACTTCGAGACAACATTCACCTCGCCCGCAGGAAAACGGAGGCGATTATGCTGACCAACACTTTGCTGCTTTACATGACCCAGGAAGCGCTGGCCAAGGCGCGCGCCCGGCTGATCCCCCGCAAGGACGAAACCAGCGCCGACCACGCGCGCCACATGGCGCCGGTGCAGCCGGCCTGGCAGCTGGCGCGCCGGCAGGCCGCGAAGCTGCGCGCACCCCTGCGACACTGACACAGGACCTGATCCCGTACCCGAACAGCCCGCCAATCGGCGGGCTGTTTCTTTATATGGACCTAAACCAGCAGTTTGCGGATGCGGGCCGACAGGATGTCCACCATGCCGACCAGCAGGATGATCATGATCATCACCGCGCAGGTCTGATCGAACTGGAAACCCCGGATCACTTCCCACAGCACCACACCGATGCCGCCGGCACCGACCATGCCGACCACGGTGGCCGATCGCAGGTTCGATTCGAAGCGATACAGCGAATAGGAAACCCAGAGCGGCATCACCTGCGGGATCACACCGTAGACGATCTCTTCCAGCACATTGGCGCCGGTGGCGCGGATACCTTCCACCGGCTGCGGATCGATCGCCTCGACGGCCTCGGAAAACAGCTTGGCCAGCACGCCCGTGGTATGCAGCCACAATGCCATCACGCCGGCGAAAGGTCCGAGACCGACCACCACCACGAACAGCATGGCAAAAACCATTTCGTTGATCGAGCGCAGGGAGTCCAGCACACGGCGCACTGGCTGGTGAACCCAGATCGGCGCGATATTGGCCGAGGCCAGCAGGCTGAGCGGAACGGCGCAGACAATCGCCAGCAACGTGCCCCACAGCGCAATATGCAGGGTGACGATCAGTTCGCTTAAATAGTAGCGCCAGTCATGGAAATCGGGCGGAAAGAAATCCCGCACGAAAGTCGCCATGTTGCCGGCATCGCTGATCAGCCTGAGCGGTGCGATCTCGGCACCGTTATAGGACCAGACAAGCAGGGCGGCGATCAGGCCATAGATCAGCGTGCGGCCCAGCGAGGTTTTCAGGCCGGGCTTGGGCGGATGGATCGGCAGATCGCGGATGGTGGCGGTGGCTGACATGACTGACCTCACGGGGAAATGGGAACGGGGCGGCCTGATCTGGCCGCCCCGCGAAGCATTTACGAACCCATCTGCTTGTTGAGATCGGCCAGCTTGGCGTCGATCTCGGCGATCTTCTTCGCCTTCTCGTCGGCCGCCATGTTGGCGTCGCCTTCCAGCTTGATCTTGTCGCGGAACAGGGCGAGCTGGCGGATCGGCACGAGTTGCTTGTTGCTCGATTCCTTGAACGCGCCCCACTGCAGGTCGACCAGTACCTTGGTTTCCTTGGCCAGCTGATCGGCGCTCTTGCCGGACTGCTGGGTGCCGTAGGTCATGAAGAAGGTCTTGATGATCTTCTTGTCCTCGGCGCTCAGATCCTTGCGCCAGACAATCGGGTCGGACGGGATCAGCGGCGACTTCCAGATCGCCTTCAGCTCGGCCGCCTTGGCAGGCTGGGTCTTCTGGAGACGTTCCAGATTCTCGGTATTGTTGGTGGCGACATCGACCTGCTTGTTGGCCACGGCCAGGGCATTCACTTCATGGCTTCCGGTCACCATGCGGGTGAAATGCTTGCGCGGGTCGATATTGTTCTGGCCGAACACATAGAAGCTCGGCACCAGGAAACCCGAGGTCGAATTCGGATCGCCGTTGCCGAAGGTATACTTGCCCGGCGCGGCGAGCAGATCTTTCAGCGAGGTCAGCGGGCTGTCCTTATGCACCAGCAGCAGTGACCAGTAGCCCGGCGAGCCGTCCTTGGCCGTGGTCTGCACGAAGACCTCGCCATCGGCGCGGTCAACCGCCTGGATGGCGGAGGCATTGCCGTACCAGGCGATCTGCACCTTGTTGAAGCGCATGCCTTCGATGACGCCGGCATAGTCAGGCGCGAAGAAGGCATTGATCTTCTTGCCGGTCTGCTTGGCCATGTCGGCCAGGAATGGTTCCCAGATGGTCTTGAGATTCGAGCTCGACTCGGTCGAGATGATGCCGAAGTTGATTTCCTTCAGCGTCTGCGCCTGAACGGCGCCGGCGCCGGCCAGCGCCACGGCTGCGACGGCGGCGTTGATGAAAGTGCGACGAAGCATGGTCAATCTCCCGATTGGTTATGAACGAGGGGTCTTGTGACGTCAGGCCAGCAGGCGCTGCATCCGCGGCACGGCGCGCTGGCCGGGCTGCTGAGAGGCCGCCGGTTCGTTGTCGTCGGCCGGCTCCGGCAGGACAGGGTCAGGCAGATTGCCCTCGCCGAGATTGACCTCGCCGAGACTGCCGAAATCGAGATCGGTCTGTTCGCCGTAGATGCCCCTGAGAAGCGCGGCGGTTACGGCGGCGGCCGGGCCGTCATACATCACCCGGCCATCGCGCAGGGCGACCACGCGGCTGCAGTATTTCAGCGCGAAATCCACCTGGTGCAGCGACACCACGACGGTGACGCCATCGGTGCGGTTGATATCGGCCAGCGCCGCCATGACGCGGCGCGAGGATTCCGGATCGAGCGAGGCAATCGGCTCATCGGCCAGGATCACCCTGGCCTCCTGCACCAGCGCACGGGCAATGGCGGCGCGCTGCTGCTGGCCGCCCGACAATGTCGAGGCGCGCTGGAAGGCGCAGGGCGCGATGCCGACACGATCCAGCGCCGTGACGGCAAGCCGGCGCTGTTCGTCGGTGAACAGCTTCAGCATGGTGCGCCACAGCGGCATGCGGCCGAGATTGCCGGCCAGCACATTGGTCAGCACCGACATGCGGCCGACCAGGTTGAACTGCTGGAAGATGAAGCCGATGCCGGCGCGGGTCTGGCGGATGCCCTTGCCGATGCGGCCGGCGGCCTGCACCATGCGGCCGTCGACGGCGATCTGCGACTTGGCATCGCGGTCGCCCGGCATCAGGCCGGCGATATGGCGCAGCAGGGTGGATTTCCCCGAGCCCGACGCCCCGATCAGGGCGACGATCTCGCCGGACTGGATGGTGAGGCTGACGTTATCGAGCGCGCGCTTGCCCGTCTTGAAGGTTTTCGATAGATGGGCGATCTCGATGGCGGCGCGCATGCGATTCCCCTCTGTTTCCGCGATACGGAAGGGGCTATAGCAACGCCGGATGACAGTTCGATTGCAGTTCGGCGACGGCGCGGTGAAATCCCCCCGCGCGTTAACCGGGCATCAAGTTACCCACAGGACCACCTGCGCATTCATCTAGGACAGTTTGGCATCTAGGACAGCTTGGCATCTAGGACAGCATGGCACCCCGTTTCGCCCTCTACACCGCTCCGCCGGCCGAACACCCGCTGCACCGCTTCGCCGCGCAATGGCTCGGCCGGGATCCGGAAACCGGCGTGGCCCTGCCGCCGCAGCCTGCCGCAGGCCTGGCCGCCGCGCGGATTGCCGCGCTGACGGCCGAGCCACGCCAGTACGGTTTCCACGGCACGCTGAAACCGCCCTTCTTCCTGGCCGAGGGGTGTGACGAGGCGCAGCTGATCGTCGCGCTGGAGCGCTTTGTACAAACGCGCAAGCCGCTGCGCCTGCCGCTGAAGATGGCGACGCTGGGCAGCTTCCTAGCCCTGCGCCCGGCGACCGCGATGCCGGCACTGGATCAGCTGGCCGCCGACTGCGTATGCGATTTCGACCGGTTCCGCGCGCCGTCATCGGAGCAGGAGCTGGCGCGCCGCCGCGCCGCCGGCCTGAGCGAACGGCAGGAACAGTATCTGCGCGACTGGGGCTACCCTTACGTGCTGGAGGAATTCCGCCTGCATTTCACGCTGACCGGTCGCATCGCGGACGAGGCCGAGCGGGCGGCGGTGCTGGCATACCTGACCGAGCAGACCGCGCCCTTCACGCAGAGGGAGTTCGAACTGAACGAACTCTGCCTGTTCGTGCAGGGCGAACCCGGCGCGCCCTTCCGCATTGCGGGACGGTATCGTTTCGGCGGCTAGCCGCGCGCGCTGTCCAGGATGAGACGCAGGCCGAGCGCCGCCATCACGCCGCCGGCGAGCCGGTCGATCCAGCCCTTGGCGCCGAGATAGACCCGGCGCGGTCCGCCAGCCGAGAAGGCCGTGGCGACCAGGGCATACCAGCCGCATTCGACGCCGAAGATCGCCGCCGGCAGCGCCAGCGCCAGCCAGAGCGGCAACTGCTGCGACGGAAGCAGCGCGGCGAAGATGCCGGCATAGACCACGGCGGTTTTCGGATTGCTGAGCTGGGTCAGCAGCCCGACCAGCACCGACCGGCCGAAACCCGCGCCGGCCGTGACGCCGGATGTGTCCATGACGAGCGGTTCGCCGGCGCCGCGCCACAGACGGTAAGCCAGATACAGCAGATACAGCCCGCCAGCGATCTTGAGGCCGAGATAGAGCCAGGCGACCTGGGCCAGCAGCGCGATCAGGCCGAGCAGCGCCAGGCTGGCAAAAACCAGTCCGCCGAGTCCCATGCCCAGTGCGGTGCCAAGCCCGGCGCGGCGCGAACCGGCAATCGCCGTGCGCGCCACCAGCACGAAGCTGGGCCCCGGGCTGATCGCGCCGAGCGCGATGGCGGCAATGATGCTGAACAGCGGCAGCAGGGTATCCATGGTACGACTCCGGCAGGCAGAACCGCAGTATGCCGGATCAGTCGCGCTTTTCCAGCAGCCTGACGACGGCGGCAATACCCTCGGCCAGCGGCCCGTCATTGTTCAGCAGCGCCACATCGGGGCCTTCCAGCCGGTAGGCCGCGGCGCGCTGCAGCCGCTCCTCGATCTCGGCCGGCGTCTCCCGGCCCCGCTTCAGCAGGCGTTGCCGCAGCACCTCGGGCGAGGCGTTGATCGCCAGCACCAGCAGGCCGGGATATTTCAGCCGCGCCGTGTCGATCACCGCGCGCGAGACATTCACCACCACCTGGCGGCCGGCGGCCAGATCGGCATCGATGCCGGCCGGGATGCCGTAGTGCAGGCCATGGGCCGGCCAGTGCAGGGCGAAGTCGCCGCGCGCCGCCATGGCGGCGAAATCGGCTTCGGACACAGCAATATAGTCCTCGCCGCCCAGGCCGGGCGGGCGCGTCACCATGCGACGCGGGAACACGATGTCGCTGCGGCCGGCCAGCGCGGCGCGTGCGCCGTCCAGCAGGCTGTCCTTGCCGACACCGCTCGGTCCCGTCACCAGGACAAGTCGGCCAGGAACGGTGGTCATCGGATCAGGCGGCGCCCTTCAGCGCGGCGGCCATGATCGGCCGGTAATGCGCCAGATCGGGCGTTTTCAGATTGGGGGTCTTGGCCGCATCGTCCCAGCGCCGCAGCAATACCGCATCGGCCGCGAAAGGCTGGGCGATGAAACCGGCGGCGTCATCTGCGCTGTAGATACCGCCCTGCACCTCGAGGCTGGTCTTCGAGGCCTGCGACAGCCCGGCCCAGTACTGCGGCTCGGCCTGACAGAGATAGCGCTTGGCATCGACATGCAGGCGCACCGGCGCCACCACGGCAGCCGGGAAATAGCGTTCCAGCCAGTCGGCGGCCAGATGCTCATGCCCGGCATCGACGCCGCGCTCGGCGGCCCCTTCGTCGCCATCGCCGACCAGGTGGCCGATATCGTGCAGCAGCGAGGCCGTGATCAGTTCCGGCGTCGAGCCCGTGCGCTCCGCGTGCATGGCGCATTGCAGGGCATGTTCCAGCTGGCTGACCGCCTCCATGCCGTAGCGGTCGGCACCGGCCTTTTCCAGCAATGCGATGATCTGGTCGACGATCTGCATGGCGCGCACCCTACATCACCCGCCGGCCGCCGCGCCATACGGCACGCACCACCGGAGTATTGTCGATCATGGCAACGCGCAGCAGGTCGGCCCGCTTGCCGGTCTCGATGGCGCCGCGGTCGGTCAGGCCGACCGCATCCGCCGGGTTGGCCGAGACCATGGCGATCGCCTGCGGCAGGCTGATCTGCGGCACCTGCTCGGGCACCAGGAAGGCCGACTGCAGCATGCTGCTCGGCACGTAATCCGACGAAATGATGTCGAGTTCGCCGGCCTCGGCCAGCGACCGCGCCGAGATGTTGCCCGAATGCGAACCGCCGCGTACCACGTTCGGCCCGCCCATCATCACCTTCATGCCATGCTGGCGCGACAGTTTCGCCGCTTCATGGGTGGTGGGGAACTCCGCCACCACCATGCCATCGGCCGCCGCCTCGGCGACATGCTCGGCCGTGGCATCGTCATGGCTGGCCAGCGGCAGCCCCTTGGCCCGGCACAGCTCGACCACCGCACGGCGGTTGCGCTCACCATTGGCGGCGGCATTGGTGATCTGCTCGTGCATGAATTTGTCCATCGCCTCGTCGGAGAGGCCGAACTTGCCCTGGTAATACTGGCGATACTTCTCGGGCTTGACGAACTGCCGCTGGCCCGGCGTGTGATCCATGATCGAGACCAGCTTGAGCCAGCTCAAATTTGACATCGGCTCGACCAGACCCATCAGATCCCTGAACGAAACCTCGCAGCGCAGATGCAGCAGGTGTTCGGCGCGCAGCATGCCGTCCTTCTGGGCGCCCTCGATGGCGGCAATCATCTCGCGCAGGATTTCCATGCGCACGGCGCCGTCGCGCACATCGCCCACCGCCACCGCATCCATCACCGTGGTGATGCCGGCGGCCGCCACCTGGGCATCGTGGTTGATCACCGCCAGCCTGGCCGGCCAGCGCACGCCCGGCCGCGGGGCGAAATGCTTTTCCAGATTGTCGGTATGCAGCTCGACCAGGCCGGGCAGCAGATAGTCGCCGCCGAAATCCTCGACGCCGCCGACAGCCGAGGGGCCGGTGGAAATATCGGCAATCACGCCATCGCGCGCCAGCAGGCTGCCAACGGCGATTTCATCCTTGCGCCCGACGATACGGGCATTGGTAACGACCAGATCGGCAGTCATGCCGCAACTCCCTGACTTTGCAACGGCAACAGACGTGTGGTGATGGCGGCGCGGGTATCGGCATCATGCACGATGGCGACGATGGCTGTCCCGCGCCGGCGTGCATCATCTATGAGGTTTATGACAATTTTGCGGTTCGCCTCGTCCAGCGAGGCGGTTGGCTCGTCCAGCAGCAGGATCGGATAATCGGCGCAGAAGCCGCGCGCGATATTGATGCGCTGCTGCTCGCCGCCCGAAAAGGTCGCCGGCGGCAGGTCCCACATCTTTTCGGCGATCTGCAGCCGGGTGAGCAGTTCGGCGGCGCGGGCACGCGAGGCGTCCAGCCCGGCGCCGCGCGCCAGCAGCGGCTCGGCCACGATATCCAGCGTCGGCACGCGCGGAATCACGCGCAGGAACTGCGTCACATAGCCCAGGGTGCGCTTGCGGATCTCCAGCACCACGCGCGGCTGAGCATGGACGATATCCACCATCTCGCCGTCATGGCGGATCAGGATGCGGCCCGATTGCGGCCGGTAATTGCCGTAGATCGAGCGCAGCAGCGTCGACTTGCCGGCACCGGACGGGCCGTGCAGGGTGACGCATTCGCCGCTGGCCACGCTGAAGCCGGTATTGCGCAGCACCGGCAGGGCGATGCCGCCGCGCAGATGCAGGGTGAAGGTCTTGTCGAGATTTTCGACCTTGATCATGTCGGTCTTATCACTCATGGGACAGCCTCACACGCTCAGCACGGAAGAAACCAGCAGCTGGGTATAGGCATGCTGCGGATCGTCGAGCAACTGGTCGGTCAGGCCGGCCTCCACCACCTGGCCGCGCCGCATCACCATCAGGCGATGCGCCAGCAGGCGGGCAACGCCCAGATCATGCGTCACCACGATGCAGGCGACGTTATGCTCCTGCACCAGGCGACGGATCAGGTCGAGCAGGCGCGCCTGCACCGACACATCCAGGCCGCCGGTCGGCTCGTCCATCAGCACGATGCGCGGCCGGGTCACCAGGTTGCGGGCGATCTGCAGGCGCTGCTGCATGCCGCCCGAGAAGGTGCGCGGCAGGTCGTCGATGCGGTCCGGCGCGATCTCCACCGCCTGCAGCCAGTCCAGCGCGGTGTCGCGCAAGGACCCGTAATGCTTCTGGCCGAGCGCCATCAGCCGTTCGCCGATATTGGCGCCGGCCGAGAAGGTCATGCGCAGCCCGTCGCGGGCATGCTGCTGCACGAAACCCCATTCGGTGCGCATCAGGTGGCGGCGCTGCGCCTCGGAAGCCGCGGCGAGGTCGATGATGTCGTTGCCGCCGGTGCGATAGAGCACCTTGCCGGAATCGACCGACAGCCGGCCGGCAATGGCATTCAGCAAAGTCGACTTGCCCGAACCGGATTCGCCGACGATGCCAAGCACCTCACCGGGCCAGAGTTCGAAGGAGACATCGCGGCAGGCGGCCTGGCGGCCGAAGCTCTTGTTCAGCGCCTCGACGCTGAGCAGCGGGGTCTGGTCGAGGTTGGTCATTCGGCTGCCTCTGCTTTGTAGGGCGCGCTCATGCGGCCGGTATGGCCGGCCTCGCGACGCTCGCCGCAGTAATCGGTATCCGAGCAGACGAACATGCGGCTGCCCTTGTCGTCGAGGATCACTTCGTCGAGGAAGCTGTCGCCAGCGCCGCAAAGGGCGCAGCTCTCGGGCCAGCGTTCCACTTCGAAGGGATGATCCTCGAAATCGAGCGGCTTGACCTCGGTATAGGGCGGCACGGCATAGATGCGCTTCTCGCGGCCGGCGCCGAACAGCTGCAGCGCCGGATTCATGTTCAGTTTCGGCGTGTCGAATTTCGGGATCGGCGAGCAGCGCATCAGGTAGCGCCCGTTCACCACCACCGGATAATCGTAGGCCGTGGAGATATGGCCGTGCTGGGCGATATCCTCATACAGCTTCACATGCATGACGCCATATTCCGACAGCGCATGCATCTTGCGCGTTTCGGTCTCGCGCGGCTCGAGCCAGCGCAGCGGCTCCGGGATCGGCACCTGGTAGACCAGGATCTGGCCTTCCGAAAGCGGAATCTCCGGCACGCGGTGGCGGGTCTGGATCAGCGTCGCCGCGCGCGTCTTCTCGGTGGTAGCGACATTGGTCATGCGCACGAAGAAGCGACGGATCGACACCGCATTGGTGGTGTCGTCGGCGCCCTGGTCGATCACCTTCAGCACATCCTTGCTGCCGATCACCGCCGCCGTCACCTGCATGCCACCGGTGCCCCAGCCATAGGGCAGCGGCATCTCGCGGCTGCCGAACGGCACCTGGTAGCCGGGGATCGCCACGGCTTTCAGGATCGCGCGGCGCAGCATGCGCTTGGTCTGCTCGTCGAGGAAGGCGAAGTTATAGCCGGCGAGCGTCGCGCCCGTCCGGTAGTTCTGCTGAACACTCATTGCGCGGCCTCCGCCAGTTCGGCCTCTGATTCAGCTTGGGCCGTCGCGATCTCCGCCCGCATGGTGCGCACCAGCGTCAGCTCGGCCTGGAAATCGACATGATGCGGCAGCTTGAGATGCTGCACGAAGCCCGAGGCCTCGACGTTATCGGCATGGTAGAGCACGAATTCGGCATCCTGCGCCGGCGCGGTGATGTCCTCGCCCAGTTCCTCGGCCCGCAGCGCGCGGTCGACCAGCGACATGGCCATCGCCTTGCGTTCGGCGAAGCCGAAGGCGAGCCCGTAGCCGCGGGTGAATTTCGGCGCCTCGGTTTTCGAGCCCTTGAACTGGTTGATCATCTGGCATTCGGTCACGGTGATGTCGCCGATATCGACCGCGAAGCCCAGCTCGGGGATATCGATCTCGACCGCCACCGCGCCGGAGCGGATTTCGCCCACGAAAGGATGCGACTTGGCGTAGCCGCGCTGGGTGGAATAGCCCAGCGCCAGCAGATAGCCTTCGTCGGCGCGCGCCAGATTCTGCAGCCGCACATCGCGGCCGGCGGGGAACATCAGCGGCTCGCGCGTCAGGTCGCCGACCGGTGCATCCTCGGCATCGGGCAGCTCACGTTCGATCAGGCCCTCGGCATTGAGCAGGTCGACCACCTGCGGCAGCGAGTCGGACAGGCTGCCCTTCCCCTCCGCCTGCGGCACCGCGCCTTCGGCTTCGAGTGCGAAATCCAGCAGGCGATGGGTGTAGTCGAAGGTGGGGCCGAGCAGCTGGCCGCCCGGCATGTCCTTGAAGCAGGACGAGATGCGGCGCGACACCTGCATGGCCGCGGTATCGATCGGCCGCGTCACCGCCAGGCGCGGCAGCGTGGTGCGATAGGCGCGCAGCAGGAAGATCGCCTCCACCTGGTCGCCGCGCGCCTGCTTCAGCGCCAGCGCCGCCAGGTCGGGATCGTAGACCGAACCCTCGGTCATTACGCGGTCTACGCCGTAGCTCATCTGCTCGCGGATCTGCGCCACGCTGAGTTCCGGCACATCCGGATTGCCGCGCCGATCCTCGGCCAGCAGCTGGTGGGCATTGCCGATGGCGGCTTCGCCGCCTTTCACAGCCACATACATGTCAGGCTCCCTCGAAAGAGATCATGGTGCTGCGCGGCAGCGCCAGCAGATCGCGGCCGCAGCCGAGATAGAGATCGAGACCGCGCGGGAATTCGATAGTCAGGGCCGCGCGCCGACGCCATATCGTTGCATCCAGCCCGCAGAGCGGCACTGCGATGCTGTCCTTGATTCCTGGCCCGCGCCAAACCATGCCGGCTGCACCGGTCAATGCCGGCACCTGCACCAGCAGCGTGGCACCGCGCTCCGGCGCTTCGTCGCTGCCGAGCGAAAAGATCTCCAGCGCCGGCATCTGCGCGCCATCGAGCAGCACGAAGGCCGCTTCAAGCGGGGTTGCCGCCAGCGGCGCGCCGCTATGGAAGCGCAGCCAGGTTTTCACCGCATCGGTATCGAAGCCCGGCCCGAGCCAGATCGGCGTATCGAGATCGGCCAGCGTGAGCAGCGCAGCGGCCAGTGCCGGCGCCAGACCATCCGGATGGCCGGTTTCGGTATCCACCGTCACCACGCGGCCCGGCCGCGCCATGGCATCGAGCAGGGCGCGGAAGGCCTGCTGGCTCTGCTGCACCGGATCGTCGAAGCCGGGCGCCGGGGGAGTCTGGGGTGCGTTCATCTGCATGGTCATGCTCAGTCCTCTCCGCGCACCAGGGTGAAGAAATCGACCTTGGTGGCCGCCACCTTTGCCGCGCGCTGCTGCCGCGCTTCAGCCAGCCGGCGCTCCACCGGCGCGATCAGAAGCTGCTCGATCCGCCCGGCCTCCGTTGTGTCCTGGCTCAGCGCATCGAACACCGCCACCAGTTCGGCGCGACGCTGGTCGCGGCCCTGCACATAGCCGACGCCCATGACACCGTCCTGCAGCGCCACCACGCAGCGCGACAGCGTCATCTCGCCCAGATTGAAGCGCTGTCCCGCACCGCCAGCGCGCGCCCGCACCATGGCAAGCCCGGTTTCCGGCTGCTTGAGCCGGCGCCAGGCCGGCGGCGACGGCAGCGCGGCCAGCGCCGCCTCCAGCGTGGCGCGGTCGGCGCGCGCCAGCAGGCGCAGGCGGCGCTGCCGGGCAGCGATGTTCGGATCGGAAGAAACTTGGGCAGGCATACAGACCTCTTGCGCAGTGGTCTAAATTCATCTAGACATCTACACATTCAATACGCCGATGCCCGAGCTTCAGCAAGCCATGTTTCGGCGAATCTTTTATGACGGAGCGGTGCGATGACGGCAGCAGAGCGAACCACTGCGAAGACAATCGAGCGCGGCCCCATTGAACGGGGCGCCGGCATGGCGGTGTGGCGGCAGATCGCCGCCGCCATGGAAACCGCGATCCGCCGCGGCGACTACAGGCCGGGCATCCAGCTGCCGACCGAGAAACAGCTGGCCGACCGTTTCGGCGTCAATCGCCACACCGTACGCCAGGCGATGAACCGGCTGGCCGAAACCGGCCTGGTCAGCATCGAACAGGGCCGCGGCATGTTTGTCGCCGAGAGTTCACTGGAGTATCGCATCGGCTCGCGCACGCGCTTCACTGAAAACCTGCTGACCAGGCAGAAAAAGCCGATGCGCGAACTGATCTCGGCCGACCAGGTACCGGCGCCGGCCGAGATCGCCCGCGCGCTCGGCATCCCGACCGGCGCGCCGCTGTGGCAGATCGAAACCCGCAACCATGCCGATGACCGCGCGGTCAGCATGAGCAGCCACTTCTTCAGCGTCGACCGCTTCCCGGACATGCCCGAGCAGTTCCGCCGCGCCGGTTCGATCACCGGCGCGCTCAAGCTGGCCGGGGTGGCCGATTACACGCGGCGCACCACGCGGATCGCCGCGAAACTGATCGCTGCCGGCGACGCGCGCCTACTGGACCTGCCGCGCACGCGGCCGGTGCTGATCAGTGAGACGGTCAATGTGGACGAGCGCGGCAGGCCGGTGGAATTCGTGCGCGCGCGCTTCGCCGCCGACCATGTGACGCTCAGCATCGAGCATCTCGAATAGGCGCTTAATTCAGCCGGCCAAGCACGCCATAGCCCTGCCGCGCCATCACGATCACCTCGCCGCTGGCCGGATAGATGCCGGTCAGCGCCGTGATGTTGACCTGATGCGTCACCAGCACCGCTGGCTGCCCGGCCGGCAGACCGGCAACCAGCTGGCGCAGGGCGCGGGTTTCGGCCGCCGCCGCTTCGGACCGCCCGAAGAAGGAGTTCAGCGCCGGCGCATCCTGCACCGGACCGAGGCCCAGGGCCGCCGCGGTATCGCGGCAGCGGCACCACTGGCTGCTGCGGATTTCGGCATTGGCAATGCCGTTGGCGCGGAACTGCTGCCCCAGACGCGCCGCCTGGGCGCGGCCGGCCGGCGACAGGTTGCGCTGCGTGGCACAGGCCTCCAGGCGGAAACCGGGCGGGTCGCCGGTGCCGGGCGCCTCGGCATGGCGGATCAGCGCCACGGCCTCGCCGCTGCGCAGGGCCTGCCACAGGGCAGGATCGGCGGCGGCAGGGCCGACACAGCACAGCCACAAACCGGTGGCAAACTGGAACAGTCGCATCATGGCCCTCGTCCTCGGCGCCGGGAAATCTAGATCCTGGTCATGGATATAGGCCGGAGACGGGAGCGGGCGAGGACCGGATGGATTTGCCGGTGGCAGAAACACTGAAGCTGCTCCTGAACGGCATTGCCGATAATGCGGGAGCGAAATCGCATGACCGGCTCGGCGTCCTGTTCGCCACCCTGCAGGATCCGGCCTGTGGCCGGCCGGCGCATGAGATCGAGGACGAGATCTGGGCGATCTGGACCAGTCACGAGAATCCGGCCCTGGAAGCGCGGCTGCAGCGCGCGATTTCCGGCATTGCGCGGCGGCGCTTTTCCGAAGCCGAACAGGTGCTGGACGATCTGGTCCGCGATGCGCCGCGCTGGGCGGAAGCCTGGAACAAGCGCGCCACCCTGCGTTTCCTGACCCAGCGCGATGCCGACAGCATCGCCGATATCCGCTGCACCCTGCAGCTCGAACCGCGCCATTTCGGTGCCATCTGCGGCTTCGCCCAGGTCTGTCTGCGCCATGGCGAGACAGCGGCGGCGGCCAGCGCCTTCGGCGCCGCCCTGCGGCTCAACCCGCATCTGGAGAGCGTGCGCGCCGCCCTGACCGAACTGGAGCCGCCGCCACCGGCCCGGCTGAACTGACCGGCCCAGAGCGGTTGCGACAGCCGGTGCAGCGATTTCCACCTTGCAGGAATCGCTGCAAGCAGCCATCTTCCCGCAAAACTTCGCCCCGACCATGAGCAACACCCTCGACCAGACCACGATCGACGCGATGCGCGACGGCCTGCTGACCGGCGACCTCGCGCCGCTGTCCGCACCGTTCCTGCGGCATGGCCTGCGCCCGCCGGTCGCAACCTGGAATCCGCGCGCCGAAGATCTGCCGACCCTGCAGTTGCCCTTCGTGCTCAATCTCTGGCTCAGCCTGCGCGATGCCGGGGGCCGTGTCGCCCCCGGGCAGATCGACCCTTTCGCGCTGAAGCCGGCGCTGGGCTATATCCTGCTGATCGATGTGCTGGAGGATGGCGAGGATTTCCGCTATCGCCTCTATGGCAGCGAAGTCGCCCGCGTCGCCGGCTTCGACATGACCGGCAAACGCACCTCGCAGATGGTGACCGGATCGCTGGCCAGCACGTTTTACATCGCCGGCTACCGCGCCCTGCTGCGCCGCCCCGAACCGCTGTTCACCTGGCATGAGATGCCGATGCAGATCACCATCAACAGCTGGGACCGCATCGTGCTGCCGCTGACCGGCAGCGACGGCCGGATCAGCCGGATCCTCACCTGCAACATGCCGGGGGAGCCGCTGCTGCTGCATGGCCGGGATGCGCGGCGGCAGCAGCCGTAAAATTGTACACAATCCGGATTGACGATCCCCGCCGGGCTCGGTAGGGCTTGGTCTTGCCGCGCCGCAACATGGCGTCGTCCGGGGGACTGCATGATCGATCTGGCTTTGGAATGGCTCAATCTGGTGCTGCGCTGGATGCACCTGATTTTCGGCATCGCCTGGATCGGCTCCTCCTTCTTCTTTGTCTGGCTCGACAACTCCCTGCGCAAAGGCCTGGAGCAGCAGCCGGGTGTGCTCGGCCAGGCCTGGCTGATCCATGGCGGCGGTTTCTATTTCACCGAGAAATACTCGGTCGCGCCGCCGCAGTTGCCGGCCGAACTGCACTGGTTCAAATACGAGGCCTATTTCACCTGGCTGTCCGGCTTCTTCCTGATGGGCGCGCTGTATTACGTCGGCGCCGACCTCTACCTGATCGACGCCAAGGTGCTGCCGCTCGGCCGCTGGGAAGCGATCGGCCTCAGCCTCGCCTCGCTGGTACTGGGCTGGATCGTCTATGACCTGCTGTGCAAGTCGCCGCTGGGCAGGAACGATGCCGCGCTCGCCATCGTCGGCTTCGTGCTGCTGGTGGCTGCGGCCTGGGGCTATACGCAGATTTTCTCGGCCCGAGCCGCCTATCTGCATGTCGGCGCCCTGATCGGCACGATCATGACCGCCAACGTGGCGCATAACATCATCCCGAACCAGCGCAAGGCCGTGGCCGAGATGCTGGCCGGGCAGGTGCCAGATCCTTCATACGGGAAGCAGGCGAAGCAGCGTTCGCTGCATAACAACTACCTGACTCTGCCGGTGCTGTTCGCCATGATCAGCAACCACTACCCGGTCACCTACGGCCATCCCTATGGCTGGGTGATTCTGGCGGTGGCGATGGTGATCGGCGGCCTGGTGCGGCATTTCTTCAACCTGAAGAACCAGGGCCGCGGCACGCGCTACGAATTCCTCGGTGTCGCCTTCCTGCTGGTGGTCGGCCTCGTTTTCTTCACGCACTGGGACCCGCGCCGCGCCGCGCTGGCCGAGGGCGTCACCGTCGAGGATGTGCAGCGCGTGGTGGCCGCGCGCTGCACCGCCTGCCATGCCGCCAAGCCGACCTTCGACGGTATCGCCGAGGCGCCGAAAGGCGTGATGCTGGAAAGCCCTCAGCAAATCCGCCGCTTCGCGCCTCTCATCAACCAGCAGGCGGTGCGCACCGAAACCATGCCGCCGGGCAATGCCACCGAGATGACCGAGGAAGAACGCCAGATTCTCGCCGCCTGGATCGCGGCGGGCGCCAAACTGGATTAATTCAGGGCTTTCAGCCAGTCGGTGACTGTCTGCACCACCTCTTTGTCGAGGCCGGCGAAGCCGTGATGGCCGGCAGCCTCGCATTCCTCACCCTTCTTGTCGGCCTGGCCGCCTTTCAGCATCATGATGTCGACACGCGGCGCCGCGGTCAGCAGCGCCTTGAACTGCGGCGTGGCACTGGCCGGCGTGTAGATGCAGGCATCGTTCTCATGCGCCAGCAGCAGCACCGGCATGGTGATCGCCTCCAGCGGTTTCACCATGCGCTGCACCGAGGGTTGTCGCGCGTCGGTCTGCATCAGCATCCCTGAGGTGATGACGATGGCATCGGGTCTTTGCGTGCCGGTCAGCCGGGCGGCGGCATTGGCAACGCTGAGCGCGCCGCGGCTGGTACCGATGAGATAGACCCTGGGCGCCTGCTTGCGCAGGTGATCGGTCAGCAGGCCGAGGTCGGCGGCCTGTTCGGCGCCCCAGCGATAGCCGTTGCGCACACCGCCATCGCGTTCCTTGAGATCGCCGGCAATATCGACGGTCGCGGCAACGAAGCCCGCTTCGGCATAGCCCTTACGCGTGCGCACCAGTTGGTTGCCGTTGAGATCGCGGAGGCGGCCCGAAGGTTCAAGGTCGAGCCGGCCGCTGCCGCCGGCGATCAGAATCACCGCGCCGGATGGCCTGCCTACCGGCGGTTCGACCAACACCCGCATGACAGTGCCGCGCATGGCGATTTCCAGCACCGATTCCACGGCCACGACCGGCTGGGCCAAGACAGCAAGCACCGCCGTAAACAGAACCGCGCGCATCCGCGCAAGTCCGCTCAATACGGCACCTTGTCGGGTTTGGCGTCCCATTCGCGGAACACCTCCAGCGCCTCGTCGCGCAGGATCTGCTCGCAGGCCAGGCTGCGGCGCTCGCGCGGAATGCTGAGCTGGCGATAGAGAAACGCATCGTCGAAATTGATCGCCGCCGCATCGGCCTGCTCGTTGGCGTAATAGACCTTGTCGATGCGCGCCCAGTAGGTAGCGGCCAGGCACATCGGACAGGGTTCGCAGCTGGTGTAGAGCACCGTGCCGCGCAGATCGAAACGCGCCAGCCGTTGGCAGGCATCGCGGATCGCCGTCACCTCGGCATGCGCGGTCGGATCGTTGGTGGAAGTGACCTTGTTCCAGCCCTCGCCCACCACCTTGCCATCCTGCACGATCACCGCGCCGAACGGGCCGCCGGCGCCGGCGCTCATATGGATGCGGCTGAGCGCGATGGCCTGGCGCATGAAGGTGGCATGATCGGTCATCGGACCCTCCGTGGTCAGGAGCCGCGATACGTCGAATAGCTCCAGGGCGAGGCGAGCAGCGGCACATGGTAATGCCCGTCGGCCTCGGCAATACCGAAGCGCAGCGGCACGGTGTCGAGGAAGGCCGGCTGCGGCAGCGCGACGCCGAGGCCGCGGAAATAGTCGCCGATATGAAAGACCAGTTCGTACTGCCCCGGCTTGTAGGCCTCGCCGGCCAGCAACGGCGCATCGGTGCGGCCATCGGCATTGGTGGTGACGGTCTTCACCAGGCGGCGTGCATCGCCATCGAGTGCATAAAGCTCGATGGTGACGCCGGGTGCCGGCTTGCCGTGCATGGTGTCCAGCACATGGGTGCTCAGGCGGGCCATTCGCGTCTCCTCAAGCCTGCAGCAGCGCTTCGAGGCGGATGCGGGCGATCCTGCCCACCTCGGCCAGCGCCGTGGTCAGTTCAATCTCGCGCGGATTGCTCACCCGCGCCTCGAAAGCCTCAAAAATCTGGCTCTTGCTGCGCAGCTTCACCGCGATGATGAAGGGGAAGCCGTGTTTCTCCAGGTAAGCGGCATTGAGCGAAACGATCTTCGCCTTCTCTTCCGCACTCAGCCGCGTCAGGCCGACGCTGTCCTGCTCGCTGGTGGAATGCGCAGTCAGCGTGCCGGCATCGGCTTCCTTGCCGGCCAGCTGCGGATGCGCGCGCAGCAGCGCCAGCTTTTCCTCGGGGCTCGCCGCCCACATCGCCGCCACCATGGCGCCGTGCAGGCTGTCGAGGCTGCCGAACGGCCGCCTTGGCGCCGCGCGCTCCGGCACCCAGGGCGAATGTTCGAAAATGCCGCTCAAGCTGGCGACGAAATCGCCCGCGCTCATGCGGTTCAGATCGGCAAGGGTGCGCATGACATGCTGCATGGAGCCTCCGGCAGTCGGCTTTCTGTATAGCCCATCAGGATCGACGGGGGAAATGCTGGCGCAGGCCGCGCCACAGCGCGGTGGCCTCGGCGCCGCCGGGATCGCGGGCATCGGGCCGCACGGCGGTATGCACCATCACCAGCCGGCGCTGCGGATCGACGAAGATGGTCTGGCCGCGCACGCCGAGCAGCGCGAAGCTGCCGTCGTTGTCGGGGAATATCCAGGTCTGGAAACCATAGCCGAACCAGCGGCCGGTCTGCGTGCCGGTGAAATGGGCGCGCGTCATCTCGCGCAGCCAGTCGGCCGGGACCACCTGCCTGTCACCGACCTTGCCGCCATTGGCCAGCAGCATGCCGAGCCGGGCATAATCGCGCAGCACCGCGTTGAAGTTGGACGAGGTATTCTCCTGCCCGGTGCGGTCGATCACCCAGCTGGCATCGGCCTCGGCGCCGACCGGCTGCCACAGGCGTTCGGAGAGATACTCGGCAATCGGGCGTTTCAGCGCGCCGGTCAGCACCAGCCCCAGCACCTGACTTTCGGCGGAGGCATAATACCAGCGCGCGCCCGGCGCCGCCTCGCGCGTGTTGAACTGCCGCACCGCGCCGGCGCCGCCCTGACCGGCCAGGATGGCACGCGACAGTCTCGCGGCATCGTCGATGCCGTCGTAATCCTCGCGGAACTGCACCCCGGACGACATGGTGAGCAGATGGCGGATCGGCGTGCGGCCGTATTCGCTGCCCTTCAGCGAGGGCACGTATTTTTCCGCCGGATCATCGATCGAGGCGATGGCGCCGTCGGCCACCGCCAGCCCGACGAGAATGGCGCAGATTGTCTTGGCCATCGAGAAGGAGATGAAACGATGCGTCTCGCTGCGGGCATACTGATAGCGCTCGACATGGATGGTATCGCCCACCGCCACCAGCAGGCCGGTGGTGGGGTTGCGCGAAAGATATCCGTCGATGTTGGCGCGCCCGCCGCCCCGCACCGGCGGAATCAGATACTGCACCGCGGGCTCCGCCGCTGCGCGCCGCCAGGGGCTGGGTGTCGCGGCGCGCCGCACCACGCGGGCATTGAAGATTTCATCCATGCGGGAAAAAGCATCGACGCTGTAGGCCGGCTGCCACCAGGCCTGCGGCGTGGCGCGCGGATATTGACCGAGGCCGTTGGTGTAGCGGTCGAGGTCCGGACCGCCGGGATTGACGCGGATGCCCGGCGTGGCGGCGATGGGCGGGGACGCCGGCGCCTTGATGCTGCCGCTGGTGCTGCAGGCCGACAGCAACGAGAGGCCGATGGCGAGCAGGCGGGCGGCGCGGTGCATCACAGCACCAGAATGGCGCGGAAATCGTTGACATTGGTCAGCGTCGGCCCGGTCATCACCAGGCCGCCGGCGGCCTGGAAGAAACCATAGCCGTCATTGTTGGCCAGGCAGGCCTTGACCTCGATGCCCTTCATGGCCGCGCGGGCGATGCTGTCGGGTCGCAGCAGCGCGCCGGCATTGTCCTCGCTGCCGTCGATGCCGTCGGTATCGGCGGCCAGGGCGTAAATACCCTCGGCGCCATCGAGCGCCACCGCGAGCGCGGTGAGGAATTCCACGTTGCGGCCGCCACGGCCCTTGCCGCGCAGCGTCACGGTGGTCTCGCCGCCCGAGAGCAGCACGCAGGGCGCTTTCGCTGGCTGGCCATGGCGCCGCACCTGCCGCGCGATGCCGGCCATCACCATGGCCACCTCGCGCGCCTCGCCCTCGATGGCATCGCCCAGAATCAGCGGGGTGATGCCTGCCTCGATGGCGACTTTCGCCGCCGCCTGCAGCGCCATCTGCGGCGTGGCGATCATCACGGTCCGTGTATTGGCGAAGAGGGCATTGCCGGGCTTGGGCGTCTCATCCTTGCCGGCCTGCAGATGCTTCAGCACCGCCGCCGGCGGCTGAATGCCGTATTTCCCGATCACCGCCAGGGCGTCGGCAAAGCTGGTGGGATCGGGCACCGTGGGACCCGAGGCGATCACCGCCGGATCGTCGCCCGGCACATCGGAGATCAGCAGCGAGACCAGCGGTGCGGGTGCCGCCGCCGCCGCCAGCCGGCCACCCTTGATGGCGGAGAGATGTTTGCGCAGGCAGTTCATCTCGGCGATGTTGGCGCCCGACGACAGCAGGGCGCGGTTGACCGCCTGCTTGTCTTCCAGCGTCAGGCCTTCAGCCGGCAGCGACAGCAGCGCCGAGCCGCCGCCGGAAATCAGGCACAGCACCAGGTCGTCGGGCCCCAGCCCGCGCACCTTCTGCAGGATCAGCGCCGCCGCCTTCTCGCCGGCCGAATCCGGCACCGGATGCGCGGCTTCCACCACGGTGATGCGTTCGCAGGGCACATCATGGCCGTAGCGCGTGACCACCAGGCCATCCAGCGGCGCGTCCGCGGGCCAGTGCCGTTCCACGGCCTGCGCCATGCTGGCGGCGGCCTTGCCGGCGCCAACCACCACGGTCCTGCCTTTCGGCGGTTTGGGCAGATGCGCCGGCACGCAGACCGCCGGATCGGCGGCCTGGCGCGCCGCGGTGAACATCGCCTGCAGGAGAGCGTCGGGTTCGCGTGTCATGGCTGGGCCGCCGGTTTCAGAAACGTGGTGCCGCCGAACAGTTCGGCCACCTGCAATGCCGCCATCGCGACATGATAGGGCGTGGTGGCCGGCAGATAGTCGCTGTCGGGCTGCAGGTCGCGGCGCAGGAATTCATGCCACCCGCCGCCGCCGGTGAAATACCGCGTGGTCATGAAGGCAATCCAGCGTTCCAGCGCGGCATGGGCGCCGGCATCCGCCGTTGCCGCCGCGCGGATGGCGTGCACCTTGATGCATTCGGTCACCGGCCAGATGCGTTTGCGGTCGCTGACCACCTGTCCATCGGTATCGACCTGGTCGTAGATGCCGCCATGCAGGGGATCGACGCCCCGGGCATTGGCCCAGTCGAACAAAGGCGCGGCGATCTGCTTGTATTCCGGCCGCCGGGCGCTCTCGGCATAGTCATGCAGCAGCCAGTACCATTCATAGAGATGGCCGGGCTGCACCAGTTGTCCCCGCTCCTGCTGCGGCCGGCCGGCGGCATCGAAATGCTCCAGCACCTTGGCGCCGTCGGCCGAATGCAGGCGGTCGGTGTACAGCGTCACCAGCTGCGCCGCGTCGCGCAGCACGCTGGCATCGCCGGTTGCGGCATGCAGCGCCAGCCAGGCTTCCAGCAGGTGCATATGCGGATTCTGTTCCAGCGCCGGATCCGGGCTGCTCCAGTCGCGCCGTGCGGCCTGGGCGAACCAGCCCTGCGGCAGAAAGAGATGCCGCTTGACCGCCTCGCCGGTGCGCCGCGCCCAGTCGATGGCCTCGGCTTTGCGGAACACGGATGCATAATGCGACAGCGCGAAGATCGCGAAGGCATGGCCATACAGGTCCTTGCCCGGATCGGCCCCGGGACCAGTACCGGCGCCATTGTCGCCCAGGCTGAAGAACCAGCCGCCATGCTCGGCATCCCAGAAGCGGCCGGTGAGATCGGCATACAGCGCATGCGCCCGTTCGGCGCAGGCGGCATTGCCGGTGACGCGCCAGGCCTGCGCGAAGAAAAACAGCTGCCGCGCCACCGCCATGCTGCGGCGATAACCCAGCGGTGCCGGCGTCAGGTCGGCCTGCAGCCGCTCGATGCTGTGTCCGCCGGCCGCGTTCCAGCCATGCGTCAGCCAGAGCTGCGCCATATCGACGAAGACATAGGACACGAAGCGGCGCGCGGCGGTCCGCTGCGTCTCGGTAAACGGCAGGACGATCGACGGGTCGGTCACACGGCCGGTTCCAGATGGCTGGCGCCCATCACTGGTGCATCCTTTGGCGCATTCCTGTGCATTGCGGCGTCTTCATTGCCATGTCCGGCAGCATATTTCGAGGCATTCCCGGACAAAGAAAGTTCCCCCTGCAATTTTATCCACGACGGTCCCCGGCAGCGTCAACCGCACCTGGCCAAGACGCTTTGCCGGGGCTGAAAGGCGGTGTTATGGTTTGGCAACTGTATACAATCCCCCAGCGTCACGACAGGACCCCGCCATGGCCGCCACCCGCTTCGCCGACCGCATGCTCGCGCAACTCGACGAGCTGGGCCGTATCAGCGAGAGCCCGGATTTCCTGCAGCGCACCTTCCTGATCCCGCAGCACAAACAGGCGCATGAGCGCGCCGCCGCATGGATGCGCGAGGCCGGCATGGAGGTCGAGCACGATTCGGCCGGCAACGTGGTGGGCCGCTATGCCGGCACCGACCCGGCCGCACCGGCCCTGATGACCGGCTCGCATCTCGACACCGTGCGCAATGCCGGCAAATACGACGGCATGCTGGGCGTGATCGCGCCGATTGCCTGCATCGCCGACCTGAACCGGCGTGGCAAGCGCCTGCCGTTTCCCATCGAGGTGGTCGGCTTCGCCAACGAGGAAGGCACCCGCTTCGGGTCGGCCATGACCGGCAGCCGGGCGATTGCCGGCACCTTCGACCCCGCCATGCTGGAAGCCAGGGACAAGCAGGGCGTCAGCATGGGCGAGGCCTACAAGGCCTTCGGCCTCGATCCGGCCAAGGTCGGCTTCTGCGCCCGCAAGCCGGGCAGCATCGCCGCCTTCGTGGAGCTGCATATCGAACAGGGCCCGGTGCTGGAGCAGGAAGGCCTGGCGCTCGGCGTGGTGACGGCGATTTCGGGCGCGCACCGCTTCCGCGTCGAGATCACCGGGTTGGCGGGTCACGCAGGAACGGTGCCGATGGGCCAGCGCCAGGATGCGCTGGTGGCGGCGGCCGAGATCGTGCAGTACATCGAAAAGCGCTGCACCGGCACGCCGACGCTGGTCGGCACCGTCGGCATGCTGGAAGCCCTGCCCGGCGCGATGAATGTGATCCCGGGCAAGGCGGTGTTCTCGATCGACGTGCGCGCCGGCGAGGACGACCTGCGCGATCTCGCCGCTGACGACATCCTGAAGCAGATCAGGGTGGTGTGCGCCGGCCGCAAGCTGGAAGCCAAGATCACCGAGCTTTACAACAGCACGGCGACGCCCTGCCATCCCGCGCTGATGGATGCCGCCGAAGCCGCCATCAAGGCGCAGGGCGTGCCCACCATGCGGCTGCCGTCCGGTGCCGGCCACGATGCCGCGACGCTGGCGCCGCTCTGCCCGATCACGATGATCTTCATGCGCTGCACGCGCGGCATCAGCCACAATCCGCTGGAAGCCGTGCTGCCGGAAGACGTGGAGCTTGCCACCGGCGCGCTGCTGCATTTCATCGAGAATTTCAAACCCGTCCAGTAATCAGGCGCTGTCATGACTGTCGCTGATGATATCGAAGATCTCGTTCGCCGACGGCCGGGCTGGACCGAAAGTGAACTCGCGGCGAAGCTGTTTCCAGACCATCCTTATCAGCAGCGTGTGAATTCAACCTGCCGTCGGCTGGTCCGCGAAGGTCGCCTGCAGCGGCAAGGGCGCGGTGGGCCTGGTGATCCCTTTCGCTACCATCTAGTTCGGAACTCTAAATGACCATCGACAAGGCCGTTACCTCCGCCATCCATGATTTCGTGACATCCGAACAGACCGGCATGGCCGCCATGCTGGCCGGGCTGGTGAAGGTGCCGTCCGACAATCCGCCGGGCGACTGCGCGCCGCATGCGAAACGCGCCACGGAACTGCTCGAAAAGCTCGGCTTCATCGTCGAGCAGCATCCGGTGCCGGCCGATCTGGTGAAGGCCAGCGGCATGATCAGCTGCACCAACCTGATCGTGCGTAAAAAATTCGGAGACGGGCCGGTCGTGGCGATGAATGCCCATGGCGACGTGGTGCCGCCGGGCGAAGGCTGGAGCGTCGATCCCTTTGCCGCCGTGGTGAAGGACGGCGTGATGTACGGTCGCGGCGTGGCGGTGTCGAAATCCGATTTCGTCACCTATGCCTATGCGCTGCTGGCGCTGCAGAAACTCGGCCGGCCGCTGAAGGGCAGTGTCGAACTGCATCTGACCTATGACGAGGAAGTCGGCGGCAGCATCGGGCCGGAATGGATTCTGGCCCAGGGCCTGAGCAAGCCCGACTACGCCTTCTCGGCCGGTTTTGCTTACGCCGTCACCACCGCGCATAATGGCTGCCTGCATCTGGAAGTGACCGTGAACGGCCTGTCGGCCCATGCGGCGCGACCTGACACGGGCCATGACGCGCTGGAAGCCGCCAACCGGATTCTCACCGCGCTCTATGCCTATCGCGACACGCTGGGTGGCATCCATTCCAAGGTGGAAGGCATCACCACGCCGTCTCTCGTCGTCGGCCTGATCAGGGGCGGCATCAACACCAACGTGGTGCCGGATCGCGTGTCTTTCCGGCTCGACCGCCGCATGATCCCGGAAGAAAACCCGGAGCAGGTCGAAACCAATCTGCGCAACCTGATCGCCAGGACCGTCGAGGGCCTGCCCGGCATCACCGCGCAGGTCAACCGCGTGCTGCTGGCCCGCCCCTTCGGCGCCGTGCCCGGGGTGGAAAAGCTGATCGGCATCCTGACCCGCAACGCCAGTGAAGTGATGGGCAGGCCGGTCGGGACCGAAGGCATCCCGCTGTATACCGATGCGCGCCACTATTCGGCGGCCGGCGTGAAGACGGTGCTGTATGGCGCCGGGCCGCGCAACCTGCTGGAAGCCAACGGCCACCGCGCCGACGAGAAGCTGGTGCTGTCCGATCTCTACAAGGCCACCGAGGTGGTTGCCCGCACCCTGTATGAACTGCTGAGCTGAGAGCCATGGCCAAGAAGAAAAGCCCGAAGAAAAAGACTGCCGTCCCGAAGACGAAGATCGACATCGTGGCGCAGGCCCTGAAAAGCGGGGCACTGGGGAAGGCGCCCTATCCGCGCGACCTCTACGGCTACGGCCCCAATCCGCCGGACCCGAAATGGCCGGGCGGCGCCAGGGTCGCGGTCAACTTCGTACTCAACTACGAAGAGGGCGGCGAGCGCAGCATCCTGCATGGCGACAAGGTGTCGGAAACCTACCTGACCGAAATCCCCGGCGGCACGCCGCGCGTGAAGCAGCGCGACCATGCCACCGAGTCGGTCTACGATTACGGCGCCCGCGCCGGCGTGTGGCGCGTGCTGCGCCTGTTCAAGGAGCGCGGCCTCCACTTCACCTCCTGGGCCGTCGGCATGGCGGTGGCGCGCAATCCGGCCGCCGCGCTGGCGATGCATGAACAGGGCCATGAAGTGGCCAGCCATGGCTGGCGCTGGTTCGATTACAACGGCATGTCGATCGCCAAAGAACGCGCCGACATGAAGCTGGCGATCGAGTCGATCCGCCAGGCGACCGGCCAGCGCCCGCTCGGCTGGTATTGCGGCCGCTTCTCGGAGAACACGCTGAAACTGGTCGCCGAAGACGGCGGCTTCGTCTATTCGTCGGATACCTACGACGACGACCTGCCCTACTGGACCACGGTGGGCAAAAAGCCGCAGCTGATCGTCCCCTATACCTTCGACAACAACGACATGAAGTTCGGCCAGCTGCATGGCTTTGCCACCGGCGTCGACTTCTACAACCATGTGAAGGATGCCTTCGACACCCTCTACAAGGAGGGCGGCGACGGCGCGCCGAAGATGATGACCATCGCGCTGCATGCCCGGTTGATCGGCCGGCCCGGCCGCGCCGCCGCGCTGGCCCGCCTGATGGACTACATCCAGGGCCACGACAAGGTGTGGATCGCCAAACGCATCGAGATCGCCGAGCACTGGAAGAAAGTGCATCCGTTCAAAAAGTAGTCCGTCATCCTCGGGCTGGACCCGAGGATCTCTCTCCGTTCTGTCCGAGATGGTCGGGTCAAGCCCGACCATGACGTGGTGGCTACTTCCGCCCCACCATGCCGTCCCAGGCCGCCATCGCCACCTCGACCGAGGCAAGCAGCTGCTGCTTCGTCGCGCCGTCGCGCGCCTGGATCGACATGCCCTGCAGGAACGTCGTGTAGAAGGCGCCGATGGCGGCGGCATCGGCCGTCGCCGGCACATCGCCCTCGGCCTGGCCGCGCCGGATGCGGTCCGCCAATGCGTCCATCGCCGCGCGACGGCTCCTGGTCATCAGCGCGCGCACGCTCTTGTTCTCCGGCGCGCCGACGATGGCCGACAGCACCGCCATGCAGCCCGGCGGGTGGGCCGGATTGACGTAATTGCCGGCATGGAACCGCAGCATGGCGGCAAAACCCTGTTTCGCCGTCCTGCCCTCCCGCAACAGCCGCTGCGGCAAGGCGCCCTCGGTGGTCTTGTAGAATTCCAGCGCCTCCGCGAACAGCGCCTCCTTGCAGGTAAACGCCGCATAGAGGCTCGGCGCGTTGATTCCCATTGCATTGGTCAGGTCGCTGAGCGAGGTGGCCTCATAGCCGCGCAGCCAGAAAACCTGCATGGCCGCCTTCAGCGCCGCATCGCGATCGAAACCGCGCGGCCGCCCACGGGCGACTTTATCGACGGCCTTCGGCGACTTGGACTTTGTGACGCCCCGTTGCTTTGTGCCCTCTCGCTTTGTGATCGTGCGCACGGCCATGACCGTTTCCTGCGATTCCATTCCAATTCTGTAACAACCGATAAATAAAGCGCTTGACCGCGGCCGGCAAGCGAATACCTTGCCGCTCCTATTCTGTATCGATCACTACAAATAAGGAGACTTCCCATGAGCACGACCCCGTTGCAAGGCAAGGCCGCCCTCGTCACCGGCGCCAGCCGCGGCATCGGCGCCGCCATCGCGAAAGCCCTGGCCGCCGCCGGCGCCGATGTGGCGATCACCTACAGCAGTTCGCCCGACAAGGCCGAAGCTGTCGTGAAGGACATCGGCGGCAAAGCCATCGCCATCCGGGCCGACAGCGCCGACCCGAAAGCCGTGCAGGATGCGGTGGCGCGGACGGCGAAGACCTTCGGCCGCCTCGATATCCTGGTCAACAATGCCGGCGTCGCCTATGGCGACGACTCGCTGGAGAACATCGAGCGCATGCTGGCGATCAATACCCGCGCGCCCTATGTGGCCGCGCTCGCCGCCGCGCCGCTGATGACCGAGGGCGGCCGCATCGTCACCATCAGCTCCTGCCTGGGCGAGAAAGTGGGTTTCCCCGGCGTCACGCTCTATTCCATGAGCAAGGCGGCGATGACCGGCATGACGCGCGGTCTGGCCCGCGACCTCGGCCCGCGCGGCATCACGGTGAATGTCGTGCAGCCCGGCCCGATCGATACCGACATGAACCCGGCCGATGGCGAGCATGCCCCTGCCATGACGGCAATGACCGCGCTCGGCCGTTACGGCAAAACCTCGGAGATCGCCGATACGGTGGTGTTCCTTGCCGGCCCGGGCGCCAGCTACATCACCGGCGCCCAGATCACGGTGGATGGCGGCCTCAACGCGTAACCGGCAGAGCGGCCGGGTGCGATGGCCCGGCCGCTATTTCCTCGCGTTGCCGGCCAGCCGGGCGAACACATCCTGCAGGTCGACCGGACGGCGCTTGCCGGCATTGAGATCGAGCCCGTCCTCCAGCCGCTGCAGATGCTCTTCCATGTAGCGCACGGCGCCATCGGCATCATGCGCGGCCAGGCGGTCGAGCAGGATGCCATGCTCCTCGTGGCTGCACATGGCATGACCCGGCATCTCGTAGATCGCCAGGATCAGCGAGGTGCGCGAGATCAGCGCGCGCAGGAACACGCTGAGCGGTTCGTTCTGCATCAGCCTGGCGAGTTCGATGTGGAATTCGCCGGACAGCCGGATGGCGCTGCGCCGGTCGCGCGTTTTTTCCGCCTCATGCTCCTGCGCCACGAAGCGGCGCAGGCTGGCGATCTGCGCCGGCGTGATGCGGCGCGCCAGCGCGGCGGCGATGCCGGTCTCGACCACGCGGCGGGCGGCGAAGACCTCGCGCGCCTCCTGCACGCCCGGCTTGGTCACCGTGGCGCCGCGATTGTGCTGCAGCGTTACCAGGTTGAGATTCTCATGCGCCAGCGCCAGCAGCACCTTGCGGATGCGCGTGCGGCTGACGCCGAAGGCGCGGGCCAGCACATCCTCGGGCAGCTTGGTGCCCGGCATGATGATGTGGTCGACGATGGCGGTGTAGACGCTGTCGTAGATGGTGGCGTCGTCGATGGTGGCCTTGCTCGCCTTGCCGGCTTTGGGCAGGCGCGGCACCGCCATCGCCTCGGCCGCGGTGATCTTGCGGCCGGTCCCCGCCTTGCCGCGTTCGGGCTTGCCGCGTTCCAGTTTAACGGCCGGCTGTGCCATTCCTTGCTCCGCCGGCCGTCGAATCGGCCGGACAATCCTCAGGCCGGATCGTATACGATGACCGGTTTTCCGGTCTATATGCCCGCCCGCCGCGGTCTGGAACTGCCCGCCCCGTCAGGCGTTTTTTTCTGACAGGTTTCAGTATGGCGCATTCCAGGGCGGTGCCTTATGGCCAAATTCCTCGTCACCGGCGGCTGCGGTTTCATCGGCTCGCATCTTGTCGACCAGCTGCTGCGCCAGGGCCACCGCGTGCGGGTGCTCGACGACCTGTCCAGCGGCCGCACCCAGAATCTGGCGCCCGAGGCCGAACTGATCCTCGGCGATGTCGCCGATCCGGCCCTGACGGCGATGGCGATGACCGGCGTCATGGGCTGCTTCCACCTGGCCGCCTGCGACAGCGAAGATGACTGGCTGGCCGCCCACCGCACCAACCACGTCGGCACGCTGACCGTCTTCGCGGCGGCGCGGGCCCGTTCGGTGCCCGTGGTCTATGCCTCTTCGGCGGCGGTCTATGGCGACAGCAGCGATCCGCGGCAGTCGGAAATGTCGGCCACCAAGCCGCTTGATTCTCTGGCCGCCGACAAGCTCGGCTGCGAGCTGCATGGCCGCATCGCCGCCATGACGCATGGCGTGCCGACCGCCGCCCTGCGCTTCTTCGACGTCTACGGGCCGCGCCAGGATACCGGCTCGCCCGGCGCCGGCATCATCCGCACCTTCACCACCTGCGCGCTGGCCGGCCAGCCGATGACGCTGGACGGCGACGGCGAACAGGTGCGCGATTTCATTTTCGTCGCCGACGCGGTGGCGCATCTGACCGCGGCGATGGACCGGCAGCTGGAACGCCAGCGCGACCGCCGGCCGGCCGCCGCCGGCATTTTCAATGTCTGCACCGGGCAGCCGACGCGCTTTCGCGATCTCGCCACGCTGATCGCCCGGCTTTGCGGCCGCCAGCCGCAGTTGCGCATGGTGCCGGCCCGCGACGGCGATATCCGCCGCCTGCTCGGCGATCCCGCCGCGGCGATCCGGCATCTGCGCGTCGCTGCCACCACGCCGCTGGAAGACGGCCTGCGGCTGACGCTGACCCGCCTGCAGCCCGAGCCGCTGCCGGACCCGCATCCGGCCACGCCCTTCGGCGTCCACTGGTCGAGCCGCCTGCTGTCGCAGTAGACGGCGAGTCTGACGCTATCACACCACCGTCATGCCCGGGCATCCATCCCATGCCAGCGTTACGCCATGGCCGGAGGGTGGGTCTACATTGTCACAAACAGGCCGAACGGCACGCTGTATGTCGGCGTGACATCCGATATCGCGCGCCGCGCCTGGGAACATCGCGAAGGTGTGGTTGCCGGCTTCACAAAGACATACGGCCTCAAACATCTGGTTTACGTCGAGCGGCACGAGGATATCCGCATTGCGATCCAGCGTGAAAAAAGCATCAAGCACTGGTCTCGCAATCGAAAGCTGCAGATGATTCATGCTGCCAATCCGGACTGGCGCGACCTGTACGACACACTGGCCTGAAATCGACCTTGCAGTGGCGACAGATGGACCCTCGGCGCAAGGCCGAGGGTGACGATCTTTGTGGTGTTGAAAGGAATGGATGGCCGGCACAAGGCCGGCCATGATGGTAGAGTTTGCGGCAGAGCCGCGCATAATATCCGGCCATGTCCTCCATCTCCGCCTCCCCCGTTCCGTCCGCCTCCCCCACGCCGGCCCCGATAACGCCGGCCGTGGCCGCCGGCCTGCTGTCGGCCTTCGTCGGTTTCGCCTCGTCTTTCGCGGTGATCCTGCAGGGACTCATTGCCGTCGGCGCCAGCCAGGCGCAGGCCGCCTCCGGCCTGATGGCGCTCAGCATCGCCATGGGGCTCTGCGCCATCATCCTCAGCCTGAAGACCCGCATGCCGATCAGCATCGCCTGGTCGACGCCGGGCGGCGCGCTGCTCGCGGCCTCCGCCGGACATGAGATCGCCGGCGGCTTTGCCGGCGCGGTCGGCGCCTTCATCCTCTGCGGCCTGCTGCTGACACTGGCCGGCCTGTGGAAACCGCTCGGCCGCGCGGTCGCCGCGATTCCGCCGGCGCTGGCCAATGCCATGCTGGCCGGCATCCTGCTCGGCCTGTGCCTGGCGCCGGTGAAGGCGGTGGCGGCGCTGCCGGTGGCGGGACTCAGCATCTTGATCGTCTGGGCCCTGGTGGCGAAGTGGAAGCGGCTCTGGGCGATGCCGGCCGCCGTGCTGGTCACCTTCGGCTTCATCCTCGCCGGCGGCGAGCTGCAGGGCCTGGCGCTCGGCGCACTCTGGCCGCAGCCGGTTCCGGTGCTGCCGGTCTTCTCGCCCGGCGCCCTGCTCGGCATCGCGCTGCCGCTGTTCATCGTCACCATGGCCTCGCAGAACATCCCCGGCATCGCCGTGCTGCAGGCCAATGGCTACCGCCCCGATCCGGCGCCGCTGTTCCGCACTACGGGAATCTTCAGCCTGCTCGGCGCGCCCTTCGGCGGCCATGCGGTCAATCTCGCCGCCATCACCGCCGCGATCTGCGCCGGACCCGAAGCGCATCCCGATCCGGCGCGGCGCTGGATCGCCGCCGTGGTCGCCGGGCTGGGCTATATCGTCTTCGGCCTGCTGGCGGGCGCCGCCACCGCGGTGTTCAGCGCCGCGCCGCCGGTGCTGATCCAGGCCGTCGCCGGCCTCGCTTTGCTCGGCGCCTTCGCCAATGCGCTGGTAACAGCCCTGTCTGACCCGCAGAGCCGCGAGGCCGCCGCCATCACCTTCATCGTCGCGGCCAGCGGCCTGACCCTGTTCGGTATCGGCGGCGCCTTCTGGGGCCTGATTGCCGGCGGCGCCATCCTGGCGCTGACACGCTGGACGGGCTTCAAGCGCGGAACCTGAACCGCTGCGGCGGGTTTCTCCTACACCAGGAGGACCCGTCATGGCCGAACAGCCGAAACCGAAAAATCCCGAAGACAAAACGCCCGTGGGCGATCCGCCGAACAAGGACAAGCCGCGCATCACCCAACGAATCTTTCCGGCGCAGCAATATACACTGGAACCCGGCGATCATGGCCGCGGCACCGGGTCCGCGCATACCGAACCGCTGGTGAAGGCTGCGCCGGCACAGCAGCCATACGGCCGCGGCACCTATGGCAACGACCAGTTCAATGCCGAGCATCACGACGATTTCGTCAATGACCGCGCACTGCCCGAAGGCCTGTGCGATCCGCAGGAGCATGTCCAGGGCGCGCCGCTGCGCCCGACCCTGAAGCCGAAAGAAAAGCGCTACGGTCGCCTCGGCGACGAGGGCAAGGGCTAGAACTTCAGCCCCGCATCATGACCTGGCGGAAGCCGACCATGCGGCCGGCCTCTTCATCCCACAGCGCCAGGCGGGCGCCGCGCAGCGCCTGCCACAGGCTGAGGCCCGGCATCTGCTGCAGTTCCGGCAGCGCCTCATGGCAGGCCTGCAGCCGGTAATTCGGCACCTGCGCGTTCAGGTGATGCACATGGTGATAGCCGATATTGCCGGTGAACCATTGCAGCAGGCGCGGCAGCCGCAGATATGAACTGCCCTCCAGCGCCGCCGTCACCGCACGCCAGTCGGTCTGTCGCGTCCACAGCGTGGTCTCGAAACGGTGCTGCACCGAAAACAGCCAGACGCCGATGGTGGCGGCGATCACCATCACCGGCAGCTGCACCAGCAGCATGGCGCGGAAGCCGAGCGTGAAGCCCAGGCCGAGCACCAGCGCCAGCAGCGCCAGGTTGGTGAGATGCACTGACAGCCGTTCGGCGCGCCAGGCGCGCGGCGTGTCGAAGGGCAGGCGGTAGAGCAGCAGGAAAATCACCGGCGGCAGGATCAGCAGCGCCACCACCGGATGGCACAGGATGCGATAGCGCAGCCGGCCGAAGCGGCTCATGGCGCGGTATTCGGCCACGGTCAGGCAGCTCGAATACATATCCACGCCGCCCTCCCGGCGGTCCAGGTTGTTCCAGGCGGCATGATGGCCAGCATGCTGGCGCCGCCAGTTGGCAAACGGCGTCGCGGTGAACAGGCTGCAGATCCAGCCCAGCCATTCGTTGGCGCGGCGCGAGCGGAAGAAGGAGCCATGTCCGCAATCGTGCTGGATGATGAAAATGCGCACGACGAAACCGGCGGCCAGCACCGCCGGCGGCAGGATCGCCCAGAACGGCAGGCCGAGCGCGAGCCCGACATACATCGCCGCGCAGAGCGCGAGGAAGGGCAGGAAGCTGGTGGCGATCTGCCACAGCGAGCGGCGGAGCAGCGGCCCCTGATAGCCGGCGACGGCCTGGCGCAGGTTGGCGGCGGGCGGCGCGGCGGCGCGCGCGAAGGATGACCGATCCCCGGCAGCCTGCGGGGCGGTTGGCATGGACTGGTCCGACACGGGACCTCGCTTTCGACAGGAGCAAGAATGCCGTTATCTTACTGCGAAAGCGGAAGAAACACGAATCGCCCAGTGTTTACGCGGTTTTCAGCCAATGCCGCAACGACAGCGGCAAACCCGGCAAGGGCTGGGAGTCGTTTTACTCCGGCTTGCCGCCCCGGCTTCTTGCGAGGATGGCCTGCACCTGCTGCCACAATTCACGCGTGCCGATCCCGCCGAGCTGCTGGGCGCGTTTGTAGGCTTCATCGGCGCCGAGACCGGATTGCTGCAGGTTGCCAAGGACCCGCTCGAGCGTCGCATTGCCGAAATCCCCGGCAGAGACCGTCATGCGTTTCGCGTAGAGATCCGGCCGCTGGTCCTGCAGGCCCTGCACCCACTGCGCGAGTGCGATATCGATCGCAACGCACATGTCGAGCGCGGCGTGATAGCGCGGCATACCCTTGATCTTGTCGTAGCAGCCTGTCGCCGCCTCGATCGCCCAGTTGAGTCCGGTATCCGGCACCACCAGCCCGCCGGCAAACGGGATCATGACGGCACGGACATTGGTTTCCACATCGACGGTGTCTGCAGCCAGCGCATCCTGGAAGCGCTCGCTCTCGCCGGTTGCCCGCGCCGGCAGGCTGTCGAGGCAGAGCGCGGCCAGCAGCGGCACGATCCACAACACGCGGAAAGCTGGCCCGGATGCAGCAGGACAAAGATGCATGGGAACTCCGGATCGAGGCGGAGAGACTGCATTTTTTTAGCATATCCGCCGGCGGCGGCTGTAGCGGATTTTGCGACCGCTCACCGCGTCACGGTATGGTGACTGCGCGGTTATGCGCCACGGTCAGCGCCGCGCCTCCAGCGCCATGCGCACGGCGAGACCGGCCAGCACGGTGCCCATCAGCCAGCGCTGCATGAGAAGCCAGAGCGGCCGGCCGGCGAGGAAACCGGCGATGCTGCCGGCCGTCAGCGCGATCAGGCAGTTCACGCTGACGCTGATGACGATCTGGATGAAACCGAGCGTGATCGACTGGCCCAGCACATTGCCCTGCTCCGGAGTGAGAAACTGCGGCAGCAGCGACAGATACAGCATGGCGATCTTGGGATTGAGCAGATTGGTGACCAGCCCCATGACGAACAGCTTGCGCGGACTGTCCTGCGGCAGCTGTTTCACCTGAAACGGCGAACGGCCGCCGGGCCTGATCGCCTGCCAGGCGAGAAACAGCAGATAGGCGGCGCCGCCGTAGCACAGGGCCTCGTAGGCATAGGGCACCACCAGCAGCAAAGCGGTGATGCCGAAGGCGGCGGCCAGCATGTAGAAAACGAAGCCGAGCGCCACGCCGCCGAGCGAGATGATGCCGGCCATGCGGCCCTGGCAGATCGAGCGCGAGATCAGGTAGATCATATTCGGGCCGGGCGTCAGCACCATGCCGAAGGACACGGCGGCGAAGGCCAGCAGGTTTGCGGTGGTGGGCATGGGGGATGGCTCCGATGTTTTTTGCCATCCTAGCCAGCACAGCATCCGGCTTCATCCACGGAATTGTCGGGCAACAATCAAAAAGCCCCTCACCCTCCCGCCGCTCACGCGTCGGGCCCCTCCCTCTCCCATTTCATGGGAGAGGGACACAGATCGCCCCCTCTCCCATGAAATGGGAGAGGGTTGGGGTGAGGGTGCTTCCGTCGCGCACCACCCCTTAACGCACGGCGGGTACGGCATCCTTGGCCGCCCGGTCGATCACGTCGGCGACCACCTTCGGCTGCGTCATGAAGACCGCATGGCTGGCGGGCACTTCCGTCACCTTCGCGTTGATGCGCCTGGCCATGTGCTGCAGCATTTTCTGGTCGAAGGCCTTGTCGTCGGTGGCGATTACCGCCCAGCTCGGCTTTGTGCGCCAGGCGGCATTCGTCAGCTTGGTGCCGAAGGCTGACATGGCGATCGGCACCTGCGAGTCACGCATGAAGGCGGCATCCGCATCGCTGGTATCAGCCGCGAAGCCGGCCTTGAACTGTTGCGGCTTCACATAGCCATAGCCGTCGCTGTGCACGTCGAGCACGAATTCGGGCGGCGTGGTGAAGCCTTCATACTGCTGCGCCGTGGTTTCGCCGGCATCGGGCGAAAGGGCAGAGACATAGACCAGGCCGGCGACCTTCGGATCGATGCCGGCTTCGGTGATCACGGTGCCGCCCCAGGAATGACCGACCAGGATGGACGGGCCGTTCTGGCGCGCCAGCGCGCGCCGCGTGGCGGCGACATCATCGGCCAGCGAGGTCAGCGGATTCTGCACGATGGTGACGCGGTAGCCGCGCGCGGTCAGGTCGTCGTAGACGCCGCGCCAGCCCGAACCATCGGCGAAGGCGCCGTGCACCAGCACGACATTTTTAACGGCCTGCGTGTCGGGGATGCGGTCGGCGGCATGGGCGCCTATGGCGGTGACAGTGGCGCTGGCCATGCCGATCGAGACGATGGCAGCACTCAGAATATGACGGGTCTTCGCGGACATGGCTTTCATCCTTCTGCAATTGCGATAACTATTATCGCAATAACTATTGTTTAGCCTTATCCCGATATGTCCGTCAAGCATAATTTTTATCGCGATATCTGTTTTTGCGATTATAATAGCGGTATAAAGGCGAAGGAGCCTGCCATGAACGAGAAAAAACCCAGCAATCCTGCCCCCTTGGACGATCAGCTCTGCTACGCCATCTATTCGGCGGGCATGGCCATCCAGCGGGTCTACAAGCCCCTGCTCGACCGGCTCGGCCTGACCTATCCGCAGTATCTCGTGCTCAATGTGCTGTGGCGCGAGGACGGGCAGACCGTCGGCGCCATCGCCGAAAAGCTGGCGCTGGAATCGAGCACCCTGACGCCCCTGCTGAAGCGGCTGGAAGCCGCCGGTCTGCTGCAGCGGACGCGAAACCCGGAAAACGAGCGCCAGGTCGTCATCGCGCTGACCGATCGGGGGCGCGCGATCAGGTCCGAGGCCGGCTGCCTGAACGAAGCTCTGCTGGCAGCATCCAGACAGCCTCTCGCAGACCTGGGCAACCTGAACCGGGATGTCCGGCAGCTTCGCGACACGCTCTATGCCAGTATCGGCAGCTGGACCACGCCGACCTGACCGGCAGGCGCAAAACGATCAGGGATTAACCACCCGCTCCAGGATGCTGAGCTGCGCCGGGCCGATCTCCGTATCGATCACCTGCCAGCCGCGCTTTTCATAAAAGCCCTGCACGGCGGGGCGTGCCGAGAGATAGAGCCGTGCGATGCCGAGCGCGGCGGCGCGGCGTTCGATCTCGGCCACCAGCGCGGCGCCAAGGCCGGCCTTGCGACGGTCCGGCGCCACCCACAGCGCCGCCAGCCAGGGCGCGAGGTCGGAGCGTTCCGGTTCGTCGCAGGCGATCAGCGAGGCGGTTCCGCAGAAAACGCCATCGCGTTCCGCCGCCAGGGTGAAGGGCAGATCACCCGGCACCAGATGCTTGCGAAAGCCAGCCTGCAGATCGGAAAGCGCACTGCCCTTATGCTGCCAGAAGGTCGCCCAGATGGCGGTCGCCACCGCATCGAGCAGGTCGGGCCGGTCACGCAGGTCATGGATGGTGCAGATCATCGTGCCGGAATAATGCCTGGCGCCCGCTGCGGCAACAGCGCTAGGCACAGACAAGCATGAAGCGCGATCTGGCCGGCATAAACGAAAATGGGCGGCCCGGATGGACCGCCCGCTCGCTGACCGGCCGGGGCCGGTCTCTCGGATACGCCGTCCCTAGTTGGTCCAGACGCCGCTGTCGCTGAACAGCTTGCCGCGGAAGGATTTGTCGGAATACTGGTATTCCGGCATCGCCTTGAGCTGGTCCTTGGTCAGCGTGGTGCGCACGCTGTCGCCGCCATCGGCGACGGTCAGCGCATTCCAGCCGACCGAGACATTGCGTTCGCCAAGGCCGAGAAATCCGCCGACGCCGACGATGACCGACTGCACCTTGCCGTCCTTGTCGACATAGACCGACTCGACCTCGCCGATGGTCTCGCCATTGGCATTCTTCAGGTCGGAGCCGAGCAGTTCCTTGGCATCGACGCTGGCGGTCATGGACGTTGCCGGGCCCGTCGTGGTGGTGCCCGTCGTCGTCCCGGCCGACGTACCGGCCGACGTACCGTTCTGGCCGTTCTGGCTGCCGGTGGCGGCGGAACCCGGCGTTGCCGCCGTATTGGGCCCCGGCACCGTCGGGCTCGACTGCGTGGTCGCGGGATTGGCATCCTGCTTCTTCATGTCATCGGCCGCCAGGGCGGTCCCGCTCAGGGCCAGGCCGGCTATGGCCGTCGTAATCGCAAGATATCGCGCTCGCATTGAAATCTCCTTTTGAATGGGTTGAACGAATGGGTTGAACACCCGCCTGGGCGGCTGCCTGCGGAGCCGCGCGGCCAGGCAGATGTCGAACCCGCTGCACAGCGCCGATGTTCCGATTTTTCCGAGATCGCCTGAGGCGCCAGCGGTCCTCTTGATTTCGACCGTATGTTCCCTATATGTACTCATCTCGGGTTGTGCCCGACCGCAGCCTGGACAAGGAGAAAGCGAATAAAACGGAATAAGCCTCGCATAAGCCGGCATAAGCCCGCGATAAGTGGAAATAGACCCGCACTAAGCCGGCTTAAGCCCCGCGTCAGCTGCGGATAGCGCCCGATAAGCCAAGATAAAACTGCGGCAAAGCGCATTCTTGATCGGCCGCGCCGAAGGGGCTACACCAGCCGCGCTTTCTCCTGTTCGGCCGAGTCTGCCGACTTTCCCTTTCGCATCCGAGGCTTCGATGATCCCGCGCTATACCCGTCCTGAAATGGCCGCCATCTGGGAACCGGAGCAGCGCTTCCGCATCTGGTTCGAGATCGAGGCGCATGCCTGCGATGCCCAGGCCCAGCTCGGCGTGATCCCGAAAGCCGCCGCGAAAGAGGTGTGGAAGAAGGGCAAATGGGACATCGCCCGCATCGATGCGATCGAGCGCGAGACCAAGCATGACGTCATCGCCTTCCTGACCAATCTTGCCGAATATGTCGGCCCGGCCGCGCGCTTCGTGCACCAGGGCATGACCTCGTCGGATGTGCTGGATACCTGCCTGAATGTGCAGCTGGTGCGCGCCGCCGATCTGCTGATTGCCGGCACCGACCGCGTGCTGGCCGCGCTGAAAGAGCGCGCCTTCGAATTCAAGCTGCTGCCCACCATCGGCCGCAGTCACGGCATCCATGCCGAGCCGACCACCTTCGGGCTGAAGCTCGCCGGCTTCCATGCCGAATTCCAGCGCGCCCGCCGCCGCCTGGTCGCCGCGCGCGAGGAAGTCGCCACCTGCGCGATTTCCGGCGCGGTGGGCACCTTCGCCAATGTCGATCCTTTTGTTGAGGAATGGGTGGCGAAGAAGCTCGGCCTGCAGCCCGAGACCGTCTCGACCCAGGTGATCCCGCGCGACCGCCATGCCGCCTATTTCGCGCATCTCGCCGTGGTGGCCTCGTCGGTCGAGCGGCTCGCCACCGAGATTCGCCATCTGCAGCGCTCCGAAGTCATGGAAGCCGAAGAGTTCTTCTCGCCCGGCCAGAAGGGCAGCTCGGCGATGCCGCACAAGCGCAACCCGGTGCTGACCGAGAACCTGACCGGTCTCGCTCGTCTGGTGCGGTCGGCGGTGATCCCGGCACTGGAAAATGTCGCGCTGTGGCATGAACGCGACATCAGCCATTCCTCGGTCGAGCGCGGCATCGGCCCGGACGCCACCATCCATCTCGATTTCGCGCTGCATCGCCTCGCCGGCGTGATCGAGAAGCTGGTGGTCTATCCCGACAACATGATGAAGAATCTCGACCGCTTCGGCGGCCTGGTGCATTCGCAGCGCATCCTGCTGGCGCTGACCCAGGCGGGCCTGTCGCGCGAGGACAGCTATCGCCTGGTGCAGAAGCATGCCCTGAAGATCTGGCAGCAGGGCGGCGATTTCCTGCAGGCGCTGCTGGCCGAGAAGGAAGTCACGGCGAAACTGAAGCCGGCGCAGCTGACCGCGCTGTTCGACCTCGGCTACCACCTCAAGCATGTCGACACCATCTTCGCCCGCGTCTTCGGCAAGGAAGGCGTCACGCCCGGGATCAGGAAGAAGGCCAAAAAGGCTGTAGCTAAGAAGAAGGCGGCCAAAAAGAAGCGCTGAGCCTACGTCGGGATTGATCCCGGCGGCCCAGTCGTGACAGCCTCTCCCCATAACAACGGGAGAGAGACGCCATGATCGAGGCCCTGCGCACGCCGGACGAGCGGTTCGACAATCTGCCCGGCTACAGCTTCCGGCCCCACTATCTGACCCAGGCCAACGGCCTGCGCATGCATTACCTCGACGAGGGCAAGCATGCCGGCAGGACCTTCCTCTGCCTGCATGGCCAGCCGACCTGGAGCTATCTCTACCGCAAGATGATCCCGGTCTTCACCGCGGCGGGCCATCGCGTGGTGGCGCCCGACCTGTTCGGCTTCGGCAAATCCGACAAGCCGCGCGACGACAGCGTCTATACCTTCGATTTCCACCGCGACAGCCTGATCGCGCTGATCCGCGCGCTCGACCTGCATGACATCGTGCTGGTCTGCCAGGACTGGGGCGGCCTGCTCGGCCTCACCATCCCGATGAAGATGCCCGAACGTTTCAGCGGCCTGCTGGTGATGAACACCGCGCTCGGCACCGGCGATGCGCCGCTGACGCAAGGGTTTCTCGACTGGCGGGCCTGGAACAACAAGAACCCGGACATGGCAGTGGCCAAGCTGATGCAGCGCAGCTGCCCGCATCTGAGCGCTGAAGAAGCCGCCGCCTATGAAGCGCCCTATCCCGACCAGGACTACAAGGGCGGCGTGCGGCGCTTCCCCAACCTGGTGCCGGATGCCCCCGACGCGCCGGGTGCCGCGACCTCGCAGCGCGCCCGCGACTTCTGGAAAAACGACTGGACCGGCACGACCATGATGGCGATCGGCATGACCGATCCGGTGCTGGGTCCGCCGGTGATGCAACATCTGCGCAAGCAGATAAAGAACTGCCCGGCGCCGCTGGAATTAGCAGACGCCGGGCATTTCGTGCAGGAATGGGGCGAACGCGTCGCGACCGAAGCGCTCGCCAGGTTCTGAAGGCCTTACTTCGCAAAAATTGCGGAGTCGTTGGCAAACGCCTTGAATTCGAGCGCGTTGCCCGAGGGATCGAGGAAGAACATGGTGTGCTGCTCGCCCACTTCGCCCTCGAAGCGTACATAGGGCTCGATGATGAATTCGGTGCCCACCGCGATCAGCTTCTCGGCCAGCGCCTTCCAGGCCGGGATGGTCAGGATGACGCCGAAATGCTTCGCCGGCACCTGATGGTCGTCGACCGAGCTATAGGCCTTGATGGTGCATTCTTCCGGCGCCAGGTGCGCCACCAGCTGATGACCGAAGAAATCGAAGTCGACCCAGTGTTCGGCCGAACGGCCCTCCGCGCAGCCGAGCAGCTCGCCGTAGAATTTGCGCGTGACGGCGATGTCCTTCACCGGGAAGGCGAGATGGAAGGGGCGGATCGCCTTGGCGGCAGTCGCGACCGGGGTCAGGGCATTCATGAGGTAACCTCGTGCTGGGGGGCTTAAACGCGAGCGGATATTATCGACTGGTGCTGGCCCGACAACCGATTTAAACTCGTGCCATGATGAGTTTTTCTCATAGTGAGGCGGCCCGGTTTGCAGGCAGCCTGCCTTCGCTGAATGCATTGCGCGCCTTCGCCGTGGCCGGCCGGCATCTAAGCTTCACCCGCGCCGCCGAGGAGTTGCATGTCACCCAGGGCGCGGTCAGCCGGCTGGTCAAGCAGCTGGAGGCCGATCTGGGTGTGAGCCTGTTCCGCCGCGGCGCGCGCGGACTGGAACTGACCGAAGCCGGCGCCGCCTATCTGCCGCCGCTGACCGAGGCCTTCGAGCGCCTGCAGGCCGCCACCAGACTGGTGATGCGCGGCGCCCGGCCCGCCAATCGCCTGGCGATCACCATGCTGCCGACCTTTGCGATGCGCTGGTTCATGCCGCGGCTGGCCGATTTCCATCGCCTCAATCCCGATATCTCGGTCGATGTCACCAGTGCCGACCGGCCGGTGGATTTCGCCGCTGAGCCGGTCGATGTGGGGATCCAATACGGACCGCCATCGGACTCGGGCGACTGGCCGGCCGAACTGGCGGCGGAATTCCTGTTCCCGGAAACCGTCGCGCTGGTGGCCAGCCCGGCGCTGCTGATGGCCAAGCCGCTGCGTCGGGTCGAGGATGTGAAGCGCCACACGCTGCTGACCCACTCCACCCGGCCCGATGGCTGGGCCGAGTGGTTTGCGGCGGCCGGACTGAAGGGCCATGTCGCGCGCGGGCCGGCGTTCGAGCATTTCTTCATGTCGATCGAGGCGGCGGTGAACGGGATCGGGCTGGCGCTGGTGCCCGACTTTTTCGTGGCCCAGGAACTGCGCGACGGTCGCCTGGTGGAGCCCCTGCCCGATCACCGGCTGCAACGGCGCGGCGGCTATTACCTGCTGTATCTGAAAGACCGCGAGCGCGACCCGGCGATCCGCGCCTTCCGCAACTGGCTGTTCAGCTGACGATTCAGGCAGACTGTGACCGTAGACATGGCGACCGGATGCGATATATCGCCTGCTGCTTCCCTGTTCGTCTCGCAATCACAAAAAACATGCTCGCCGCCCTGCGCCAGTCGCGCTCCTATCCCCTGCTGCTGCTGATCGCCACCGGCCTCGCGCTCGGTGCCGCACCGCCCTTTGCCCGCATCGCGGCGCAGAGCGGCATTCCGATGATCGGTTTTGCCTTCTGGCAGAATCTGGTTGGCGGCCTGCTCCTGCTGCTGCTCGCCAGCCTGAACGGGGTGCGGCCGTCCTTGCGGCATCTGCGCTTCTACGCCATCAGCGGCCTGATCACCCTGGCGCTGCCCAGCGTGCTGATCTTCCTGGCGGTCGCGCGCATCGGTGCCGGCCTGCCCAGCATCGCCTATGCCTTCCCCGCCATGCTGACCTATGCCATCGCACTCGGCCTGCGCATGGAAAAGCTGGTCTGGATGCGCGCCGCCGGCATCGGCCTTGGCCTGATCGGCATCCTGATGATTCTCGGCCCGCGTTCCGGCCCGGTCGGCGATGCCGACCTGCCGTGGATGCTGCTCGCTTTCGTCGCGCCGGTGTCGCTGGCGCTGGGCAACATCTATCGCACCCGCGCCTGGCCCAAAGATGCCGCGCCGCTGGCGCTGGCCGCCGGCACGCTGCTGGGCGCCGCCTTCTGGCTGCTGCTCGCCGGCCTGGCCTTCGGCAGTGTCCATCTGCCATCCATCGCCGCGGCGTCATCCGACTGGGTGCTGGCCGCCGCCGGATTTTTCGCCTGCCTCAGCTTCATT
>NZ_JAOZVR010000056.1 GCF_025869515.1 Ferrovibrio sp.
CCGTCTGCTCCAGCGCCGCCGCCTGGCTCTCCGTCCGCTGCGCCAGATCCTGGCTCCCCGTCGAGATCTCCGCAGATGCATCCCGCACCATCGCGGCCGCGGCGGCGAGTTTTTTCATGGTATCCGACAGCCGGTCGCTGACCTGGTTGGCATCGCCGGCCAGGGTGGCGAACAGGCCCTGATACTGGCTGCGGATGCGATGGGTCAGGTCGCCATCGGCCAGCTTGTGCAGCATGGTGCCGAGGTCGCCGAGTGCGCGTTCCACCGTGCCGAGCAGCGTGTTGACGCCCTCGCCCAGCTCCTGCATCACGCCTTCGATCCGGCTCGTATCGATGCGTTCGCTCAGGCGGCCGGCATTGGCGGCGGCGACGATATCGCCCACCGCGCTTTTCAGCAGGGTTTCCTGTTCCTTGCGTTCGGATTCGAAGCGAAGCCGATCGGCTTCGATCTGTTCCTGCAGCTGCTGCGCTTCCTGGCCCTGGTCCTTGAACACCTGCACCGCCCGGGCCATGTCGCCGATCTCGTCGCTGCGTTCCGTGCCGATCACCTGGGTGTCCCAGTCGCGGTTGGCGAGCCGGCCCATGGTGCCGGTGGTGGCCACGATCGGATCGATCACGCGACGACCGATGTAAAGCCAGCCGATGCCGATCGCGGCGACAAGGCAGATCGCGGTGATGATCGCCATCACGGTCTGTGCAATATTGATGGCAGCGATCGAGGCTTGCGACGATGAGGCGGCATCGGCGCGGGCCGAGGCGACCAGCTGGTCGACTGCATCCGAGAGCGCCAGCGTGGCCGAGCGGCCTTCGCTGAGGGAGGCAAGCGCCTGGCGGGCGGCGGCGAGTTCCATCAGGCGGGTCTGGAACAGACCGTTCTCGCCCTCGCTGACCCGGGCGATGCCCGCCACCATCTCCTCGATTTCCTTGTTCGGATAAACCGCGACAACGGTCTCGAGGCTGCGCAGCATCTCCGCCTTGGTATTGATATTGTCGACCTGGATCAGCTCGACGGTTTCCGGGCTGTCCGCCTGCGCCGCCACGGCCAGCATGCCGACGCTCAGGTTCACCTTGGCGACCAGATCCTGGATGGCGCGGGCGCCGGCCACCTGCTTGTCGAGAATGCTCTGGATCATTTCCGATGCGCCGGCGCCGGTGGCGCGCGACACCAGCTCGAATTCCATCGTCATGTCCATCACCGCCTGGTCCACCGCCGGCTGGGCGAGGAACAGGAAGTTGGCATGGTTGTCGGTCATCGACTTGGTCAGCGCCTGGCGCTTGGCATTCAATGCCAGCCGCTCCTTCACCGCGGCATCGATGCGCTCCATCGCATCCGACAGCCGCATGAAGGAATCCTCGGCTTCCTTGCGCAGCTCTTCCGGCGCATCGGCGGCCTTGACCTGGGCCAGCGTGCGGGTGATCTGGGTCAGCTTGCCCTGCAGCACGGAGACACCGGTGGCGCGTTCGGCATCGTTGGTGGCATAGGCAAGCGCCGGGGCCGAAGCGGCGACATCGGCGCTTTGTGCCGACAGGGTGAGCGCGGCGCTGACAGCGGGCAGGCTGCGGTCGGTCACCAGGCCGAGCGCATTGCGCACCTGACCGAAAAAGCCGAACGAGATCAGGCTGGAAACCACCGCCATGGCGGCGATCACGCCGACGGCGAGAAAAAGTTTCTGACGAATTCCGAAACGCATTCTTGCGCTCCCCCTCAAACCCCACTGAAACATAGAGTGCGCTTGCACAATGTTGCGTGCAACCCCCATCCGTCGACGCCGTGGCGGAAGACCATCAAAACATGGTTAAGGCACACCCACAGGTATTATGAGAGTCGGGCCTGCGACTGCGCCGCGTTTATGCGCAGACTATGCGCAGGACCTCAGCAGAGCGGCGCGGCAGCTCAGAATTCCTGCCAGTCGTCCCCATCCGCAGCGGGCGCCGGCTTTGCGACAGGCTTTGCAGCCGGGGGTGGCGCCGCGGCTGCGGGCCTTGCCGCGGGGGCAGGCTTCGGTGCGGCTGCCGGCCGGACCGCCGGGGCTGCAGTCGGTGCCGGCCGCGGAGCAGCCGCGGGTGCCGGCCTTGGTGTCGGCGCAGGGGCCGCCGGTATCGCCATGCCGCTGCCGCCCTCAAGTTTGAAGAAGCCGACCAGATCGGCGAGCTGGCGGCCCTGATTGGCCAGCGCCTGGGCCGAGGCCGAGGTTTCTTCCACCAATGCGCCGTTGCGCTGGGTCATCTCGTCCATGCTGCCGACGGCGGTGTTGACCTGATCGAGACCGGTGGCCTGCTCGCGCGAGGCGGCGGCGATTTCAGCGACGATATCGGACACCTTCTTGATCGCCGTGACGATCTCGGTCAGCGAGCCGCCGGTCTGGTTCACCAGGCTGGCGCCGGTCTTCACCTGTGCATTCGATGCGCTGATCAGCGCCTTGATGTCCTTGCTGGCATTGGCCGAGCGCTGGGCGAGAGCACGCACCTCCTGTGCCACCACGGCGAAACCCTTGCCGGCTTCGCCGGCACGCGCGGCTTCGACCGAAGCGTTGAGTGCCAGCAGGTTGGTCTGGAAGGCGATCTCGTCGATCAGCCCGACGATGTCGCTGATCTTCTGCGCGCTGGCCTCGATCTGCGTCACCGCCGCGACGGCATCGCTCACCACGGCGCCGCCCTTTTCCGCGGTGTCGCGGGCCGCGACGGCGAGCTGATTGGCGGCCTGGGCATTGTCGGCATTCTGTTTCACCGTCGTGGTGATCTCGTGCATCGAGGCTGCCGTTTCCTCGATGGAGGCTGCCTGCGATTCCGTGCGCTGCGCCAGATCCTGGCTGCCCGAGGAAATCTCGCCAGACGCATCGCGCACCGTGCGCGCCGTATCGGCCAGGCGGCCGGCGAAGTCGCGCAGGCGCTCGGCCATCGCATTGGCACCGGTCTTGAGCTGGCCGAAGATGCCGGGATACTCCTTGCCCAGGCGCTGGGTCAGATCGCCCTGCGCCATGGCGGCGATCACCTGGGCAATCTCGCCGGTCATGGTCTGGCATTTGTCTGACATGGTGTTGATCGCATCGCCCAGCGATTTGATGAAACCGCTCTTGCCTGTCATGTCGATGCGTTCGGCAAAGCCGTTGTCGCTGGCGCTCTGCACCAGGGCCACCACTTCATTGCCCAGCCGCACTTCCTCGGTGCGGTCGGCCCATTCGACCACGGTGCCGACCCGTTCGCCGCGCTTGTTCAGCGCCGGATTGGCGATCAGGTCGAAGATGCGGCCGCCCACGGTGATGCGGGCGCGATAGGTGCCGGTCAGGTTGGCCAGCAGCTTTTGCTGATGCGCCGGATCCTTGTGGAAGATATCGACCGATTTGCCGATCAGCTCGTCGGCGCTGAAATGCGGCAGATCCCTGCGTATATCGGCCTCGGCATTCTTCAGCGTTTTGAGCACCGCATTATTGCAATAGATGATGGTGTTGCGTTCGTCGGCGATCATCACATTGGCGGTGACATTCTCCAGACCGCTCTGCGCCCGGGCCGCGCCGATCGAGGTCTGTTTGAGTTCCTCCACCGCGCGGGCCAGCGTGCCGATTTCGTCGTGGCGGTCGCGATAGCCGATCTCGACGCCCATGTCATACTGCGCCAGCTGCTCGGTCCAGCCGGCGATCTGCGGCAGCGGGCGCAGCAGCATGCGGGTCAGCAGGATGGCGATACCAAGGCCCAGGACCACGGCAATTGCGCCGGTGACCAGCACCTGCCAGGCGATCTTGTCGACAAAAGCCTCGATGTTGGTTTTCAGCACGCCGGCATACAGGATGCCGATGATCTTGCCGGCCGGATCGTAAACCGGGTGATAGATGGTGTAATACGGCTTGCCGAGAATGACCGCCTCGCCGAGATAGGTGCGGCCCTGCGTGACCGGGGCATAGGCGGCGCTGGCCTTGCCCAGCGGCGTGCCCACGGCGCGTTTGCCCTCGGCATTGATGATGTTGGTGGTCTTGCGGAAGAAGTCCTGCTCGGCATCCTGCCAGCGGAACAGCGTGGCGGTTTCGCCAGTCACCTTGCCGACCTCGTCGATCATGACATGCTCGGTGAAATCGGGGATCGCGGTCATGGTGACGCGCCCGACCTGGCCGCGGGCATCGATCTCGAATTTGGTATCGGGAAAGGTCTTGCGCACCAGCACGGCCAGGGTGCGCAAGCTGTTATTCTGCCGCTCGATCACCTGATCGGCGATTTCGCCGCGGATCTGCAGGATGGCGCCGCCGCCGACCCCGAGCGCGGTCAGCACGATCAGGATGGCGGTGAGCAGGGCGATTTTGGTGACGAGTGGCAGGCGGCTCAGCATTGTTTTATGTCCCTCGTTTAACTGCGGGCCGATACCATTAATACGGGTACGATTGCACAGGCCTGTCTGATCGGGCACACAAAATTTCTATTAATCCTAAATTTTTCGCAGGTGGCCGCGGAGGATTTTCTTAGATTATTCCGCGTGCAGAGCGCATTCTCGCGGTTTACGGCCAGAAGCGGCAGTGAGCCTTCATGCTATGCGCATCACGCGCAATGCGCGTATGGCAGCCGCTGCGATGTCGGGCTGAGATGGGGCTGTTAAACAGCGGGCTGAGATAACCGCGCTGCGGCCAGGATCAGTTCTCGCGGGCGTATTTGTCGCTCTGGGTCAGCGCCTGCAAAGTGATCAGACGTTCTTCGCCGCCCGGCTCCAGTTTACGGATGGCCGCATGTTCCGGCAGGTTGGGCAGCGAGACGATCCGTTCGACGCGCCAGCGCGCCTGCGCGGCGCGCGGGACGAAACGGGAGCATTCCAGAAAAACCGTTCCCACTGGAATGACAGCTTCGAGGCTCATGCTCATCGCTCTGCCACCCTCTCGGCTTGCGCAGCAGCACAGCGCGGCTGGGAGATTCGGTAAACAGAGCCACTCCAAGCATAAAACGGCGACGCAACAGCAGTATCAGGCATGCCTTGCTTCCCCCTGTGTCGACGCCGCAGCAGCATCCCCCTGAGCGATGCGCCGACTGTTGGGCCAGTATGCTTAATATTGTATAAATAAAAAAGCCGGTTTTCCGGGTTTTTTGGCGAATAGGGAGGATGGATTTACCCGTCGTGGCTGCTGCTAGAAACAGGTTTGCAGCTCATTGCGGCCGAAAGTGCTTTGCCGCTATTTGAACGAGATGCAAATCGCGGACCGTTTCCCTCGCAAATCCAAGCAATTTTTTCTGCATGGGATCGGCCTTTTGGGGGTCCTGGCCCTGATCGGCCTGCGTATTCTTGCCGTTCCGGTGACACTGGAGCCAGATTCCCAGCGCTATGTCGTGATGGGGCTGAACATAGCGGACTTCGGGACGCTTACCGGCCAAGGCTACCAGCCTCATACGCCCCCGCAGCCGGGGCTTGGCCAGGGCGGGCTGTTGACCGCCCTCGAGATCGCGATTGCAGCCCGGTTGCATGAGCCAACTCGCCAGAGCCTGATCTGCTTTGCGAGGCACGCGTTTCCCGCAACCGACTGTACCGGTCCACTGGCAGCGCTCAAATGGCTGTATGCTGCGGAATTGGCCATTTTTCTGTTTGCCCTGTATCGCATCGCCCTATTGGTTTTCACCGGGGATGCGGTGCGCGCCTGGCTTGCCGTGCTTGTTGCGCTGCCTTGCCGGGAGCTTTGGCAATACAGCCGCTTTGTTCTGGGCGAGCCGTTATTTATCGCCATGGCCGGCCTGTTTCTCTGGGCATGGCTGGCGGCTTGGAAACAGCCGCAGCGTTGGACCGGATGGTTGTTGGCCGGGCTCGTTCTCGGCCTCACCGTGCTGGTAAAACCCTCTTGGCTGGCGCTTGGGCCGCTCACCTTGCTGCTACTATTTGCCTTTGTCTGGCGGCATATCGGTCGTCGCGATCTGGCATTGACGGGCATGAGCTTCGCGATTGGCTTTGCTTTGCCGACCGCTGCCTTTCTGCTCCGGAATTATATTCAGCTTGGCCACTGGATCATGTCCGATCCGAATTACCTCATCGGCAACCTGTCGCACCGTTTTGCCTTCAACATGATGAGCTGGCGCGAATGGGGGATGGGCTGGATCTACTATCTGCCGGATTTCGGCGACAATATTGCGGTAAAATTGTTCGGCACCGATGCCGTCGCACGACTGGGATGGGGCCCGGCCAGTTTGTATGTCTACGGCCGTGATGTGTTGCAGGTGGCGATGCAGAAGTTAAGCCCGAGCGAGGCGCAGCAGCAGATTCTGCAGGCTTATGCGCTCAACGATCCGCTGAAGAATATTGCTGTTACTGCGCTGTTGGCGTTCCGCGGCCTGTTTATCGGTGGCAAATGGGGACTGTACGGTCTGCTGGCCTCGGTTGTGACGATGATTTGGCTGCTGCGCGGCGAGCAGCGGCGGTTGTGGCTGCTGCTGTTGCTGCCGGCGCTCATAATGGCTGGCGTCAATGCGCAACTCTCCGTCAGCATTGTGCGCTACAATCTGGCGCTGGTCCCGGCCTATGCGTTGGCGCTTGCAGCCGCGCTTCATGCATGTGGCGCCTTTGTTGCGGCAAAGACGATGCGGCGCGACAGGATATAGGTGACAAACATTGCCATGATCGAGCCGATCGCCAAGGCTGCAATCGGCCAAATCACGAACCACGGCATCGTTCGCACCAGCAGGGCGAAAATGGAAAAGTTGATTGCCATGCCGGTAAGCTGGATCGCCAGATAAAATGCATATTGCCGCCGCATCGATTGGCTACGATCGGTCTGGAAGGTCCAAATCCGGTTGAGCCACCAGGTTACGGTGATGGCGACGGGAAAACCGATGCTGCGTGCCAGCAGCGGCGACCAGCCCGCGCAGTCGTTCAGCAGTAGCAGAAATCCGCCATCGACGCTGAAGCCGATGCCGCCGACCACCAGGAACCGCAGTTTGTCGGCGTGCCGGGCAGCTTGTTGTCCCAGCCTGATATGCAGGTTAGGCGTCATTGCGGCGTGTCGGCGGCAGCGACAGATAGAATAGCCGCTTATAGGAGGTTTCAGCTAGCATGATGCTGTCGAGGATGATGCCGGTGATCAGGCTGATGGCACCCAGTACCACCAGACCGACCACGCCCACCGTGGTGGGAATGCGCAGTACGGTGTGGGTTTCTATGAAATGCCACAGGATCGGCATGCCCAGCGCCGCCGCGATGACGAAGAAAATGGCGGCCAGCGCGCTGAACAGGGCCAGCGGCCGCATCGCTTTCAGCAGTTTCAGTACCGTGAGCAGGATGCGGAAGCCGTCACGATAGGTTTTCAGCTTGCTGGCGCTGCCATCGCCGCGTTCAAAATAGTCGGTTTCGATTTCCGCCGTGGGCAGCCGAAGGTGGATCGCATGCACGCTCATCTCGGTCTCGATCTCGAAACCGGTGGACAGTGCCGGAAAGCTTTTGACAAAGCGCCGCGAGAAGATGCGATAGCCCGAGAAGATGTCGTTGAACTGGTTGCCGAACAGGGTGCGCACGATGGCGTTGAACAGGCGGTTGCCCCAGCGATGGCCGGCGCGATAGGCGCCGGACTGGGTGGCGCGGCGCACGCCCACCACCATGTCGAGATGCTCATCGAGCAGCAGGATTGCCATCTCGCTGGCGCGGCGCGTGTCGTAGGTGCCGTCGCCATCGGCGATGATATAGAGATCGGCTTCGATTTCGGAAAAGGCGCGGCGCACTGCATTGCCCTTGCCCTGCTGGCGCTCGGTGATCACCAACGCGCCGGCCCCGGCCGCCAGAGCTGCGGTGCCGTCACTTGAATTGTTGTCGAGCACATAGATCCGCGCGGTCGGCAATTCGCGGCCAAAGTCGGCCACCACGCGGGCGATGCTGCCGGCCTCGTTATGGCAGGGCAGGATGACAGCCAGGGAAACCTCCCGGCCTGCCTTGTACAATCCGGTCACGGTCACGATCCCCCTCGTCAGGCGGCGATATTCACCGTACCCCCCCCATTCAGGCAAGAGCCGACAGGCAAGGGCCGGCCTGTCGGCCGCGAACCCTGTCGCCATCAACGAAGCGTTTTTCTGAGGGGGAGGCAGGCGCGTGGTGGGCGGTACAAGGATCGAACTTGTGACCCCTACCATGTCAAGGTAGTGCTC
>NZ_JAOZVR010000057.1 GCF_025869515.1 Ferrovibrio sp.
ACTTCTCGATGGAAAAATCCGTGCCTACCGGGTCAACTCTCAATGGAAATCAACACTTCGAGAGAATGACGCAAGAGTGCTACGCCCTCCGCCGAATTGCCGCGCGCAACGGCCAACTCACCGCTCAATGCCATACCGAGTGTGTGGTAGGGGCCAAGTGAATGTCGCGTGGCGTGACCCAGAAGGCGTCGGATAAGCCGCTCCACCTCATCGAGGTCGCCGCGCCAGAGGAATACAGTTGTCGTGAAGATCAAAGTCATACACAGATTCACCGGGTGATCGCGCTCGGTCGCCAAGTCGATCACCTGCCTTGCAGTCTTGGCGGCACGATCCGGAAGCCCGATCAGCCAGTAGCAGCGCGCGAGCGCAATCAGGGCGCGAATCTCATGATCGTAACCAAAGAAGGCCACTTGCGCGGCGCCCGCAACCTCGGCTTTTGTCAGGCCGCGTTCGCAGTGATGCCGCGCGCCCATTTGATCGCCGACCAAGTGGTAAGCAACCCCCAGCACCGATTCCGCCGTGGCGATAACGCCGGGCGAGCCTGTCGTCTCGGCGACTGTCATGTTGCGTTGGGCGACCTTTAGCGCACCCTGGAAGTCGCCGATGCGGGTCAGGAAGATGCTCAGACCGACCAGGAGGTGCATTTGATATACATGATCGCCACGCGCCTCGGCCAAACTCAGCGCGTCCTCGATGGCTCTGCGCACGTCGTCGCTGTTGCCTTGGGTAAACATCGCCGAAGCGGGAAGGAACGCCCGCAGCGTCAGGTGGATAGCGCTCCCTTCGTCGCTTTTGGGCAACGCTGCCAGGCCTCGTTCGCACCAGCAAACGCATTCGATGAACAAGTCGAGATCAAAGAACAATGGGGCCGCGGCAGCGGCCAGCTGTACGCCGATCGCCGCCTCGCCAGCGACGGAAAAGCTCCATTCCAGGGCAGCACGAATATTGCCCAGGTACGGGGCGGCGAAGCCCACGTCTTCGATGGTGATTGAGACACCTTCGCCTGCACCGCTCGAAAGCCGATTCGCGTAATAGAGGGCATGTCGTCTGGCGACACCGTTCGCCTCATCGGTTTGTGCGAGTTTTTCGGCCGCGAAGGCCAGCGTTGAATCGAGCAGCCGATGGTGTGCAATCCCGTCGCCCGGCGCGACCCAAACGAGCGATTTGTCGATCAAGCTGGAAATCGCTTCAGCAACATCAATCGCATCAGCCTGGTCGTCGGCAGCCACGACCTGAGCCGCTTCGAGCGTGAACACGCCAACAAAGATCGAGAGGCGGCTGAGCACGCGCCGGTCCCAATCGGACAAGAGATTGAAGCTCCAGTCCAGCATCGCGGCCAGTGTCTTATGACGAGGCGGGGCGCTTCGGCGTCCTTGCCATAGGAGCTTGAATCGATTGCTGAGCAGGTCGGCCGTGCCCTGCAGCCCATAGGCACCGACTCGGCTGCCCGCGAGTTCGATCGCGAGCGCAATGCCGTCCAGTCGGCTGCAGATTGCCGCGACGGTTGGGGCATCGGCGTCTGTCAGCGACCCAGCATAGCCGCTGGCAAAAGCACGCTCCATGAACAACTGCACCGCGGATGTAGCCAGGGCTTCGGCCGCCGTCAGGTCTTCTCGCACGGCGGGGTAATCCAGCGGCGCCAGGAGGTGAACGTGCTCGCCCTCCGCGCGTAGCGCCTCCCGGCTTGTGGCGAGGATATGCACCTCCGGCGCTTCATTGTAGAGACGCTCTGTCAGCGAAGCCACAGCGTCGATGACATGCTCGCAGTTGTCGAGAACCAGCAAGACCCGACGACCCGCCAGGAACGCCATGAGACCGGGAAGGGGATCATGCGCCTGTACGAAGCCGCCCACGGCAGTTGCGACAGCGCTCGACACGACGGCTGCGTCGGTGACGGCACCCAGGTCTACAAAGTAGACGGCAGCGTTGAACTCATCGAGCAGGGCATAGGCAACGGAGACAGCCACCGTCGTCTTGCCCATGCCCCCCGGACCCACCACGCTGACGAAGCGCCAGGAGGCGAGCAGCGTTGACAGCGCCTCAACGGCGTCTTCACGACCGACCATGCGTGCCAGGCGTGGCGGAAGCCTGTGCTTCGGAACGGAAAAAGCCTCAGAGGAGACAGGCAGCGACGCCGACACCAGAGATGGAGCTATGGAGCGATCGACATGCGCGACGAAACAATATCCTCGCCCCGTCACGCTAGTTATGTATCTCGCCCCGTCCTCGCCATTACCCAGCACTTTGCGCAGACTGGCGATCGTCACTCTCAGGCTGCCATCGCCCACCACCACGCCGGGCCAAGCTTGGGTGATCAAGTCACGTTGACTGACGACCTCGCCGGCCGCTTCGACAAGCGCGACGAGGACATCGAGCGCTCGACTGCCGACATCGACGGCCGCTCCGTCCCTCAGCAGCAGGCGCTCCTCAGGGATCAGCCGGTAGGGTCCGAACGAGATGACGTCGCCAGCAGCCATGGAGCGTTAACACAATATCCGTTGAAAAGTGCGAGACACCGCACTCCTGCAGAATCGCCGTCCGAATGATCGTTCCATGCGCGGCCCGCACTGCGTGGCTCCTTCGCCACCATCAGGCGGGCACCCCGGTTGCGAGTTCCGCTAGGTCGCGAAGCTTCGTATCCAGCCTGAAAGCAGACGCGGAGACTTCGTCATTGTTGAGACGGCTCATCAGAGATGACGGCAGGTCATAGGCTAGACGCACTTCACCCGACGCCGTCTGGAAGATGAGGACTCTGATTGGAACGTTCAGGCCGACACCAGGGTCGTGAGTGATCATGGTCCTGGCCACCAGAGGATTGCCGATGATGTACGACCGGATCTTGGCTTCGACGCCCATGCGGGTCATCCAGGCTCCATGGTCGTTGGTCAGGAAGCGCATGAATCCGCTCCGGCCCTCATAAGCCTTTATGCGCGCTTCGAAATCCGCCGACCCCGTCGCCGCGGCGACCTCGCGCGGAATGATGGCGGGATCCGCGAGGTTTCCGAGCTCGGCCTCAAAACGGGTGACCACATCTTCAAAAGAACGCTGGCTAACATGCTCGCAGTGCTGAACGCTAAAGCTCTCGATCATGGCTGCTTGCTCCGTGTCCGCGGACATATTTCCTGACCACACGGAAATTATCGATTTCGCCGGTTTGATATGAGCGTATATACGCTCATATATGAGCAGCTACGCCTATATGCTCAAGGCTGTCAAGGTTACTATGAGACCCACCTCACCTGAGTTCTGCACCTGCCTTGCGATCCGCCAAGCGGCAAGGCACGTCAGTCAGTACTATGACCAGCACCTGGCACCGTCAGGGCTGCGCATCACCCAGTTCTCAATCCTCGCCAAGTTGAAGACACTCGGGCCGTTGACCATCAATGGTCTTGCCGACGCCATGGTCATGGATCGAACGACCCTTGGCCGGAATATTCTCCCGCTGCAGCGAGATGGTCTCATCGCAATCGTGAAAGGGGCTGCGGACCGCAGGAGCAAGAAGCTTCGCCTGACGGACCTTGGCCGGGAACGCCTCGACAAGGCTTGGGCATACTGGGCCATGGCCCAAACCGGTTTCGATACGGCCTTCGGCAGCAACCAAGATTCGGAGCTGCGGACTCTAATGCGAGCTGTGACGAAAACAGAGCTTGTCGTTGAAGTGACCGAGCATGAGTAAGATCAGACTCTGGAGCTCTAGTAGATAGATTTTGAAGTTCGATCAAAACTGGATCGGTCAAAGCTGAAAGCTGATTTTTTGACAGTACGTAATTTAGCGCAGCCGCGCGTTGCGCTACTGGACCGATTCACCGCTACATATCAAGCAATTTCTATGGTGCGGAGGGTGGGAGCAACGCAACCTCATGCCGAGTTTCAATGCCGCTACACCGCCACTTCTAGTGAGTGTCGATATCGGTGACTGCGCACCCCCGCAACCACTGATACCGACAAAACCCGCGGCCTCGGCTGCGGGTTTTGTTTTTCTAGCGGTCTTTCCGATGGCTTGGCGCTCGGTCCATTCAAGGATGGTGCGCAGTTCGCCGTGCAGCGCCGCGAAAATCTCGCCTCGCTCCTCGCCAGGCGTCAGCACGATCCGCTCGATCAGCATCCGCAAAGCTTCCGCCGCCCGAGGCCTTTTGAGCCGCCCCGGGTTTGCCGGAGGCCATTTGGTTTAAGTCATGCCGCCATGGCTGTCTCACCGAGCATGGCGTAGTAGCGCTCCTCGGCTTCCGCCGACGGGATGTTGCTGACTCGGCCAATGCGTTATCATAGCTGTCGCCGACGCTTCCAACCTAAGGCTCGGCCCCAGCTTCGGCCAGGCGCTCAGTTTACTTGGTCGAGACATATTGCAGCCGCGGTCGCTGTGATGGACCAGGCCGGCCGATACGCCGGCCGGTGGTCGTGCAGAGCTTGCTCGAGGGCGTCCAGGACGACGCTGGCGACCCGATTAGAACGACGCTGATTAAAACCAATGGACCGCGTCAGCGTGGAGATCGGGTCAAACCCTGAACTTCTTCAGCAGTGCTTCGGAGCCGCGTGCCAATAGGCCGGTGTCGGAACCCACGGCCGTGTAGATGCAGCCGGCCGCGATATAGCGGCGCGCGAGCGCCTCGTCGCCGGTGAGGATGCCGGCGCGGTTGCCGCCGGCGACGATGCGCCGGATCAGTTGCTCGATGACGGTCACCACCGCCTCGTTGCCCTGGTCGCCGAGATAGCCCATCGCGGCCGACAGGTCGCCCGGGCCGACGAACACGCCGTCCACGCCCGGCACCGCGCAGATGGCCTCCAGATTGGCCATGCCCAGCTCGGATTCGATCTGCACCAGCACGCAGATCTCCTCATGCGCGCGGTGATAATAGTCCTTCACCCGGCCGAAGCGCGAGGCCCGAGATGCCGACGCGAAGCCGCGCACGCCATGCGGGGGATACCGCGTCGCGGCGACCGCGGCGGCCGCCTGCTCGGCGGTCTCCACCATCGGCACGAGGAAGCTCTGCACACCGGCGTCGAGCAGGCGCTTGATTCCAACTGGATCGTTCACCGGCGGGCGGACGATCGGGTGCGTGCGGTGCTCCATGCATGCCTGAAGTTGGGTCAGCACCATGGGCAGTTCGTTGGGGGAATGCTCGGTGTCGATCAGCAGCCAATCATAGCCCGAGCCGGCGAGGATCTCGACGGTGATGTGGCTGGCAAGGCTGCTCCACAGCCCGATCTGCTGCTCGCCGCTATAGATGGCACGCTTGAAATGGTTGGCGGGGATGTCCACAGGCACTTGCCTTTCTGATTTTAGAAGATGACGGGTTCACCGACCGGCGCGCCGAATCCGGTCTCGAGGAAATCGAAATCGCAGCCCTCGCTCGCCTGCCGGATATGGCGGGAGAACATCCAGCCATAGCCGCGCTCATAATGCGGCGGCGGTGCCACCCACGCAGCGCGGCGCCGCGCGAGTTCGTCCTTCGGCACGTCCATGTCGATGGTGCCGGCTTCGACGTCGATCGAGATGAGGTCGCCCGTGCGCAGCAGAGCGAGCGGGCCGCCAATGTGAGATTCCGGCGAGACGTGCAGGACGCAGGCGCCATAGCTGGTGCCGCTCATCCGCCCGTCGGAAATGCGCAGCATGTCGCGCACGCCCTGCTTCACCAGCTTTTTCGGCAGCGGCAGCATGCCCCATTCGGGCATGCCCGGGCCGCCTTGCGGGCCGATATTGCGCAACACCGGCACATGGTCGGCCGTGACCTCGAAATCATCGCGGTCGATGACGTCCTTCATCGCGGGGTAGCTGTCGAACACGATGGCTGGCCCGGTGTGGCGGCGCAGCCGCGGCTCGCAAGCGCTCGGCTTGATGACACAGCCCTGCGGCGCAAGATTGCCGCGCAGTACTTTGAGCGCGCCCTGCGCGTAGATCGGGTTGTCGACGCTACGGATGATGTCGTCATTATAGACCTCAGCGCTGGCGATGTTCTCGCCCACGATGCGGCCCGAAACCGTAACGGCATCCAGATGCAGAACGTGGCGTAGCCGGCTCATCAAAGCGGGCAGCCCGCCGGCGAAGTAGAAATCCTCCATGAGATAGGTACTGCCGCTGGGGCGTATATTGGCGATCACCGGCACCCGCCGGCTGGCCGCATCGAAGTCGTCGAGCCCGATGTCGCAGCCGGCGCGCCGCGCCTGCGCAATCAGGTGGATGATGGCGTTGGTGGAGCAGCCCATCGCCATCGCCACCATGATGCCGTTCTCGAAGGCCGCGCGGGTCTGGACGCGGGCGGGGGTCAGGTCCTCCCACACCATCTCGACGATGCGCCGGCCGGCCTCGGCACACATGCGGATGTGGCCGGAATCCGCCGCCGGCACCGAGGAGGCGCCGGGCATCGTCATGCCGATGGCTTCGGCGATGGCGGTCATGGTGCTGGCGGTGCCCATGGTCATGCAATGGCCGTAGCTGCGGGCGATGCCGCCCTCGATTTCCAGCCACTCCTGGTCGGTGATGTTGCCGGCACGCCGCTCGTCCCAGAACTTCCAGGCGTCGGAGCCGGAGCCCAGGGTCTTGCCCTTCCAGTTGCCGCGCAGCATGGGCCCCGCCGGCACGAAGATGGCCGGCAGCCCGGCGCTGGTGGCCCCCATCAGCAGGCCCGGTGTGCTCTTGTCGCATCCGCCCATCAGCACCACAGCGTCGATGGGGTGGGCGCGGATCGCCTCCTCGGCCTCCATGGCGAGGAAGTTGCGGTAGAGCATCGAGGTCGGCTTGAGGAAGGTCTCGGACGCCGAATGCACCGGCAGTTCCATCGGAAAGCCGCCGGCTTGGAACACGCCCCGCTTCACGTCCTCGACACGCTGCTTGAAATGGGCGTGGCAGGGATTGGCGTCGGACCAGGTGTTGAGGATGGCGATGACCGGCTTGCCGACCCAGTCTTCCGGGCCGTAGCCCATCTGCATGGCGCGCGAGCGGTGGCCGAAGCTGCGCAGATCGTCGGGCGCGAACCAGCGCGCACTGCGCAGCGTGTCAGGGGTCTTACCATCATAACTTTTGCGGTCGGTTTTCATCGCACGCTCGTCAACTAGGTCAGGATTCGTGTGGGCCAGGATTCTTGTGGGTCAGGATTCTTGGAACGCCTGCTCGCGCGTGCGCCGCAGTGCCGGCGCAAGAACAATGGCGAGAAGAAGAAGGCTGAGCGCGAGCATCGCGGCGCTGGCGGGATGGGTGATGAACACCATGGGATCGCCTCGCGAGACCAGCAGCGCCCGCCGCAGGTACTCCTCCATCATCGGCCCGAGGATGAAGCCGAGGAGCATCGGCGCCGGCTCGATAGCGAACTTGCGGAAGAGGTAGCCGAGAAGGCCGAACACGCTCATTAGCCAGACGTCGAAGGTCGCATTGTTGAGGCTGAACACGCCGATGACGCAGAACGCTAGGATCGCCGGGTACAGCAGGTGGTAGGGGACGGAGATCATCCGCACCCACAGGCCCACCAGCGGCAGGTTGAGCACCAGCAGAAACAGGTTGCCGACCGACATCGAGGCGATGATTCCCCAGAACAGCGTCGGCTGCTGGGTCATCACCATCGGGCCGGGCTGGATGCCATGCAGCATCAGCGCGCCGATCATCATCGCCATCACCGGGTTGGATGGAATGCCCAGTGTCAGCATCGGGATGAACGAGGTCTGCGCGCCGGCATTGTTGGCGCTCTCGGGCGCCGCCACGCCTTCTATGGCACCATGGCCGAATTCGGCGGCATTGGGCGAGACCTTCTTTTCCAGCGCATATGCCCCGAACGAGGCCAGCATCGCGCCGCCGCCTGGCAGGATGCCGAGCAGGGAACCGAGCAGCGTTCCGCGCAGGATCGGCGGAAGAATACGCAGGAACTCCGCGCGGGTCAGCATCAGGCCGGTGACGGTCTTCACCATCGGCCGCCTTGTCGCCTCGTGCTCGATATTGCCGACGATCTCGCCGAGCCCGAATATGCCCATGGCCACGATGACGAAACCGATGCCGTCCATCAGTTGCGGCAGGCCGAAGGTGTAACCGAGACGTCCGCTTTGCGCCGCCATCTCGGCCATTAATCTGGCAACGGCCA
>NZ_JAOZVR010000058.1 GCF_025869515.1 Ferrovibrio sp.
CGTCGGCCATGTGCGCCGCGTCGTGGTGGCATCGCCGGACTACCTGGCGCGTCAGGGCGTGCCGCGGCATCCCGACGATCTGCTGCAGCATCCGGCCGTGATGTTTTCCGCCGGCATGGCGATCGACGACTGGGTGTTCCGCGACAATATCCGCATCGCGCCGGCGGCGCGTTTCGCGGTGAATTCCTCGGAGGTCGCCATCGGCGCGGCCATCGCCGGCCATGGCGTGACGCGCGTGCTGTCCTACATGGTGGCGCCGGCGCTGGCGGCGGGTCGGCTGCAGGTCATCCTGCGCGATTACGAACTGCCGCCGGTGCCGGTGCAGCTGGTGCATGCGGAAGGGCGGCGCGCCAATCCCAAGATCCGCGCCTTCCTCGATTTCGCCGTCGAGCGGCTGCGCGCGGAACCGGTGCTGCGGGAATGACGAATAGATTCTGCCCCAAAAGAAAGGCCGGCCCCAGCAATCAGCTCCGGGCCGGCCTTTGGTGTCCTGGCGGGTGAAAAGCCTCAGTCGGCGCGGGCGCCCGAGGCCTTCACCACTTTTTCCCATTTGGCCAGCTCGGTCTTGATATAGGCGGCGAATTCATCGGGCGTATAGCCCACGGCCACCGCGCCCTGCTGCGCCATCTTCTCGGTCAGGTCGGTGGTCTTCATCGCCTTCACCACATCGGCATGGATTTTGGCGACGATCTCCTTCGGCGTGCCGGCCGGGGCCAGCAGGCCGAACCACGAGGCCGCCTCGAAGCCCGGCACGCCGGCTTCGGCAATGGTCGGCAGCTCGGGCATCGCCGGCGAGCGCGTCGCCGTGGTCACCGCGATGGCGCGCAGCTTGCCGGCCTTCACATGCGGCAGGGCCGAAGGCATGTTGTCGAACATCACCTGCACCTGGCCGCCCATCAGGTCGGTCAGCGCCGGGGCCGAGCCCTTGTAGGGGACATGCTCCATGGCCACGCCGGTCATCACCTTGAACAGCTCGCCGGAGAGATGGATCGAGGTGCCGTTGCCGCTGGAGGCCATGTTCAGCTTGCCGGGATTCTTCTTGCCGTAATCGATCAGCTCCTTCACCGACTTCACCGGCAGGTCGGGCGTCACCACCAACATGTTGGGCACGGCGGCGACATTGGTGACCGGCGTGAAATCCTTCACCACGTCATAGGGCATCTTGGCATAGAGGCTGGCATTTATCGCATGCGTGCCCACGGTGCCCATCAGCAGCGTGTAGCCGTCGGGCGCCGCCTTGGCGACCATGGCCGAGCCGATATTGCCGCCGGCGCCGGCGCGGTTGTCGACGATCACCGGCTGGCCCCAGGCCTCGGAGAGTTTCTGCGCGGTCAGGCGCGCCACGATGTCGGTGGTGCCGCCGGCCGGGAAGGGCACGACCATGGTGACCGGCTTGGACGGAAAGGCCTGCGCCCTGGCATCGCTAACGGCGGCCGGCAGGATGCCGGCGAGCGTGACGGCGGCCAGTGCGGCGGCCAAGGGTGCTGCGGTGAAAATTCGGGTGAGGCGCTGCATGGTCGCCATGGTTGATCCTCCGGGTTGGCTTGCGGGCTCTGTTTAGCACGCTCCTCATACGGAGGAAATGGCGATGGCCCGGCAAGGCATTGCCGGGCCTACCGAATTTCACGCCTGCAGATTGAATCTGCCCACAGATTACCTAGAGATTGAAGGTGTTGGTGCGGTCGAGGAAATCGTGGAAATGCACCACCACATGATCGGGGTCGACCCGCACCACGGCATAGGCCGGCGGTTCGTGGCTGCCCGGCACGATGCCGTCGCTGACGAAATCCAGCGCCACCTGGTGACTGGTCGCGCGCATGGTCGAGAAGGGGATGCCAAGCCAGGAGCCGCAGATCGGCCGGTGCAGATGGCCGAAGAAGAAATGCCGGATGCGCGCCGCGTGGGGCCGCACCACGGCGGCGAATTTTTCCGGCTCGCGCAGGCCGATCGTGTCCATCTTGCGGATGCCGACCGGAAACGGCGGATGATGGCAGAACAGGAAGACCGGCCGGTCGGTTTCGGCCTTCAGTTCCGCATCGAGCCAGGCCAGGCGGCGGTCGCACAGCACGCCCCAGGAGACATCCGGCTCATTCGAATCGAGGAAGATGCAGCGGCCGGCCGGCGTATCCAGCACGCGCTGCACGAAGCCGTTTTCATCCAGCGGCGCCTGCGGGAAGGCCTGCAGGAAATTCGGCCGGCTGTCGTGGTTGCCGAGCAGCAGATGTACCGGCAGCGGCAGCCGCGCCAGTTCGTCGCGCAGCGCGGCATAGGCTTCCGGCGCGCCCCAGTGGGTCAGGTCGCCGGTGATGACGACGAAGGCGGCATCGGCATGGCGGCGAACGATATCGTCCAGGCACAGCCGCAGGCGCGCCTGCGGATCGAGGTCGTACAGCGTCTGGCCTGGCGGCACCAGATGGGTGTCTGTCACATGGATGAACTGGAAGGTCATGGTCGCTCCGGCGCGGCTGGCATGAAACGAAAAAGGCCGGCGGCGGAAATTTCCGCCGCCGGCCCGTTGGCTGGCAATGTTAGCTGGATTTCGGCAGCAGGGCCTGCACGTCCTTGGCCATTTTCTTCAGCGCATCCTGCGGATCGGCCGACTGGTTCACGATGCTCTGCAGATGGTCCTTGATCACGTCGGTGATCTTCAGGCCATGCTCGCCCGGGAAGGCATACCAGCCGGTCAGCACCGGCAACTGGCCCACCGCGGTCATGTGATTCGGGTTCTGCTTGTAGAACTCGCCGAGCATCGCCGGGTCCTTGGCCGGTTTGGCATTGGCCGGGAAATAGCCGGTGCCCTTCACCATGTAGGTGGCACCGACCGGGCCGGTGGCGAACTTGACATATTCCCAGGCTGCCGCCTGCTTCTTCGGATCCTTGGCGAAGATCATCGCCGCGTTGCCGCCGGCCGGCAGCAGGCCCTTGGCATCGCCGAGCGGGAAGCGGGCGGTGCGCAGCGCGAACTTGTCGCCGATCTGCTTGGTCACGCCGGAGAGGCGCGAGGTGGAATGGGCCCAGATGCCCAGGTTGCCGGAGACGAAATCCTGCAGCACCGCAGCCGCCGCCACATCGCGCATGGTGCCTTCTTTCACCATCTTCGCCAGGGTGGCGACCGCCTTCTGGCCGGCCGGGCCGTCGAAGGCCACCTTGGTCTCGTCCGGGCTCAGCATGGTGCCGCCGTTGGAAAAGACCAGCGCCTGGAACATCCAGTTGCCGGTGATGTCCCAGTCGTAATGGAAGCCGTAGGTCTTGTCGCCGAGCGCGCGGATCTTCTTGGCGAGATCGAAAACGCCGTCCCAGGTGGTGGGGAAATTGTTCGGGTCGCCGCCGGCCTTTTTCACCAGGTCGGCATTGTAATAGAGGATCGGCGTGGAGAGCGAGAAGCCCATGCCATACTGCTTGCCCTTGACCTGGCCGAGCGTCAGCAGCGAACCGTCATAGCCGGCACCGGCCCAGTCCTTCTCCTTGGCGATGAACTGGCCCATGTCGACGGCGATGTTGCGGTCGACGAAGATGCGCTGGCGGTTCAGGCCGTGATAGGCCACGTCGGGCAGCTGGTTGGTGATCGCCTGGCGCAGATTCTGCTGGGTGATCTCCTCATAGCCCGGCTGCGGCGCGCGGAAGGTCACCTTGATATTCGGGTGCTTGGCCATGAAATCCTTGGCGATGGTTTCATGGACCTCCTTGAAGATGTCCGGGATCGAGTAATCCACGGTGATTTCCGTGGTCTGGGCCAGGGCGCTGCCGGTCGGGGCTGCTCCGGCCATGAGCGTCGCGGCGAGCGCGAGTCCCAGTGCTGTCTTTTTCATATTGCCTCTCCTTGGTTGGTCGGCCCACCGGTCCGTCGATGGGATGGTCTGTCCGGCGTGGCTGTCATTTGACGCCGCTCATCGTCACGCCTTCGATGAAGCGGCGCTGTGCAAACAGGAAGGCCAGCAGCAGCGGGGCGGTGATGATCACCGCGCCGGCCATCAGCGGGCCGAAATCGGTGCCGGCCTCCTGGTTGTCGAAAAACACGATGCCGAGCGGCGGCGTCGCCAGTTCGGGCGAGGTCACCACCAGCAGCGGCCAGAAATAGTCGTTCCAGTGCCAGACCAGCGACAGGATGCCGAAGGCGACGATGGCCGGCATCGCAGTGGGCAGCACGATGCGCCAGACGATGGCCAGTTCGCTGCAGCCATCCAGCCGCGCGGCATGGATCAGGTCGTCGGGCACGGTGCGGAAGAACTGTCGCATCAGGAAGATGCCGAAGACGGAAATCACGCTCGGCACGACCAGGGCGGCGTAAGTGTCGAGGATGCCGATCTTGTAGAACAGGATGTAGAGCGGGATCGCCGTCACCTGGGTGGGGATCAGCAGGGCCAGCAGCACGATGCCGAACAGCGCATCGCGGCCGGGAAACCGCAGCTTGGCGATGGCATAGGCCGCCGGCACCATGAAGGTGACCTGGCCGATGAAAATGGCGGCGCAGACCAGCAGGCCGTTTGCCAGGTAGCGCAGCAGCGGCTGCTTGGTGAAGGCGGCCGTGTAGTTTTCCACCGCATGCCAGGTCTGCGGCAGCAGGGCGATATCGGCAGAGAAAATCTCGTTCGGCGGCTTCAGCGAGGTGGAGATCATCCACACGAAGGGCACCAGCATCACCGTTGCGCCGGCCAGCAGCACCAGATGGCGCAGCAGCCGGGCTGCCGGCGACAGCCGGCCCATGCGATAGCGTTCGCTGACAGGCCGTGCCGCGCTCATCCGTAATGCACCCGCTTGTCCAGCACCTTGGCCTGCAGCAGCGTCAGTGCCAGCACGAAGGCAAGGAAGATCAGGGTCAATGCCGCGGCATAGCCGGAACGGAAGAAGGAGAAGCCTTCCTGGTAGATGGTGTAGAGCAGCACCTCGGTGGCCTTGTTCGGACCGCCCTGGGTCAGCACCGCGACCAGGTCGAAGCTTTCCTGGAAGGCGCGGATCGCGCTGATCACCAGCACGAACATCAGCGTCGGGCCGAGCATCGGCCAGGTGACGCGGCGAAAACGCTCCCAGGCCCCGTCGGCGCCGTCGATGGCGGCGGCATCGTAAAGGTCGTGCGGAATACTCTTCAGCCCGGCCATGAACAGCACCATGTTGAGGCCAAGCGCCTTCCAGATGCCGATGGCGGCGACGGTGGGCAGCGCAGTGGCCGGATTCTTCAGCCAGTCGATGCCACTGGCGCCGAACAGTTCGACGACGCGGTTGACCAGGCCGAAGGAGGGGTGCAGCAGGAATTCCCACACGATCGCCATCGCCAGCAGCGTGGAGGCCACCGGCAGGAAGAAGGCGGCGCGATAGAAGCTGCGGCCTGCAGGGTCGGCCTCGATCAGCAGGGCGGCGCCGAGGCCGAGCAGCACCGACAGCGGCACCACCAGGCCGATATAGATCATCGTGTTGCCCAGCGAGCGCCAGAACACGCGATCGCCGGCCATGTCGACGAAATTGCCCAGCCCGATCCAGTTCAGCGTCGGCGCGCCGAACTGCCAGTCGGTCAGCGCCAGGATCACGGCGCCCAGAGCCGGGCCCAGCAGCAGCAGGATCATCAGGATCGTCGCCGGCAGCGCCAGCGACCAGCCGGCCATCGCCTCGGCCACTGCGCCGGCATGGCGCCGGCGCGCGCGCGGCGGTGCGGCGGACAGGGCCGCGTCAGACACGGTGATGCCCCGCAAACTGGCGCGCCTCGGCAGTGGCGGTATCCCAGGCCAGAATGGTGCCATCGCCGGCGACATCCAGGGCCGGGCGCAGGCGCCGGCCGTCGGCATCGAACAGCAGGGCCTGGTCGGGCTTCGGGCGCAGGCCGAGCGGGCTGCCAACCATCAGGCTGGCGGCTTCGGCATGCTGGCTGCGCAGCACCAGGCGATGGCCGCCATGCTCAAGCTGCACATGCAGGAACAGGTCGGCGCCGAGGTCTTCGCGATGCGTGACATGGCCGTGCCACACGCCGGGATTTGCATTCGGCCGCACCGCCGGCAGCAGGTCGAAGGCTTCGGCGCGCAGGCCCAGATGAATCTGACTGCCGATATGGCCGGGCAGCCGGATCGGCAGGGTGAGCCCGAGCGATTCCACCGCGCGGTCGCTGCGCAGGCCGGCAGGCAGGATGTTGATCTTCGGACTGCCGATGAATTCCGCCACCGCCAGGCTGGCGGGATCGCGATAGACCACGGCCGGCGGCGCCACCTGCAGCAGTTCGCCATGCAGCATGACGGCGACGCGATCCGACATCGTCATCGCCTCGGCCTGATCATGCGTCACGTAGATGAAGGTGGTCTTCAGGCGGCGGTGCAGCTCGGCGATCTCGGCGCGCATCTGCACGCGCAGCTTGGCGTCCAGGTTGCTCAGCGGCTCGTCCATCAGGAAAACCTTGGGCTGGCGCACCATGGCGCGGCCCAAAGCCACGCGCTGGCGCTGGCCGCCCGACAGCTGCGCAGGCTTGCGCTGCAACAGATGGGCGATGTCCAGGCCGTCGGCGACCGTCCGCACATCAGCGGTGATCTGTGCCTGCTGTACGGCAGTGCCCGGCAGCAGACGGCCGAGCAGCGGCAGCCGCTGCAGCGGGCTGAGCCGCCGCATCACCAGCGGCAAGGCGATGTTCTGCGCCACCGTCATGTAGGGGTAGAGCGCGTAGGACTGGAACACCATCGCCACGTCGCGCTGCTTGGGCGCCTGGGCGTCGACCGGCTGGCCGTCGATCAGGATGCTGCCGGCATCGGCATAGTCGAGTCCGGCGATGATGCGCAGCAGGGTGGATTTGCCGCAGCCCGAAGGGCCGACCAGGGTGAGGAACTCACCATGGGCGATGTCGAGCGATACGCCCTTCAGCACCGGCGTGGTGCCGAAGCCTTTCGCGATGCCGCGGATGCCGACGGTCGCCATCTCTTCCTGCCCCTTTTCTGTGGTCGGGCTAGGAAGTAATCGGCAAAAGCTACATGAATGTGACAATATTGAACAAAATCGAACATTATATTAATAAAAGAATGTTCGAATCGACAGGAAGCAGGAGTCATCCATGATCAAGGCGGAGCGTTGGCGGGACATCCTGCAGATTCTGAACGGCGATGGCGCCGTCTCGGTGGCCGAAATGGCGCGCCGCTTCGGCCTCTCCACCATGACGATCCGGCGCGACCTGATCGAACTGCAGCAGCAGGGCCTGCTGGCACGCACCCATGGCGGCGCGGTGCTGGATGCCGCGATGCACGGCTACGCGCGCTATGAAAGCGGCACTTTCGAGGATCGCCTGAAGGTGCAGGCGGCGCAGAAACGCGCCATCGCCGAACGCGCCGCGCAGCTGGTCAGCGACGGCGACAGCCTGCTGATCAATGCCGGTTCGACGATGACGGTGTTCGCCCAGGCGCTGCGGCAGCACCGCAACCTGCATGTGGTGACCAATGGCCTGACCGTGGCGCTGGAACTGCGCAGCAATGCCAGCACCGAGATTTTCGTGCTGCCCGGCATGCTCGACCGCAAGAAGATGTCCACCGTGCTGCAGCCCGATGGCCGCACCTTCGCCGACCTGCGACCGCCCTCGGCTTTCCTCGGTGTGGTCGGCGTGATGCCCGATGCCGGTCCGATGATGGCCGACCCGGTGGAGGCGGCGATGAATCGCGCCTTTATCGAAGCCTGCGACGAAATCACGCTGCTGGTCGATTCCAGCAAGTTCAGCGCCCAGGCCGTGCATCGCATCGTGCCGATGGACCAGATCGACCGCATCATCACCGACGACGGCATCGGCGACGAGGATCGCGACGCCATCGTGGCGCAGGGCATAGATCTGATCGTGGTGTCGGCGCCGTTGCCGGCCGAAGAGCGCGAGGCGCTGTCATGAACATCCGTGGCCTGCTGTTCGACAAGGACGGCACCCTGGTCGATGTCGACCGCACCTGGGGGCCGGCGGCCTGGGAGGTGATGACCGATCTGGCCGACGGCGACCGCGCGCGGCTCGAGGCGTTGATTGCCTGCAGCCACTATATCGAAGAGGAACGCCGCTTCCGCATGTCGTCGCCGCTGCTGGCCGGTGCGCCGGACGATTATGCCGATGACTGGGCGGCGGCGCTCGGACGGCCGCCGGATGATGGCTTCCGCCGCGAGCTGTCGCAGCGGCTTGGCGAGGCCGGCCTGCGCCATCTCACGCCGCTCGGTGCGCTGCCCGAACTCTTCGCGGGCCTGCAGGACAGCGGCCTGCCGATCGGACTGGCCACCAATCACGGTGCCGCCGGTGCGCGGCGGCAGCTGCGCGCACTCGGCATCGAGGCGCATTTCGGTTTCGTCGCCGGTTCGGATTCCGGCTTCGGTCGCAAGCCCGGCCCCGGCATGGTGCAGGCCTTTGCCGCCGCCGCCGGCCTGCCGGTCGGAGAAATCGCCCTGATCGGCGATTCCTTCCACGATCTGCATGCAGCCCGCGCGGCCGGCGCCATCGCCATCGCGGTGCCCAGCGGCCTGATCCCACGCGCGGCCCTGGCCGCCGAGGCCGATCTGGTGATCGGCAGCCTGGCCGAGCTGCCATCACTGTTGGCCGCTGCCGGTGGCCCGGGACGGTCTCTGGCAGAGCGGTAATTTAATGGCGCGGGTCTTTAAGCCCGGCGCCGCAGTGGCTACATTGCCCTGTCTCTTTATTCCAAAGGTTTATGCGTCCATGGACACGATCCGTTCCGTTCTGGTGCCGATCCACCGCGAAGGCTGGAAGTTCATCGCGATCTTCGCGATCGTCACCCTGGTGCTGTTCTGGGTCGCCGAACCGCTCGGCTGGCTGGGCGTGATCCTGACCTGCTGGTGCGCCTATTTCTTCCGCGACCCGCCGCGCGTCACCCCGGTCCGCGACGGTCTGCTGATCTCGCCGGCCGATGGCGTGGTGCAGATGATCGAACGCGCCGTGCCGCCGGAAGAGCTCGGCATGGGCACGGATGCCCGCACCCGCATCTCGGTGTTCATGAATGTGTTCGACGTGCATGTGAACCGCGCCCCTGTCGACGGCGTTGTCACGGCTCTGGCATACCGCCCGGGCAAGTTCCTCAATGCCGCGCTCGACAAGGCCAGCATCGACAACGAGCGCCAGTCGATGCGGCTCAGGCTCGCCAACGGCAAGGAAATCGCAGTGGTCCAGATCGCCGGGCTGGTGGCGCGGCGCATTCTGTGCGAGGCCCGCGAGGGCCAGAGCTACAAGGCCGGCGAACGTTTCGGCCTGATCCGCTTCGGCAGCCGCGTCGATGTCTATCTCGAGGACGGCATGGTGCCGCTGGTGGTGACCGGCCAGCGCTGCATCGCCGGCGAAACGGTGATCGCCGAGGATGGCGCCACCGAGCAGCCGCGGACCGGCGAAGTGCGCTGACCTTTAATGCTGCCGTAACCCTGACCTGCCAGAAGGTATGGGCAGGGGTGCGGACCGAGGAGGCCCGATGAAGCCGATCAATCTGAAACCGCCGCATCGCCTGGGCAAGCTGCCGCTCAACACGCTGGCGCCCAATATCCTCACCATCATCGCGCTCTGCTCGGGGCTGACGGCGATCCGCTTCGCCCTGCTCGGGCAGTTCAAGTTCGCCGTGCTGGCGATTGCCACCGCCGCCTTCTTCGACATGCTGGATGGCCGCGTGGCGCGCCTGCTGAAAGGTGCGTCGAAATTCGGCGCCGAACTCGATTCGCTGTCGGATTTCCTGTGCTTCGGCGTGGCGCCGGCGATGGTGCTGTATTTCTGGACCCTGCACGAGATCGGCAGCGGCAACACCGGCTGGCTGGTGGTGCTGGCCTTCAGCGTCTGCGCCGCTTTGCGCCTGGCCCGTTTCAACACAGCGCTGGACGATACCGAGAAGCCGCAATGGACCGGCAGCTTCTTCACCGGCGTGCCGGCACCGGCCGCCGCCGGCCTCAGCCTGCTGTTCCTGATCATCAATCTGGAACTGGAAAGTGACTTCTTCCATTCGCCGTATCTCAATGCGATCTGGATGCTCGGCATCGGCGGCCTGATGATCAGCCGCGTGCCGACGTTTTCCTTCAAGCGCGTGCGGGTGAAGCGCGAATATGTCGGCGTTGTGCTGCTGGTCGTCGGCCTGCTGGTGGCCGGTCTGCTGAACCAGCCGTGGTATACGCTGGCGGCGATGGAACTCGCCTATATCGTCTCGATCCCCTTCTCGGTGAAGGCGCATGCCCGCTTCAAGCGCGGCGACCAGACGGTGGCCGCGACCGATGCGCAGGATGGCGTGCCGGTGGCGGATCAGCCGGCCAGGAGCGACGGCGACCCGTCGCGCAGCATCCTGCACTAGGCCGCAAACGTCCGGTTTTTTTCGCGGCTAGTGGCTGCGCCGCTTCTGCTCGTCCAGCTTGGTTTTCAGCTTGGCGGCAAAGTCGCCGCCGTCCTGCTTCTGAGCCAGGAACAGCTCGATGGCGAGCGTGGCGCGCTCCTGGTCGGTTGCCGGGGGTCCCTTGCGGGCGATCTTTTCGGCCAGCCGCACGATCTTCGGGTCCAGTTTGGCCCGGATCGCCCTGATCTGCTGGGCCAGGATCACCCGGGGGTCCTTAGCCGGCCCGGTATATTGCTGCGCCGGCTTGGCCGCGGACTGTTTCTGGGCTGCCGGTTCCGCCCCGAACAGCCGGGCCAGCAGCCCGGGTTTCCCCGGGGCTTTGGCGGCAGGTTTGGACAGCTTGGACTTGGACAAGGCGGCGGTTCTTTCCCGGCAGGGTTTCTCAGGCGCTCGTTAACGATTCGCCCCCATACCTGCCACATTACTTTAAGTTCTTGTCAAGGGGTTGGTGACATCTTACATCTTAACCATGAGCCTATTTGTACCACCGGTAACGTCGCTGCCACAAACCCAGCCGACCAGTGCGGCACAGGGTCTGGGGCAGCAGAATCAGGCGCCGAACGCCGTTCAGGCGGCGGCGGCGGTGACGGCCATGCCGGTGGGCGGCCAGCAGACCCGGATGGCGGCGACCGCCTCGGGCAATACCGGCGGCTCGGTCGGCACCAAGGGCGAAAAAGGCAAGAAGTCGGATTCGCAGGCTTCCGCCACCGAGACCAAGACCAGCGGCACCCGCGGTGCCCATCCGCGCGGCATGGGTCGCAAGGCCGATCTCAGCGTCTGATCCGTCATAAAACCTGTCCCGATTAAATCTGCGCCGGCGGGAAACTGTCCGGGGGCGCCGGCGTTCTGACTGCATGGTTGTGTGCGTCGACGGAGGCCGGCCTTGAATCCCATGCAGTATCCCCGCCATGCCCGTCCGGCAAGCCGGCCTGCCGGCAGCCCTCTCGCCCGCGGCGGTCTCGCCACGGTGGAACGCAGCGCGCGCAGCTATTTCGCGCAGGATGTGCAGCCGCTGGTGCTGCAGGCCTGCCGCGCCCATAGCATCGGCTTCGATCTGTTTGCCGCGCGCTTCAGCATGCCGCGCGGCGCGCTGGTGCTGATGCTCAAGGGCCATGACCCGGTGCCGCGCCCGGTGCAGCGCGGGATCGAGGATTTCGTGCTGCGCGGCCTGAGCCTGAGTGCCGGTGTCACGCCCTGGCAGGCGGCGGCCGCCACGGCGCAGGACCGGCTCTAGCGCGGGTAAAACCCGTCGTTGCATCACGCATTTGTCCCGCGCTGGTCACCGCGCGGCGCGCGGCCGGGGGAAACTTCTCCGGCCGCTGTGCTGTTTGGTCCGTCGATCAGTTCGCAAGACCTGCGCCCGGAGATGCCCGTGACCCTCCATGCCACGATCCAGCCCGATGACGATTTCCTGCTCGATGACGGCCTGCCCTGCCTGCGCCGCGACGGCCAGCTCTATTACCTCGGCGATGTGCAGCCGCGGGTGCTGGAGGCCTGCCGGCATTTCGAGATCGGCTTCGAGCAGCTCAGCGAAAAACTCGGCCTGCCGCGGCCGGCGCTGGTGCTGATCCTCAAAGGCTACGATGCCGTGCCGCCGGCCCTGAAAAGCATGATCGACCGGCTGGTTGCCCAGGCCGGGCTGCAGCAGCCGGCGACCAGCCACTGCACAGTGCCGGCAGACCGGCTGCCGGCCAATGAATCGGATGGCGAATCGCAGGGTGATTCGCGCGCCGATTCGACGGCCGAATCGGCAGTGCCGGTCGTCACCACGATTCATGCGGTGCCGATTCCCGATCCGCCGCGCGCAGAAAATGACGCCGCCGATCGCGCCGCACCGGGTCGCGATCTGGCGCCAATCACCGTGCCGGCCGAAGAGGTGGTGATACCCGATGTAGTGGCACTCGACCGGCCGGGTGCGCCGCATCTCGTGGTGCCGGATGCCACACCGGAATTCTCGCCGGGCCTCGCCGGTTTCACGCCGGGACTGCGGCGGAGCGCGCGCCGCAAGGCCGCGCCGAAGCGGGGTCAGTTTTTGTTAACCTAACCCCGCCACTCTCCCTCGCGTGACATCCGATTCGACACGCGATTCATTCCTGGGGGATAAAGACATGCCGGCCCGCATTCGGCACCTGCGCACTATACTTGCGTCCATCAACGAACAGCTGCAGCAGGACGGTCTTCGCCCCGAAGCGCGCGCTTATCTCGAACGCACCGCCGATGCCTGCCGCACGGCGATCCGCGATCTGGCGATCAAGTTATAGGGCTGCGCGACTCTAGGCTCTGTCTAGGCCTTGGCCCGCAGGGTCTGCCAGCCGGTGACGCGGCGCAGCAGCCCGGCATTCACCATCAGGCCCAGCAGGATCAGCACGGCGCCGCCGAGCTTGATCTCTGACGGCATCTCGTCCAGCACCAGCCAGGCGCTGAGCAGGCCGAAGACCGGCACCAGCAGGGTGAAGGGCGCCACCAGCGACGCTTTATACTGCCGCAGCAGCAGACTCCAGCCCGCGAAGCAGGCGGTGGTGGAGAGCAGTCCGATATAGAGTACGGCCATGATGCCGCGCAGCTCCAGTCCGGCGAAGGCGGCGGCAATCGCATCCGGCCCCTCGAAGATCCATGACAGGCCGAACATCGGCAGCGGCGGCACGGCGCTGACCCAGATCATGAAGGCGAGCGGCTGTGGCGCGGCGGCGCGGCGCGTCAGGATATTGGCAAAGCCCCAGCAGGCGGCGGCGGCGATGATGGTGGCGAAGGCGATCAGGCCGGCGCCCGTGTCCATGTCGATGGCGATGACGACAATGCCGGCGGCGGCAATCGCCAGCCCGGCCCACTGCACCTGGCCGGGCCGCTCGCCCAGCAGCATGGCCGCGAACACCACGCTGAACAGCGCCTGCGCCTGCATCACCACCGAGGCCAGGCCGGCCGGCATGCCATGCGCCATGGCGAGGAACAGCAGGCTGAATTTCATGATGCCGAGCACCAGCCCGGTGCCGAGCACCCAGCGCCACGGCACGCCGGGGCTGCGGAAGAACAGCAGGAAGGGCAGGCTGGCCACGGCAAAGCGCAGGCCGTTGAACAGCAGCGGCGGGAAGGCATCGAGCCCGAGCCGGATGACGACGAAATTGAAGCCCCAGATCGCGGCGATCAGGACGGCAAGGGCAATATGCGGCAACGGCATGAGCGGGCTTTCGGGGGGAGGCAGCTTTGTGATTTTGCCGGCGACCATGCCGGCCCGGCCCGGGGCAGGCCAGCAAAAAATTGTCGGGGTACATTCAGCAGACCACGATCTGCCCGTCACTTACCGTTAAGGTAAATTGTCGGGCGGCAATATGTCGCTCGACAGGCCGGCTGCCGCCGGGCACAGACAGGGCTTCACAGCGGATGGTCCCGATGAACCAGCAAACCCCAGGCCAGACTCTTCTGCCCGCGCAGCGCGCGCTGTTCGATATCCCCGAGGATGTCGCCTATCTCAACAGCGCCTATATGGGGCCGATGCCGAAGCTGGCGGTGGAAGCCGGCGAGGCCGGCATGCGCGCCAAGCTCCATCCCTGGACCATCGCGCCGGTCGATTTCTTCACCGAATCGGAAGCCGTGCGCGGGCTGTTCGCCCGCCTGGTGAATGCGACAGCCGAGGATATCGCGCTGGTGCCGTCGGTGTCCTACGGCATGGCGGTGGCGGCGAATATCCTGCCGCTGCAGGCCGGCCAGACGGTGATCGCGCTGGCCGAGCAGTTTCCCTCCAACGTCTATCCCTGGATCGAACTGGCAAAGAAAACCGGCGCCGCCTTCGTCACCATTCCGCGTCCCGCCGACGATGACTGGACCTCGCGCGTGCTGGAGCGCATCGATGCGCGCACCGGGATCGTGGCGCTGCCGCATTGCCACTGGACCGATGGCGGCCTGCTCGATCTGGTCGCCATCGGTGCCGCCTGCCGCAAGGTCGGCGCGGCCTTGTGCATCGATGCGACGCAGTCGCTGGGTGTGATGCCATTCGACGTGGCGGCGATCCAGCCGGATTTTCTGGTTGCCGGCGGCTATAAATGGCTGCTCGGCCCCTACACCTACGGCTATCTCTATGTCGCACCGCGCTGGCAGGACGGCGCGCCGATCGAGCAGAACTGGATCGCGCGCCGGGAATCGGAAAACTTCGCCGGCCTGGTCGACTACAAGGCGGCGTATCAGCCCGGTGCGCGCCGCTTCGATGTCGGCGAGCGCAGCAATTTCGCGCTGACGCCGGCGGCGAAGGCCTCGCTGGAGTATCTGATCGGCCTCGGCACCCAGCGCATCTACGCCACGCTGAAAACGCGCAACGACAGGATCGCCGAACGCGCGAAGGCCGAGCTGGGCCTCGATACCGTGCGTGCCGACCGCCGCGCCGGGCATTATCTCGGCCTGCGCTTCGGCGATGCCAAATTTTCGAATGGCGGCCCGACGGAGCTGCCGGGCAGGCTGGCGGCGCAGAAGGTGTTCGTCAGCGTGCGCGGCAAGGCGATGCGCGTCACGCCGCATGTCTACAATACCGATGCCGATATCGAGCGGCTGTTTGCCGTGCTGAAGACGGCGCTGCGCTGAAGTTCAGGCCGGTGCCTGCGGACTATGTTTCCGCTGTCTCCACCGGATACCAGTCATCGACCTGCAGTTCGGTACGCAGCGGGCCGCTGCCATGGCCGTCGCGCGTCATGAACACGGTGACGCCGAACAGGTGGCGGACACGGCCCTCCGCATCGGCCAGCGGCAGCGCGATGCGCTCGATCGGTACCGGCAGGCTGCGGTTGCGCGTCACGCTCTGCGCCTTCTGATAGACGACGGCCGGTTGCTCGATCACCCGCCGGACCATCGCCGTCACTACCGGAAGCATTTCCGGTGTGTAGATGTCCTCGAAGCTGAGGCCTTTCGGGTTGCTGCCGTGCCAGTCGATCATGTTCTGGCCGAGCAGGTGGAAGCGGAAGCGTCCGTCAGGATCAAGGTCGACGATCCAGATATCGGGCAGGGCGGCGGAAAACTGCAGCGGATCGAGGTCGTGCAGCATCGGCACCCGGTTGTCGCCGGCGCGATACAAGGCCAGCCAATGCTGCGTCGCGGCGCGATGGCCCGGCAGGGTCAGGGTTTCGAGCAGGCTGGATAACGGGCGATCCACCCGGCCAGTATAGCGGCCGGATCAGGCGGTGCATGCAAATTGAGTGTGGCGGAATGCGGCAGGCAGACGGCTAGCAGGCCGGGCGCACCGCCATATCGTTGCTGCCGCTGTGCAGAGGAATCCGGTAGCGATGCTGGAAGTCGGTGGAGGCCAGCGACTGCGTGTCGTCGCGGTCGAAGCGGAAGAAGACCGTACTGCTGATGATATGGCGTGGCACGCCGTCGGCATCAGCCAGCGGCAGGCTGATGCGCTGCAGCGCAATGGAATAATTCCATTGCGGCTGCATGCTGCTCAGCCCATGCATGACGGCGGCCGGCAGATGCAGGATCGCATGCGCCATGTCGAGCAGCCGTTCGCGCGTCGGCGATTCGACCAGATCGGCCAGGCTTTTCTGCCGCACATCCTGGCCGTAGAAATCGTTCACATTGCCGCCGGCGAGGCGGAAGCGGTACAGGTTGCCGCCTTCGTGATTGAGGATGCAGATATCCGGCAGATGGCGGCCGAGACGGATCGGATCGATCTCCTGCAGGGCAGGAACCTGCGCGCCGGCAGCCGTATAGAGATCGAGCCAGTGCCCGACCAGGGCGCGATGCGCCGGCAGCTGCATGTCGTTTAACAGGGTACTGAAGTCGTAAGACATCACCGGACCCTCGCTGTTGGCCGCAGTATGCGGCCGGGCTGCCATGGCGGCAATCGGAATCCGGATCGGCCTCCGCGACTCGCCCGGTATGCGGCCTGCCGCGTCAGGATGCGGCCTGCAGCGCTGCCGGAATCTCGTACTGGTATTCGACGCCGATGCGGGTGCTTTCACCGCCGCGCCCAAGGCTGGGGTCGTTGGCGAAAACGGTCGCCCCCAGGATATGCCGGATATGGCCGACGGCATCGCGCAGCGGAAAGGCCACACGGTCGAATGCCGCCGGCACGCTCCAGTCCGGGATCGTTGTCTGCATCTGGTGATACAGGATGCAGGGCGTCTGCACGACCTGGCGCGACTGCCGGATCACCACCGGCAGCATGGCCGGCGAGAAGATGTCCTCGAAATGCAGACCCTTCGGATTGCGGCCATACCAGCGGACCAGGGTTTCTCCGGCCAGGTGGATGCGGAAACGGCCGTCGTCTTCGGCATCGACAATCCAGGCATCCACAAGGGCCCTGGGGAAATGCAGCGGATCGAGCGCCGAAAGCGGCGGAATATCGTCATGGCGGCGATAGAGATCGAGCCAGTGTTCGGCGACGGAGCGATGGCTGGTCGCGCGCAGATCGGCAGACAGGGTATCGAGGGTACGGATCATTGGGGCGGACGGGGTTATTGCACCTTCGCACCATTACCCGATGCGGCAGCGCCGTCTACTAAACAAGCGGTAACCATGGCGGCGATCAGCCGGCCCGGGCCAGTTCGGCGGCCAGCGCGCGCTGCACGGCCGGGCGTTCGCCCATGCGGCGGCGATGGTCGATCACCCGCGGCAGACGCGCGATATCGACGCCATCGGCTTCCAGCCATTGCGCCAGGGTGAAGAGATAGGGGTCGCAGATCGTGTAGGTCTCGCCCATCACCCAGGGGCCGGCCAGCATGCCCTGTTCGATCAGCGCGAAACCTTCATACACGCTCTGCGGCACCTGACGCTGCATCGCCGCGATGGCCTCGGCATTTCCGGCATCGACCCAGCGATAGCCGCGCATGCGATGGGCATGGGAAACATGCACGGTGGAGCACAGATAGCTGTTGAAGGCCTGCACCTGCGCGAAGGCGAAGGCATCGTCGAACGGCGCGAGCCTCGCCCGCGGAAAGCTCTGGGCGATGAAGGCCAGCATGGCCGGGGTTTCGGTCAGCACGCCGCGATCGGTCACCAGTGCCGGCACGCGGCCCTTGGGGTTGATGGCGAGATAGTCTGGCTTGCGCTGGTCGTTGCCGGAAAAGCTGATCCGCGTCGTGGTATAGCTGGCGCCGGCGTCCTCCAGGGCGATATGCGAGGCCAGCGCGCAGGTATGGGCAGCATAGAAAAGATTCAGCATCGAGCAGTTCCTTGTCGTCTTTGTTTCAGGCGATCGGATACCAGTGGTTTATTTCCGGCGCGGCATCGGCTTCGCGCTCGCGATTGAAAATCGAATTGCCGAGAATGTGACGGATCCGGCCGTCGCTGCCACGCAGCGGGAAGGTCAGGCGTTCGAAGAAGCGCGGCCAATGCCGTTCCGGCGACTGGGTATGCACGCGCTGGAAGCCGGCGCAAGGCCGTGCCAGCACCATCTGCGACTGCGTCACCAGCATCGACACCATCGCCGCGGGGAACAGGTCTTCGTAATAGAGGCCCTTCGGGCTGCGGCCATACCATTCCACCAGGGTTTGCCCCATCAGGCGAAAGCGGAATCTGCCGTCCTCCGTGGCATCGACGATCCAGGCATCGGCCAAAGCCCTGGGGAAATGCAGGGGATCGATTTCGGCCAGTGTGGGAATGCGGCCATTGCCGCGATACAGGCCCAGCCAGTGTTCGGCCACGGCACGGTGGCCGGGCAGTTCCAGGTCGTTGAGCAGGCTGTCGAGCGGACGATCCATGCGGGGGGCCAGAAATGAAACGGCCCCGGCAGCATAGCCGCCCGGGCCGTTCGTGTAATCAGGGGGCGAGCAGCCGTGTATCAGCCTTCGCCGTTACCACCGTTGCCGCCGTTCTGCAGATCGGCGGGATTGGGCATGCCGAGCGTATGGAAGCCGCTGTCGACATGCACGATCTCGCCGGTGACGCCGGCGCCGAGATCCGACAGCAGGAACAGCGCGGCGCCGCCGACTTCGTCGAGCGAAGCATTGCGGCGCAGCGGGCTGTGCTGCGCGGTGAATTTGAAGGTGGCCCGCGCCGAACCGATGGCCGAACCGGCCAGGGTGCGCATCGGGCCCGGCGATACGGCATTGACGCGGATATTCTGCGGGCCGAGATCGACGGCGAGGTAGCGCACGCTGGCTTCCAGCGCCGCCTTGGCCACGCCCATCACGTTGTAGTTCGGCATCACGCGTGTGCTGCCTTCATAGGTCAGCGTGATCAGCGAACCGCCCTTGCTCATATAGGGCTGCGCCAGCCGCGCCACCTCGGTGAAGGAGTAGCAGGAGATCATCAGCGAGCGGCCGAAGTTGCCGCGCGTGGTATTGAGGTAGCGGCCCTTCAGCTCTTCCTTGTCGGAATAGGCGATGGCATGCACCACGAAATCGATCTGGTTGCCGAAGGCGGCGCCGACCTTCTCGAAGGCCTGGCGCATCGAGGTTTCGTCTTCCACGTCGCAGGGCACCACGGCCTTGGCATTGACGCTTTCCGCCAGCGGCCGCACGCGGCGCTCGAAGGCCTCGCCCTGGAAGGTGAAGGCGAGTTCGGCGCCATGCCTGTGCAGCATGTCGGCGATGCCCCAGGCGATCGAATGGTCGTTGGCGACTCCCATGATGAGGCCGCGCTTGCCGCTCATCAATGCAGGCGTATCGGTCATGTTAAATCCGGTGAATGAAAATCTGTGTCGGGGAAGGCGGTGAGATCAGGCGGCGTAACGCTGGAAGATCAGCGAGGCATTGGTGCCGCCGAAGCCGAAGGAATTCGACATCACGCGGTTCAAAGTCACGTTGTCCCGACGCTCGCGCACGATGGGGAAGCCTTCCGCGCCAGGATCGAGATTTTCGATATTGGCCGACGCGGCGATGAAGCTGTCGCGCATCATCAGGATCGAATAGATCGATTCCTGCACGCCCGCCGCGCCCAGCGAATGGCCGGTCAGCGACTTTGTCGAGCTGATCGGCGGCACCTTGTCGCCGAAGACTTCGCGGATCGCCTTCAGTTCGGTGATATCGCCGGCCGGCGTCGAGGTGCCGTGCGTGTTGATATAGTCGATCGGCGCGTTGTGACCGTGGCCGCCGGCATCGCTGAGCGCCAGATTCATGCAGCGCACCGCGCCTTCGCCCGAGGGCGCGACCATGTCGGCGCCGTCCGAGGTGGCGCCGTAGCCGATCAGTTCGGCATAGATCCTGGCGCCACGCGCCTTGGCATGCTCCAGCTCTTCCATCACCAGGATGCCGCCGCCGCCGGCGATCACGAAGCCGTCGCGGTCCTTGTCATAGGCGCGCGAGGCCTTTTCCGGCGTGGCATTGAAAGACGAGCTCATCGCCGGCATGGCGTCGAACAGGCAGCTCAGCGTCCAGTCCAGTTCCTCGCCGCCGCCGGCGAAGATGATGTCCTGCTTGCCGAGCTGGATCAGTTCGGCGGCATTGCCGATGCAGTGCGCCGAGGTCGAGCAGGCCGAGCTGATCGAATAGTTGACGCCCTTGATCTTGAAGGCGGTGCTGAGCACGGCGGAGCAGGTGCTCGACATCGTGCGCGGCACCATGAAGGGGCCGATCTTCTTCGGGCCGCCCTTTTCGCGGGTGATATCCGCGGCGGCGACCAGGTTGCGGGTCGACGCGCCGCCGGAGCCGACGATCAGCCCGGTGCGCGGATTGATGATATCGCCGGCTTCCAGACCGCTGTCGGCGATGGCCTGTTCCATGGCGAGATAGGCATAAGCCGCGCCGTCGCCCATGAAGCGCTTCTGGCGGCGGTCGATCGCGGCTTCGAGATCGATCTTAACCGTGCCATGCACCTGGCTGCGGAAATTCAGCCTGGCATAGTCTTCGGCAAACACGATGCCGGAACGGCCGGCCTTCAGGCTGTCGGCCACGTCCTCGGCATTGTTGCCGATGGAGGAGGTGATGCCGAGACCGGTAACAACAACGCGACGCATGGGCGTGAGACTCCTCAAATGCGGGCCGGACTTCGTGGCCGGGCCACAATCATAAGGCAAGAACCGTTACAGTTCGCCGCGGCGGATTTCGTTCAGGCCGCGGCATTAAGCAGCAGCTGTTTACGCAGCAGCGGGGGCCATGCCTTCGGGGAATACGCCGACGCGCATGTCCTTGCATTCATAGGCCGGCTTGCCGTCGATAAACATCGTGCCGTCGGCAATCGCGATGCCGAATTTGCGCATCAGCACGCGCTTGATATCGATCTTGAAGGTGATCTTCTTGGCCGCCGGCGTGACCATGTCGGAGAATTTCACCTCGCCGACGCTGAGGGCGCGGCCCTTGCCGGGCGCCTTCATCCAGCCGAGGAAAAAGCCGACCAGCTGCCACATGGCATCGAGGCCCAGGCAGCCCGGCATCACCGGATCGTTTTCGAAATGACAGGGAAAGAACCAGAGGTTGGGCTTGATGTCGAGCTCGGCTTCGATCTCGCCCTTGCCGTATTTGCCGCCTTCGCTGACGATCTTCACGATCCGGTCGAGCATCAGCATGGGCGGCAGCGGCAGGCGGGCATTGCCCTCGCCGAACAGCTTGCCATGCGCGCAAGCCAGCAGATCCTCGTAGCTGTAACTGTTCTTCCGTTCCACGATGGTGAAATCCTCAACCCGTCTGGCACCGCCCGGAACATCCGGAGGCGGCGCAATCCTCCATGGCGAATTCCGCTAAGTGGCGGGCCTGTCATCGCCTTCCGGGGACAATGTAGTGATCCGCAGGCCAGCCGCAACAGTTTCGTTGCATCTTGTTACAATGACGCGATCACGATGCCGCAGCGGCAGCCCAAGATTGCAGAGCCCGGATCAAGTGGTTGTGATTACAGGCCAATCCGGCCCAGATGACATTCCTGTGGCCGTCGCTAATGCTGTGCTGTATATCAAAATCCATGGGCAAGGTGATCGAACCCCGTTTTGAGGCTGCCGCCGGGCAGCTGCGTGCTGCCGGTCTGCGCACCACGCGGCAGCGTCTGATGCTGGCCGAAATCCTGTTCAGCCAGGGCCATCGTCACGTCACCGCCGAGAGCCTGTTCACCGAGGCCGCCGAGCGCGGCGCCCGCCTGTCGCTGGCCACGGTGTATAACTGCCTGCACCAGTTCACCGCCGTCGGCCTGCTGCGCATGGTGACGGTGGATGCCGGTCGCGCCTATTTCGATACCAATCTCTCGCCGCATCATCATTTCTACTATGAGCGCAGCGGCGAGTTGCGCGACATTCCGGAAGCCGAAATCGCAGTGGCCAGGCTGCCAGCGGCGCCGGAAGGCGCGAAGATCGCGCGTGTCGATGTCATCCTGCGCCTGCAGGATTGACAGCTGCGAGCCATTCGCAGATTTTAGAATGATTCTAACATAGCTTGACTGATCGCCGCGCGGGTCCATAATCCCCGCGTTCCGAATCTCTGTCCCGCTGCTCCCCGCCCCACTGATTTCTGGGTGGCAGTCCGGGGGCCAGGGCGGGACATGCGCCGCCGGGCCCCATGTTTTCCGACATGGTCCGCGCCCCGGCGGCAGGCGAAAACAAGGAGGACCAGCACATGGCAGCACTCAAGGGTACCAAGACCCACGGCAATCTGAAGGAAGCCTTCGCCGGCGAAAGCCAGGCGAACCGCCGTTATCTCTACTTCGCCCAGAAGGCCGATGTGGAAGGCTACAACGACGTCGCCGCCGTGTTCCGCTCGACCGCGGAAGGCGAGACCGGCCATGCCCATGGCCATCTCGAATTCATGGCCGAAGTCGGCGACCCGGCCACCGATCTGCCGATCGGCCCGACCGCGTCCAACCTGAAGGCCGCGGTTGCCGGCGAGACCCACGAATATACCGACATGTATCCCGGCATGGCGAAGACCGCCCGCGAGGAAGGCTTCGACGAGATCGCCGAATGGTTCGAGACGCTGGCGAAGGCTGAAAAGAGCCATGCCGGCCGCTTCCAGAAGGCGCTCGACACGCTCTGAGTCTCCGCTCCGGTGACGTAACGGTCCGGCGGGTGCCCAGATACGCTTCTGGGCGCCCGCCGGTATTCCTGCGTTAGACGCACCCGAAAATCCTGGGGGACTGAATGCGCGAAGGCAGCCTGGACGCGCCGACCCGGCATCCGCTCGACTGGCAGAATCCTGATTTCTACGACCTTGAAAAGCTCGACGTCGAGATGCGACGCGTGCTCGACATCTGTCATGGCTGCCGTCGCTGCTTCAATCTGTGCGACAGTTTCCCGCGCCTGTTCGATCTGGTCGATGCCTCGCCGACCGGCGAACTCGACGAAGTGAAGTCGGCGGATTTCAAGCCGATCGTGGATGCCTGCACGCTCTGCGACCTGTGCTACATGACCAAGTGCCCCTATGTGCCGCCGCACGAATTCCAGCTCGATTTCCCGCATCTGATGCTGCGCTACCGCGCCGCCGAGCGGCATCACGGCCACAAGGATGCGATCGGCGACCAGCTGTCGCAGACCGACCGCAACGGCAAACTCGCCGGCCTGGTGGCGCCGATCGCCAACTGGGCATCCGAGCGCGGCAACAGCCTGACCCGCCCGGTGATGGAAGCGGTGATGGATGTGCACCGCGATGCCGAGCTGCCGAAATTCAACGCCAAAACCCTGGTGGCACGCGCGAAAGCCGAGCCGGCCGCGGTCAACAGCGCTGCGCCGGGCTATGGCAAGCGCAAGGCGGCGATCTATGCCACCTGCTTCGGCAACTACAACAATCCCGATATCGGCGTCGCGGCGCAGAAGATCCTGGCGCATAACGGCGTCGCGCTGCGTGTCGATTATCCCGGCTGCTGCGGCATGCCGCGCCTGGAACAGGGCGATATCGAGGATGTGGCGAAGAAGGCGCGCGTGGTGGCGGAATTCTATGCGCCGCTGATCGACCAGGGCTACGACATCGTGGCGCTGGTGCCGTCCTGCGCGCTGATGCTGAAATTCGAATGGCCGCTGATTCTGCCCAACGATCCGCTGGTGAAAAAGCTGGCGCAGGCGACCTTCGATATCTCCGAATACATCGTCGATATCGCCAGGAAGGACGGCCTCGCGCCGGGACTGAAGCCGCTGGCTGGCGGCGTCACCCTGCATCTGGCCTGTCATGCGCGGGCGCAGAATATGGGCGCCAAGGCCACCGAGCTGATGAAGCTGATCCCCGAGATGAAGCCGGGCGAAGACCTGGCCGTGATCGAACGCTGCGCCGGCCATGGCGGCAGCTGGGGTGTGCGGAAAGAATTCTTCGAAATCGGTATGAAGGTGGGCAGGCCGGTGGCGCGCACCGCGGTGAAGGAAGCCAAGGCGCATATCGCATCGGAATGCCCGCTCGCCGCCATCCATATCCGCCAGGGCATGGAACGCGAGGGCAAGGATAAAGAGGGCTTCACCCTGCCGGCCAGGGCCGATCATCCGGTGGAACTCTTCGCCAAGGCTTACGGTTTGATTTAAACGGTATCCGGTGACGGAGGGGCTTCCGGCACACAGGAGAGTATGATGAGTCTGAAGACCACGATCACCCGCGCCGACATCCTGCCGATGGACGAGTTCGTGAAGGTGCGCAAGGACAAGCGCGCCGAGATCGTCGGCATCAAGAAGCACCGCCGCGTCGGCGTCGGGCCGTTCTGCACCTTCTATTTCGAGAATTACGCCACCATGTGGTGGCAGATCCACGAGATGCTGTTCATCGAAAAGGGCGGCGAGAATCAGATTGCCGACGAGCTGCATGCCTATGCGCCGCTGATCCCCAAGGGTACCGAACTGGTCTGCACCTTCATGATCGAGGTGGATGATGCCGTGCGCCGCCCGGCCGTGCTGGCGCAGCTGACCAATATCGACCAGATGGTGGTACTGGAATTCGGCCCGCACAAGGTGCGCTCGGTGCCGGAGGACGATGCCGAACGCAACCGCGAGGACGGCAAGACCTCGTCGGTGCATTTCCTGCGCTTCCCCTTCACGCCCGAACAGGTGGCGGCCTTCAGGGCGCCGGGCACCCGCGTGCTGCTCGCCATCGAGCATCCCAATTACGGCCATATCGCCGTGATGCCGGAGACCACGCGCGAAGCGCTGGCCCAGGACTTCTCGTAACAGGGATTTCGCGTAAACCCTGTCTTTTTGCCGGATCAAAGCGTCGCGTCACGGGTTACCTGCAGTGACGCTTTTTCTTTGACCGGAGGAGACAGACATGCAGTTCCATCGCGGCCGGCTGATCGACCATGTTCAGCTTGTGGTGCGCGACCTTGCCGCGTCGCGCCGCTTCTATGAAGCCGCCTTCGGTGCGCTCGGCCTGAAGATCGAAACCGAAGGCCCGGGCTTTTTTGGCTGCGACGAGCTCTATATCAGCACGGCCGAAGCGCACGAGGACTTCCACCTCACCGGCCGGGCGCATATCGCTTTCCAAGCCGCCGACCAGGCCATGGTGCAGCGGTTTCATGTGGCCGTGCTGGCGGCCGGCGGCAAGGATAACGGGGCGCCGGGCTTCCGCGAGACATACCATCCGGGTTATTACGCAGCCTTCGCCCTCGATCCCGACGGCAACAATATCGAGGCGGTGTTCCATGGCCTGGCCACCCGCTCGGCACCCAGCGTGGCCATCGTGCCGCACCCGAAAGCCTGACGGATCGCCACGCGCGATTGGGACTTGGACTTTCCGGCGTAAGGCTTCATGCTTGCGGCAGCCCCAGCTGAAGCCCTGCGCGGAGTCCGCCATGACCGTCCTCACCACCGAAGCCGACCTGCGCGGCTGCTACGACATGCCCAACGACACCGTTCAGCGGAAAATTCTTTCCCGCCTCGACAAGCATGCCAAAGCCTTCATCGCGCTGTCACCCTTCCTGGCGCTGTCCACCAGCGGGCCGGACGGCGCCGACTGCTCGCCGCGCGGTGATGCGCCGGGTTTCGTGCATGTCGAGAATGACAGCACGCTGCTGCTGCCCGACCGGCGCGGCAACAACCTGATCGACAGTCTGCGCAATGTGGTGCAGCACCCGCAGGTCGGCCTGCTGTTCCTGGTGCCGGGTATCAACGAGACGCTGCGCGTCAACGGCACAGCCAAGGTGATCACCGATCCGCAGCGTCTGGCGCCGATGACCGCGCAGGGCAAGGCGCCCGGCTCGGCACTGGAGATCACTGTGCGCGAGGTCTTTTTCCATTGCGCCAAGGCGATGATGCGCTCGGACTTGTGGAACCCGGACAAGCATGTGCCACGCTCAAGCTTTCCCACGCTCGGCAGGGTGATCGCCGATCAGGTGGCGGGGCTGGAGGTCAAGGCCGTCGAGGCCGTGATCGAGGAAGGCTACAGGACGCGGCTGTATTAGCGATGCCCGCCTATTGCCTGCATTACTTCCCGGAATCGGGCAACAGCTACAAGCTGGCGCTGATGCTCACGCTTTGCGGCCAGTGCTTCGAGCCGGTCTGGACCGATTTCGGCGGCGGTGTCACCCGCACGCCGCAATGGCGCGCGACCGTCAATGCCATGGGCGAGATTCCGGTGCTGGAAGAGGATGGCGTCAAGCTGACCCAGACCGCGCCGATCCTGATGAAGCTGGCCGAGCAGTATGGCAGGTTCGGCGGCGAGACCGCGGCCGAGAAATACGAGGTGCTGCGCTGGCTGTTCTGGGACAACCACAAGCTCACCGGCTATATGGCGACCTATCGCTTTCACCGCAGTTTCACGCCGAAACCCAATCCGCAGGTGCTGACCTATTTCCGCCGCCGGCTGGATGATTTCCTCGCCATCCTGGAGACGCATCTGCAGGATACGGCCTTTGCAGTCGGCGACCGGCCCACGGTGGCGGATTTTTCGATGATGGCCTATCTGCATTTTCCGGCCGACGAGACCGGCTACGATTTCGCTGCCACGCATCCGGCGATCAGGGCATGGCTCGACCGCATCGCGGCGCTGCCCGGCTGGCAATCCGCCTATGACCTTCTGCCAGGTCAGCGCCTGACGCATTACGCCAAAGACGCCGAACCGCTGCACGCCTAGTCAGTGTTTACCGGTTCGCTGCGGACCGGCCCGAGCCAGTCGGGCGTCTCGCCGCGATTGAAGCGAATGCCCAGCACGAAAGACTGCGCGATCTTCTCGGCGCGATGGACGAACAGCGCCGCGGCTTCGGGCGGACAGATTTCGGCCACGGTGGCGCGGAACAGCGCCAGCCAGTGATCGAAATGCGGCTGGTCGAGCCGCGGCATGCCCTGCTCGCCGCGACCGTGATCGAGTTTGAGATGCGCCTGCATCGGCCGGCCGGCATAGCGCCCGGTCATCAGCAGCACCGAGGACCAGAAATCCACCATATTGGCCAGATGGGCGTCCCAGCGGTCGCCGATGGCCCCGTTGAAGATCGGGCCGAGCAGATCGTCGCTGCGGATGCGGCCGTAGAAGCTATGCACCACCCGGTGCACCATGGCTTCATCCACGCCGGCCTGCGCGCCGGGCGACAGCGCCGCGCGACGGGCCTGGCGTTCAGCCAGCGTGGTGTCGGTTTCGTCCTGGTGGGCCATGCCATCCATGATAGGGCAGGCCGGGGTGATTGATAGCCGCGACCCCTTGTCGCAGATCGCGGGCCACAGCCCGCCCCGCGGCCGGACTCAGTCGAAGGTCTCGCCGGGATACAGGCCCCAGAGATAGGCACGCAGCATCCAGCCGCGGGTACCGGCGATCTCCACCTGGCACCACATGGCATCCGGGCATTTGCGCAGGCGCGCCTGCACGCCGGCCTCGGCGGTCAGCAGCACGTCCGTATCCGCGTCGGGCTTGCGATAAAGCGAACGCACGCCACCCTCGACCATGGCATAGCGTTTGCCCGAGGTCAGGTTCTTGTGCACCCAGGTCTCGGTGCCGTCATGGTCGCGGATGCGGCGCCAGTATTCGTATTCGGCCACCACCTCGACCGGCAGGCCGCGGCGCTGATACTGCCAGGCGATCGGATAGCGCGAGCCCGGCCCGGTGCGGGCATTCACTTTCTCGGCGGCCAGGCTGACGAAACGCGGCAGCGGCAGGCCGGAATCGGCGCCCTTGTCCGGCAGGTCGGCCGGCGTCGCGGTGCCGGCCGGCTGGCCGGCTGCGGTGCTGGCGGCCGTGGTGACCGGGCCTGTGCTCAGGGGGGGCGGGCTGGCCGAGACCGGCGTCAGCGTCGTCCTCTTTGCCTCGGCCGCCAGAACCGGCGGGACGAGCAGGACGAGACCCAGGGCGAAGACGAATCGCGGCAACATGAAAGCGGTGACTAGCGCAAAACCGGCAAAGGAAGGGTTAAGACCGAATCGGGTCCTCAGCAGGCGGATGGTAGCAGGGGGGAGTCCGCGCGCAACATGATTGCCCGGCCTGCCGGCAGACTATTCGCGGTCGATCAGATGCAGGTAGCTGCCGAACACGCTGCCTTTACGGCAGCCGGTGGGGCCGAGATCGGCGCCGGTGGCATCGGTGGCGGCAAACAGCGGCGGCGCGCCGCTGGCCTGGCCCATCTGTACCGAATAATGGAATTCATGGCCGCGGAAGCGGCTGCCTTTCGGTCCCAGCGGGGTGTCGGCCAGCGCGGCGATGCGGCGATAGCCGAGCTGCCGCTTGCGCATCCTGAAGCTGGTCGCCACCGGCAGCAGGCCGGCCATCGCATGCGTATCGCCCTCGGCATCGGTCAGGCTCTGGCCCAGCAGCATGAAGCCGCCGCATTCGCCATAGATCGCCGCGCCGCGTGCCGCCGCCGCTTTCAGGCCGCGCATCAGCGCCATGTTGCCGGCCAGCCGGCCGGCGTGTAATTCGGGATATCCACCCGGCAGGAACACCGCATCGGCATCGGCCTCGGGCATGCCGTCATGCAGCGGCGAGAAGAAGGTGAGGTCGGCGCCCTGGGCGCGCCAGCCCTGCAGCAGATGCGGATAGCAGAAGGCGAAGGCAGCATCGCGCGCCACCGCGATCTTCTGGCCCAGCGGCGGCAGCGGTTTCAGCGTCGCGTCGGTCTGCACCGTCAGCTTGCGCAGGATCTGTTCCAGCGCGAAGCGGTCGAGCCGGCGATGCAGCCAGTCGGCGGCGCGATCGAGAAAGAGTTCCAGATTGTCGCGCTCCACCGCCTGCACCAGGCCGAGATGCCGGCTCGGCAATTTCAGGTCGGCCTGTGCCGGCAATGCGGCCAGCAGCGGCATGTCGATCTGCTTCAGCGCCGCGCGCAGCAACGTTTCATGGCGCGGCGAGGCGACGCGGTTGAGGATCACGCCGGCGATCGTCACGTCGGGGCGGAAGCTGCGGAAGCCATGCACCAGGGCGGCCACCGACTGGCTCTGGCGCGCCGCATCGATCACCAGGATCACCGGCAGGCCGAGCAGGCGGGCGAGATCGGCGGTGGAGCCTTCACCATTAGCGGCACCGTCGAACAGGCCCATCACGCCCTCGATCACCACCAGCTCGACATCCTCGGCACCGGCCGCCACCACGGCGGTGATGGTCTCCTGCCGCATGGCGAAGGCATCGAGGTTGTAGCAGGGCCGGCCGGCACCGGCGGCGCGATGGAATGAGCCGTCGATGTAATCGGGCCCGATCTTGAACGGTGCGATGATGCGGCCTTCGCGACCCAGAAGGCGCAGCAGCGCCAGCGTTACCGTGGTTTTGCCGCTGCCCGAGGCCGGTGCTGCGATTACGACGCCGCTTGGCATGATCCGCTCGCCTTCAGGCCGGCCTGGAAATCGCTGCTGCCGAATACAGCGTGCAGATCGACCACCTCGCCCACCACCAGCAGGGCCGGCGGCGCCATCTGTGCAGCTTGTGCCTCGGCGACGATCCGGTCCAGCCGGCTGGTCAGCACGCGCATCCCAGGCAGGGTGGCGTTCTGCACCAGGGCGGCGGGCCGGTCGCCGGCCAGGCCGGCATGCGTGAGTTTCGACACCAGGATATCGAGATGCTTCATCGCCATGTAGATCACCAGAACCGGCGAGGCGCGCACCATGGCGGCCCAGTCCAGGCTGTCGGGCACCTCGCCGCTGGCATTATGGCCGGTCAGGAAGGTGACGCAGGAATTGGTGTCGCGATGGGTCAGCGGGATGCCGGCATAGGCCAGGCCGCCGATGCCGGCCGAAATGCCGGGAATGATGCGGAAGGGAATGCCGGCCTCGCGCAGGCTGAGGGCTTCCTCGGCGCCACGGCCGAACACGAAGGGATCTCCGCCCTTCAGCCGCAGCACGCGCTTGCCCTGGCGCGCCAGCTCGACCAGCCGTTCGGAAATGTCGCGCTGCTTCGGCGATGGCTTGCCGCCGCGCTTGCCCGCGTATTCCAGCACCGTGTTCGGCCGGGCACAGCGCAGGATGCCGTCGCCCACCAGGGCGTCGTAGATCACCACATCGGCCTGGTTCAGCGCATTCACCGCATGCAGGGTCAGAAGTCCCGGATCGCCGGGGCCGGCGCCGGCCAGCCAGACCCAGCCGGGCTGGAAAACAGGCATATCGAGGGCAGGCAATTGCATGCCGCGCAGGGTACAGCAGGGCGTCCGCGGTGTATATTGGCGGCATGTCCGAAGTCGCCGCCGATACAGGGTCAGATCCGGTCGCCAGCATACTCCGCCGGGGCTGGACCACGGGGGCCTGCGCCACCGCCGGCACGCGCGCCGCCTACCAGGCGCTGCTGACCGGCCGTTTCCCCGATCCGGTCACCATCACCCTGCCGAAAGGCGAACAGCCCAGCTTCGCGCTGGCCATCGAACGGCGCGGCGAGGACGAGCGCGGCGCCTGGGCCGAGGCCGGTATCGTGAAGGATGCCGGCGACGATCCCGATGTGACGCATCAGGCGCTGATCCTGGCCCGGGTGCGGCGCGCGCCGGCCGGCAGCGGTGTGATCTTCCGTGCCGGCGAAGGCGTCGGCACCGTCACGCGGCCGGGCCTGCCGCTGCCGCCGGGCGAGCCGGCGATCAATCCGGTGCCGCGCCGTCTGATGCAGCAGGCGGTGCGTGATCTCGCCGGGCTGCATAACGATGCCGGCGATGTGGAAATCGAGATCAGCGTGCCGGGCGGCGCCGAACTGGCGAAACAGACCTGGAATCCGCGGCTCGGCATCCTCGGCGGCCTCAGCATTCTCGGCACCACCGGCATCGTCGTGCCGTTTTCCTGTTCGGCCTGGATTCATTCGATCCATCGCGGCGTCGATGTTGCCGTCGCGGCCGGCCTCACCCATGTCGCCGGCTGCACCGGCTCGACCTCGGAAGCCGCCGTGCAGGCGCTGCATGGCCTGCCCGAGCTGGCGCTGCTCGACATGGGCGACTTCGCCGGCGCGCTGCTGAAATATCTGCGCCAGCATCCGGTGCCGCGACTGACCATCGGCGGCGGTTTCGCCAAGCTGGTGAAACTGGCGCAGGGCCAGATGGATCTGCATTCCGGCCGCAGCCAGGTCGACAAAACCGTTCTGGCGCAGTGGCTCGGCGACCTTGGTGCGCCGGACGCGCTGATCGCCAAAGCCGCAGCGGCGAATACCGCGCTGGAAGTTCTGGCGCTGGCGCAGGCCGCCGGCCTGCCGCTCGGCGATCTGGTTGCGGCGAAGGCGCGCGCGGTGGCGATGGAGATTGTCGCGCCGTCCGCCATTGCCGTCGATGTGGTGGCGGTGGAGCGCACCGGTAACGTGGTGGGGAGAGCCGATGGCGCGGCTGCGTAACCTGCTGCTGCTCGGCGGCACCGGCGAGGCGCTGCGGCTGGCGCGCGAGCTGCAGGGGCATAACCGCGTGCGCTGCATCTCCTCGCTGGCCGGCCGCACGGAAAATCCCGAACGCCCGCCGGGCGATGTGCGCATCGGCGGTTTCGGCGGCATCGACGGACTGAGCGATTATCTGGTGGCTGAGAAGATCGACCTGGTGCTGGACGCCACGCATCCCTTTGCGGCGCAGATGGCGCGGCATGCCCATGACGCCTGCGCGGCGCTCGGCATCCCGCGCGCCAAACTGGTGCGGCCGGCCTGGGTGCCGTCGCCGGGCGACCGCTGGACCATGATGCCCAGCGTGGCGGCGGCGGCGATCTTCCTGCGTTTCCATCCGGCACAGCGCATTTTCCTCACCGTCGGCCGGCAGGAGATCGGGCCGTTCGTGCCGCTCGGCCATGAGGATACGCCGCACGGGAACGGTCGGTGGTTTCTCACCCGCATGATCGATCCGCCGGCCGATGACATCGCGCTGCCGCGCGGCGAAACCCTGCTGGCACGCGGGCCGTTCACGCCCGATGACGAAAAGGCGCTGATGCAGCAGCACCGCATCGACCTGCTGGTGACCAAGAATGCCGGCGGCGCCGCGGGCAAGATCGCCGCCGCCGCCGAGCTGCATCTTCCGGTGCTGATGATCGACCGCCCGCCGCTGCCGCCCGGCGCGGCACTCGACTCGGTCGGCGCCGCGCTCGGCTGGATCAACATCCACGCGGTCTGACGCGTCAGCGGATCTCGAAACTGTAGATCACCTCGCGCACAGCGGGGCCGCCGGGCTGGCGATAGACGAAATACAGGATGGTCGGCCCGGTGCCGGCGGCGCGGAAATGCCAGACCTCGGCACTGCCGCTCTCGTAGGCCGGCTCTTCCGCCAGGGCCAGCGCTTCCGTGCCGGGTGCTTCATTCACCATGCTCCAGCGATGGCCGGTGCCGTGATCGGCCGGCAGGCGGATACGCACCTCTTCGCCCTGCATCAGGATGAAGCGCCCGCCGGATTGCGGCATCTCCAGCGTCAGCAGATCGGGTTTGGCCGCCGGCTCGACTTCGGCGGTGCCGCAGGCGACCAGGCTGCCGCACAGCCAGGCGATGGTAGCGAGTCGCAGATATGCCGGACGCAGGGTCATGAGGACTCCATCTCGAATCAAGGCGGCCAGCCTAGCGCGATTTCGCCGGTTTGGCTTTCTTTCCGGGCCGCAGCACATGCACATGCCGCGGATCGTACAGCGCGCTGTCGCGGAAATCGGCGGCTTCATCCAGCACGCGGCCGACCAGGATCAGCGCCGTGCGGGTGATCTTGGCGGCACGCACTTTCGCGGCAATCGTGCTCAAGGTCGCACGGATAATCTCCTGGTCCGGCCAGGTGGCGCGCACGACGACGGCAACCGGGCAGTCGGCGCCGTAATGCGGCGTCAGTTCCTGCACCACATGGCGCATGTTGCGGATCGAGAGATGAATCGCCAGCGTGGCGCCGGTGCGGCCGAAATTCGCCAGCGTCTCGCCTTTCGGCATGTCCGAGGATTTCATCGCCGTGCGGGTCAGGATCACGCTCTGCGCGATCTCGGGCAGGGTCAGTTCGGTCTGCAGGATGGCAGCAGCGGCGGCGAAAGCCGGCACGCCCGGCGTGATGGTGAAAGGAATGTTCAGTTTTTTCAGGCGGCGGATCTGCTCGGCGATGGCGCCATAGAGCGACGGATCGCCGGAATGCACGCGCGCCACGTCCAGCCCCTTGTCATGCGCCGCCACGATCTCGGCCATGATCTCATCCAGGTTCAGCGGCGCGGTGTCGATCACGCGGGCCGCCTTCGGCGCCATGTCAACCACGGCCTCGGGCACCAGCGAGCCCGCATAGAGGCAGACCCTGCATTTTTTGATCAGCGCCGCGCCGCGCAGGGTGATCAGGTCGGGTGCGCCGGGTCCGGCGCCGATGAAATGGACCGTCATCTGTCGAACTTCTTTTCATAGCCGCGCGGCGTATAGGCGAAGCGGCGGCCGTCGGGCAGCGCGATCGCGCGACTGGCGCTGCTGCCCACCAGCACCACGGTCAGCATGTCGACCTTGTCGATATCAAGCGCGGCCAAAGTGGTCAGTGTCACCCGCTCGCCCTCGCGACCCAGGTTGCGCGCCAGCACCACCGGCGTCTCATTCGGGCGATGTCGCAGCAGAATATCCTTCGCCATCTCCAGCTGGTGGCGGCGGCGCTGCGACACCGGGTTGTAGAAGGCGATGACGAAATCGGCCTCGGCGGCGGCCTTGACGCGTTCGAGGATGGCTTCCAGCGGCGTCAGCAGATCGGACAGCGAAATCGTGCAGAAGTCATGCCCCAGCAGCGCGCCGGATTTCGCCGCTGCCGCCTGCAAAGCCGAGATGCCGGGCGCGACGCTGACGGCGATGCGCTGCCAGTCCTTGCGCTCCGGTTCCTTCTCCAGCAGGGCGAACACCAGTGTCGCCATCGCATAGATGCCGGGATCGCCGGAGCAGACCAGCGCCACCCGCTTGCCGGTGGCGGCGAGATCCAGCGCGGCGCGCACGCGCACTTCTTCTTCGCCCAGCTCATAGCGATGCAGGGTCTTGCCGGGCTGCAGCTCCGGATAGAGATCGAGATAGAGGCCGTAGCCGACCCAGTCGGTGGCGTCCGCCAGCGCGATACGCGCCTCCGGCGTCAGCCATTGCGCATCGCCCGGGCCGGTGCCCACCACATGCAGCTCGCCGCGTGGCGTGCCGCGGGTTTCGCCATCGAAAGGCGCGGGCGCCAGCGCCATGGCGCAGGTGGCGCGTTCGGATTTGCGCTTGGGTACGATCAGTTCGGCCAGCGGTCCTGCGGCGGCCAGCGCGGCGCCTTCCGACACGCCATGGGTGCCGACCTCGGCGAATACCACCGCGGAAGGCGTGGCCATGCGTGGCGTCTCGGCCTCCAGTGTCGCGGCATCGAAGACGCGGAACGGCACGCCGAGCCATTTCGCCAGTTCCTGCATCGCCGGTTCGTCGGCCTTGAGATCGAGTGAGTAAATCCCGGCAATTGCGTCGCGCGCGATGCCGGCTTCGTCCAGGGTGCCCTGCACCAGGCGGATCAGCTCGACCGGCCGCGTGTTGCGTTCGCAGCCGACACCGATGGCGACGCTGCGCGGATGATAGATCAGGTGATCGGGGCTGCCCTCGATGGCGCGATGCGTCACCTCGATCAGCATACTGCCGTCGTCGCGAATCGGCAGGTTGGTCTCGCGCAGCCACGGGGCATGCCCTTCGATACGCACGCCGTTGCCACGCAGAAGATTCGCCATCAGGCCCTTGGCGTCGTCCGGATTGGCCAGCGTATAACCGTCGGGCGGCTCGTCCAGGCCGAGGCCGAAGGCGAGATCGCCGGCCGTGGTGATCGCCGCAATGCCCTGCAGCACGCTGGCGATGCGGCGCGCGAGCAGATTGGCGCCATGATGGCCCCCCAGCAGCGGCACCACCGAAGACCCGTCGGCCGCCACCGCGATCAGCGGCGGCTCGCTGTGCTTGTCCTGCAGCAGCGGCGCCACGGCGCGAATCAGAATCCCGGCGGCGCAGATGCCGATCACCGGCCGGCCGGCGGCAAACAGCTGCGCAATCGCCTTGGTCGGCCTGCCGAGAGGCAGGGCATGCACCAGCGCGGCATCGTCGGGGGCATAGACCTCCCAGGCGGGGAAGGCGGTCATCAGCGCCTGCGCGGTACCGCGCGCATTCGGGGTCAGCAGGACCAGGGCCGGTTTGCCACTCAACTCTGGAACTCCATGAAATGCTGCTCTCCGCGCCGGTGCACCAGGATCATGGCGAAATAGGGAATGCTGGCCGGATCAATCTCGGCCAGCGGCAGGATGCGTTGCCCGGCCATGGTGGCGCGTTCGATATACTGGGCGCGGTCGGCGAGGCCCAACTGCTGCAGCAGGGCGACAATGCGCGGGCCATGGCGGCCAAGCTTCAGGATCGCGGCGGCATCGGTATGCAGCAGCTTGGCGGCGATGGTCTCGTCATCCAGCGGCGCCGGGATCACCGTCAGCACATCGTTGCGCGACACCAGCGGATGTTTCAGCGCCGCCGCGCAGGCCGTAAGCGACGATACGCCGGGCACAACCTCGACCGGAAAGCGTTCGGCCAGCCGGCCGAACAGATACATGAAGGAGCCGTAGAGGAAAGGATCGCCCTCGCAGAGCACCGCCACCGTGCGCCCGGCCGACAGATGCGCACCCAGTTCCCCGGCCGCCTGCTCATAGACCGCCTGGGCCGGAAAGCGCGCCACGGTCAGCGGCATGCGGATCGCCAGCTCGGTCTGCCGGCCGCGCAGATGCGGCGCGACGATACTGCGTGCCAGGCTGTCGCCCTGCTCGGGCGCCGGGTATGCAACAACATCGGCACTTTGAAGCAGGCGCAGGGCCTTCAGCGTGATCAGCTCGGGATCGCCCGGACCGATACCGAGGCCGTACAGAATTCCACTCATTTGCGGCACTTCATTCCTTGGTGACGCTCCATTGTGTGATCGGCATCATCGCATGCCAGCCATGAAAGCGGCCGACCGGCTCGGCCCGCTGCACGGCAAAGCGCGCCAGATCGCCGCCGTGGCTCTGGCGCGCCTGCACCAGCAGGATTTCGCCTTCCAGGGTCACCACATTGGCGACCAGCCGGCCGCCGGGCTTGAGCGCCTGCCAGCAGCGTTCGATCAGGCCTTCGGTGGTGACGCCGCCGCCGATGAAGATGGCGTCGGGTGCCGGCAGGCCATCCAGCGCCGCCGGCACGGTGCCGCCCCGGATGTCCAGCTGCGGCACGCCCAGCGCCGCCGCATTCTGCGCGATCATGCTGCGCCGCGAATCCTTGTGTTCGATGGCGATGGCGCGATTGCGCCGGTCGGCACGCAGCCATTCGATCGAGATCGAGCCCGAGCCGGCGCCGACATCCCACAGCAGGTCGCCCGGAAACGGCGACAGGCGCGCCAGGCTGACGGCGCGGATCTCGCGCTTGGTGATGTTGCCGTCATGGAGATAGAGATCGTCGTCGAGTCCGGCGAGCCGCGTCAGGCCCGGGCCGTCCGTGATTTCGACCGCCAGCACATTGAGGTCGGCGCAGGTCTTGTGCGGCCAGTCCTTCGCGGTGCCGGTCAGGATGTTTTCCTGCGCGCCGCCCAGATGCTCCAGCACGGTGAGGCTGGCGCTGCCGAAACCGCGTCTGGCCAGATACTCGGCGATCTTCGCCGGCGCGGCGCCGTTTTCGGTCAGCAGCAGCAGGCGGGCACCGGGCATCAGGAAAGCGGCCAGCAGGTCGAGCGGGCGCCCATGTAATGAAAGGCAATCCACTGCATCCAGAGGCCAGAGCAGCCGGGCTGCCGCCAGCGAAAAGGCGCCGGCATGCGGGATGACGGAAATTTCTTCCGCCGGCACGCGTTTGGCCAGCGTGGCGCCGATGCCGAACCACAGCGGATCGCCGCTGGCCAGCACGCAGACCCGGCGGCCTTTATGGTCGGCGATGCTGTCGGCCTGGGCCAGCAGCGGCGTGGTCCAGCCGATGCGGCGCTGATCCTCGCGGGCCGGAATCATGGCGAGATGGCGTTCGCCGCCGATCAGCAGTTCGGCGGTTTCGATCACGCTGCGCGCGGCGTTGCCGAGGCCGTCGAGCCCGTCCTCGCCGATACCGACAATGCTGAGCCAGCGCCTGTTCATGCGGGACTCCAGGTTGCTAGGGCATTGATGGCTGCCGCCGCCATGGCGCTGCCGCCGCGCCGGCCTTTCAGCGTCGCCCAGGCCACGCCATCCGGCGCGTGGTCGATCAGCGCCTGCTTGGATTCGGCGGCACCGACGAAGCCGACCGGGAAGCCGAGAATGGCGGCGGGTTTCGGTGCACCTTCGTCATTCAGCATTTCCAGCAGGCGGAACAGGGCAGTCGGCGCATTGCCGATGACGACGACGGCCCCATCGAGATGGGGGATCCATAATTCAACAGCCGCGGCAGAGCGCGTGATCTGCTTGGTACGGCCGATCTCGCGCGCCTCCGGCGTGTTGAGGAAGCTCAACACGCGATTGTCGGCCGGCAGGCGCGAGCGGATCACGCCATAGGCCACCATGTCGACATCGCTCAGGATCGGTCTGCCGCTTTGTAATGCAGTATGGACTGCGGCTGGTAAATCCGGCGTCCAGGCCAGGTCGGGCAGAATCTCCGGCATGGCGCAGGCATGGATCAGGCGCAGCGCCAGTTCGTCAATGCCCGGCGGCAGATGCGACAGGTCGACCTCGGCGCGGATCAGCTCGAAGCTCAGGCGATAGATCGCATCGGGGTCGCGCAGATAGTCGTAAGCCATCATTTGGTCAGGGTCTTGGGTCCCAGCGGGTGGTCGGCATGCGGATAGGGATGGTGCCCGTGCCCGTCATGCCCGTGCTCATGTCCATGGTGATGGTCGTGCCCATGATCGTGCCCGTGATCATGGCCATGCCCGTGACCGGTGCCGATGCCCTCGACATGATGGTGATGGCTTTCCTGCGCCAGGCCGACCTCGTCCTCGAAGCCGAGCACCTGGGCGCGGTATTTGCACATCTGGCAGTTCATGTTGTTGGTGCCGGCAAGAATTTCCTGCAGGCGGTCCTCGAACACCTCGAGTACCAGCGGATGGTCGTTCAGGTAGCCGGCCTTGACGAATTCGATCTCCGGATGGGCGGCGGCGACGATATCGGTGGAATCGTAGATGCGCTCGACCAGGATGCCGGTGAACAGGAAATACGGAAACACGATCACGCGCTTGTAGCCGAGCCTGGCGACATGCTCCAGCGCCGGCTGCACCAGCGGAAAGGTGACACCGGAATAGGCGGTCTCGGCCCAGCCGAAGCCGAAGCCTTCCCACAGCAGGCGCATCACTTTGGCGATGTTGGAATTGGCGTCCGGATCGGAGGTGCCGCGCCCCACCACCACCAGGCAGGTTTCATGGCGGGCGATGTCTTCCCCTGCAGCATTCAGGGCAGCCTGAACACGGTCGCCGGCGGCGCGCAGCATCTTCAGGTCGATGCCGAGGTCGCGGCCGTAGCTGATCGTCACACCCGGGTGTTCGGCCTGATAGCGGTTGAGCACGCTCGGGATGTCGTTCTTGGCATGGCCGGCGGCGAACAGCATGCCGGGCAGGGCCAGAATCCGCGTGTTGCCCTTGGCGCGCAGGGCATCGAGCCCGTCGCGGATGATCGGTGTGGCGAATTCCAGGAAGCCGAAATCGACATCGTATTGCGGCAGGCGGCGTTTCATGTGATCGGCCAGCGCGGTGAACTCGGCCACCGCGCGCTCGTCGCGGCTGCCATGGCCGCACAGCATGACGCCGGTCTTCTGGAAGGGATTGGGGATCAGGGGGCTGTTCATCCGGTCAGCTCATGCCATCGCGATGGCTTCGATTTCAAGCAGCCAGCGCGCTTCCAGCGTGGTGGCCACCATCACGGTCAGCGCCACCTTGCGTTCGCCCAGCATTTCGTTGCGCACCTTGCGGTTGGCCGGCACCTGCTCGCGGTCGGTCAGGAAGGTCGTTACCTTCACCAGGTTGTCCAGCGTCATGCCGGCATCCTGCAAGACGGCCTCGATATTGTGCCAGACCTGACGCGCCTGGCCCTCGAAATCCGCGGCAATGCTGCCATCGGCGGCTTCTGGAATCTGGCCGCTGACAAACAGGATGCGCTGGCCTTCGGTGATCTGGCAGCCATGGGTATAGCCACCGACGGCGGCGCCCACGCTGGCGGGATTGTGCAGACTTTTCTTCATGCTCAGAACTCTATCCCCTTTTGTGCCTTCACCCCAGCCTGGAAGGGATGCTTCACTTCGGTCATCTCGGTCACCAGGTCGGCGGCCTCGATCAGCTCAGGTTTGGCGTTGCGGCCGGTGACCACGATATGGAGCCCGGGCGGTTTTTGGCGAAGGGTTTCCACCACCTCGGCCAGATCGAGGTAATCGTAGCGCAGCACGATGTTGAGCTCGTCGAACACCAGCATGTCATAGGCCGGCGGCTCCTGCCGTGCCGCCTCGATCATGCGCCTGGCCTCGTCCCAGGCGGTTTTGGCGGCGGCGATGTCGCGGGCGCGGTCCTGGGTATCCCAGGTGAAGCCCTCGCCCATCGCCTTGATCGTCACCTGCTCGGGAAACATCTCCAGCACCGGGCGTTCGCCGGTCTGCCACTTGCCCTTGACGAATTGCACGATGCCGACCCGGAAACCGTTGCCGATGGCGCGCATCACCAGGCCGAAGGCGGCGGTCGACTTGCCCTTGCCCTTGCCGGTATGGACCATGAGCAGACCCTTCTCGATGGTCTTGGTCGCCAGCATGCGGTCGCGCACCTCCTTGCGCTTCTTCGCCTTCTCGTTGGCGCGCGCGTTGGCCTCGTCCTCGCTCAGGCCGGGTTCCTTGATCTTCATGCCGCCAGCATCCTTTCCAGCAGGTCCGGCACCGAGTTGGTTTTCGGATGCCACAGGCCGCGACGGATCGCCTCGGCAAAGCGTTCGGCGATCTCGCGCGCCCCGGCCGGGTTGTTGCTTTCGAGAAAGCTGCGCGTCTCGGCATCGGCCAGGTAGGCGTCATACAGCGCCTCGAACTGGTGGTCGCGCACCAGGCCGGTGGTGGCGGCGAAGGCGAACAGGTAATCCACCGTGGCGGCGATCTCGAAGGCGCCCTTGTAACCATGGCGCTTCACGCCGGCGATCCATTTCGGATTGGCGGCGCGGCCGCGCACGACGCGGGCGATTTCCTCTTCCAGCCGGCGGATGCGCGGTGCCTCGGGGCGCGAATGATCGTTGTGATAGGCGGTCGGCGCCGTGCCGGACGCGAATTGCACCGCTGCCACCGCGCCGCCCTCGAACTGGTAATAGTCGTCGGAATCAAGCAGGTCATGCTCGCGGTTGTCCTGGTTCTGCACCACCGTATCGATGCCGCTCAGGCGCTGCACGAACACTTCCGCATCGGCAATGCCTTCCGCGTCGCCGCCATAGGCATAGCCGCCCCAGGCGATATAGGCGCGGGCCAGATCGGCGGTCTCGGTCCAGCCGCCTTCGTCGATCATCGCCTGCAATCCGGCGCCATAAGCCCCGGGCTGCGCACCGAAGACGCGATAGCCGGCGCGGCGCTTTGCCTCCGCGGCATCCAGGCCGCGCGCCATCATCGCCGCCGCCTCGTCTTTCACGCGCTGCGCCAGCGGATTGACCTCGGGCGGCTCGTCCAGCGCCTGCACGGCGCGGCTGGCGGCATCGAACAGGTTGAGCTGCATCGGGAAGGCATCGCGGAAGAAACCGCTCACCTTCAGCGTCACGTCGATGCGCGGCCGGTCCAGCAGGTCGGGCGGCACGATCTCGAAACCGGTGACGCGGCCCGATGTGGTTTCCCAGGTCGGTCGCGCCCCGATCAGGGCCAGCGCCTGGGCGATGTCGTCGCCGCCGGTGCGCATGTTGGCGGTGCCCCAGGCATTGAGCAGGATGGCGCGCGGCCATTCGCCGTGATCCTGGCGATGGCGCTGCAGCAGCGCATCGGCCGACTGCCAGCCCAGCGTCCAGGCTGTCGGCGTCGGCAGGCTGCGCGCATCCAGCGAGAAGAAGTTGCGGCCCGTGGGCAGCACTTCCGGCCGGCCGCGGGTCGGCGCGCCGCTCGGCCCCGGCGGCACGAAGCGGCCGTCGAGGCCGCGCAGCAGATTCTCGATCTCAGCGCGGCCGCAGCCGAGCACGGCGGCGCGCAGGCGATAGTCGATTTCCTGCAGCACGGCGCGGGTTGCCAGCCAGGATTCATCGGGCAGCCGGCGGTCGGCCACCAGCTGCTTGGCCAGAATCTCCAGCCGTTCGATGGTGTCGCCATGGCTGCGCCAGCTGCCCGGCGCCAGGTCGGCCAGCACGGCCGGCTGCGGCCCGTCCCACGGTGCCGCATAATCAGTGCCGAGCGGATCGAAGCCGAGGCCGAGATCGCTGCTCAGCGCGCGCAGGATCGAGGCCCGGCCCTCCTTGCCGTCGCCGCGCGGCAGCCGCACCAGCGCCACCAGCAGGTCGATCAGCTGCTCGCCATGCGGTTTGGTGCCGTAGACATGCAGGCCGTCGCGGATCTGCAGTTCCTTCAGGTCGCACAGGTGATTGTCGAGTTTCAGCAGGGCAGTGTCCGTTGCCTCGCCGATCTGGATGTCGCAATCGGCATCCAGGCCGAGCCGCCGCGTCTCGGCGATGATGCGTTCGGCCAGCAGCGGCAGGCGCCGGCGATCCATGCCGGCGGCTTCATAATATTCGTCGACCAGCTGTTCCAGCGCGGCCAGGTCGCCGTAGATTTCGGCGCGCGTCAGCGGCGGCGTCAGGTGATCGAGGATCACCGCCGCCGTGCGGCGCTTGGCCTGCGTACCCTCGCCCGGATCGTTGACGATGAAGGGATAGAGCTGCGGCATCGGGCCGAACACCGCCTCGGGCAGGCAGTCCTCAGAGAGGGCCAGCGCCTTGCCGGGCAGCCATTCCAGATTGCCGTGCTTGCCGCAATGGATCACCGCATCGGCGCCGAAGCTTTCGCGCAGCCAGGCATAGGCGGCGAAATAGTGATGCGGCGGCACCAGGTCGGGGTCGTGATAGCTGCGCGCCGGATCAATATTGTAGCCGCGTGCCGGCTGGATCATCACCGCCACATTGCCCAGCGGCAGCACCGGCAGGGCAAAGCCGTTCCGTCCATCGGCACCGGCATCGATATGGGGATCGTCTTCCGGTTCGCCCCAGCGTGCGGTCACCGCCTGCTGGATCGCCGGCGGCAGACGCTCGAAGAAGCGGCGATACAGCGCCAGCGGATAGACCACGCGGATGCGCCGCCCGGCGGCGGAGGCGAAATCGTTGGTGACGCCTTCGATCAGCGCCTCGATCAGGCGGTTGCCGCTCACCGGCAGCGCATTCAGCTCATAGCCGGCGTCTTTCATGGCGCGCAGGATTTCCACTGCACTCTGCGGCGTGTCGAGGCCGACGCCGTTGCCGATGCGACCGTCGCGGTTCGGATAATTCGCCATCACCAGCGCGACCTTGCGTTCGGCCGGCGCCAACCGGCCGAGCCGCGACCAGGCGCAGGCGAGTTTGGCGACGAAGGCGCAGCGGCCATGATCGGGCTGCAGCCGCACGATGCTGCATTCGGTGCGCGTGTCGAACTGCGCCTCGGCCTTGAAGGCGACGGCGCGGCTCAGGATGCGGCCGTCGATCTCGGGCAGCGCCACGGCAATGGCAAGGTCGCGCGGATTGAGGCCGCGCGTGCCGGTTCTCCAGTCTTCCGCCGGCTGCGTCGCAAAAACAACCTGCAGCACCGGGCAGTCGCACTGGCCGAGCGGGTCTTCGCTGCCGCCGTCATTGCCGGCCGGGCTGCCGAGCGCGAAGCTGGTCGCGTTCAGGATCACATCGGGCAGCGCCTGATCGAGCAGGGTGCCGACGATATCCGCCGACAGGCGGTCCTTCAGGCTGGTGACATAGATCGGCAGCGGGTTGAGGCCTTCGCTGGCGAGCGCCGCGATCAGCGCATCGACGGCGGCCAGATCGCCGGCCTGCATCAGCGCGCGATAGAACACGATGGCGGCCACCGGCTGCGGCCCGCGCCGGTGCGTCCCGTCCCAGGCCTGGCGCAGGCTGTCGAGATCGGGATCGCCGATCTGCGGCCAGTACAGGCCGGCGGCCGGGAGCGGGCGCGCGGCGGGCGGATCCTCGTCGCGGCCGATCAGGGCGGCGGCACGGTGCAGCGCATGACGCAGGTTTTCGATGCCGCCTTCGCGGAAATACTCGAACAGCGCGGCGCGGTTTTCATCGTCGACCGTGGAGAATCCGTCGAGGCCCGGGTCGGGCTGGCGGTCACCGGGCAGGAAGGCGAGCAGGATGCCGCGCGCGCGGCACAGGTCGCTCAGCCGCTCGACGCCGTAGCTCCAGTAGCTCTGGCCGCCGAGCAGCCGCACGATCACCAGCCGCGCATGGGCGATCACGCTCTCGGCATAGAGATCGACCGCGTAGGGATGGCCGAGCTGCAGGAGATTGGCGAGTCTGAGCGAGGGAAAATCTTCAGGCAGGCCGGCACAGGCGCTGCTGAGTGCCGACAGTTCGGTATCGGCGGCACTCAGGATGACGATGTCGCCGGGCGACTGCTTCAGGTCGACGGCACCGTCAGCCGCTGCCGCGCCGCCGGGTATGGCATTGAGCAGATGCACGGTGTTGCCGCTTTACGCTGTCAGGCCGCGAGGGCGGCGCGGATCGCCGCCTCGTCCAGCCCGGCGCGGCCGATCACCACCAGGCGGGTGGCGCGCGGCTCATGGCCCTGCCAGTCGCGGTCGTAGTAATGGCTCAGCCGCGCGCCGACGCCCTGCAGCACCAGCCGCATGGTCTTGCCGGCGACGGCGACAAAGCCTTTCACGCGCAGGATGTCGTGTTCGTCGATCACCGGCAGCAGCCGCTCCAGCAGTGCTTCGGGCGCGACCTGTTCGGGCAGCGTGACGCTGAAGCTGAAGAAATCCTCGTGGTCGTGGTCGTCTTCATCGTCGTGATGCGATTTGCGCGCGGCGATATCGTCTTCGGCCGCGGCGTGGATGCCCAGAAGGATGTCGGCGGCGATCTCGCCCCGGGCAATCGCCAGCGTCTTCACGCCCTGACGCAGATGCACGGCGATTTCGCTGCGCACATTGTCCAGCGCGCCGTCATCCAGCAGGTCGGCCTTGTTCAGCAGCACGAGGTCGGCGCAGCCCAGCTGATCCTCGAACAGTTCCTCCAGCGGATTGTCGTGATCGAGATTCGGATCGGCGGCGCGTTGCGCGGCCAGCGCGTCTTCATCCTCGGCGAAACGGCCTTCGGCCACGGCGGCGGCATCCACCACGGTCACCACGCCATCCACCGTGGTGCGATTCCTGATGCCGGGCCAGGCAAAGGCCTGAACGAGGGGTTTCGGCAGGGCGAGGCCGGAGGTTTCGATTACGATATGGGTGGGCGGATTGGGGCGATCCAGCAGCTTTTGCAGGGTGGGCAGGAAATCGTCGGCGACCGTACAGCACAGGCAGCCATTGGCCAGCTCGACGATATCGTCTTCGCCGCAATCGGGCGCGCCGCAGCTTTTCAGCAGCTCGCCATCGATGCCGATCTCGCCGAATTCATTGACGATCAGCGCGATGCGCCGGCCATTGGCGTTGGTGATGAGATGGCGGATCAGCGTGGTCTTGCCGGCACCGAGGAAGCCGGTCACCACGGTCGCGGGAATTTTCTGGGCGGGACTCTTCTGCATTCTTCTAGCGTCCTGTTGCATGACGCCGACGCGGACCATGGCCGTGCCGATCCTGCCGCTGCGCCAGTCCTCCAGCGGCTGGGCGGGCGAGAATGACACAGGCCGGGCGCCGGCACACCCCGTCCGACACGTCCGTTTCGACCAATTCCGATGGCAGGTCTCCGGGCTTGCGGTTCATCGCGGATCGCGCGCCTTCCCGGACTATCAGACTGTCCAGTGGCGTGTTGCGCGCCGCTCACCGCCCACCGTAGCGGGGGCTGCCGCGGCTTGCGGCATCCTGCGGAAAAATTCCGCAGGAAAAGCCGGCACCGCGTTCCCTTTTCATCGTGACGCCATCCAGACAGACACCGCCACGAACCATCGCGGCGGACGGTAAGCCGCGGTACCGGTCTTGTCAAACCGGCCGGCCTTGGGCACAAAGGGGCGGGTGGTTCGCACGACGCGCGCAGTCTGCACGGCGCGCATAACAAGAGGTTCGCCATGTCGTTCAAGTCCAAGCTGGGTCAGGCGGTTCTGCCGGCCGTTGTTCTGGCAAGCCTTGCCCTTCCGGCGCTGGCCCATCCCGGCCATCCGGGCGGCGAGCCGGTCGCCGCCGGCTTTACGGCAGGCTTCACGCATCCCTTCGGCGGGTTCGACCATCTGATGGCCATGCTGGCGGTCGGCCTCTGGGCCATCCAGCAGTCGGGCCAGACTCCGCGTGCGCTCTGGCTGCTGCCGGCCAGTTTCGTTGTCGCCATGGCCGGCGGTTTCGTCCTCGGCCTGGCGCAGGTTGCGCTGCCGGGCGTTGAAGCCGGCATCGCGCTTTCCGTGCTGCTGCTCGGCCTGATCGTGGCCTTCGCCGTGCGTCCGCCGCTGCCGGCCGCCATGGCGGTGACGGCGCTGTTCGCCGTTTTCCACGGCCATGCCCATGGCACTGAACTGGGCGATGCGTCGCAGGCCGTGACCTATGCCCTCGGCATGGTGCTGGCCACGGCCCTGCTGCACGGTCTCGGCCTTGCCGCCGCGCGGCTGGCCCAGCATGTCGCGCTGCCGGCGCTTACCCGCGCCGCCGGCGCCGCGGTGGCGCTGGCCGGCATCGTCATCCTGGTTGGCTGACACCCTTCTCGGTTTCCTGACCGAGCCGCGCTACTGGGCGGTGGTCGGCGCGGCAGCGCTGGCCGGCCTGGTGCGCGGCTTTTCCGGTTTCGGCGGCGCCATGATGTTCATGCCGATCGCCGGGCTGATGTACGAGCCCAAACTGGCCGCCGTCTGGCTGCTGATCGCTGACGATGCGGCCGCCCTGCCGATGCTGCGCGACGCGGTCCGGCGTTGTGTGTGGCGCGAGGTGCTGCCGCTCGCGCTTGCTGCCGTGGCCGCCATTCCGCTCGGTGTTGCGCTGCTGGTGGTGGCCGATGCCGACCTGATGCGCTGGATGGTGTGCGGCGTGATCCTGCTGGCCGTCGCGCTGATGGCCCGGGGCTGGCGCTATCAGGGCCGGCTTGGCCTGCCGGCCACATTGGGCACCGGCGCGCTGGCCGGATTGAGTGGCGGGGCGGTGGCCTTGCCGGGGCCGCCGGTGGTGCTGCTCTGGCTCGGCGGCCAGAGCGCGGCCGCCACGGTGCGCGCCAACCTTGTGGTGTTTTTCGGTTTCACCGCAATCGCGACGGCCATCGCCTATTGGTGGAACGGCCTGTTCACGGCGGAAAGCCTGCTGTCATCGCTGCCGCTGATTCCGGCCTATCTGCTGCCGCTACGCTTTGGCATGCGGCTGTTTGCGCGCGCCGACGAGGCCCAGTTCCGCCGCGTCGCGTTGGCGCTTTGCGCCTTTGCCGCCCTGTCGGGCCTGCCGCTGTGGAAAATGCTGTAGGAAACCGCGACAGCGGTGCCGGCGTCAGTTTTTGTGCTTGCGGGCGGCCAGTTCGAGCGCTTCCAGCAGCTGGGTCTCGATCTTGCCGCCGCTGCCCTGGATGCGCTGGCCCATCACGACATAGAGCGCGTCGATCTGCGCCGCGATGATGTCGAGCTGGATCGGGCTCGGGGCGCCCATATCCTTGGTGAAATCGTTGAGCGATTTGGCAAAGGCGGTGAGCAGCGGATACTTGAACATGCCGCCCATGCCCTTGATCTCGAGCGAGGCGCCGCGGATCGCCTGCATCGCCTGGTCGCTGCCGTGCCGGCCCAGTGCCACCTGGTCCAGCGCGCTGCGCAGCAGGCGCAGCTTCTCGGCGACCTCGACGGTGAACTGGTCGGTGGCCTTCTCGACCACGGCTTCCAGCCGCTTCAGTTCTTCCGGCTCCAGCTTGAGCCGGAACCCCTTTTTGAAGTTGACCGCCTTGCGCCGCAGCTCCTGGGCCGGCGGCATGAAAACTGGTTTCTTGCTCATCCTGAGAGGCTGGCCCGTCGTTCCTGTCAGATGGCTTCAGCCATGACGCGGCGCTCCGGCCCGCCATAATCCGGCATTCTGCGGCGCCGGCGGTCCGGCCCGAAATACTCGCCGATCCGCACGAACTGGCGCGGTCGCGCGATGGCGGCGGCAAGGCGGGTGTAGAAGCCGTTGACGGTATAGGGCTTGGCGACGAATTCCGACACGCCGCAATCGCGGGCGCGGCAGACATATTCCTCTTCCGAATTCGCCGTCATCATCACCACCGGCATCATGCGGTTGGGCGAGCCGGCGTCGTTGCGCAGCCAGTGCACGATATCCATGCCGTCGCGACCGAGCTTTTCCTGGCTCAGCGCCCATTCGGTGATCATGATATCGGTGCGCCCCATGCGCAGGACGTTGATGGCGGTGTCGAAATCGCGGGCGCGGTCGATGTATTGCGCATCCAGCATCTGCAGCACGTCGCGCACCATCTGGCCCATCAATCGGTTGGGCTCGACGACCAGGAAACTGATCTTCGAGAAATCGATACGCTCATGATCGGCCATGTCTTCGCTCACCGCTCAGTTCCTCCCGCGAACGGGTGAACATAAATTGTACTAGAAGATGATCATTAGCAAAAGCTCGTTAAAGTAGTGTTTTGCCTTAAGCGGTAAGTATCATGCCCGGCCCGCGTGGATCGAGTAAATTCTCGGTAATCCGCCTGTGCAGCCGGTGCGTCGGCTGCGGATCAGTTGGTCGGCGGCTGGAAACTGGCCGGGGCCGGATCGATCACCCGGCTGCTGCCGCGGCGCTGGATTTCCAGCACGGCCAGGCCGCGCTGCACCAGGCCATCGGCCCTGAAACGGAAAATCCCGTCATAGCCGGCAAAGCCATCGGGATTGGACAGGCCCGCCTCATCGAAGGGTGTGGCGGTATCGGTCCGCCGCGCCAGGATGCCGACCAGCGCGGTGGCATCGTAGGCCAGGCTGGCGAGCCGCGGCGGTCGGCGGGCGAAGCCCTGCTCGAAGCGCCGGCTGAATTCGATAAAGCCGTCCGGCGCCGGGCCGGCATACCAGCCGCCGACCAGGGCCGGTTCGGTGCTGAGCGCGGCATCGTCCCACAGGCCGGTGCCGAGGAAGCGCACGGCGCGCGGATCGATATCGAAAAACGGCAGCAGCGGCGCCAGGGCGCGCAGCCGCGCGCCGCCTTCGGGCAGCAGCAGGCCGTCGACCGGCCGCGGCAGGCTGGGATCGGCGCCCTCCACCGGCGGCTCTTCGGGGCCGCGCGGCGGCAGGGCGCGCAGGGCGGCGGCGAAGCGGCGCACCGTCGGCGTCAGGTCGCCGGTATCGACCGGGTAGCGGTCCTGGTGCAGCATCTGGCCGCCGGCGGCACCGGCAGCCACCGTTGCAGCCTGCGTCACCGCATTGCCGTAGGGCGAATCCGGCGCCAGTACGGCGAAGCGGGTGAGGCCGCGTGTGCGGGCATAGCCGATCACGCGTTCGACCTGCTGGTCCGGCGTGAAACCGAGCAGATAGGTGCCGCCGCCCGCCACGCTGCGGTCGGTGGAAAAGCTCAGCACCTTCACATTGCGCTCGCGCGCCACCGTGCCGACGGCGGCGGCCTCGTTGGAAAACAGCGGGCCGATGATGATCTGGGCGCCCTCGGCGATCACGCGGCGCGCCGCTTCGGCGGCCTTGTCGGCGCTGCCTTCGGTATCGCGCGGCAGTAGCACCAGGCGGCTGTCGGCCAGATCGAACAGCGCCAGCTGGGCGGCGTCGAACAGCGCCCGGCCCAGGCCGGCATTCGGGCCCGATAAGGGCGCCAGGAAACCGATGCGGATGGCATCGGCGCTGCTTGGCGCGGTCAGCATGGGGGCATTCAGCGGCGGCAGCGGCTGGGTTTCGATGGCCAGCGACGGCAGTGCCGGCTGCGGCAGGGCCGTGCCGGCGGGCGGGATGTTGGTCTGCGTGCCGGCGCCCGCCTGATGGGCCGGGGTGCCGGGCGAGGGGGCGACGCGCTGCGGCGCACCCGGCGCCACCCGCTCCAGCAGTCCGGGCAGGCCGCCCTGGGCCTGCGGGCCGCTCTGGCAGGCCGCCAGCATGGCCAGCATCAGCAAAGGCAGAATACGACGGAGGAAACCGGATATCGGGGCGGACAGGGGCATGGGAGGCATAGACTGGGCGGAAAGGCCCACTCTACAATGCATGACGCAGCTCATTCCGAAGCCCATGACAGATCCAATCCAGTCGCCGCCCGAACGCTCAACTTTCGGGGTCGATGCGGCGCAATTCACCCCCGGCTTATATCTGGTGGCCACCCCGATCGGCAACGCTGCCGATATCACGCTGCGTGCCCTCGCCCTGCTGCAGCATGCCGACCTGGTCGCCTGCGAAGACAGCCGCGTCACCGGGCCGCTGCTCAGACGCTACGGCATCGATACCTCGCTTTTCCCATACCATGAGCATAATGCGGCAAAAGTGCGGCCCCAGCTGATCGAGAAGCTGCAGGGCGGTGCCGTGGTGGCCCTGGTGTCCGATGCCGGCACGCCGCTGATCAACGATCCGGGCTACAAACTGGTACGCGCCTGCATCGAGGCCGGTATCGCCGTCACCGCATTGCCGGGCGCCTCGGCCGTGCTGGCTGGCCTGAGCGTCTCCGGCCTGCCCAGCGACCGTTTCCTGTTCGCTGGCTTTCCGCCGCCGAAAACCGCTGCGCGGCGCAAATGGCTGGCCGAACTGGCCGGCATTCCGGCCACCCTGGTCATGCTCGAAAGCGCCCAGCGGCTGGGCGACAGCCTGGCCGATATGGAATCGGTGTTCGGCCCGGCGCGCGAAGCCGCCGTGACGCGCGAGCTGACCAAGAAATTCGAGGAAGTGCGGCGCGGCACGCTGCATGATCTGGCCGCCCATTATGCCGCCCATGGCGCGCCGAAGGGCGAGATCACCCTGGTGATCGCTCCGCCGGCGGAGCAAGCCGCGGCCTCGGCCGCCGATCTCGACAGTGCACTGGCCGAGGCGATGGCCCGGCTGCCGCTGCGCCAGGCCGTGGATGAAGTCGCGGTGCTGCTCGGGCTGGGCCGCAAGCCGGTCTATGCCCGGGCTCTCGCATTGCGCGACGGGGACTCCCGCGATGGCGGCACGGACTGACCGTCACAGCCGGGGCAGGGCCGGCGAAACCCGGGCGGTCTGGTGGCTGCGGCTGCAGGGCTATCGCATCCTGGCCCGCAACTGGCGCCACCCTTTGGGGGAGATCGATATCCTGGCGCGGCGCGGCCGGCTGGTGATTGCCGTGGAGGTGAAGTGGCGTGACAGTTTCGCGCAGGCCGCCGAGGCCGTGCAGGCTGCGCAACGCCATCGCATTGCCCAGGCGGCTGCGGTATTCTTGGGCCAGCAGGCCGATGCCGCCACCCTGTCGCTGCGTTTCGATGCCATGCTGCTGGTGCCCGGTCGCTGGCCCCGTCATATCCGCGATGCCTGGCGGATCTGACGTCCGGTCCGGGCTTGTCGTCACACCTGAGGAGTTCCGCTTGCGTCCTGTCTGCCTTGCCTCCCTGTTTCGCGTAACGCCCTTTGTCCTTCTGCTGCTGGCCGTGCCGGTCTTGCAGGGCTGTGTCGGTGTGGCGGTCGGCGCCGGTGCCGCCACCGGTGTTGCCGCCGCCGAGGAGCGCGGCATCAAGAATGCCGCCAACGACAAGGGCATCCAGCTCGCCATCAACGACAAATACCTCAAGGAAAACCAGTATGTCTGGCGCAAGCTGTCGATCACGGTGATCGAGGGCCGCGTGCTGCTGACCGGCGTGGTGGGCACGGAGTTCTCGCGCGACGAGGCCACGCGGCTGGCCTGGACGGCGAGCGACCGTATCCAGGAAGTGATCAACGAGGTGCAGGTGACCAGCGCCGGCGATCTGGTCGACAGCGCCAACGATGCCTGGATCACCACGCAGCTGCGCGCCAAGATCGCCACCGACAAGGAAATCGTCGACATCAACTATTCGATCGAGTCGGTGAACGGCACGGTTTACCTGATCGGCCTGGCGCAGAACGATCAGGAAATCACCAAAGTCACCGACTATGCCCGCACCATCAAGGGCGTGCGCAAGGTGGTCAGCCATGTCTGGCTGAAGACCGATCCGCGCCGTCGCCCGGTATAGGACATGCCATGACCGACCGCGCGGCGATCGAAACGGCCCTCAAGGCTCTCGGCGCCGCGCCCGATGACGGACTCGACATCGCCGAGGCAGCATTGCTGCTCTCGGCGCTCGACAAGCCGGGCCTCGATCTGGCGCCGTATCGCCGCCATCTCGCCGATATCGCCGCTGCGCTCAGCCGTATCGAGGCGGATACCGAAGTGGCGCCGCGCGCCATGGCGCTGGCCGCCGTGCTCAGTGTGGAATTCGGTTACCGCGGCGACACCGAGTCCTACGACGATCCGCAGAATGCCGATCTGGTCCGCGTCATCGACCGGCGCATGGGCCTGCCGGTCAGCCTCGGCATTCTCTATATCTTCGCGGCACGCGCCCAGCTCTGGCCGGTCGCCGGCGTCGATTTTCCCGGTCATTTCCTGATCCGGCTCGAAGGCGAGGATGGTGCGCTGATTCTCGATCCCTTCCACCAGGGGCGCATCGCCGCGCCGCCGGAAATGAACGACCTGCTGCGCCGCGTCAGCGAAACCGAATTGCGGCCCGAACATGTGCGGTCGATGACGGGCCGCGAGGTGCTGCTGCGCCTGCAGAACAACATCAAGGCGCGCGCCTGGCGCGCCGGCGATATGGAGCGGACCGCCGAAACCCTGCGCCGCATGCTGCTGGTGGCGCCGAATTTCGCGCCGGCCTGGCGCGAACTCGGCGTGGTCGAGGGCCAGCTCGGTCGCATCCGCCAGGCCATGGCCGCCACCGAACGTTTCCTGATGCTGGCCGGCGACGAGGCGGCGAGCCTTGAGGCCGAGGCCTTCCTGCGCCACATTCGTCTGCAGCTGAACTAGGCGTCCGGTTGAATCGGGCGCCGGCAGCCCCAGTTCAGGTCTCGCGTAAAACACAAAAAAGGCCCGGCTTCCCGATTTGGGGAAGCCTGCTTTTCACAAAAAAGGCCCGGCTTCCCCGTTTGGGGAAGCCTGCTTTTCACAAAAAAGGACTGTGCCATGGCCCTCAAGGTGGCGATCCAGATGGACCCCATCGAAAGCATCGACTTCGACGGCGACAGCACTTTCGTGCTCGGGCTCGAAGCCGAAGCGCGCGGCTATGCGCTGTTCCATTATCTGGCGCGCGATCTCAGTTTCCGCGATGGCAAGGTGCTGGCCCGCGGCCGCGCCATGCGCCTGCGCGCCGACCGCGACGATTACTACACGCTGGGCGATCCCGAACTGGTCGATCTTGCCGATATGGATGTGGTGCTGATGCGCCAGGATCCGCCCTTCGACATGGCCTACATCACGGCCACGCATATCCTGCAGCATATCCACCCCAAGACGCTGGTGGTGAACAACCCGGTCGCGGTGCGCAATGCGCCGGAGAAGCTGTATGTGACGCATTTCGACGGCGTGATGCCGCCGACGCTGATCTCCTCGGATATGGAAGCCATCAAGGCCTTCCGCGCCGAACACAAGGACATCATCCTCAAGCCGCTGTTCGGCAATGGCGGCGCCGGCGTGTTTCATCTCACGCCCGACGACGAGAATCTGGGCTCGCTGCTCGAAATGTTCACCAAGCTGGCGCGCGAACCGGTGATCGTGCAGCGCTATCTGCCGGAGGTGCGCGCCGGCGACAAGCGCATCATCCTGATCGACGGCCGCCCGGTCGGCGCGGTCAACCGCGTGCCGGCCAGGGGCGAGGCGCGCTCGAACATGCATGTCGGCGGCCGCCCGGAAAAATCGCTGCTGACGCCGCGCGAACAGGAAATCTGCGACATCATCGGGCCGCATCTGAAGCGCGAGGGCCTGATCTTCGTCGGTATCGACGTGATCGGCGACTATCTCACCGAGATCAATGTGACCTCGCCCACCGGCATCCAGCAGATCAACCGCTTCAACGGCGTGAAGCTGGAAGCCGAGATCTGGGATGCCATCGAGGATGCCCTGGCCCGCCGCGTGATGGCCTAGCGCCCGGATTCGCCGCGCCGGGGCTTGGCCGATCTCGTCCGGCCTGCCACCGTATGCGTGCATACATCTGCCCCGTAACACGGCGTTTTGCCGCATGAATAGGCAGTCGCATCCCGTCAGATTTGGTCAGCATCTTTCACCGTGACATTTGACCCTTGTTTGCTATTGTCCGCCGCCAACATCGGCGACCAACCGAACGACGTTATGGGCGGGGGAAGCAGAGTTAGTGGTTCAGGGGGCGTTTCTCGGCATTCAGGATGTGCAACGACTGCTGGCGGACCCTTCGCCGGCGGCGCGCGCCGACACGGCCGCGAAAGTCGCCCGCGCCTATGCCAATGAAAACGAGGGCGGCCCGGCCTTAAGCGCGGTCGAGAAAGATCTCGCCCAGGCGATCATCGCCGCACTCGCCCGCGATGCCGAAACCCTGGTGCGCCAGGCGCTGGCGGAACAGCTCCGCGATTCGCCGCAATTGCCGCGCAGCCTGGCGCTCCGGCTGGCGCGCGATGTCGCCGCGGTGGCCACTCCGCTGCTGCAATTCTCGCCGGTCTTCACCGATGCCGACCTGATCGAACTGGTGCAGGCCGTGTCGCCGCTGCATCAGAGTGCGATCGCCGGCCGGGCACGGGTCTCGGCGCCGCTGGCCGATGCGCTGGCCAGCCATGCCGCCGAACCGGCCGTGGCGGCGCTGATGAACAATCGCGGCGCCGCCGTCAGCGGCGCGATGATGGAGCGCGCGCTCGACCGTTTCCCGGACAGCCGCGCGCTGGGCGATGCGCTGGCGGGCCATCCCGGCCTGCCGCCGAAATTCGCCGCCCGCCTGATCGCCCAGGTTTCCGATGCCCTGCGCGATGCGCTGATCAGCCGCTACCAGATTCCGCCGGCGATGGCGGCCGATACCATGATCCAGCTGCGCGAGCGCAGCCTGCTCGGACTGCTGGGCGACGGCGCCGAACCGCCGGCGCTGGCCGATCTGATCGTCGATCTGCACAAGCGCGGCCAGTTGACCGGCACGCTGCTGCTGCGGTCGCTGGCGGGCGGCGACATCGCCTTCTTCGAACAGGGCGTCAGCCTGATTGCCGGCGTGCCGCTGCATAATGTGCGCCTGCTGCTGCACGATCCCGGCAAGCGCGGCCTGCAGGCGATCTACCAGCGCTGCCGCCTGCCGCAGGATCACTACAAGATGGTCGAGGCGGTGATCGATCTGGCGCGCGGTTTCGATTTCCTGCGCGGCACGGTCGAACGCGCCGAATTCGTCGAGGTGGCGACGGCCATGATGCTGGCCGATTTCGCCATGCTGTGGGATCACCAGGAACAGCGCTGGCTGACCCGTCGGCGCAGCCGCGCCCAGGCGGCGCAGAGAATGGCGGCCGCCTGACGCAGGACGGCCAAAGGCCGTCCGTCTGCACTGCGGTTTTAAGGCGAAATGCCGGTCCGTGCGGCCGGGAAGGACACCGTGATCCTGGTGCCCTTGCCGATCGCGCTGTCGATGGCGATGCTGCCCTGATGGGCACGCACGAAGGCCTGCACCAGCGACAGGCCGAGGCCGACGCCGCCGTATTTGCGGCTGAGCTGGCTGTCGGCCTGCTCGAAGGCATCGAAAATGCGCGACTGGTCTTCCGGCGCGATGCCGATACCGCGATCCGTCACGCAGAGCAGGATTTCGTTGCTGGCCGGATCGTGGCTGGCGCTGGCTTCGACGGGAATGCCGGTCGGCGAGAATTTCAGCGCGTTGCCGATCAGGTTGATCATGACCTGGCGTACCAGGCGCGCATCGGCATGCAGCGGCGGCAGCGTGTCCGGCACCGACACATTCACCGCATCGGCATTGCGGCCGTAATGCGATGCCGCCAGCCGGGCGCAGATCGGCAGTTCCTCGTCCAGCATCACCGGCTGTTCGTGCAGCACGATCTGGTTGGCCTCGATACGGGCGAGGTCCAGGATATCGTCGATCACCGACAGCAGGTGCCGCGCGCTGCCGTTGATGTCGCGCAGATACTCGTCGTATTTCACCCAGTCGGGGCCGAACATCTTCTGCTGCACGATGTCGGAAAAGCCGATGATGGCGTTCAGCGGCGTGCGCAGTTCGTGGCTCATATTGGCCAGGAAGATCGATTTCGCCTGGCTGGCTCGCAGGGCGGCATCGCGCGCCTTGCTCACTTCGCGGAACAGCTCTTCCAGGCGGGCATTCTGGCTCTGCAGCTTGGCGCTCGCCTGCTGCTGCTCGGTGATGTCGATCACGATCAGCGCGCGGTCGCCCTGCGGCGTGGCGCGGCGGCCGACCTGGATCCAGCGGCCGCCGGGCAGCTGCAGCACGCCGCCGGCGATCTCGCTGGTCAGCAGCGCGTCGGGCAGGCCGGCGCGGCGCAGCAGGCTGTTGAGATCGGCGCCGCGCACGAACAGGCCCTCGTCCAGGCCGAGCAACGCCGGCAGCCGGCGGTTCCACAGCTGCAGCCGGTTTGCCGCATCCAGGAAGGCGAAGGCTTCCGTGCTCTCGGCAATGTCGAGCAGCTCGCCCTGGGCGGCGCGGATGCGGGCATAGAGCGTGGTATTCTCCTCGTGCAGGCGGCGGTTGCGCAGGATCACGCCGTTCACGATGCGGTTGGTCAGCATCATCGCCGCGGTATACAGCGCCGACATCACCGCCATCGCCAGGCCGATCACGGTGCCCTGCGACAGGAAGAAGGCGATGTAGGGCAGCGCGATCAGCAGCATGTAGGTGACGGCCGCTTTGGGCACCACCGCCAGCGTCGCCGCCGAGCCCGCGATCATGCCGGCGGCAACCATGATCACCAGCATCTGATGCGCGGCATCGAGATGCGGCAGGAACAGGGCGGCTGCGCCCCAGGCGGCGCCCGAGAAGGCGGCGCCCCAGATATCGAAGGCGCGCAGGCGGGCCGAGCGCTGCTCATTGCGCTGGACCCGGCGGTTATGACTGACCCAGCGATACAGCATGTAGCTCAGGCCGGCGGCATGCAGCAGCCACCAGCTCAGCAGCCAGTTCAGCGGCACCTGGCCCACCAGCAGCAGGGCGACGGCACTGACATTGGCCAGCGTGACGGCGGCGTTGATCGGCACCACCTGGCGGAAGCTGTTCAGCGCAGGGTTCCGCCGCGGCGCTGCGACGGATGCGGCATCGGTGGGGCGGGGTGTGGTTTCGCTGGCGTCGGACATCTGGCCTCGGCTTCACTCAACCGGAATTGCGGCGGCGCCGCAACCGCCCAGATGCGCTACGGGGGTCGCGACCGGGTTCACCAGCCGTTGACGCGATCCCATTCGGCGACGATCTCAGGCCCGCCCCCCGGCTGCCCGCTGTTCCGGGCGGGGTCGATCACAAAATAGCGATCATACATCGCGCCGGTCATGCAGACGTGGTTGGGCAGCACGCGCAGCCGGCTGCCCGGGGCATGGCCGGCAAAATCCACCGGTTCCGCCTGCTTTCCGTCAGGAGTCAGGGGACCGCCGACCAGGCCATGCTCCTGATGCACGTCGTACACGCTCAGGCCCGGCAGCGGCAGGGCATCGCCGGGGCGGCAGACCCGGCCGTATCCGGTGCCCGGCGCATGCTTGTTGGCGCCGGTATCCTTCGACAGGGCAAGGCCGCCGGCATCGATCAGGAAATGATTGCGGCCCGGATGATGTGCCACCACGGCGGCCAGCACCGAGACGGCGACATCTTCCATGCGGCAGGTGCCCAGTGCGGCCTGGAACAGGTCGAAGAACACGTAATTGCCCGGGCGCATTTCGGTCACGCCGTCCAGGCTCTTGGCAAACAACGCCGTCGGCGTCGATCCGACCGAGACGATATCGCAGGCAAAGCCCGCCGCGCGCAGGCGCGTCGCGGCCGTCACCGCCGCCAGCCGTTCCTCCTCGGCGATGCGCTCGATCTCGGCGATGCCGGTGGCATTGTAGGAATGCCCGGCATGGGTCAGCACACCGGCCAGGCGGCTGCCCGGCTGTGCCGGGTCGCCGGCCAGTATCCCGGCCAGCGGCAGCAGGAGGTCGGAGTCCGGCGGGATGCCGGCGCGGCCCAGTCCGCAGTCGATCTTGATCAGGACGCGGAAAGCCACGCCGAGTTCGCGGCCCTTGTCGGCGATCGCCTGCGCCACGGCCGGATGGTCGGTGATGATCTTGAGATCAACGCTCGCCGGATCGCCGCCGGCGCGCATCAGGGCGGCGACCTGGTCCAGCTTCTGCGGTCCGATCGGCACTGCATAGGTGATGTCGCGGAAGCCGTGACGGGCGAAATACGCTGCCTCGGCAAGCGTCGACACCGTGACCGGGCCTTTCGTGCCGTTATGCGCCAGCTCCGCCACCCTGGCCGACTTCGCCGTTTTCAGATGCGGCCGCAGCTGCACCTTCAGCGCCTGCGCCCGCGCCTGCATGCGGGCGACGTTGCGCAGCAGCCGGCTGCGGTCGAGGATCAGCGACGGGGTCGGGAGCTCCGTCAGATCGTGAAATGCCTTCATTGCAACTCTCCAGTCTGCATCGGTGTTACGCCGGATCGATCGCAACAGGGCCCGGCGGCAGGTCGCCGGCCCGGCGGTCCCACATCGCCCGGTAGGCGGCTTCGATATGGCGGGTGAAGCGCGGCGTGTCGAACAGCGGGCAGGTGCTGCGGTTGAGCGCCAGCCTTTCCCGGATGCCGTTCAGCTTTGCCGGGCTGGTCGCCAGTTCCAGGGCCAGCGCCTCGTAATCGGCAGAGCTCGTCGTCACCATGTCCGGCAGCCCGGCCGCGTGCAACAGGCTGGCGGCGACACGGCCGGCAAAGGTGTTGCCCAGCCGGGTCAGCACCGGCAGGCCGGCCCACAGGGCGTCGCTGGCCGTGGTATGCGCATTGTAGTGGAAGGTGTCCAGGAACAGGTCGGCCAGCCGGTGCCGCGCCAGATGCTCGGGCGAGTCCATCCGTCTGGCGAAGACCAGCCGTGCCGGGGCGATGCCGCGCGTTTCGGCTTCCCGGCGCAGCATGCCGGACACGCCGTCGCTGCTCTCCAGCAGCCACAGAACGCTGCCGGGCACCCTGTCCAGCAGGCGCATCCAGATGTCGAAGACATCGGGCGTCAGCTTGTAGTTGTTGTTGAAGCAGCAGAACACGAAACCGTCCTGCGGCAGGCCGGCATCCGCGCGGCTGAACGGACGCGGCGAGATGTCGCGCCGGTTGTCGGTCACCTGGTAGGAATGCGGCAGGCGCACCACCGCTTCCGTGTAATGCGGCGCATGCTCCGGTGGGATGACGATGGGATCGGCGATCACATAATCGATGAAGTCGGCCCCCATGGTGCCGGGATACCCCAGGTAGCTGGCCTGTATCGGCGCCATGCGGCTGGCGAAGATCTTCGTCCGCTCGTTCTGCGTATAGCCTTTCAGGTCGATGGCGATGTCGATCTGCAGGCGCCGGGCGAGGTCGACGATCTCCGCATCGGTTTTCGCCTGCACATCGAGGAAATGCTCCATCCCGGCCTCCAGCCGCCGGCGCATCTCGTCGCCGGACGGCGGCCCGAAGGAAAAGCCGAAAATCTCGAAGCGGCTGCGGTCGTGATGTTCGAACAGTCCCGCCATCAGATAGGCGGTCGCATGCCGGTAAAAATCGGCCGAGAAATAGCCGATGCGAATCCGTTCGCCGCGGCGCGGCGCGGGAAAGGCGACAGTCTCGGACGGGTATTTGTCCCTGCTGTAGAATTCCGCGCATTGCTTCTGCAGCGCCGGGGTGGACGGCAGGCCCAGAAACGCGAAGGGCAGCGCGGCGACGCGCCCGGCCGCCACATTGCCGGTGATGGTCGCGCAGTCCTCGTCGAAGCTGGACCAGTCGCACAGCGCCATCTTGGCCTGGAAGCGGATGCTGTGCGCATAGGGCAGGGTCGGCTTCAGCGCGATGGCGCGGTCGATCTTCGGAATCGCCTCCGCCGGCCGGCTGAAGCGGTTGAGCACGATGGCCTGGTTGCCGAGCGCCTCGGGGAAATCCGGCTTCAGCGCGGTCGCCTTCTCATAGGCCGCCAGCGCCTCGTCGTAATGGCGCAGCGCCGTATGGACATTGCCGCAGTTGCACCAGGCCTCGGCATAGTCGGGCCTGGCCGCCAGCGCGCGCCGATAGGCCGCCAGCGCGCCGGCCAGGTCTTTGTCATATTCCCGGCAGCGGCCCAGATTGAGCCAGGCCTCGGCATTGTCCGGATCGGCCGCGGTCGCCTGCTCGGCCCAGCCCCTGGCCTCGGCATATCTGTCCTGCGCGATCAGCGCGGCGGCCAGGTTGCTCATCACCGACGGCCGCCCGGGAACCAGCCGGTGGGCCGAGCGCAGGCAGGTTTCCGCGCCGGCATAATCTTCTTTCAGCAACAGCTGCGCCGCCTGCAGGAACATTGCCCTGGCGGTTTCCAGATTATTGTTCACGCGCGACCGCTCTCCCCGCTGCAGCACAGGCCGCGTTATAACAGACGACACGAGTCATCCGGAAATACACTTTCACCTCGGCGCCAGCACCAGCTGCGTCTGCGTCACGATGGCGGCCAGCCTGCCGTCGGCCCGGGTGATCCTGGTCTGCCACACCATGGTGGTCTTGCCGCGATGCAGCGGTGTGCATTCGGCAAAGGCGCTTTCGCCCGCCGGGATGGCGGCGAAGAAATTGGTCTTGCTCTCGATCGTGGTGGTGGAAAACCCCGCGGCCAGGTTGGCCACGGTGGCCACGGCGCCCAGCGTGTCGGCAAAAGCCATCACCGCGCCGCCATGCAGGATGGCCGGGCTGGTGCACAGTTCGGCCTTCACCGGCAGTTCCGCGGTCACCTTCTCCGGGCTGACCGACAGGATTTTCAGGCCCATCAGGTCGGCGAAGGGCAGGGTGGGCAAGGTTGGCATCGCATCCTCGGGGTGTTCTGATTGCCTGAAAGGGCGTATCGGGTTTTCAGCCCGGACAGATCCGTCCCGACCTACGACGTTTCCTCGTCGGAGCGCATGCCACCAGGGTTATGCATCATCGGGGCGGGCATGGTGCCATTCGGCACCATCGGCGTCATGGTTGTTTTCTCACCCATTATGCGGCCCTGGTTCATCGCCTCCACCTTGCGGCAATAAACGTGGTAGAGCACGGTCATGATCTCGCGAACGGAGCCTTCACCGATGCGGTAAAATACCTGATGCGCCACGCGGCGCGTGAGGACGAGTTGGTCGCGTCTCAGGCGGCCCAAATGCAGCGAGAGCGTCGAAAGGTTCATCCCGACGAGCCCTGCCAACTCGGTCACGGACCGCTCATTTATGGAGAGATGGCACAGGATCATGATTCGATAGCGGTTCGCCAGTGTACGCAGCAATTCTGCCGCGGTATCGGCCCGCAGGGCGAGTTCCGCGATCTCTTCGGCCGAGATCGTCATTTCGCTGCCAGTGGCGCGGGCTGGCGCCTGATCCTGCGGCATGGCGCTCATGCCCATCGGGCCAGAGGTCATTGGGCCAGACGTCATTGGGCCAGGCATTCCCGGCATCATTGTCGCAGCCGGGCCGCTGTTTTGCCGCATTGGCTGCGACGGCTGCTTGCCCTTGTCGTTGTCATTGTCCATGGCGTGTACCCATGGGCCTCCTCAAAGCCCGCTTTTATTGCGCCGTTCCAGGCGTCTCGTGACCGCCGCAGATGACCATGGAAATTGTCATGGCCGACATCTAGGCGATTCTCCCTATCGTTGCATACCCCAGCGTATCACGGTTCGGTTCTCGACGGCGCGGAAAATCACGCTTTCCACGAAAAGTCCGATCAGGATCACAGTCATCAGACCAGCAAAGACATCCGCTGTCTCCAAGGCATTGCGGCGCTCGAAAATGAACCAGCCCAGGCCGCCCGCACCCGAGGAAACGCCGAAGACCAACTCGGCGGCGATTAAGGTGCGCCATGCAAAGGCCCAGCCGATCTTCAGGCCCGAAAGAATCGATGGCAAAGCGGCGGGAACGAGGATCAGGCAGACATAGCGCAACCCGCGCAGACCGTAATTCTGTCCGGCCATGCGCTGCGCGTCGGGGACGGAGCGGAAACCGACATGCGTGTTCAGCGCTACGGCCCAGAGCACCGAATGCACCACGACGAAGACGATGCTGCCAGTACCAAGGCCGAACCACAGCAGCGCTAGCGGCAGCAGAGCGATAGCGGGCAGCGGATTAAACATGGCGGTGAGCGTGGAAAGAATGTCCGCGCCAATGCGACTTCCGGCCGCAAGCCCTGTCAGGATCGCGGCTGCCAGCATGCCGGCGCCGTATCCCATCGCGAGGATGCGGAACGAAGTTGCCACCCGTTCGAGCAGAACGCCGTCCGCAATGGCACGAAACAGGGCGATAGTGGTTTCGATAAAGGTGGGAAACAGCAATGTGTTGTTGATCACGCGCGCATTGATCTCCCAAAGCAGGGAGACGCAGGCGATGACCAGCAGGCGTCTGGCCCATGACTGGTCGGCCAGGCGCAGTGCCAGCGGCAGTTTTTCCTGCACGGGCGCTCCGATCTCGGATGCCTGCAGGGGCTTGCGCAGGATTTCCGGGCGCGGCGTGGCGCGGCGCCCGGTGTAATAACTTTCACTCATGTGTCACCTCCGCATCCGCAACTGCGGAGTCTGCAAACAGCATGGTATGGATACGGCGATGCAGCGACTGGAAATCTGCGCCGCCCAAATGGCGATGATCAAAGGTCGATGCATCGAGTTCGGCCATCACCTGGCCGGGGTGCGGCGATAGTACGAGGATGCGGCTGCCCACTATGATGGCTTCCTCGATCGAATGGGTGACGAACAGGGTGGTGAAACCGATGTCGTCCCACAGGCCGAGTAGTTCTTCCTGCATCCGCCGCCGCGTCAGTGCATCAAGTGCGGCATATGGCTCGTCCATGAGCAGGATATCCGGCTTCATCGCCATGGCGCGCGCAATCGCCACGCGCTGCTTCATGCCGCCGGAAAGCGTGTGGGGATAGGCGTCTGTCGCGCGCGCGAGGCCGACCTTCTCCACATACACGCGCGCGCGTTCATACGCTTCGGCGCGTTTCGCACGGCCCGCCGCGATAAGTGGAAAAGCCACATTGGCTAGCACCGTCTTCCAGGGCAGCAACTGGTCGAATTCCTGGAAAACCATCATACGATCCGGTCCGGGCCGCAGCACCGGCTGTCCGCGCAACATGATCTTGCCTTCGGCAGGTTCGATGAAACCGCCGACAGCCTTCAGGAGAGTGGACTTGCCGCAGCCTGACGGCCCAAGCAGCACGAAGCGGTCGCCTTCCCGGACGTCGAAACTGACGCGCCATGTGGCGGTGACGATCTGTTCCGGTGTTTTGTAGCGCAACGTGACGTCGCGGACGTTAAGCAGCGCAGTCGCGTTCTGCGGTGCCTTTGCGGGGGGCTGCGGTGACGTGTCCATCAATAGAGCGCCAGACAACGTCAATTGCCTTTCCGATCGTGCATATTTTCCCAGAACAAATCCTTCCAGCTTGCAGGCATGGTCTTGATCTGGCCGCGCTTATGCATGAATTCCACGTATGGCATGATCCCGGTTGGCGTCGACGTGAACTCGAAATATTTCGGGTCCCGGATCAGCGCTTCGATGTCTTCCACCGGCGTCTTGTCTCCGCTCGATTTCACGTAGATTTCCGCAGCTCGGCGCGGGTTGCTGCTGATCAGCGCCATGGCATCTTCGATCGCCAGCGCAACGGCCTTGAATACACGCGGATTTTCTTCCTTCCAGGTGCCCGTATTGTAGAGCACGCTGCCGGAATGCGCGCCGCCGAGCACGTCCTCCGACGACAGCACGCGGTGCACCTTGGGATTTTTCTGCTCCTGCCAGAGGAACGGCATGGAGGCGAAATGCGACGTGATTTCCGTGTGCCCGCCCAGCAGGGCCTGCAGGGCCTCGGGATGCGGCATCGAGATCGTCTGTTTGTCGAGGATATCCGCCTTGGCCGGGCCGAGGAATTTCTCGGCGGCCATCTGCAGCGTGAGGGCCTGAATCGATATTTTAACGGCCGGCAGTGCGATCTTGCCCTTGCCTACCAGGTCGGCCAGGGTCTTGACTGTGGGATCGATGGTATTCAAGTGCAGGGGCGTGTTGCCCATGGAGGCGATGGCTTTCACATTCTGCTTGCCGATGGTTTTGTCCCACAGATTGATCATCGGCGGCACGCCGCCCGAAATGAAATCGACCTGGCCCGACAGCAGGGCGTCGATCATCGCGGGTCCACCATTCAGTTTGCGCAGCGTAGCAGTCACCGGGCCGACGCCGAGTTCCTCGCCGCGCTTTTTGATCAGCTGTTCGGAGGCGATCACGGTAATCGGCATGTAGCTCAGGCCGAAGCCTTCGGCAAAGCGCACTTCGCTGACTTCGGCGCACACGGCGCCAGAGGCAAGCACCAGCGCGGAGAATGCTGCGAAAAACGATTTCCTGATCATCTGCTGTCTCCTGATTTGATTGCGTTGATAATTGCTTCCTCGACGAAATCGAGCCTGTCCTGACCCCAGAACATCTCGCCGTTCACGAAGTAGGCAGGTGCGCCGAACACGTCTGCCTTGATTGCATCTTCCGTGTTGCGGACATATTCGGCCTGTATATCCGGCGTCAGCGCCGCATCCAGGAGGCTGGCGTCGAGGCCGAGCCGGGAGAGGATTTCCAGCAGCACGTCGGGTGCCGATATGTCGCGATCTTCAGCCCAGCAGGCGCGCAGAATGGCTTCTGAGACCAGGATTGGATCGATGCCTTGGCGCTGAACTGCGATGACAAGCCCCGAAGGCTGCTCGCGGGCGCCGGAATGGAATTTCGGTTCCAGCGCGATGGGCAGGCCGCGCCGGCGAGCCCAACGCTGGAGTTCCAGAAGACGGTAACGTTGCCGGGTCGGATGTCGCTGATGCAGCAGCAGTCCACCGGTTGCGGCAAAAACTTGCCGCATATCGGAGGGCCGGTGGCGGATGGTGACCCCATGGCGCGCCGCAATCGTCGCGAGGGCAATGTGGCCGAGATACGTAAAAGGTGAACTTACGGAATAGAAATACTCGATCTGCACGCGTCTTGGCCCCCCGGCTGGACTTAGTTTCAGCATTTATTATAAATTTAAAATTATCAAATATAAAAAACATAGAAACATGCAATTTTATGCAAGGCTGGTCTGCCAGCAGGCCGTGAAAAATCAGGCCGTGAAAAATTATGGCGGAATCCGGGCAGCCCTCCCTTGACGGGGGCCGGCAGGCTGCTTAAGTGTCTGGCGCTCTCCCCAGGGGAGTGCTAACAATTCAGGGAGAAGTGACTAAGTCACTGTTTTTCTTGGATTTTCCGAATTCAGATGCGACAACACTTAGGAGGATCGCATGAAGTTTCGTCCGCTGCATGATCGCGTGGTGGTAAAGCGCGTTGCAGAAGAAGAGCGCACCGCCGGCGGTATCATCATCCCCGACAGCGCCAAGGAAAAGCCGATGCAGGGCGAGATCATCGCCGTCGGCGCCGGCGCCCGCGACGAGAACGGCAAGGTTCAGCCGCTCGACGTCAAGGTCGGCGACCGCGTGCTGTTCGGCAAGTGGTCGGGCACCGAGGTGAAGCTCGATGGCTCGGAGCTCCTGATCATGAAGGAGTCCGACATCATGGGCATCATCGAAGGCACCCCCGCCAAGAAGTCCAAGGCCGCTTGATCAGCGCCTGATCCGTCAGAACAATTCAAGGAGATACAGCAATGGCTGCTAAAGATGTCCGTTTCGGCGCTGACGCGCGCGGCAAGATGCTGCGCGGCGTCGACATTCTCGCCGATGCCGTCAAGGTCACCCTCGGTCCGAAGGGCCGTAACGTCGTGCTCGACAAGTCGTTCGGCGCCCCGCGCATCACCAAGGACGGTGTGACGGTCGCGAAGGAAATCGAGCTGGCCGACAAGTTCGAGAACATGGGCGCCCAGATGGTGCGCGAAGTGGCCTCGAAGGCGAATGACCAGGCCGGCGACGGCACCACCACCGCCACCGTGCTGGCCCAGGCCATCGTCCGCGAAGGCGGCAAGGCCGTCGCCGCCGGCATGAACCCGATGGATCTGAAGCGCGGCATCGACCTCGCCGTCGAGAAGATCGTCGAAGACCTGAAGAGCCGCTCGAAGAAGATTTCGGGCACCAAGGAAATCGCCCAGGTCGGCACCATCTCGGCCAACGGCGACACCGAAATCGGCAACATGATCGCCAAGGCGATGGAAAAGGTCGGCAACGAGGGCGTCATCACGGTGGAAGAGGCCAAGAGCCTCGAGACCGAGCTGGACGTCGTCGAAGGCATGCAGTTCGACCGCGGCTATCTCTCGCCGTATTTCATCACCAACGCAGAGAAGATGATCTGCGACATGGAAAACCCCTACATTCTTCTCCATGAGAAGAAGCTGTCGGGTCTCCAGGCCATGCTGCCGGTTCTCGAAGCCGTCGTGCAGACCGGCCGTCCGCTGCTGATCGTCGCCGAAGATGTCGAGGGCGAAGCCCTTGCCACCCTGGTGGTGAACAAGCTGCGCGGTGGCCTGAAGGTCGCCGCCGTCAAGGCGCCGGGCTTCGGCGATCGCCGCAAGGCCATGCTGGAAGACATCGCGATCCTGACCG
>NZ_JAOZVR010000059.1 GCF_025869515.1 Ferrovibrio sp.
GGCCAGCGGGAAGCCGCCGCCGATGCCCTTGCCGAAGGTCATGATATCCGGAACGATCCCGTAGAAGTCAGAGGCGAACATCTTGCCCGTGCGGCCGAAGCAGCTCTGGATTTCATCCCAGATCAGAAGAATGCCGCGCCTGTCGCAAATCTCGCGAACGCCCTTGAGGTAGGATACCGGCAGGACGATGTGACCACCGTTGCCCATGATCGGCTCCATCATGATCGCAGCAACACCGCCGTCGACACCACGGTCGATCGCGTCTTCAAGTAGCGAAAGGCAGAGCTGGACATCGGTTTCCGGATCCAGGCCAAGACGCGGCCGGTAAGGATCGGGATGCGGAACGCGGGTGAAGCGCGGCTGGAGCGGCAGGAACGGATTGTCCGGATGCGGCCAGCTTGCCGCCATCGTGGTGATGGAGCGGCCGTGATAGGCGTCCTGCAGCACGATGATGTTCTGCGCGCCGGGACGGTTTTTCAAGGCGAGCTTCATTGCCATTTCTACCGCCAGGCTGCCGTGCAGGGCGTAGCCGATTCGGTGGAGGTCGCCTGGTGCGATGTCGCGAAGCTTGGACGTCAGCGTCAGCAGCGGCTTGGTGTTGAAGTTCGGCCGTGCATGGGTGATTTCACGCAGCTGGGCGATTGCCGCCTCGACCACGCGCGGGTCGTTTGCGCCGAGGTTGTTCGACCATGCCTGCGAGGTGCAATCGAGATATCGATTGCCCTTGTCGTCCCAGACATAAGAGCCGCGTGCCCGAACGAGCGTGATCTTGGTGTTGTCCCCTTCGACGGGGTCATGAATGAGAGAACGCTTTCCCTCTTCAATGCGATATTCGTCCGATTTTACGGCCGTTTGCGCGACGTTCATCGATGTTTCCCTCTTGTCTGCGATGACGGCGATTAAGCAATGAAGGTGCGTTGACAACAAGGACGATTAGCGAAAGGATTAATTCATGTCGCTTATGAATATCCAGCTTCGCCACATCCGGTGCCTGCTTGCTGTCGCGAGCGAAAAGAGCTTTGCGAGAGCGGCGGAAAAGCTATCCGTCTCGCAGCCGGCGCTGTCGCAAACCATTATTCAGCTTGAGGAAACGCTGGGCTTCGAAGTTTTCGAGCGCACCACCCGCAGCGTCTCGCTGACGAAAGATGGGGCGACCCTTTGTGACTATGCGCAGAAGCTGAACCGCTCGATGGAAACCTTCTATCGCGAGGTGAAGGCGCTCCAGCTTTCGCGGCACAATTTCCTGCGGGTCGGATATCTGATCGGTACCGCCGTTGAATTCATCCCGAAGATCATGCAGGAATTCGAGCGACGCCGGCCGAATGCGACGCTGGAATTCGTCGAATACGATTTCACCAATCCCGATGCCGGGCTTTCGACGGAACTTGTCGACTGCAGCATCTTCCGCCCGCCGGTCGATACGCCGGACATTCGTCTCGTCGAGATCGCTCGGGAAAAATGCGTTGCCTGCCTGCCTGACGGTCATCCCCTGAGCCTGCAGGAGACCGTGACGGTGGAACAATTGTTCGACGAGCCATTCATTGCCGCGCCCGGCAATGGCGTGTGGAGGGACTACTGGCTCGCCGGTCAGTACCGCCAGGGCCGAGGCGCCCGCGTCGTGTTCGAGGCCGCAACAGTGGATTCGGAATTGCAGGCGGTTGCCATGCGCAAGGGCATAAGCATCACGGCCGAAAGCACTGCACGCTTCTACGCCCGCCCGGGGGTCACCTTCCGCCGGATCGCCAACATGGACGACTGCATCATCGCCATCGGCCACCGCCAGCCGGCAAACCCTCTGATCAAGGAACTGATCGACGTGGCCATAGCGGTGACGAGGCTGCCCGCCGACGGATGACAGAGGCTGCGGCATTCCGATGACGGCCCCGGCCGGATCACCTGACTTGGCATCGTGGGCAATTTGGGTTATGCGGCAATCAATCATATGGACCCGGTGCAAGCCCGGGTGGCTATTCCGGCCGCCGATCCGCCGGGCAATGCAATCCAGACGCGTCCCCTTCAAAAATGATAAGCAGCACACGGCACTATCTCCGCCAGTGGCAGGAAAACCCTGTCCGCGAAATCCTTGCAGGCGCGGTGGCTACCTTTGCCCTGATCCCCGAAGTCATCGCTTTTTCCTTCACGGCGGGCGTCGATCCGGCAGTCGGGCTTTATGCCTCCTTCATCATCAGCATCGTGATTGCCATTTTCGGCGGACGTCCGGCAATGATCTCGGCAGCAGCCGGATCTGTTGCGATGGTGGTGGCGCCGTTGGTACGCGAACATGGTGTCCAGTACCTCTTCGCCGCGGGGCTCCTGGCGGGCCTGTTCCAGATTCTCTTCGGCTTCGCCCGGCTGGCGACGCTGATGCGCTATGTCTCCAGTTCTGTTCGGACGGGTTTTGTCAATGCGCTGGCGATCCTGATCTTCTCGGCGCAACTGCCGCATATCCTGAACGCAGGCCCCATTGGTTACGGTGTGATGGCTGCAGGACTGGCGATCATCTACGTGACGCCGAAGCTGATCTCCCGCATTCCCGCGCCGCTGATCTGCGTCGTGGTGTTGACGGCATTGTGTTCCGCCTTCGGGATAGACATACCGCGTGTTGCCGATCTGGGCGAACTGCCCGACGGCCTGCCGATTTTCAGCCTGCCCGATGTACCTGTTAGCTTCGATATGCTGAACATCATCTTCCTGCCGGCATTGGCCATCGCCATGGTCGGGCTTCTGGAAAGCCTGATGACCGCTGGCGTTGTCGATGACCAGACCGGCACTCCTTCGAACAAGAATGCCGAGGCGCTGGGGCTTGGGTTGGCGAACGTTGCTGCCAGCCTGTTCGGAGGCATCGCAGGCTGCGGCATGATCGGCCAGACGGTTTCCAATGTAAAATATGGCGGACGAGGACGGCTGTCCACACTGGCGGCCGGCGGCATCCTGCTTCTCTTGATGGTGGCGCTGGGTCAGGTGGTTGGGCAGGTCCCTGTCGCGGCTCTTGTTGCGATCATGATCATGGTGTCCATCGACACGCTGGACTGGGGCTCGCTAAAACGGCTCGGCACCACACCAGCGCTGTCCAATCTGGTGATGCTGGCCACGGTGGCAGTAACGGTGATCAGCCATAACCTATCGCTCGGGGTGTTGGTGGGCGTCCTGATGAGCGGCGTATTTTTCGCGGCCAAGGTGGCACGGATGCAGCACGTCCGGCGCGAGGGAGATCTTTACATCGTCGAGGGACAGGTCTTCTTCGCCTCTGCGGAAGCCTTCATCGATGCCTTCGATCCGACCCTGCACGACGACCCCGTAACCATCGATCTTTCAGGCGCGAGACTTTGGGACATCACGGCTCTGGCTGCACTTGAGAAGGTGCGGGAGCGGTTTACTCGCCACGGCCTCGATGTGACTGTCGAGGGACTGCGCTGGCCGGTATAACTGCTCTGGCTCCTCCAGACGGTGTGGCGCTACCTTTTCCAGGAATACAACTGAAAGTGCGTGGACCGAGGCTCACGCTACCTCGAAGAGGTGAGCCTTCCGTGCAGCAGGTGGCTCGCTCACAGGTTTTCCTTCAACAGTATCTCGATCCGGATCTTTTCCTGCGAGGCCAGCGGTTCGCGCGCTTCCAACCGGGCGCGCATGATGCGGATCGCGCTGCGCACGGCGTGGCCGGGGTTTTGTGCGATGATTGCGTCGATACGCTCGTCGCGAAGCGCCTCTTCGCTGAAGGGCGTGCGCTCGTGGACGACCACGGTCAGGCGGCGCAGATCGGCGAACTGGGCGATCGTGGAGATCGGAAGGCGGGCTTCCGCACTCAAAACGTAGACCGCATTGATCTGCGGATTGTGTTCGAGCATGCGCTGGATGACAAGGCTTGCACGGCGCTCGTCGCCATAGGTTTCGGCGGAAGGGAGCGGACAGAGATGAGGGAACCGCTCATTGATGATGCTGTCGAAGCCGAGGCGGCGTTCGATACTGTCCTGTGCCATCATGGTTTCGGCGATGACCATGATCTTGCCGGGCTCGTGGCTGAGGAAGCGCCCGATCAGTTTGCCTGCGGTGGCGCCTGCGGCAAAATTATCGATGCCGACGAAATCGGCGGTTTTCAGCTTTTCCTGGCCCGAGAGAAATTGCACGACCTTGATCCCGCGCTCGATGAGGCGGGCCATGGCGTCACGAACCTGAGGTGACTCCGGCGCCATGACCGCTATGCCGTCGACTTCCTCGCTTTGAAGACCGGAAAGATATTTCGCCACCGCATGCGGGTCGGTGGTCGGGATCTGCACCACATCGACGTCGGTCAGGTCGGAGCGCAACGCCTCCCGTGCCTCGTCCACCTTTTCCAGGAGTTCCCGCAGATACTGGTCGCCCGCCATCGGCAGCAGGAAGCGGAAACGATAGATGCGGCTGCGGGCGAGATTGACCGCTGCGGGATTGCGCACGAAGCCGATCCGCTCGATGGCTTCGGTCACCAGTCGTGCCGCTTTCTTGCTGACATTGGGTCGATCGTTGAGGACGCGGTCCACCGTCGCCAGACTGACGCCAGCGGCCTCTGCCAGATCTTTTGCTGTGGGTCTCATTCGCTCACTGGATTCGCGTATTCAGTTTTCCTTCGGGGATTTTCCAACAGAATCAGATGAAAAGCAAGAAATTGAGGTGCGCACCTCAAAATTCCCTTGCATTGAGGTGCGCACCTCAATTACAGTTTTCATAACGTCAGGACGAAGCCTTGCCATGGCTTCCTGGGAAGCCTGCCGTTGTGGCAGGAGGAGATTGTCACACAGAGGACTGCCGTCTTGCCGTCCAGCCCTGGAGGGGGCGTTTGTTATCCCGATGGAGGTCGGGACAGGGAGGTTTGAACATGAAATCGATTCTTTTGAATTCCGTGGTAGCGGCGGCGACCCTTGTCGGCGCAGGCGTGCTTGGCACGACATCTGCCCATGCCGACGATCTGACGCTTTGCTGGGCCGCGTGGGACCCTGCTAATGCGCTTGTCGAACTCAGTAAGGACTTCGAGGCCAAATCCGGCCACAAGATGAAGTTCGAATTCGTGCCGTGGCCGAATTTCGCCGACCGCATGCTCAATGAGCTGAATTCCGGCGGCAAGCTGTGCGATCTGATGATCGGCGACAGCCAGTGGATCGGCGGCGCGGCTGAAAATGGGCAATATGTGAAGCTGAACGATTTCTTCGAGAAGGAGAAAATCTCGATGGCCGATTTCATTCCGGCCACCGTGACGGGTTATGCGGAGTGGCCGAAGGGTACGCCGAATTACTGGGCGTTGCCGGCCTTCGGCGATGTCGTCGGCTGGACCTACCGCAAGGACTGGTTCTCCCGTCCCGAACTGCAGGATGAGTTCAAGAAGAAATACGGCCGCGACCTCGCCGTGCCCAAGACGTTCGCCGAGCTGAAGGACATCGCCGAGTTCTTCCAGGGCCGCAACATCGACGGCACGACGGTCTATGGCGCCGCGATCTATACCGAGCGCGGCTCGGAAGGCATCACCATGGGCGCGATGGACGTGCTCTATTCCTTCGGCTTCCAGTATGAGAACCCGAAGAAGCCTTATGAACTGGAAGGCTTCGTCAATTCGCCCGAATCCGTGGCCGGCCTCGAATACTACAAGGCGCTCTACGACTGCTGCGTGCCTCCGGGCCATTCCGACGCCTACATGTCCGAGGACGTCGATGCCTATAAGTCGGGCCAGGTCGCATTGCAGATGAACTTCGCCTTCATCTGGCCGGGCATCAACGCCGATGCCAAGGTCGGCGGCGACAAGTCGGGCTATTTCGCCAATCCGGCCGGTCCCGGTGGCAAGCAGTTTGCCCAGCTCGGCGGTCAGGGCATTTCGGTCGTTGCATCTTCCGCCAAGCAGGCTGCGGCGCTTGAATATATCAAGTGGTTCGCGCAGCCCGAGATCCAGAACAAGTGGTGGTCGCTCGGCGGTTATTCGGCGCTCCGGTCGGTGGTCGAGGATCCGGGCTTTGCCAAGAGCCAGCCCTATGCCCAGACCTTCCTCGACTCCATGGCAATCGTGAAGGATTTCTGGGCCGAGCCTTCCTATGCCTCGCTGCTGCAGGCATCCCAGAAGCGCTTCCACGACTATGTGGTGGCCGGCAAGGGCACTTCGAAGGAAGCGCTTGACGGACTGGTCAAGGACTGGACCGAGATCTTCGAAGACGAAGGCAAGTACTGACACTGACCCGCGCCGCCTCCCAGCGGATTCAGTCTGCGACAGGGCCGGATTTCCGGTCCGGCCCTGTCGCGCATAGCGCCTATCAATAGGGGGTTGTCATGACCGATACGCCAATGGATCGGATTGCACGGGCCACGCCGCCGGTATTGGCCAAGCGCGTTGGCGGTCTTTCCGATCGCGCCATCGCCTGGCTGTTCGTCACGCCATCGATCCTTCTCCTGCTCGCCGTCAACATCTTCCCGTTGATCTGGACGGTGCGGCTGAGCTTCACGAACTTCCGCGTGAACCGGCCGAACGAGGCGACCGAGTTCATCGGCCTGAGGAACTACCAGCGCATCCTGACGGACGGCGATATCTGGCTGACCATGCAGGCGACTGCGCATTTCCTCATATGGACCATTGTGCTGCAGGTGCTGATCGGCTTCTCGCTGGCCTATCTGATCAACAAGAAGTTTCGCGGCAGCGATCTGTGGACCACGATCATCGTGCTGCCGATGATGCTGAGCCCCGCCGTGGTCGGCAATTTCTGGACCTTCCTCTACCAGCCGCAGATCGGCCTGTTCAATTATGCGGTGGGCTTTCTCACCGGCGCGGATCCCTCGAGTTTCTCGATGATCGGCGACGTGTCGCTCGCGCCCTGGGCCATCATCATCGTCGACACATGGATGTGGACGCCTTTCGTGATGCTGATCTGCCTCGCCGGCCTTCGCTCCATTCCGGCCAGCATCTACGAAGCCGCGGAATGCGACCGGGCCAGCAAATGGCGGCAGTTCTGGACCATCACCATTCCGCTGGTCCTGCCCTTCCTGATGCTGGCGATCCTGTTTCGCGGCATCGAGAACTTCAAGATGTTCGATCTCGTGGTGCAGCTGACCGGCGGCGGGCCGGGCTCGATCACCGAACTCACCTCGATCAACCTGAAACGTGAAGCCTTTGAAAAATGGCGCACCGGCTATGCCTCGGCCTATGCCGTCATCCTCTTCGTCACCGTCTTCGGCCTTGCGTCGATCTATGTCAAAGCCTTGAACAAGGTGAAGCAGAGATGAGCAGCTTTTCCGTCACCGAACCCTCCGCCCGCCAGAAATGGTTCGCGGGCTCCCTGGTGATCCTCTATGCGGTCATCACCCTGATGCCGCTCGTGTGGATCATCGCCACCGGTTTCAAATCGCCATCGGATGCCATCGCCTATCCGCCGAAGGTGCTGTTCGAGCCGACGCTCGAAGGCTATGTGAACCTCTTTACCACCCGCACGCGGGTGTCCGAAGCGGACCTGCAGGCGCTGGGCGAACCCAAGACCTGGTATGAACGGCTGGTACGCAAGGACGGCCTCGTCATTGCCGGCGCCTCGCGTTTCGGCGAACGTTTCACCAATTCGGTGATCATCGGCTTCGGCTCCACATTCCTTTGCATCGTACTCGGAACGGGCGCTGCCTATGCCTTTTCCCGCTTCAAGGTGCCGTTGAAGGACGACCTGCTGTTCTTCATCCTCTCGACACGCATGATGCCGCCGATTGCTGTGGCGATCCCGATCTTCCTGATGTTCCGGTCGCTCGGTCTGAGCGACACCCATGCCGGCATGATCCTGCTTTATACGGCGGTGAACCTGTCGCTTTCCGTCTGGCTGCTCAAAGGTTTCATCGACGAGATCCCGATCGAATATGAGGAGGCGGCGCTGATCGACGGCTACACGCGG
>NZ_JAOZVR010000060.1 GCF_025869515.1 Ferrovibrio sp.
CGCTGGCCGTCACCGCGCGCCGCGTCCTGCGGCCGCGGCGACGAACTGACGGGCGCTTGCGCGGCCCGCCAGTCCGCTACTGCGAGCCAGCCGCCTGGATCGCGCGCTTGGCGCCTGCATCGAGCGCGGGCCACGCTTTCAGCGTGGCAGTGCCGACCTGCACGGCGGTGCGCTGCTGCACCAGGCGCGTAGTGGCGTAGGCTGCCCATCCCGAGACGCAGATCAACACCACGACGAGCAGCACGGCCAGGCCGCCGAAACGCCTGCCCGCCCTGGGCGGCGGGCCGCCCGGGCGCCGGGCGGCGCCGACAGCACCCGCCTCGATGCGGGCGGCGGCATTCTCCAGCCGCTGCGCGGCCGCCACCATGCCGCGGCCGGCTTCGCCGGCCTTGGCCAGGTCGGCGCGCACGCCCTGCACCAGGCCGCCCAGCTGCTCCAGATCCGCATCCAGCTCGGTGTGGCACAGGCGCTGCGTGTCCTGCAACTCGCCGTGTTCCCGCTGCGCCCGCTCCAGCCGCTCCAGCAGGTCGGCGAAGTCGGCCATCAAGACCTTGACGGCCGCGTCGCGGGCGGTGGTCGGCGCGTTCATTTCTTGCCGATGCCGATGATCTTCCAGACTTCGGCCAGATTCTCCTGCGCGGTTTGCGCCAGGTCCTTGTTCATCTGGCCGTCCACCGCCTCTTCCATGCCCGAAAGATCGCCCGCTGCGCGGGCCTCGGTGCGCTTCGCGCGCCAATCGGTCTTGTCCTCGGCCAGTTCGCGGATGGTCTTGCCCGAACCCTTCACGCGGTCGTACAGCTCGTTGCTGACGACCACGGCCTCGGGCTTGTAGGCGGCCCGGTTGCCGGTGGATTCGAGGTAGCCGTAGATCTGGCTGTAGGCGTCGACCAGGGACACGCCATCATTGGCGAACTGGTTGAAGACGACCCGAATGCGCTTGGGGTCAAACCCGCGCTCGGCGAGCCATTCCAGCGTGGAGATCGTGTCGCGCTGCTGCTTTTCCTGGGGCACCACGGGCACGACGATCAAATCGATCTCGTGAACGGCGCTTTTGAATTTCTTCATTTCCGCCATGAACCGGGTGACGTTGGACGCGCCCACATCGAGAATCACGTCGCCTTCGGCCATCATCAGCTCACGGAATATTTCTCGAAAGCTGGAGGCCTCGATTTCCTCGACTTCGATGCCTTGAATCGTATCGGCGTCGGAGGAATTGACCGACTCGACAGAAATGATTTTGGCGCCAGGCCGCATTGCTGCGAAAAGATGAACGGCCAGTGTGCTCTTGCCGACGTTACCGGACAGATTGATGAGTGCAATGTTCATGGTTTGTTCTTGCGTTTGATAAGTTTGCTGAAATCCTGGCGGCTGACAGCGCGTGCGCGGCGTAATTCATCAGACGCCGAGGTGAAACCGGGTTTTGCCGTTGCATCCGATTCGGACATTTTCAATTCGACGGGTCTTTTCTCCAGCTTTCCGAAAATCAGTGGCGACAGGCCCCCAGGCGCTGGTTGCGAAACTGGAGGTCTGGCCGCCAGGCGCGCGTGATGCTTGCGCATCTCGCGCGCGTACAGGTTCTCGTAGTAGGCGGGCGTCAGATCCAGACCACCGGAGGTGATCGCCACGTGGATCTGGGCATGGGAGAACCCATCCTGTCTAGCCGCATTGATCTGGTGCAGCGCCTTGGCCAGGATCGCGGCCTTCTTCTTCAGGCCCAGTTCGACGGCTCCGGCCACAGCTGCGCGGACACGGCCGAGGGCCGAGGTGGATTCGCCTGTATCGATCACTTTTGCTCTGGAAATGCTAAGAAAACGCTCTGATTGTAGTCCATGAGTTAGAGTCCAGTCCTGAAAAGTGCTCTGGAAATGCTCGGAATATGCTCTGGAAGACTGGGCGTGCCCCCCTTCGGGGGTCGTTCCCTTGCAGGTTTCGCTATCGCTCATCGCCTTCGGCGACCGCTGCGCGGCCTTCCAGGCAACTCACGCGGGGGAGGGCGAAGGGGGTGCTCCAAACGACCGGCAGTGAGGTGCTGGAGGCCGCTGCTGGGGCGTTCCAGGGCCACGCCCCAGACCCCTGGCCCACATGAGCGAGATCGACCGGCGCGCCTGAGCCGCCTGTGCACAAGCCAGGGCTCCGCATGGATATATATGCACAAGCCTGCCCAGCGACGCCCTACGGCGTCGCTGGGCCCCGGCTTGCGCACATACCCACGCTGCGCACCTGCCTTGCACACAGGGGGACGCCTACGGCCTGACGCGCTTCGCTTGCCACAGCCCGCACCAATGAAGGTGCGGGCTGGAACAGCCGGTGCCCCTGAACTGGCCTCGGTGCCTGATCTAAGCGTCGCAGAGGAAACCGAGCGCGCCAGACGAGCCTGGCACTCGACCTGGCCCGCACTTTTCGCGCCCTTGCTGCATTCCCCGGCGCTTCGCGCTGCCCTCAGACGCCCGCGACCCGGCGATGCCGGGTCGCAACCCTGGCGCGCCAGGGTTCTACACACCATACGCACCACAGGTGCCAGGTGTAAAGCGTTGTCGTGATTGGATATGTTGGGTATACTGGAGGCGTGGTTAGGTGTACTAACAGCGCATGAGTCTATATTTCATGCGGTTTTCCAGGTATACCGATAAAAAGGAAGGTGCATGTCCCGACTCGTTCAGTTCAAGCTCTCGGCGCAGGATTCAGAGAGGGCGTTCGAGGCCCTGGAGCGTTCCCCGGCGCGGAACCTCAACATGCTGGCCAAGGAGGTCTTCCTGCAGTTCCTGGCCAATCAGGATGGCCAAGCCGGGCACTTGTCTGGCATCGCCCAGCAGCTCGAAGAGATCAGGGCGCAGCAGCAGGAAATCGTCGACATGCAGCGCGCAGCCGATCCCGACACGCAGCTCAGCATGGTGGCCGCGCTCTTCCTTCTGATGTACCGATCGGTCAATGTGAATGCCCGTGCCGAACTGGATGAGATATTCAATTCCGATGCCGTCATCAACTACCTGAAACAGGAAGGTTGATATGGCACGGGCGAATAGAACTCCAGACGACGCCCTGCGAGGATGGCTGGTGGTTACCACCTTGCTTCTGGTTTTGGCAGGGTGGATAGCCGGTTTTCTGCTGTACTACCGGGTTCCCAAGTCCATGATCATCAAGGGCGTCTGGTTTGGAATCCTGGCCACGCCCTCCAATCCGGTTTTATGGGTCGGGCCGTTCATAGGACTAATGCTGGGGGTGGCCTTGTTCATCTACGGGGCCATTCGATGGACGACGAAATTCGGCGGCGCAGAATATATGCGCCATTTGCGCGGTCCGCGCATGGAAAACCAGTACGCGCTGCGCTCAAGGACCAAAAGCGGAAGCGGGCAATTGAGGTTCATGGACACGCCGGTGCCGCGGGACGTGGAGAGCACGCATTTTCTGGCGGGCGGCTCCACCGGAACGGGTAAAAGCCAGTGCATTGCCGAGTACATCGAAAGCGAGCAGGAGCGCGGCGAACGAACCATTTGCATCGACCCGGACGGCGGTTTCATGCGGCACTTCTTCCGGCCCGGCGACGTGATCCTCAACCCCTTCGACGCGCGCGGGCAGGGCTGGTCGGTGTTCAACGAGATCCGCTCATCTTTCGATTGCGAGCAGTACGCCATCAGCATGATCCCGCGCAGCCCATCGACGGAGCAGGAATCATGGAACTCCATGGCCCGGACCATCGTTTCCGAAACGCTGCATGTGCTCATCCGGAACAACGAGCTTTCCACCGACAGGCTGGTGCATTGGCTGACTTCTGCGAGCAACCGCGACCTGCAGACGCTGCTGGCCGGCACGCCGGCGGAGGGCTGCTTCCACGGCGCCGAGGAAACCCTGGCGTCCATCCGCGTGGTGCTGACGCAGTACGTGACACCCCACAAATACCTGGCCTCGGGCAGCTTCTCCTTCCGGGACTTCATCGAGAACAGCGAGGGCAACGTTTGGGTGACCTGGCGGCAGGACCAGCTGCAGGCACTCAAGCCGCTGATTTCCTGCTGGACGGACGTGATCTGCGCGGCCGTGCTGTCCATGAGCGACGACCGTGACCGCGGCCTGCACCTGATCCTGGACGAACTGGACTCGCTGGAGAAGCTGAACTACCTTGTGGACGCGGCCACGAAGGGGCGCAAGAAAGGGCTGCGCATCCTGGCCGGCATCCAGAGCCTGGCGCAGCTGCGGCGAACCTATGGCGACGACGACGCCCTCACGCTGCGCAATTCGCTGCGGTCGGTTGCCCTGTTCGGTGTCGCCGAGATGGACACCTACACGGCGGAGGAATTCAGCCGCGGCCTGGGCGAACAGACGGTGATTCGGCGCAACGACAGCGTTTCGGTCGGCGGCCGAGGCGGCTCGCGCGGCACCACCGGCACCAGGCAAGACACCGAGCGTGTCGTGTCGCCTGCAGAGATCCACCTTCTGCCCAACCTGACCGGCTATCTCAAGTTCGCCGGCAACTACCCCATCGCCCGCGTCAAGCTGCAGTACAAGGCCCGGCCCGACGTGATCGACCCCATGGTGATGGCCGAGCAGTACAGCAAGCCCATCCGCGGTTCCGCCGGCATCTTCGCCGGCGCATGAGGAGCGTCCCATGCTGAGCTTCCAAGCCGTCACTTCCAGCAAGCAGGCTGCGCACTATTTCGAGTCGGCAGACGACTACTACGAAAAAGAGGGCCACCGTGGCGAATGGCTCGGCAAGGGAGCCGAGGAGCTTGGGCTCACGCAGCAGCTGCAGGTGGATCGAGAGAGCTTCAAGGACATTCTGGACGGCAAGCTGCCCAACGGCGTGCGCGTGCGCTTCTCCGACCTGCGCTCGGATGACCGCAAGGGCATGGACTACACGTTTTCCGCGCCCAAGAGCGTCAGCCTACAGGCGCTGATCGCTGGCGATGCCGGCGTCACGGCTGCGCACGATCGGGCCGTCAAGCGCGCCGTGCAGCAACTGGAGAAGCTGGCCCACGCGCGCATCAAGGAGCAGGGGCAGAGCTACCGCGTGCGCACCGGCGTGATCGTCGCGGCTGCGTTCCGGCACGAGTTGTCGCGCGCCCAGGACCCGCAGCTGCACACCCACGTGATCGTCGCCAACCTCACCAAGCGCCCGGACGGCCAATGGCGCGCGATGAGCAACGAGGACATCCAGCACAGCATCAAGGCCCTGGGCGCCTACTACCGCACGGCGCTGGCCGAGGAACTGCGGGCGAGCGGCTATGGGCTGAGGGAGACGCAGAAAGGCTACTGGGAACTGGCCCACATTTCCGACGAGTTGATCCAGCACTACAGCACCCGGGCCCGGCAGATCGAGGAGGCCTTCGAGGCTCGCGGCGTGAACCGCGACACGGCCAACACCGCACTGGCACAGTCCGTGACCTTGATGACGCGCGACAAGAAGTCGGAAGTGGATCGCACCTTGCTGCGCGAGGAGTGGATCGAGAGCGCACGAGCAGCAGGCCTCAGCATGGATGCGCTGCTGGCCGCCAAGGAAAACAGCACGGCGCCGGACGTGGCCCGCCTGCGTGCCGACCCGGCGATGAAGGAGGGGGCGGCCGCGGCCCTGAACTTCGCAGTCGAGCACCTGAGCGAGCGTCAAGGGCTATTCACGCGCAAAGAACTGGTTGAACTGTCCATGTCCAAGGCTGCGACCACATCCACCATCAGCGCCGTCATGGCCGAGGTGGAAGCGGCCGAGAACGACGGCCGCCTGGTGCGCGAGTTGCCGCTGTACCAGACGGCACGCTCGCTCAACCAGGCCAAGAAGAACGAGGACGACAAGCAGGCCTCGCATTTCATGGACGTGCCCGAGACCGCCAAGCTCACGCGCACGACATGGATCGGGGCCACGATGCACGCGCGCGGGCTGAATGAGGAACAGGCCACCATCGAGGTGGACCGTGCCATCCAGAAAGGGGCGCTGGTGCTGGCCGAAGCGCGTTATACGACGCCGCAGGCCCAGGCCATCGAGCGCAGCATCCTTGCCATCGAGCGCGACGGGCGCGGCGCCCTGCAGCCGATCCTGAGCGACGAGGGCCTGGCGGCGCGGCTGGCCGCGAGCGACCTGAACCAGGGCCAGCGCGAGGCGGTGGAAATGATCCTCGGCACCACGAACCGCTTCGTGGCGGTGCAGGGCTATGCCGGCACCGGCAAAAGCCATATGCTGGAGCGCACCATCAACGAAATCACCCAAGACGCGACCCAGCAATCCCTGGCCGCCGGATTCGACGTGGTGGGCCTGGCGCCCTACGGCACCCAGGTGGCGGCCCTGCGCGAACTAGGCGTGGAGTCCAACACGCTGGCCAGCTTCCTGGCCAGCCGGAAGGCGCAGGCGGCCTTGAGCGAGAAATCGGTCGTGCTCTTGGACGAGGCCGGCGTCGTGCCCGCTCATCAGCTGGCCCAGGCGATGCGGATCGTGGAGAAGGCCGGCGCGCGCATGGTCATGCTGGGCGACCGCAAGCAGACGGGCGCGGTGGAGGCCGGCAAGCCCTTTGCGCAGCTGCAGGACGCCGGCATGCTGCAGGCTCAGCTGCGAGAAATCCAGCGGCAGCGCAATCCGGAAATCAAGGCCGCCGTGCTCAATGCCGCGAACGACCAGACCAACAAGGCCGTCACGCGGCTGCTGGGCAGCATCCGCGAGGTGCCGGAAGAGCAGGATCGCTATCAGGCCATTGCCTCCGACTTCACCGCGCTGTCCCCCCAGGAACGCGAGGCGACCCTGATCGTGGCCGGCACCAACGAGGCGCGCCACAGCATCAACGAGATGGTGCGCAAACGCATGCGCCTGGAGGGAGGCCTCAAGTACACCGTGCTGGAGAACGTGGACGCCACGCGCGCCCAACTCAAGCAGCCGGCCACCTACGCCCCGGATCTGGTGGTGAGCTATCACCGCGAGGGGCAGAACATCCAGCGCGGCGTGGACTACGCAGTGGTGGGCGTGGAAGGCGATCAAGTGGTGCTGCGCGGCAGCGACGGCCAGAACGTCACGGTCAAGCCCGCCCAGCACTTCTCGGCCACGCTGCACAAGAAGTACGACATCGAGATCGCGCCCGGCGATCTGCTCAAGATCACCAAGAGCGACAAGCAGCTCGGCCTGCTCAACGGCGACCGGGTGCGGGTGCAGGCTGTGAGCGCCGAGGCCGTTACCGTCAAGACGGAGCGCGGCACCATCGTGGCCATCCCGGCGCAGCGTCCCATGAACCTGCAGCACGGCTACGCCACCACGATCCATTCCTCTCAGGGCCTGACTTCCAACCGCGTGCTGATCGAGGCCAACACACGCTCGCTAACCACCAACCGGGCCGCGTTCTACGTGGCCATCTCGCGGCCACGCTACGAACTGAAGCTCTACACGGACCGGGCCGCCGAGTTGCGCGGCGCCGTGGCGCGGGTGCCGAAGAAGTTCGCGGCGCTGGAGTTGAGAACGGCGCACAGCGAGGCGCATATCGCCGAGCAGAAACATCGCCAGATCTCTATTAGTCGCTTGAGAAACTTGTCGAATGATTTGCAACGGCGTAACCCTAATCCACAGCCGGCGCAAGCAAATCGCAGCGTGGCTTTAGGAAGAACACTAAGATGAGGTAGCGGTGATCCAGCGCGGATTGCCCGATCGGGAGTCTCCAATGACAAGCTCGTGGCGCGAAATGACATTGGCAGCGGCTTTGGCAATAGGTTTCTCAGCGCACGCACACAACTGCGATCCGCTTGTATTTCTGTCTTTGAAGGTCGGCAGTAAAACTATAGCGGTCACAGAAGCGCAACTATCAGCGCTGCCGCAGCGGGTCATCGTTAGTCCGCCCTGAACAACTCGTAAGCAGTTGATCCTGCTTGCAGTTTTTCTGCT
>NZ_JAOZVR010000061.1 GCF_025869515.1 Ferrovibrio sp.
TAACAGGAGGTCGACATGGCCACGGACGCCATTCGGGTCGCGATTTTGGGTGCCAGCGGGTATACCGGTGCGGAGCTGCTCCGCGTTCTGCTGCGTCATCCGCGCGTCCGCGTGGTTGCCCTGACCGCCGACCGGAAGGCCGGCGAGGGGATCGATACGGTTTTCCCGCAGTTTCTCGGCCTCAACCTGCCCAAGCTGGTGACGATCAAGGAGGTCGACTGGAGCGGTGTCGATGCCGTCTTCTGTGCCCTGCCGCATGGCACCACGCAGGAAGTGATTGCCGGCCTGCCCGAGCACCTCAGGATCGTCGACCTTTCGGCGGATTTCCGGCTGCGCAACCTGGACGAATACGCCCAGTGGTATGGCCATGAGCACCGGGCGCCGAAGCTGCAGGACGAAGCCGTCTACGGCCTGACCGAGATGTATCGCGACAAGGTGGCCAAGGCGCGGCTGGTGGCCAATCCCGGCTGCTATCCGACTTCGGCGCAGCTGCCGCTGATGCCGCTGCTGGATGCCGGCCAGATCGATGCCGACGATATCGTGATCGACGCCAAATCGGGCGTTTCCGGTGCCGGCCGCGCGCTCAAGGAAGGCTCGCTGTATTGCGAGGCGGCCGAGGGTACGCATGCCTATGGCATCGGTTCGCACCGGCATGGCCCGGAAATCGAGCAGATTCTGTCCGATGCCGCCGGCCGGCCGATCGTGGTCAACTTCACGCCGCATCTGATGCCGATGAATCGCGGCATGCTGTCGAGCATCTATGTGAAGATGAAACCGGGCGTCAGCGCCGACGACCTGCGGGCCACCCTGCTCAAGCGCTATGCCGACGAACCCTTCGTGCAGGTGGTGCCGCAGGGCGTGTCGCCGCAGACACGCCATGTGCGCGGTACCAATGCCTGCCATATCGGCGTTTTCGCCGATCGGGTGAAGGGCCGCGCCATGCTGTTCTCGGTCATCGACAACCTGATGAAGGGCGCGAGCGGCCAGGCGGTGCAGAACTTCAACGTGATGTACGGTCTGCCGGAAACCATGGGTCTCGAGCAGATCGCCCTGTTCCCGTGAGTCTCATCCTGCCATTCGGCGACAAGCATCCGGCCATCGCGCCGGATGCTTTCGTTGCGCCGAATGCCACGGTGATCGGCGATACCGAAATCGGCGCCCGCAGCTCGATCTGGTTCGGTGTCGTGCTGCGCGGCGACGTCAACAGCATTCGCGTCGGCAGCGATACCAATATCCAGGACGGCAGCGTGGTGCATGTCACCCGGAACAAGTTCGGCACCGCGATTGGCTCCGGCGTGACCATCGGCCATCTGGCTCTGATCCATGGCTGCCGCCTGGAGGATCACTGCTTTGTCGGCATGCAGGCCACCGTCATGGACGGCTGCGTGATCGAAAGCCAGGGTATGCTGGCTGCCGGCGCCCTGCTGACGCCGGGCAAGCGGGTGGCTGCCGGTGAACTCTGGGCCGGCCGTCCGGCCAGGCTGTTGCGTCGTCTTGATGCTGACGAATTGCGGAATATCACGGAAACCGCGGCGCATTATGCCCGTCTTGGCGCGACTTACCGGACCCAGCTCGCAACCAACCGTTAACACTTTCTTGAATTCCGTTCGTTAACAATCCATCCTTATCAGAATTCCGGCCCGCCGGCCGGTATGCGGATGGAAACATGACGACCGGCGACGCCCAGCACGCTCCCTGGCCCGATGATCTCTACGATCAGATCAAGGCCCATGGCGAATTCCTGTCCGGCCGACTGGGCAAGCTGACGCGTGGCAAGCAGCTCACGCTGGTGGGCGCTGATCTTACCGGTATCAAGCTGGTTGGCATGAACCTGCAGCGCACGGTGTTTCGCGGCTGCCGTTTCTATTGCGCCGATCTGCGCAACTCCGACTTCAGCCAGGCGGTGCTCACCGGCTGCGACTTTTCCGGCGCCGACCTGACCAATGCCCGCTTCGTCTGGTCCAATCTGCGCGGTGCGGATCTGTCGCGGGCCATTCTCAAGGGGACCCGCTTCGAGAATGCCGATATGCGGCCGATGACCGAGCCGCCGGTGCCGCCGCATGGCAAGGGCGGCGTGGTGTCGCTGAGCGAGACCACGCTGCACAATACCAATCTGACGCAGGCCAAGCTTCTGGGCGCCTCTTTTGTCGGCGCCATCCTCGATGGCTGCATCCTCGACAATGCCGATCTGGAAGGCGCGGATTTTTCCTATTCGACGCTCAGCAATGTGCAGTTCAAGAGCGCCAAGCTGCACAACGCCAATTTTCATCTGGCCGATTTTCCGCCCGAACTGTTCCCGCAGCTGCAGGGCAGTGGGGCGCGGGTACCCAAGGAAATAGCGCCCGAGGTGCTGGAACAGGTGGTGCAGGATCACCAGACCTGGATCGAGACCGACGGCCATAAAGGGCGGCGCGCCATCATGGCCGGCTGGTATCTGTCGCGCGCCCATCTGGTGCAGGCCAACCTGAACGGCGCCGATCTGCGCCAGGCCAATCTGTCGAATGCGAACCTGCATGGCGCCAAGCTGATCTGCTCGGATTTGCGCGAATGCAATCTGATGTATGCCAATCTTACCGACGCAGATTTGCGCGGCGCGCTGATCGAAGGCTCGCGTGGCCTTCCGGTCGTGCTGAACGACAAAAAGAACTAGCGTAATTTATCGAGAGGCGATCAGCGCCGGCGCGAGGCGGACGGGCTGCCGCCGGCCGCTCCGGTTTTGCTGAGGCTTTTCAGGGCGCGCAGGATCCGGCGCCAGACCAGCATACCGACAAAATTATTTCCCAGCGTCATTTCAGTCAGCTGGCGATTGGCATGGGCCTCAGCCCCGCGCGCGCCATAATCGGCGATCAGGTCGCGGGCTGTACGCCAGATTTCAGCATCCGAGCTGCTCATGACCGGCACTGTGGTGGCAAAAGGTTAGCGAAGTGTGGCGGAGTTTGGTTAACGCCGTCAGTTATACCACGTACCGCACTTTGCTGACGGCAATCCCTAGGTTGTCCAGGAGGTCTTTCTGCAGCCGATCGGTCATGCCGTGAATACCCTGCGCCAGCACCACGTACATGGCGTCGACATGGATGCTGATCACCTCGAGCTGGGCCTCGTTCGGCAGCGCCAGTTCCGCGATGAAGTCCTTCAGGGATTTGGCCAGGTGGCTCAACAGGGGATAGCCGAAGGTGCCGCCCATGCCTTTGATGTCGAATGCCAGTTCGGCGATCGTGGTCAGGATGAAAATGCGCGACAGCGAATCGTCCTCGGCGGCTTTCACCTGGATGCGCATTTCGCGCAGTTTTTCCAGAACATCCTTCGAGAAGGCATCGGCAGATTCACCGATCACCTTCTCGATACGACCGCGCACTTCTTCGGTCAATGTCAGTTCTAGGCCGGTCGTATAGCTTACCGCGCGCTGTCGCAGGTCCTGCGGCGCCTTGATGAATTTCGGTTGATCGGCCTTGGCCATGCCCAGCCGTTTTCCCCAAGCAGAGTGCCTGAATGCCGCAGGCGTGAATGCCCGCAGTGCGAGTGTTCGCGGTTATATCGGCCGGGGGACGGTCTGTATACAGTCTGGCTGGTTCCAAGACAGAACCGGACTCAGCTGCCGATCAGCCCGCCATCCCGCTTGGTGATCACCACCACCGAAGGACGCGGCGGCATGGCCGGCTGGAAATCCGGCCAGCGTGTGGCGGGGTCTTCGAAAGTCGAACCCTTGCCGCTCTGGGTGAATGTTTCACCGCCGTCGGTCGCCGGATGCTGCACGGCGACGAAGAAAGTTCTGCCGTCCGGAGTAAAGCAGGGACCGCACATCTCGGCGCCGATGGGCACGCGGAAGAACATCTTGCTGAGGCCACGATTGGGGCCTTCGGTTTCCATGGCCCAGACACCGTCAGCGGTACCGCTGGCCTTCTTCCAGGCTTCGCCCTGATCGGTGGTGATCCACAGCCGGCCCTGCGGGTCGACGGCGGCATTGTCGGGGCAGGCGAACCAGCCATTCCTGCTGGTCTGCGGATGGAATTTGGCGCCGGTCCTGGCATCGGCGGGATCGCCGGCCTGCACCAGCAGCGACCAGGCAGCCTTCTGGGCGGCATGGTCGCCGCCCGGCGGCGTCATTTCCAGCACCTGGCCCCATTCATTGGCGGCGCGGGTATTGGCAGCATCGAGCTGGTCGGCCTTGCGCCGGATGTTGTTGGTCAGCATCACGTAGACCTTGCCGGTGACCGGATTGATCTCGATGTCCTCGGGGCGATCCATCCTGGTGGCACCGAGCAAATCGGCTGCGCGGCGGGTCTCGATCAGCACGTCGGCCTGGCTGTTGAATCCGTTGGCGGCTGTCAGCGGTCCCTGGCCGAATACCAGCGGCAGCCATTCCACCGAACCGTCGGCATTGTATTTCGCCACCGACAAGGTGCCCTCATCGAGCAGGCCGAAATTGGCCCGGCGCTCGGTTGCGTTGTAACGGCGGGCGGAAACGAAGCGGTAAACATATTCAAACCGTTCGTCGTCGCCGGAATACAGCACGACGCGGCCGTCGCTGTTGACGATCACCGCGGCGCCTTCGTGTTTGCAGCGACCGAGTGCCGTGCGCTTCTTCGGCACGAATTGCGGATCGTAGGGATCGACCTCGACCATCCAGCCGAAGCGGTTCGCCTCGTTCGGCTCCTTCGTGATGTCGAACCGCTCGAAATGCTGGCCCCAATTATACCAGTTGCCGGGCACTTCGTAGCGCTTGTGGTTGCGCTCCTCGGCATGGCCGGCCTCCGGTTTGCCCCAGAAATAGCCGTGGAAATTCTCTTCCGCCGTCAGCACCGTGCCCCAGGGCGTCACGCCGCCGGCGCAGTTGTTGAGCATGCCGATGACCTGGCGACCGCTCGGATCGGCCTTGGTCTTCATACGGGCATGACCGGCGGCAGGGCCGGTCAGTTCCATCGCGGTGGTGCCTGCATCGATGCGGCGCGCATAGCGGCTGCCGTTCACGACACCCCATTTGCCGGTCGCACTTTTCTCGATCTCGATGATGCTGGCGCCATGCGCCGCCATCTCGATTTCCACCAGCGGGCGGGTCATATCCTTGAACAGCTTGTCCTTGGCTTCCTGCCGGCCGATGCCGGGGAACATCACTTCTTCGCTGGTGTATTCATGGTTAATGAACAGCAGGCCGCGGTTCGAACTGGTGCTGCCCTGCGGCAGCGGCAGAAAGCCGATGAAATCGTTGTTGTAGCCGAACTGCTTCGACTGCGCGGCAGCGGTCTGGCGCTGCGGATCGAAGGCCGGCGCATCGGGCAGGACCGCATCGCCCCAGCGGATCAGGATGTCGGCATCGTAGCCGGGCGCGACATGATGGGTACGATCAACGCCATGGCCGATCTCAGTGAAGGTAAAGCGCGACGCGGCCTGGGCCTGGGCGTCACTGGCCGGCAGAGCCGCAATACCGGTCCCGCCCAGGCCGGCGACGGCGGTGCCGGCCAGCAGTCCCTTCAGCACGTCGCGTCGGCCGTAACGGCGGCCGATCACCTCGGCGATCGTGGTATTGTCGCTAGGGTTGATACCGAGATTCTGGGAGTCTTCATAGGCTTCGCTGCGGCTGAGGCTGCTGGAAGGAGGTTGGGTCATCGGGGCGGAACTCCTGGAATCGGCCGGAAGCCCCGGGAATCAGGGCAGGCTGGTCGCCCAGATGATTAGCCTGCCTGTATGACGGCACGATGAACCCTGACATCGCGCAACCTAACGTATAAAATTCGACTAAAGTCGGAGGCGGTTAACCACGTTGAATACCGCCTTGTCCTGCACAACCGTGTACTCGTTACGCTACACTTGCCGGAACAGAAAAAAACGAACGCTCCGATACAGGAGCGTCGGAAATTCGGAATACAGATTCCGAAGCGGGGAGGGATGATGCGAATGCTTTCCGGTCTGCCGACAGGTCTGCGCATAGGCGTGGCAGTCTGCTGTCTTGCTGTCGCTGGGGCTGGCTGGATTTGGGTCAGCAGACAGGCAGGGGCCGATCTTACGCTTGCCCTCGTCGCCAGCCTGGTCGTCTTCGTCCTGGGGAGTGTCATGATCGTGTCGCTGGCCGGCAGCAATGCCGCCCTGGCCGGGATGCTGCGCAACTGGCCGGCGGCGGCGAAGGTCGACGAGATGCCCGGCAGCCTGCGTGAACCATTGCAGGATATTGCCCGTCGCTGGGCGGATGAGGTGGCGCGCCGTGAGGCTGCGGAACGCCGTCTGGCCGAATCCCAGGCCGAGCTGGATCGCCTGCGGCGCGCCGATAGCGCGGTGATCGGCGAGATTGCCGATCTGTGCGGCGCCATCGACCGCGGTATCCTTGACAAGCGTGTTGCGGCCCATGAGGGCGAAGCCGAGGCGCATCATCTGGCCGAGCGTTTCAACCACATGGCCGAGACGCTCGATGCGGTGATGGGAGACCTCAAGGAATTGTTCGCCCGCATGGCGGAAGGCGACCTGTCGACCGGCATGGACAACAATTTCGGCGGCGACTTTGCGGTGATTCGCGAAGGCACGATGCAGGCCGCCGAACGTCTGGGTGGCGTGATCGGCACCATCGTGCAGGCTGCCAATTCCATCTCCAGTTCGTCGGTGCAGCTCAACCGCGAGGCCAAGGGGCTGGCGGAAAGCGCCGGGGCGCAATCCGACAGTCTCGACCGCACGGCGGCCGATGCGGCGTCGCTCAGCGAAGCGGCGCGGGCCAACGAGGCTGCGGCCAAACGCGCCAGCCAGCGCGCCGAACAGGCGCGGGCAGCAGCGCAAAACGGCGTTCAGGTGGTTCGTCGTTCGGTCGATGCGATGAATGAGATGGCTGAAATGTCGCAACGGATTTCCGAGATCACCTCACTGATCAACGAAATCGCCTTCCAGACCAATTTGCTGGCGCTGAATGCCTCGGTCGAGGCGGCGCGTGCGGGCGAGGCCGGCAAGGGCTTTGCCGTCGTGGCGCAGGAAGTGCGGGCCCTGGCGCAGCGCTCGGCCAATGCATCGAAGGATATCGGTGCCATCATCAAGCAGTCCGACGACAAGGTGAAAACCGGCGTCACGCTGGTGAGTGAAACCGGAAAAGTGCTGAACGGTATCGTCGAGGCGATTGATTCGATGGGCCAGCAACTCGACGAGATCGAGCAGGCCAGCACCGACCAGTCTGGCCGGGTCAACGCGGTGACCGGTGCGATCAGCGAAATCAATGCGGCCACGCGCGGCTATCTGGCGGTGGTGCAGCGTACCGGCACGGCGATCCAGGATATCGACCAGCAGGTGGCCAATCTGGCGACCCAGATCGCCTTCGTTACCACCACGGTGGACCGCCCGTTGCTGGTGGCAGCGAAGGATGCCGCGGCACGGATCAGCGACGCCTTCGAAGAGTCTGTGCGGCGCGGCGAGATCGGCATGGAGGACCTGTTCGACGAGAACTATGTGCCGATCAAGGGGAGCAATCCGCAGCAGTATATGACGCGCTATGTGAAATTCACCGATGCGCTGCTGCCGAAAATCCAGGAGCCGCTTCTCAGTTCGAACCAGAGCATTGCCTTCTGCGTCGGTATTGATCGCAACGGCTTCATCCCGACCCACAACCTGAAATACTGCCAGCCGCAGGGCAGCGATCCGGTCTGGAACACGGCCAACTCGCGTAACCGTCGCCTGTTCAACGACCCTGTGGGTCTGGCCTGCGGCCGCAATATCAAACCCTATCTGCTGCAGTGTTATCGCCGCGACATGGGCGGTGGTGTCTTTGTGCTGATGAAGGACATGTCGGCACCAATCACGGTGCAGGGCCGTCACTGGGGCGGCTTCCGCATCGGCTACAAGACCAACTAACGGCAAAGAAAAAGGGCCGC
>NZ_JAOZVR010000062.1 GCF_025869515.1 Ferrovibrio sp.
TTTCGGCGGCGATCTGGTAGATGTCCTGGCCGCCGCCGTCGGCCTGCAGCCGCATCATGCCGAACGCTATCCGCATGAACTCTCGGGCGGCCAGCGCCAGCGCGTGGTGCTGGCACGCGCGCTGATCCTGCAGCCGCGCCTGCTGGTCTGCGACGAGCCTATCTCGGCGCTGGATGTCTCGATCCAGGCCCAGGTGGTCAACCTGCTGCTGGATCTGCAGGAGCAACTCAATCTGGCCTATGTCTTCATCAGCCATGATCTCAAGGTGGTGCGCCAGATCAGTCATGATGTGGCGGTGATGTATCTCGGCCGCATTGTCGAATACGGCGAAGCCGAAAGCCTGTTCCGCGATCCGCAGCATCCCTATACCCGGGCGCTGCTGGCTGCGATTCCGTCTGTCGTCCGTCATGGCGAGGCGCGGCCGGCGCCGATCAAGGGCGATCCGCCCGATCCGGCCAATCCGCCGTCCGGCTGCGCCTTTCGCACGCGCTGTCCGCGCGCCACAGCATTGTGCGCCGAAACGGCGCCCGCCCTGCGCGTTCTGACCGATGGCCGTCAGGTTGCCTGCCATGCCGTGGCGCCAGATCATCTCGACCGCGCTGCTGCATAAGGTCAAAGCATGCTGTCCTTTGTCGCCTCCCGCATCGCCCGTGCCGCCCTCACCATCGGCTTTGTCGTCACCTTTGCTTTCGTCGTGCTGCGTCTGTCGGGCGATCCGGCCTTGCTCATCATGTCGGTCGATGCGCCACCCGAGGCCATCGAGGCCTTCCGCAAATCCTGGGGCCTGGACCGGCCGATCTGGGAACAGTATCTCGCCTATGCGATCAATGCGCTGAGCGGCGATTTCGGCAATTCGATGCGCGATGGCCGTCCGGCCGTCGATCTGGTGCTGGAACGCGTACCGATGACGCTGGCGATAACCATTCCCGCCTTCATGATCAAGCTGGTGCTGGGGATTCCCGCCGGCATCTTTGCTGCGCTCTATCGCAATTCGGCACTCGACCGGCTCACCATGATGGTGTCGGTGGCCGGCTTCACGGTGCCCAGCTTCGTGCTGGCGCTGTTGCTGGTGCTGGTTTTCTCGGTGCAGCTCGGCTGGCTGCCCTCCAGCGGCAATGACGGCTGGCAGTCCGCCATTCTGCCAATCATCACGCTGGGCGTTTCCGGCGCCGCGATCCTGGCCCGCTTCACGCGCTCGGCCATGCTGGAAGTGCTCGGCCAGCCCTATATCCGCACGGCATCGGCCAAGGGCGTGCCCTGGCGCCGCGTGGTCGCCGATCATGCCCTGCCCAATGCGGCGATCCCCACCGTCACCATCATCGGCTTCATGGTCGGCAGCCTGATCGCCGGCGCTGTCGTGGTGGAGAGTGTCTTTGCATGGCCTGGCGTCGGCCGGCTGCTGGTCTCGGCCGTGGCCAATCGCGACCTCGCCGTGGTGCAGGCGATCCTGCTTGCCATCGCGCTCTCCATGGTGGCGGCCAATCTCTGCGTCGATCTCGCCTATGGCTGGCTCGACCCGCGGCTGCGTCGTGGCCGGGCACAACATTGAGGAACGCGCTGTGACCGATATTACCGCGCCGCTGCCAGTCGAGAATCCTGCGTCAACCCGACGCGTGCTCAGGCGCTTTTTCACGGCGTTCCCGCCCGGCGTGCTGCTCGGCCTGGTCTGGATCGGGCTGATGCTGGTGCTGGCTTTGGGCGCCGACCTGCTGACGCCCTACAGTTTCACGGCCTTCGATCTCAAGGCCCGCCTGCAGCCGCCGATCGGTATGGGCGGCGCCCTGAACCATGCGCTCGGCACCGATGAGCTGGGTCGCGACGTGCTGTCGCGGCTGATCATGTCGATCCGCATGAGCCTGCTCATTGCCTTCTTCGGCACGCTGATCGCTGCCACGCTCGGCACCGCGCTGGGCCTAGCAGCGGCGCATTTCCGTGGCCGCATCGAATCGGTGATCCTGGTGTTGATCGACTTCCAGGCCAGCATGCCATTCATGATCATCGCGCTGTCGGTGCTGGCCTTCTTCGGCAATTCAGTCACGCTGTTCGTCGTGCTGATGGGCTTCCACAGCTGGGAACGCTATGCCCGCATCTCGCGCGGCCTTGCGCTGGCGGCCAATGAACAGGGCTATGCCGCTGCGGTGCGCCAGCTCGGTGCCGGATCGGCGCGCATCTACGGCCGCCATGTACTGCCCAACATCGCCTCCACATTGATCGTGTCGATGACGCTGACCTTCCCCGAGATCATTCTGCTGGAAAGCGGCCTGTCCTTCCTCGGGCTTGGTGTGCAGCCGCCGCTCACCTCGCTGGGCAACATGGTCGGTTACGGCCGCGAATACATCACCCGCGCCCCCTGGATCATGCTGGCGCCCAGCGCCGTGATCGTGCTGACCACGCTGTCCATCAGCATGCTGGGCGACTGGCTGCGCGACCGTCTCGATCCCACGCTGAAATGACTGCTATCGCTTCGCATCGTGGCGGCGCCTATCTCTGGCCGGAAAACAGCCGCATCGCTTTCGAGAATACGGCACGACTGGCTGTCGAGCAGGTCGAGTTCGATATCCATCCGTCAAGTGACGGTCGCCTTGTTGTTATCCATGATGCCACGCTGGATCGCACCACCGATGGCACGGGCCCAGTGGCGGCCCGGGACTGGACCACGCTCAGCCAATTGGTTCTGAAGAATACCGGCGACGGCCGGCCGCTGCTGCTCGAAGAGGTGATCGAGATTTTTGCGCCGACACAGTTGGCCCTGCGGATCGAATTCAAGGCTGGGGCAGATTATCGCCCTTATCCGGGTCTTCCTGCACGCCTGTTCGACATTCTGCGGCAGACGGCCATGATCGACCGCGCCATTGTTACCAGCTTCCATCTGCCGACTCTGGCTGAAGCCGTACAATGCGGTCCGGCGCAGGAATTCATCTGGCTGATGGCACCGGACGTGTATCGCCATATCGGCGCGATGGAAGATGTGGCCGCCCTGGCCCAGCGTCGCAGTATCAGATCGCTCAGCGTTCCCATCACGCTGCTCGATGACACCAATATTGCTGTAGCCTGCCGCGTCGGCGTGAGCATCGGTGCCTGGGGTTGCCATACGGAAGATACCATCCGCCGCGCCTTCACGCTTGGCGTCGACGTATTCACCACAGATCGGCCTGATCTGGCCATCGCAGTTCGGAGAAGCAGTCATGAGTGACAAGGCCCGCAAGAACATCCTCCTCATCGTCGTTGACCAGTGGCGCGGCGACATCCTGTCCCATCTCGGCACGCCAGGGCTGAAGACACCCAATCTCGACATGCTGTGCCGCGAGGGCGTCACCTTCCGCAATCACTTCACCACCGCGGTGCCCTGCGGCCCGGCGCGCGCCTCGCTGCTCACCGGCCTTTACCAGATGACGCATCGCGCAGTGCAGAACACCATTCCGCTCGATTCCCGCTTCACCAATCTGGGCCACGAGCTGCGCCGCAACGGCTACGATCCCGCGCTGATCGGCTATACGACGACGACGCCGGATCCGAGGACGACCGGCCCGAACGATCCGCGCTTCTTCGTGCTCGGCGACATCATGGACGGCTTCCGCCCAGTCGGCGCCTTCGAGCCCTACAAGGAAGCCTATTTCGCCTGGATGGCCTCCAGGGGCCATGTCCTGCCGGAGAATCCGGAGGATGTCTGGCGCCCGGCGGCGGGCGAGCCCGGCGCCACGCGCGCGCCCGGCCAGCTGCCCAAGGAGCTGTCCGACACCGCCTGGTTCACCGAACGCGCGCTTACCTATCTGAACGGCGCCAGCAACCGCAACTGGTTCCTGCATCTCGGCTACTACAGGCCGCATCCGCCCTTCATCGCGCCCGAACCCTACAACACCATGTACGACCCGGCCGACATGGCGCCGCCGGTGCGGCATGCCACGGTGGACGAGGCAGCGGCCATGCATCCGCTGCATAAATTCTACATCGACAGCGTGAACCAGCGCGGCTTCTTCCAGGGCGCCAGCAAGCTCGGCTCGGCGATGAGCGAGGAGGAGGTGCGCGTCATGCGCGCGACCTATTTCGGCCTGATGACCGAGATCGACGATCATCTCGGCCGCGTCTTCCAGTTCCTCAAGGAGACCGGGCAGTGGGATGACACGCTGATCGTCTTCACCTGCGATCACGGCGAGCAGCTTGGCGACCATTACCTGCTCGGCAAGCTGGCCTATTTCGACGGCAGCTTCCGCATCCCGATGATCATTCGCAATCCCGACCGGGCAGCAGAGTCGACCCGCGGCCAGATCGTCGACCGCTATACGGAAACGGTCGATACCATGCCCACCATCCTGGAGTGGATCGGCGCCGAGATTCCGCGCCAGTGCGACGGCCGTTCGCTACTCGATTTCACCTATGGCGCCGCACCGGCCAACTGGCGCACTGAGGTGCATTACGAATTCGACTTCCGCGACATTTTCTATTCCAAGCCGGAAGGTGTGCTCGGCACGGCGATGGACCAGAGTTCGCTCGCCGTGGTGCAGGACGACGATTACAAATATGTCCATTTCGCCGCCTTGCCGCCGCTGTTTTTCGATCTGAAGAACGACCCGCAGCAGCTGAAGAATGTGGCGAACGATCCGGCCTATGCACCCAAGATCATGGAATACGCCCAGAAGATGCTGAACTGGCGGCTGACCCATGCCGACAAGACGCTGACCGGCTATCGCGCCAGTCCACATGGACTGGAGGTACGAGGGTAGTTCTGGGGTGCGTTCGTTTGCCTGCCGCTAAATCCGTACCCGGCAGCATGTTTGAAACTCTGGGGCTGGATTGCCATGCGGAGCAATCAGGCCTGGTGCGCGGCCGAAAGTGACAGGGGGCCAGGCTCTACACGGGTGCATTGTTTGCCGCGGCCCAGAAAACACCATCCTTATGGGTCATGCTGCGGTAGGCGCGCGGCGCAACACCATAGCGTTCGCGGAAGCTGCGGCTGAAATGCGTCGAGGAATTGAATCCCCAGGCAAAAGCGATATCGGTGATCGAGCGTTGCAGTAAGGCCGGATTGGCCAGATCCTGGCGCACGCGGTCGAGCCGGCAGCTCCAGATATGGCTGTTCAAGGTCTCGTCTTCAATCGTGAACAGTTTATGCAGATTGCGCTTCGTGCAGCCGACGGCAGTTGCCACGCGGTCGAGCGAGAGCATCGGATCCTGCAGATTGGCCTGGATGAAAGCCTTCACCCGATCACGCGTGGTCTCACGCATTGCAGAATCGCTTTGCACGCCCATCTGATCCAGAACCGCCAGGCGCACCAGATTGGCAATGGTGTCGGCAAATTCACCACCGCCCCGCGGTCCGGCCAGCGCGGGCAATTCCGCAAAGGCGGAAGAGAGAAGATCGAAGACCAGGCGGCCAACGCCTTGCCGACCTGAAAAGCGGTGTACGGCGGCGTCGTCCAGGTTAAGGCCAAGCCGGGTCAGGCGGTCCCGCGGCAGCAACAGCGCCAGTTGGTTGATAGGTTCCGGGTTGGAGACGATGTAGGTGCGCGTAGTGTCATACATGCTCCACTCGCCGGGCGTCAGTATAAGCTTGCGGCCATTCTGCTCGAAACGACCGGCACCCTCGATCTGCGCCACGATCTTTACATAGCCGCGATCGTCATTCAGAATTTGGTTGGGCGTACGCACCACGCGATGTCGGCTGGCTACGATCCGGCACAGCTTCAGTCCGCCGATATCGCCCAGTTCCAGGCGACCATCGAACCGGCTGTCGCCGAAGGTATCGGATTGCAGATGGCCGATATGGCGCCCCACGAAGTCACCCCACAGCGCCAGCCGCTCGGCTGGTGCGACCTGCGAGGTGGAAACCACCGCAATCGCGCTCACTTTCCCTCCCCTTCGTTGGGCCTCCAACTAATATGAGTTTAACCGCGAAGCCCCGCCAGGTTAAGCGGAAAGCGGAATGGTTCTTGTACCTACGGATTCGTCAATTTCATGGAATTCCAGAGACTTGCTGCGCTGCAAAAGGGCATGCGTATGCGGACTGTCGTTCGCTCTGGGATAAGTTTCGGTTCCTTCTCGGGCAAGAAGCCAAGCCAGGCAGTGGCTACTTTCATAACACTGCCGGCGGTCATGACCCCGGCCGATAGGGAGAGAAACAAATGACACGCAGATTCCGCATACTGGCGGCCGCGCTGGCTGTCGGCCTGGCTGGCACGCTGTCGCTGGCGGCCTCAAACCAGGCACTGGCTCAGGACAAGATCAAGATCGGCTATGCCATTTCGAAGACGGGGCCAAACGCCGGCGGCGCCAATATCACCCAAATTCCGAACTACCAGCTGTGGTTCAAGGAGCTGAACGACAAGGGCGGCCTGATGATCGGCGGCAAGCGCGTGCCGATCGAGGTAATCGAATATGACGACCGCTCGAATTCCGAAGAGGCCGTGCGTGCGGTAGAACGCCTGATCACCCAGGACAAAGTCGACCTGTTGCTGCCGCCCTGGGGCACCGGCCTCAACCTGGCCGTCGGCCCGGTCTTCAATAAATACGGCTATCCGCAGCTGACCTTCAGCGCCGTGACCGATCAGGCACCGGCCCTGGTCAAGCGCTGGCCGAACAGCTTCTGGTTCCTCGGCACCAGTGTGCAATATATCAATGCTCTGGTCGATCTGCTGTCCAAGCAGCAGAAGGCCGGCAAGATCAATGGCACTGTCGCCATGATCAGTGTGGCTGATGGTTTCGGCATCGATCTGTCCAAGGCTGCCCGCGATGGTCTTGGCAAGGCCGGCTTCAAGCTGGCGATGGACAAGAGCTATCCGGTCGGCACTCAGGACATGTCGCCAATGATCAGTGAAGCGCAGCGTTCTGGCGCCGATACTTTCATTGCCTTCAGCTATCCGCCGGATACTGTGGCGATTAATGATCAAGCCAAGGTGGCAAGTTTTGCCCCGAAGGTGATGTTCACTGGCGTGGGCACGGGCTTCCCGCTATTCCCGCAGCGCTTTGGTGCCAATGTCGAAGGTATCATGTCGCTCGGTGGCTGGAATCCGAACAACGCAGGCACCGCCGAGTATCGCAAGAAGCATGTTGCCATGCACAGCCGTGACCCGGATTACTGGGGCAGCCAGCTCGGCTACGTCTCGCTGCAGATGCTGGAGCAGGCGGTCGAGCGCGTCGGCAAGATCGACCGTGCGGCTATCGTCAAGGAACTGCAGACTGGCACTTTCGATACCGTGCTGGGCAAGATCAAGCTTGTCGACAATATGCCGCCGAAAGGTACCTATGCCTATATCGGCCAGTGGCAGAATGGCTTCTTCACCGGCATCGCGCCGGATGGTGCCAATATGAAGCCGATGGTGATCCCGAAGCCGGCCTGGAAGTAATCATGTAGCGGGCGCGGCGACCCACCCTGTTGTCGCCGCGCCCGAAATTTCGTTTCTGAAGGTCAAGTTGATATGTTTGTCGAAGCCCTGCTGACGGGCATCACGCTCGGCGGCATGTATGCGCTGGTCGCCATGGGGTTGACGCTCCAGTATGGCGTGGCGCGGATCATGAATCTGTCCTACGGCGAAATCCTGGTCGCCGCCGCTTTTGCCGTGTTCTGGCTGTTCACCGTTGCCGGCTTCAATCCGCTGATCGGGATGGCTATGGTGGCACCGGCAGCGCTTGTTATCAATTGGGTAATTTACCGCATCCTGCTGCTGCCGCTGGTACGCCGTGCCAAGACTCGCGATGCGCTGGAGGTGGACAGCATCCTCGCCACCTTCGGACTGCTGTTCGTGGTGCAGGGCGTCATGCTCGTATTATTTGGCGGTGCTTATTACAGCTACTCTTTCCTTGCCATTCCGGTCGACGTATTCGGCGTTACCATAGCGGCCAATCGCCTGCTGGCGCTGGCTTTCGCTGCGGTGATCGGCCTGGCCCTCTATATCGGCTTGACCCGCACGCGTGCCGGCACGGCCTTGCGCGCCGTGGCAGTTGATCCGGTTTCCGCCCAGCTGGTTGCCATCGACGTGCGCGCCGCCGCCGCAATCGCCTTTGCCCTGGGCGGCGGACTCGTTGCTGCCGGCGGTGTGCTGGTGTCTATGTTCCTGACGTTTAACGCGAATATCGGCGTTGTCTTCACCATGAAGGCGCTGATCGTCGTCATCATGGGTGGCGTCGGCAACATGCTGGGCGCCCTTGTCGCCGGCTTGATTCTTGGTCTGACTGAAACCTTTGTCGCGACCTGGATTGATCCGGGCCTGACCCTGGCCGCCACCTACAGCATTTTCCTGATCATCCTGCTGGTGCGTCCGCAGGGTCTGTTCGGCAGGGGCGGGCGATGACACTGCCATTGCCTGTGAAAATTGTCGGCGCAGCCGTGGCGGTCGCGATGCTGGCCTGCGTGCCACTGGTGGCTGATGGCTATCGCCTGTCACTCGCCATCGGCCTGCTGAACTATACCGTGCTGGCCACAGCCTGGGCGCTGTTTTCCGGCCCCACGCGCTATGTCTCGCTCGCCACGGTCGCCTTCTTCGGCATCGGAGTCTACACGGTGGCAGTGCTGGGTGAAGTACTGGCCTGGCCGCTGGTGCTGCTGATCGCACTTGGCATCGGCGTTGTTCTGGCGCTTATCATCGGCCTCTCTACATTGCGCCTGTCCGGCGTTTATTTCGTCATCTTCACCTTCGGTCTCGCCGAACTGGTGCGCCAGCTGGTTACCTGGTTCGAAGTCAACAAGACCCGCACACTGGGCCGCTATGTTTTCGTCGACATCACCACCGACCAGATATATTGGCAGCTGCTTGCTTTGGCCGTCATGGTCTTTGCCGCGGGCCTGCTGATCCGGCGCTCGCGCCTCGGTCTTGCACTGCGGGTGATCGGCGATGACGAAACCGTGGCGCGCCATGTCGGAATTAATGTGACCGCGGCCAAGGTTGCACTATTCATGCTCAGCGCGGCCTTCATGACGCTCTGCGGTGCGGTGATGGCGCCACGCTGGAGCTATATCGATCCGGCGATCGCTTTCAATCCTGTCACGTCTTTCCAGGTGCTGATCATGGCACTGCTGGGAGGCGTGCACCGGCTCTATGGACCGGTCCTCGGTGTTGTACCTCTGACCCTGCTATTCGAATTCCTGCTGGCGAACTTCCCGAATCATTTCAGCATCCTGATCGGTATCGCCTTCATGCTGATCGTCTATGCCATTCCCAATGGTATTGCCGGTCTGGCCGAGAAACTGTGGGCCAGGGTGAAGGGGGCGCGGCCATGAACGCGCCACCTCTGCTGGCCGTGCAGGGCCTGACCCGCCGCTTCGGTGGGCTGGTGGCTGTCGACGGCCTCGACCTCACTGTATTCAAGGGAGAAATTATCGGCCTGCTCGGGCCCAATGGGTCAGGTAAGACCACGGCCCTCAATCTGATTTCCGGCGCACTGAAGCCCGATGCTGGCACAGTCGCGCTGCGCGGCGATTTCATCCAGGGACTGGCACCGTTCCGCATTGCCCGTCGGGGCGTGGCCCGCACCTTCCAACTCGTGCGCGTGCTCGGTTCGATGACCTGTCGCGAGAATGTGCTGGCTGGCCTGGCCTTCGGTACCCGCAATGACTGGGGTGTCCGTGCCGATGCCAATGCTGATGACCTGTTGCAGCGCGTGGGGCTCGTCGGGCGTGGCGGCGTGATGACCGCCGAGCTGACTTATATCGACCAGAAGCGGCTTGAACTGGCCCGCGCGCTGGCTCTGCGGCCCGATCTGTTGCTGCTGGATGAATGGCTCGCCGGATTGAATCCCACCGAACTGCTGCAGGGTATCGAACTGGTGCGCTCGCTGCGCGGCGACGGCATCGCCATCCTGATGGTCGAGCATGTCATGGATGCGATCCGTTCCCTCTGCGACCGCTGCGTGGTGATGAATGCCGGCCGCCGGATTGCAGAGGGTACACCATCTGCCGTTCTGGCCGATCCCGAGGTTATTCGCGCCTATCTGGGAGACGAGGATGCTTGAGATCGCCGATCTTTCCGTTTCCTACGGCAAGCATCGCGCCGTCGACAACGTCGCGCTGACCGTCGCGCAATCCGAAATCGTTGTCATCCTTGGTGCCAATGGTAGTGGCAAGACTTCGCTGCTCAAGGCCATCGGTGGTATCCAGCCGGCCGCCAGTGGCGCGCGGATTATGCTGGCCGGTGCCGATCTGAGCAGACTGCGCGCCCATGCCATCGTCGAGGCCGGTCTCGCACTGGTGCCGGAGGGCCGAGGCATTTTCGGCGAACTGACCGTGCGCGAAAACCTGATGCTCGGTGCCTATGCCAAACGCGCGCGGGCAGGTGAAGCGGAGAATCTGGACCGGGTATTGACGCTGTTCCCGCGCCTAGGCGAGCGCCTGGCCCAGGCTGCCCGCACCATGAGCGGCGGTGAGCAGCAGATGGTCGCCATCGGCCGCGCCCTGATGTCGGCGCCTGATATCCTGTTGCTGGATGAACCTTCGTTGGGCCTGTCGCCGCTGATGTGTGGCGAATTGTTTGGTGCATTAACCCGCATCCGTCAGGCCGGTATCGGTGTGCTGCTGGTGGAGCAGAATGCCAAGCGCAGCCTGGCCATCGCCGACCGCGGCTATCTGCTGGAAAACGGTCGTATCGTCGGGCAGGGCGCGGCCGCTTCATTACAAAAAGATCCCGCCGTACAGCGCGCCTATCTCGGCGTGGCGCAATCGGCGGTCTGAATCACTGAGGATGGGAGAAACGATATGTTCAACATCGACCTGCTGATCGACGGCAAGGCAGCGCCGGCCGCCAAGGGACGCACCTTCGAGCGCCGCAATCCCCTGAATGACAGCGTCGCCAGCAAGGCAGCCGCCGCCGATGTGGCCGATGCCAGAGCAGCCGCCGATGCTGCCGCCAAGGCCTTTCCAGCCTGGTCTGTGCTGGGGCCGAACGAGCGTCGCGCTTTACTCAACAAGGCAGCCGATGCCATGGCGGCGCGAGCCCCCGATTTCATCGCCCGCATGGCGGCGGAGATCGGCGCCACGGCTGGCTGGGCCGGATTCAACGTGCATCTGGCGTCGGGCATGCTGCGCGAAGCTGCGGCCATGACCACCCAGATCGGCGGTGAGGTGATCCCGTCCGACAAGCCGGGCTGCATTGCCATGGCGGTGCGCCAGCCGGTCGGCGTCATCCTGGGCATCGCGCCGTGGAATGCGCCGGTAATTCTGGGCACCCGCGCGCTGGCAATGCCGCTGGCCTGCGGCAACACCGTGGTGCTGAAGGCATCTGAACTCTGCCCCGGCACCCATCGCCTGATCGCCGAATGCCTGACCGATGCCGGCCTGCCGCCAGGCGTGGTCAATGTCGTCACCAATGCTCCGACCGATGCGGCAGCGGTGGTGGAGGCGTTGATCGCCCATCCGGCGGTACGGCGGATCAATTTCACCGGCTCGACCAGAGTGGGACGCATCATTGCAGAGATCGCAGGCCGCTATCTCAAGCCGGTGCTGCTGGAACTGGGCGGAAAGGCACCGATGCTGGTGCTGGACGATGCCGATATCGACGAGGCCGTGAAGGCGGCTGCTTTTGGCGCCTTCATGAATCAGGGCCAGATCTGCATGTCGACCGAGCGCCTGGTGGTCGACCGCAAGGTGGCTGATGAATTCGTCAGCAAGTTTGCCGCTAAGGCCAATACCCTGGTAGCCGGGGACCCGCACAAGGGCAACACCCCGCTCGGCGCCGTGGTCAGCAGGGAAGCCGTGCAGAAGGTGCAGGACCTGATCAAGGATGCGACCTCGAAAGGCGCCAAACTGGTGGCGGGCGGCCGCGCCGAAGGTGCTATCATGGATGCCGCCGTGCTCGACCATGTCACGCCAGATATGAGCATCTACCACGAGGAGTCCTTCGGTCCCGTGGTCTGCGTGGTGCGTGCGCAGGATACCGATGATGCCGTGCGGATCGCCAATGACACGGAATATGGTCTTGCGGCCGCGGTCTTCAGCCGCAATATTGCACGCGCCATGGATGTGGCCCGCCGCATCGAAAGCGGCATCTGCCATGTGAATGGCCCGACCGTGCATGATGAGGCGCAGATGCCCTTCGGCGGTACCAAGGCATCGGGCTATGGCCGCTTCGGCGGCAAGGCCGGCATGGATCAATTCACTGAGCTGCGCTGGATCACCATCGAGACCCAGCCCGGCCGCTTCCCGATCTGAGGCCCGCCATGGCTCTGCTGGATGGCAAGGTCTGTATCGTCACCGGTGGTGCCGGCAGTCTGGGATTGGCCTCCGTGGCAGAATTCCGTCGCGAGGGCGGTCGCGTCATGCTGGTTGATCGCGACATGTCGGCAATTGAGGCGGCCATCGCTAGCATTGGAGGGTCGGGCAAGGATATCGCTGCCTGTGCCGCCGATGTGGCCAGCACCGAAGGTACCAGGCGCTATATCGACGAGACGATCTCGCGCTGGGGCAAGATCGATGTGCTGTTCAGCAATGCAGGCATTAGCGGCGTGATCCGTCCGGTGACCGACTATCCGGAAGATGTGTTCGATGCCGTGATGGCGGTGAATGTACGAGCCTCCTTCCTGGCCTGCAAATACGGCCTGCCGCAGATGAATGACGGCGGCAGCATCCTGATCACCTCCAGCGTGGTGGGAGTCACCAGCGATCCCGGCATCTGCGCCTATGCGACGTCCAAGCATGCCGTGATTGGCCTGATGCGCACGGTGGCCAAGGAGGCGGCGCCCCGCCGCATTCGCGTCAATGTGATTGCGCCGGGTCCGATCGACAATGGATTTCAGCTCGATATCGAGAAGGGCATATCCGCCGCCACCGGCCGGGATGGCACCAAGCTTCTGGACTCCATCATTCCGCTCGGCCGTCATGGCCGGCCGGAAGAGATCGCCCGCATGGTGCTGTTCCATGCTTCTGATCTCGGCAGCTTCACCACCGGCAGCGTGCTGATGGCGGACGGCGGCATGCATATCTGATCGTCAACACGCAGCAGGAGAGGAGGGCGCCCTATGCCTGAACTTGCCACGACTGAATTCTGGAAAGACCTGAAGCCTATCGCCAAGGTGTTTCAGCACGATGCCCTGCCGGAAGTCTATCTCAAAAATGCACCGACCGAGGATGAGCGGCTCTATGTGCCGTTCACTGATACGGTGTCATCGCGACCATTGTGGATTTCACCGTCGCAGAACAAGTGGTGCGACATCCTGATGGCGAAAAGCGCCGGCCTGGTAAACCGGCATTACCACCCTCATGAAGTCTTCGCCTACACGATCTCTGGAAAGTGGGGTTATCTGGAGCATGACTGGACTGCCGCGGCCGGCGATTTCGTCTATGAAACGCCAGGCGAGGGCCATACGCTGGTTGCCTATGAGCACAAGGATCCGATGAAGGTGTTCTTCACCGTCACCGGGCCGCTGATCTGGCTGGATGAGAATGGCGAGCCGGCCGGTTATTTCGATGTGCACAACTACATCGACCTGTGCCGGAACCATTACGAGAAGATCGGGATTGGCGCCGCCTATATCGACACGTTGTTCCGGTAGAGTTAAAGCGCCTGCGGATGCGCGGCGCCATCCAGCACGATACTCTGACCGCTGACATAGCCCGCGCCGGCACTGCATAGGTAAGCACAGAACCGGCCGAGTTCGGCCGGGTCGCCGAAACGGCCTGCCGGCAGTTCGGCTTTGCGGGCGGCGACCACGTCGTCGACCGGCTGGCCCTCGCGTTTGGCGCGGAAGGCAAAGTTCGACAGAAGCCGGTCGGTGGCAAACGCTCCGGGCAGCAGGTTGTTAACCGTCACGTTGTTCTTTGCCAGCCCGCGCACGATGGTGGCCACAAAGCCATGCAGGCCGCTGCGGGCGGCTGCGCTCAGGCCCTGGGCATCGATAGGATGCCGCACCACGCTGGAGGTGATGTTGACAATACGGCCGAACTTGCGTTCTGCCATGCCATCGGCATAAGCGCCGATCAGGGCAATCGGTGCGCGCATGTTGGTGTTGAGCGCCTGCTCCCAGTCGGCTGCGGACCAGCTGCGATAATCGCCCGGCGGCGGACCTCCGGCATTGTTGACCAGGATATCCGGCGCCGGACAGGCGGCCAGCAGGGCAGCGCGGCCAGATTCGGCGGAAAGATCGGCGGCGACTGGCGTTACCGTTACCCTGTATTGGGCGGTGATCTCTGCGGCAGCTTTTTCCAGTGTCTCGGCGCTTCGCGCATTCAGCACGATATTGACGCCTTCGGCAGCCAACGCTTCGGCACAGGCGCGGCCCAGGCCTTTGCTGGCGGCACAGACGATGGCAGTGTGTCCTGAAATCCCGAGATCCATGTTCGCTTCCTCAATCCGCCCACGGAATCGGGCGGCCGGACATGTCTACATAAATGCTTTTCTGCCGCATATAGGCCTTGATGCCATCGCGGCCCTTTTCGCGGCCGAGCCCACTTTCGGCATTGCCGCCAAAAGCCGTCGCGATGCTGAACTGCTTGTAGGTGTTGACCCAGACCGTGCCGGCATTGAGCGCGCGGCCGATACGCCAGGCGCGGCGGAAATCGCTGGTCCAGATGCCGCTGGCAAGGCCAAAGACAGTATCGTTGGCGTCATTGATCAGCGCGGCTTCATCCCGGAAAGGCAGCAATATGCCCACCGGTCCGAAGATTTCTTCCTGCGCCGTGCGACAGCGATTGCTCAAGTTCTCGATCAGGGCCGGAATGAAGTAGTTGCCATCCTGCAGCGCGGGATCGGTGGGGCGCGTTCCGCCGCAGAGCAGCCGGCCACCTTCCTGCTGCGCCAGTCTGACATAACCTTCCACCTTGTCGCGTTGCTGCGGCGTGATCAGCGGGCCGATCTGGGTGCGTTCCGATACCGGATCGCCGATGCGCAGGGCTTTGGTGCGCTCCACCAGGCGATCGCGGAAGCCTGCATAGATCGACTCCTCGATAAAGATGCGGGAACCGGCAATGCAACTCTGGCCCTGGCTGGAGAAAATGCCGAACAGCACGCCATTGATGGCCTGCTCAATATCAGAGTCGGCGAAGACGATATTCGGCGACTTGCCGCCGAGTTCCAGCGATACCGGCATGATCTTCTCTGCCGCCACATGGCCGATTGCCCGGCCTGTGGCCGTACCGCCGGTGAAGGTGACCTTGGCGATGCCGGGATGTGCCACCAGGGCTGCGCCAGTCACGGCACCGGTGCCGGGCAGCACGCTGAGCAGGCCCTTGGGCAGACCGGCTTCCTCGGCCAGCTTTGCCAGCTCCAGTGCCAGCAGAGGTGAGAATTCCGATGGTTTGATGATCACGGCATTGCCAGCGGCCAGGGCGGGCGCCACTTTTTGAGCTTCACTGGCAATCGGTGAATTCCACGGCGTGATCGCGGCGATGACGCCAAATGGCTCATGCGTGCTGAGGGACAGGTAGTTGCCGCGCGAAGGCGTGATGTCGCCTTCTAGGGTTTCGCAGGCGGCGGCGAAGAAGCGGAAGGTGCCGGCCGCACTGGCCACAAGGGCACGGGTTTCCAGGATCGGCTTGCCGTTATCCTGCCGCTGCAGCTGCGCCAGCCTTTCCGAGTCGCGCTCGATCAGCGCGGCAATGCGATGCAGATAGGCCGCGCGGTGATGCGGCAGCAGATCGCGCCAGTCCGGATTGTGCATCGCCACCTGCGCGGCTTTCACCGCGTCATCGACATCCTCCGCGGACGCCGTACTGACCATGGCAAGGGCTGCATTATTGGCGGGATTGCGTGTGATCAGCGGGGCTCCGCGGCCCGGGCGCCAGTCACCGGCGAGATATATCGGCAAAGCGGTCATGAGACAGATCGACGAAAAGTTTGCGACAGATTCAGCTTTACAAGCACCGTAACTGAACCCTACGATGTTGCATATAGGAAATGACGTTTTGCTAATAAAACGTTAGCCGCATTTCTGCGAGGGCGGTGCGATGGAGTTCAACCCTTATCTGGTCGGTAATTCCGGCGGTGCCGATGGTGACGCCAACAAGGGCGGCCCGGAGGCCATCGAGCAACCCGCGCGCGCACCGAACATCCCCTGGCAGACCCGCCCGGCGGCCCTGACAGAGTTCGAAGCGACGCTGGCCGATACGCTGATGGCGATGTTCCGCGACGGCGTCGATGAGCTGCCGGCCATCGTCGCCAGACTGAACGCCGCCGGTCCGCGCCATCCCGAAGGCAGCTGGACCGAAGCGAATTACCAGAGCCTGATGGCCCGCCTCGCGCACGGGCAGGCCGCATGATTGCCAAGCCCGACACCGCGCGCCTGGAGTTTCGCCAAGTCACCAAACGCTTTGCCAATCCACGTCAGGGCGGCGTGGTGGTGGCGGTGGAGGATGTCACTTTCAGTATCGCCGATGGCGAAGTGGTGTCGCTGATCGGTCCGTCTGGCTGCGGCAAGAGCACGTTGCTCAACATGGGATCTGGCCTTGATCCCGCCACCGAGGGGCAGGTCTTCGTCGACGGCGAACTTGTCACGAAACCCAATCGCCATGTCGCCTTCATGCTGCAGAAGGATCTGCTGCTACCCTGGCGCACGATCCGCGAGAATGTCGAATTAGGCTTGGAAATTCAGGGCACGGCCGCCGCCCAGCGGCGCGAAACCGCACTGGCCCTGCTGGCGAAATGCCGGCTGAGCGACTTCGTCGAGCATTATCCGCACCAGCTGTCCGGTGGCATGCGCCAGCGCGCCGCCCTGGCGCGTACACTGGCGGTCGATCCCGTCGTGCTGTTGATGGACGAGCCTTTCTCGGCGCTGGATGCCCAGACCAAGATGGTGCTGCAGCAGGATCTGGGCCGGACACTCGCTGACACCCGCAAGACCGCACTGTTCATCACCCACGACCTGGTCGAGGCCATCGCGCTGTCCGACCGCATCCTGGTAATGAGTCACCGCCCAGGTCGCATCATCGAGGAAATTCCGGTCGAGATTCCCGGCCGCGACAACCCGATGACCCGGCGCCAGGACCCTAAAGTCGGCGTCTATGTGAAACGCCTGATGGATTTGCTGCACGTCGAGCAGGCGGCAGCGTAACGCAACACCAGTGATCAACATGGAGGGGAATGTGATGACGACGATGCGTAAAATTTTACTGGCCGGCCTCGGCCTGGCAGTCGTGGCTGCCGCAGGTATGCAGGATGTGCGCGCCCAGGATGTTACCTATCTGCTGCCGGCGCCCAAGTCGCTGCCGGCTTTCGGTCCCTGGATGGTGGCACAGCAGCGCGGCTATTTCAAAGCGGAAGGCCTCAATGTCGATTTCCAGATCGGCAAGGGCGGTGTTGATGTCGCCAAGCAGGTCGGCGCAGGCAATGCCGTGATCGGCGGCGGTATCGGCGATACCTCGATTATCGTGCGCCCGAATGGCGTGCCGGTGAAGACCGTGGCGCTGCTAGGCGGCGGCTCGTTGATGCAGTTGGTCCTCAACAAGGACAAGGGCGTCAAGACGGTCAAGGACCTGAAGGGCAAGACCATCACGGCGATGGCCTATCAGGACACCACTTACTTCGCACTGCTTGGCATGCTCGCTACCCAGGGCATGACCAAGAATGACGTCAATGCCCAGGCTGCCGGCCCGGTCAACGTCTGGAAGCTGTTTGTTGCCGGCGAGGCTGATGCCATGGCGGCGGTGCCGGAATGGACGGCCCAGGCAATGGCGGCCAAGATGAATATCGAGGTTATTCCGTCGGATGCGCATTTCAAGAGCATGGCGCAAGCCATTGTCGCAGCCGATGACGTGATTCAGAAGAACCCGCAGCTGATCCAGAAACTGGTCCGCGCCACGCTGAAGGGCATGAAGGACATCATGGACAATCCGGAAGGCGCAGCCGCCGATTACGTCAAGGCCGTACCGGAGCACAGCGGCAACGTGCCGTTCATCGTCGCGTCATTCAAACTCTACAACCAGTATGTTTACCCGGGGCAGAAGACATTGGGCGCGGTGGATGAAAGCCGGCTTACCGCCTTGCAGGATTTCTATGTCAAGGAAGGCGTGATCCGCGACAAAACCCCGGTGAAGGACCTCTACACCAATCAGTTCGTTCAGTAATCGGTCTTAGCCGGCGGGAGTGAAGTAAGAATGCAAACAGTCCTGACCCAGCCCCACCTGCGCCGCATGATGGCCGGCAGTTTCCTGCTGTTCGTCGTTTTCGTCGCGGTCTGGCAATGGGCGCCGGGCTGGTTCGGCATTCCGCATTTCATCATCCCGCCGGCCAGTCTGGTCTGGGACGAGTTCCTGCGCATGCTGGCCAAGGACAAGCTGATCTTCCACACTGGAATCACGGCTATGCAAGTGGCGGTCGGCTTCTTGCTCGGTGCATTGCTCGGAATCTTTGCCGGCTTCGTGCTCGGTATGTCGCCAACGACAGAATTCGTGCTCTCGCCTTATATCCTGGCGCTTCAGATCGCGCCCAAGGTGGCCTTCGCACCGCTGTTCATCATCTGGTTCGGCTACACTGTCTATCCGAAGATCCTGGTCTGTATCCTGATCGTATTTTTCCCGGTGATGATCAATGTGCTCGGTGCGGTGCGGGCGATCGATCCCGATATCGTGCGGCTGGCCAGGTCGTTCACCGCCAACCGCTTCCAGGTATTCTGGAAGATCGAGTTTCCGGCCGCCCTGCCGCCGCTGTTTGCCGGCCTGCGCATCGCCGCCACCCTGGCCGTGATCGGTGTGGTGGTCGGCGAGTTGGTCGGGGGCAATACCGGCCTGGGTTATCTGCTGACCTTCGGCGAAGGCGCCGGTAACACCGCGATGGTCTTCGTCGCCATCATTCTGCTGACCCTGATTGGCATCGTGCTCTACGCCATTGTCGTGCTGATCGAGAATCGTGTGCTGCATTACCTGCCGGCGCGGTCGCGCACGGCCGTCTGAGAAGGAGCCGACCATGGCCAATGCCAGCGAGATGCAAGAGGTTGAAACCTTGTTGAACCGGGGCCTGCGGAATTACTGGTATCCGGTCGCACCCAGCTGGATGGTGCACAACAAGCCGGTCGGCCTGACGCGGCTGTCGGAGAATATCGTGCTGTGGCGCGATGACGCTGGTGCGGTGCATGCTCTGGAAGACCGTTGCCCGCATCGCGGTGCACGACTCTCGCTCGGCTGGTCGCTGGGCGACCGTGTTGCCTGCTGGTATCACGGCGTGGAAGTAAAGGGCGATGGCGTCGTCGCCCGCGTGCCGGCCCAGGCCAATGCGCCGATGGAGGGCAAGCGCTGCGTGCGCAGCTATCATGTGCAGGAAAAGTCAGGCGCAATTTTCGTGTGGTTCGGCGATGCCCTGCATGCTGAGCCCGCGCCACTGAATTTGCCGGAGGAACTCGTCTCCGACGACTACGAAGCGATCCTGTGCACAGCGCACTGGAAGTGCAATTACCGTTACGCCATCGACAATGTGATGGATCCGATGCATGGCGCTTATCTGCATGCGCAGTCGCATTCGATGGCCGAAGGCGACAAGCATGCGGAAATGCGACTGCGCAAGACCGATACCGGTTTCGTCTTCGAGAAGGCCAACCAGCGCGGCGTGAATTTCGACTGGACCGAATTCGGCGTCACCGACGCGCTGTGGCTGCGCCTGGAAATCCCCTATGGCAAACAGGCCGGCCCGGGCGGCGCCTTCACCATCGTCGGCATGGTGGCACCGGTGGACGAGGAGCATTGCCGCGTCTTCTTCTGGCGCATCCGCAGGATTCCGAAGGGCTGGCAGCGCGATACCTGGAAATTCCTTTATCGTGCCCGGCTGGAGGGCCTGCACTGGGCCGTGCTGGAGCAGGACCGTGTCGTGCTGGAAGACATGGCACCGCAGGCCCGCGAACATGAATTTCTGTACCAGCACGATGCCGGCCTCGGCCGTGTGCGCACCGTGCTGCAGAAGGAAGCCCGCGATCAGGTGCGGGCGCTGAATGCAGCCAAAACGACTGCCGGTGAGGCGCCGCGCGCCGCCGACGTCGCCTGAGTGATTTGAACAGACCTGCGTGTCCTGAAGGAGCAAAGCCATGAGCGTAACCGAGAAGATCGCCCAGTTTGCCAAGGACTGGTTCCCGACCTGGGAAAAACCGAAGGAAAAGTCGTTGCAGCAATGGATCGAATCGCGCATCGCCCGCTATTCGACCCGCCAGTACGACTGGAATGCCCTGAAGTTCCAGGCTGATTTCGATCCGAAATACCGCCGCGCCCAGTGCCGCTACATCGGCACCGGCGCTACCGGCGTGGCCAGCGACACCAACACCATTCCGTCGGAGCATTTCACTTTCTCGACCATGATCCTGCCGGCTGGCTGCGAAGGCCCGTTGCATGTGCATTATGATGCCGAAGAGGTGTTCTTCGTGCTGAAGGCACAGAAGCTGCGCCTGTTCTTCGAGCTGGAGGGCGAAAGCTTCGATACGCTGTTGTCGGATCGCGATGTCGTGTCGGTGCCGCCGGGCGTGTTCCGCGGCCTGCGCAACGAAGGCCAGGAAGAGGCTCTGATGTGTGTGATGCTCGGCGTCTCCAAGCCGAATGTACCGGATTATCCTGAGGGCCATCCGCTGATGGAACTGCGCAAGCGTCGTCGTGAAATCGCGGCAGCCGGCGCTGCGGCCGAAGCCGCCAAGAAGTCCTCGGCGGCCGAGTAAAAGAGCAGGCAGTGATGTTCTTGCAGGAGCGGATCGTGGTGGTGACCGGCGCCGGGCGCGGCTTGGGCAGGGCGTTTGCGGATGCTTGCGCCGCCGCCGGCGCCGCCACGATCATCGTCGCCGATATCAATGCCGAATGGGGCGCCGCGGCAGCGGCCGATCTGAAGAAAGCCGGCGCCGATGCCGTCTTCCTGCCGGTCGATCTGGGCGATCCGGTCTCGGTGGAAGCTTTTGGCGCCGAGCTTGGCCGCCGCTACGGTCATGTCGATGGTCTGGTGAACAATGCCGCCATTGCCACCGGAATTGGCGGCAAGACTTTCGAGGAAATCGATATCGCTACCTGGGACCGGGTGATGGCCGTCAATGTGCGTGGCACCTGGCTGATGGTGAAGGCGCTGGCCCCTCTGCTGCGTAAGTCCAGGCTGGGCGGTCGCATCGTCAATCTTGCTTCCGATACCGCGCTGTGGGGTGCGCCGCGGCTACTGCATTATGTCTCCAGCAAGGGAGCCATCATCAGCATGACGCGCTCGCTGGCCCGTGAGCTGGGGCCGGATCGTATTGCCGTCAATGCCATCGCGCCCGGCCTGGTGCTGGTGGAAGCCACTGAATATGTGCCGGAGGAGCGCAAGCGCCTCTACGTCGAGGGGCGCGCCATGGCGCGTTCGCAAATGCCCGAGGATGTTGTCGGTGCCGTCGTCTATCTGCTGAGCGACGGTGCCGGTTTCGTCACCGGCCAACTTTTGCCTGTCAATGGCGGCTTTGTCTTTAACTGACCCGCGCATCGCGGTCTTTGGCGACACCCGCATTTCCTATCTGGAAGCAGGGCGGGGAACCCCGCTTGTGCTGCTGCACGGCATCGGTTCGGCCTCGCGATCCTGGCGCAACCAGCTGTCCGGCCTGTCGGATCGTTTCCGCGTCATTGCCTGGGATGCGCCGGGCTATGCTCAGTCGACGCCACTCAGGCCCGAAACGCCGGATGCCGGCGATTATGCGATGGCTTTGCTCGGTTTCCTCGACACGCTTGGCGTCGGTCGCTGCCATCTGGTCGGTCATTCGCTGGGTACGCTGATGGCAGCGCGGTTTGCCGCCCTGCATGCGGATCGCCTGCTGTCGCTGACGCTCAGCAGCATCGCCGTCGGCCATGCCCATATGGCGGCAGAGGAACGCAGTCGTCTGCTGCAGAGTCGCCTGGACGATATTGTCACGATAGGCGCGCGCGCCATGGCTGAGAAGCGCGGTCCGCGCCTGCTGGGTTCCGATGCCACGTCGGAGATGCGTCAGGCAGTCATTGATGCCATGGCGCAGGTACAGATGCCGGGCTACGGTCAGGCGTCGCGCATGCTGTCAGGCGGCGATGCCCTCGCTGATATCGCCCGCATTCCGGCATGGCTACCGGTGCAGATCATCTATGGCGAGGACGATGTCATCACGCCACCAGCCGCCAACCTGAAAGCGGCCACGGTGCGACCGCAAGCTCAGGTGCAGGCGATTCCTGCTGCCGGCCACGCGCTCTACCTCGAAAAGCCGGAGCGCTTCACTGCCATTCTTGCCGATTTCGCGGAGGCCCATGATGAGCGGAACTGACCGTATTCCGGAAGGCAAATATATCGTGCCGGCTCTCGCCCAAGGCCTCGCGGTGCTGGGATTGTTCTCGCGGCAGCGCCCGAGCCTGAGTGCTCCCGATATTGCCCAGGAGCTGCAACTGCCACGCTCCACGGTCTTCCGCCTCCTGCACACCCTGCAGGCCATGGGTTTTGTGCGCCGTGGGGATGACGAGCGACAGTTCAAGCTTGGCCCGGCCGTACTTGGTCATGGTTTCGAATATCTCGCCTCGCTCGATATCGTTGAGGCAGCCCAACCGATCCTGCAGCGCCTGCGCGACGAGACGGGTTTGTCCTCGCATATGGCCGTCGCCGACGGCCGCGAGATCGTCTATGTCGCGCGCTATCCGGCCCGCACCACGATCTCCAGCACAGTGAATATAGGTACCAGATTTCCGATCCATGCCACCGTGATGGGCCGGATGTTGCTGATCGAACATGACGATGCCGCACTGCAGGCGCTGTTTCCCGAAGACGGGTTGCCGCGCTTCAGCGAGCAGACTCCGACCACGCTGGCCGGCCTGAAAGAAATTCTGGCCGAGGATCGCAGTCGTGGTTATGCCACCAGCCAGTCTTTCTTCGAACGCGGTGTCAGTTCGGTGGCAGCACCGGTACGCGATGGTGCCGGCCGTATCGTTGCTGCAATCAACATCACGGCGGTCGACGCCTATGTCGATCTCGAAGCGATGCATGGCGGTCTGAAGGACGCCATCCTGCAGGCCGCTGCCGAAATCACCCAGTGGATCCGCCGCGAGGCGCCGCGCACCACCCAGCCCTTGCCGGCCGAGCCTGCCAAGGCCGCCGCCACACCCATCAGAGAGTCGCTTCATGTCTGAACAGATCACCGTCGGCGAACTGACCGCACGCTTCCTTGAAGCCTGTGGCGTCGACACCGCCTTCGGCGTTATCTCGATTCATAATATGCCGATCCTGGATGCTTTCGGCCGGCGCAACACGATCCGTTTCGTGCCTTCGCGTGGCGAGGCGGGTGCGGTGAACATGGCCGATGCCTTTGCCCGCGTGCGCGGTCATCTGGGCGTCGCCATCACCAGCACCGGCACGGCGGCGGGCAATGCCGCCGGCGCCATGGTGGAGGCGCAGACCGCCGGCACGCCGGTGCTGCATCTGACCGGTCAGATCGAGCGCGCCTATCTCGACAAGCATTGGAGCTATATCCACGAGGCGGCCGATCAGCCGACCATGCTGAAGGCTGTGTCGAAGGCCTTCTTCCGCGTCTGGTCGCCGGAAACCGCACTCGGGACCCTGCAGGAAGCGGTGCGCACGGCACTGACAGCGCCGACCGGCCCGGTCAGCGTAGAAATCCCGATCGACGTGCAGGAAGCGCTGATTGATGTTCCGGCTCATATCGCGCCGGTACCGCTCGGCATCGCCCAGCCGGACCCAGCCGCGCTGGATGCGATGGCCGAGATTCTGGCCAAGGCCAGGCGGCCACTGATCTGGGCTGGTGGCGGCGCCCGGCATGCTTCCGACGAAATCCGCGTTCTGGCCGATCTGGGCTTCGCCGTGGTCACAAGCGTGCAGGGTCGTGGTGTGCTGCCTGAGGATGATGCCCGTACGCTCGGCGCCTTCAACCTCTCGCCGCCGGTGGAGAGCTTCTACGCCGGCTGCGATACTCTGCTGGTGGTCGGTTCGCGCCTGCGCGGCAACGAGACTCTGAAATACACGCTGAAGCTCCCGAAGCCGATGCTGCAGATTGATGCCGATCCGCAGGCCCATGGCCGCGGCTACACTGCCGACCTGTTCCTCGCGGCCGACGCCAAGCCGGCGCTGGCGGGACTGGCGGCGCGGCTGAAGGGTCGGCTGAAGGTGGCCGACGGCTTCGCCCAGGACGTCAAGGCGGCACGGGATGAGGCCGAGATCCAGCTCCGCAAGGGACTGGGCCCGTATGAAAAACTGGTCGATGCCCTGCAGAAAGCCGTGCCGCGCGATTATGTCTGGGTGCGTGATGTCACGGTATCGAACAGCACCTGGGGCAACCGCATGCTCAGGCTGTTTGATTCCCGTAATGGCGTGCATGCGCTGGGCGGCGGCATCGGCATGGGGGCGGCGATGGGCGTGGGCGCTGCCATCGGCGCACGCGGTCGTAAGACTGTGGTGCTGTCTGGCGACGGCGGCCTGATGCTTTGCGTCGGCGAACTGGCTACCGCGGCACAGGAGCAGGCCGACATGCTGCTGATCGTGATGAACGATCGCGGTTACGGCGTGATCCGCAACATCCAGGATGCCAAATTCGGCGGTCGCAAATATTTCGTCGATCTGCACACGCCGTCTTTCCCAGATCTGGCGCGCAGCCTCGGCTGGAAGCACACTTTGCTCAACGATATTGCCAAGGCCGAAAGCACCATTGCGCAGGCCGTTGCTGAAAGCGGGCCGCGTATGCTGGAAGTCGACATGGTCGCCATCGGGCCCTATGCCAGCGCTTTTGCCGGCCCGCCGGTGCGCAAGGCATCGTGATGCCGCGCCGGGAGCGCCCATCGATCCTGCTGATCGGCCATGGCGCCATCGCGGCGGAAGTGCGGGCGGCGGCGCTCAGCACCGGCCTGTTCGATGTCGGTGCCGTGCTGGTACGGCATGAAAAGGTTGGTTCGGTGCAGGCCGAACTGAGCGGCTACAAGGTCATCGACACGCTGGAAGATCTGGATTTCAAGCCGCTTCTGGCCGCTGAATGCGCCAGTCATTCGGCAGTGCGCGAATATGGTCCGGCTGTGCTGCGGCTTGGCATCGATCTGGTCGTGGCTTCGATCGGTGCCCTCAGCGACGATGCCCTGCATCGCGAACTGGAACTCGCGGCGGCGGAAGGTGGGGCCAAGCTGATCCTGCCGGCGGGTGCCGTGCCGGGTATCGATGCCCTGAATGCGGCCACGCTTGGCGGTCTGGATCGGGTCTCCTATATCTCCCGCAAACCGCCCGCAGCCTGGAAAGGCACGCCGGCGGAGCAGAAACTGCACCTGGATGACCTGAAGGACGCCACCACTTTCTATACCGGCAGCGCCAGGGCCGCAGCCCAGGATTACCCCAAGAACGCCAATGTTGCGGCAACCGTGGCGCTGGCCGGTCTGGGTTTCGATGCCACCGAGGTCCGCATGATCGCCGACCCGGCGGTCAGCGCGAATATCCACGAGATCGAAGCGAGCGGGGCTTTTGGCGAGATGCATTTGACCATCAAGGGCAAGCCGCTGAAGAGCAACCCCAAGACGTCTTCGCTGGCAGCCTATAGCAGTATTCGCGCGATCCTCAACCGGGTTCGCCCGACTGAAATCTGAGTCAGGAGTTCTTGCGATGTCCATTACCGGTGTCGACGGTATCGTTTATGGCGTGGAAGACATGGCGCTGTGTCGCCGCTTCTTTAGAAACTGGGGTCTGAAAGAAATTGCAGAAGGCCGGTTCGAGACGCTGGATGGCACTGAGGTGATTCTGCGACCGAAGGACGATCCTGTGCTGGCGCCGGCTTTCGAGGCCGGCTCGACCCTGCGCGAGGGCATCTGGGGCGTCGGCGACGCAGCAGCCCTGGCCCAGATCGGGCAGAAGCTCAAGGCCGCAGGTATGGCCGTGAGTGAAAGCAAGGATGCCCTGTCCTGCATTGACCCCTCTGGGCTGAAGACCTCCTTCCGCGTCAGCCGCCGGCGCAAGGTCGCGGTGACCGGTGCACCCAGCAATACCATCGACCAGCATCGCCGGATCGATACGCCGAGCCCGATCTATCAGCAGGCCGAGCCGGTCAATATCGGGCATTACGTGCTGTTCGTGCCCGAGGTCGAGCCGATGCAGCGTTTCTATACCGATGTGCTGGGTTTCCATATCTCCGACAGCTACCCCGGAACCGGGCTGTTCCTGCGCTGCAGCGCCCAGGGTGGTCATCACAACCTGTTCCTGCTGAAAAGCCCGACCGGCAAGGCCGGCATCAATCATGTCGCCTTCACCGTGCGCGACGTGCATGAGGTGATCGGCGGCGGCATGCAGATCAACCGCCAGGGCTGGGAAACCCAGCTCGGGCCGGGCCGGCATCCGATTTCATCGGCCTTCTTCTGGTATGTGAAGAATCCCGCCGGCGGCCTGGCCGAATACTATACGGACGAGGATTACCTGACCGAGAAGTGGCAGCCGCGCGAATTCGAGAAGAAGCCGGAAATCTTCGCGGAATGGGCGGTAACCGGCGGTATCGACGGCGAAACGCGCCGCCAGAAGATCAAGGCATAGCGATTCAGTATCCGCGGCTGCGGTCGACCGCGTGGGGCGGTATCTCACCGGCTTCGATGGCGGCGGCCGTGGCAACCAGAGTGTTGGCTACTGCTGTGAAACTCACATCGCAGGCATCATGCGGTGTCATCAGGATCTGCGGGTGATGCCAGAAGATATGGTCTGCCGGTAACGGCTCGACCGCGAAGACATCCAGTGAGGCGCCGGACAGCTGACCGTTTTCCAGTGCGGCCAGCAGATCGGCTTCCACCATCTGCTCGCCACGGCCGGTCTGGATTAGATAGCCGCCGTGTTTCATCGCAGAGAAGACTTCAGCATCGATCAGGCCGCGGGTTTCCGGCGTGAGCGGCAGCAGATTCACCAGAACCTCGGTCTCGGCCAGCATGGCAAAGAGGCCATTGCGCCCGGCAAAGGCGCGCAGACCGGGGGCTGCGGATTTCGGTGTGCGGCTCCAGACATTGACCGGAAAGCCGAGGCCGGCCAGCTGCGTGGCGACGCGCTCGCCGATCTTGCCGTAGCCCAGGATGCTCACCGGCACGTCGCTGGCCGGGCGCTGTTCCAGGCGGCGCCAGATGCGGTCGCGCTGCTGCTGCATATAGGTGGCGAACTTGCGCTGGTGCCAGATCACATGCCAGGCGACGAAGCCGGCCATCATTTCGGCCTGGGCCGGGTCCACCACGCGGACGACATTCACATGCGGCGGCAGGCTGGGGCAGGCCAGCACATTGTCGGCGCCGGCGCCGATGGTGCAGACCGCTTTCAGGTTCGGGTAACGCTCGAAGGCATCCGGATGCGGATGCCAGGCCAGGGCAATGCGAACGGCCTCGGCACCGTCGGTGACGGGATGATCGATGCTTTCGATCCGGTCGGCGATCTTCGCCAGTGCCTTGCCGTAATAGGACCGCAGATCGAATTTCCGGCTGATCACGGCGCAGCGCATCAGGCGGCCTCGCTCGCGCGCCGGCCCGGCACGGCGGCCAGCAGCTCGCGGGTATAGGGATGCTCGGGCGCGGCAAACAGCGCCGCAGCCGGTTTCAGTTCGACAATCCGGCCGCGCTGCATCACGGCGATGCGGTCGCAGATCTGGGCGGCCACGCGCAGGTCATGGGTGATGAACAGCATCGACAGGCCAAGCCGAGATTTCAGGTCTTCCAGCAGCTTCAGCACCTGTGCCTGCACAGAGACATCCAGCGCCGAAACAGCTTCGTCGGCAACCAGGATTTCCGGATTGAGTGCGAGGGCGCGGGCAATGCCGATGCGCTGGCGCTGCCCGCCGGAGAATTCATGCGGATAACGCTCGGCTGCCGTGGCATCCAGGCCCACCATCTGCAGCAGGTCGCGGGCGTGCTGCAAAGCTGTATCCGGGGCTTCTCCATGGGCGATCGGACCGTCGGCAATAATGCGGCCCACCTTGCGGCGCGGATTGAGCGAGGCAAAGGGGTCCTGGAACACCATCTGGATACGCTTGCGCTGGCTGCGCAGTGCCCGGCTGCCCAGCAGCGTCAGATCGATATCGCCCAGGCGGATGCTGCCGCCATCGGCTTTGATCAGTTGCATTACCAGTCGTGCCACCGAGGATTTCCCTGAACCGGACTCACCCACAAGGCCGAGCGTCTCGCCCTGCCGGATGGCAAAGCTGACGTCCTTTGCGGCTTCGACGCGGCGGGCAGGGCGGAACCAGCCGCTGCTGGTGACGTAGGTCTTGCTCAGGCCGATCACTTCCACGGCCTTGCGGCGGTCATCCAGCGACGGGCGAACCGGCGGCTCCATGGTCGGCACCGCGGCCAGCAAAGCCTGGGTGTAGGGATGCTGCGGATGCTGCAGGACATCGCCGGCCGCACCTTGTTCCACCAGCTTGCCATGCTGCAGCACCACCACGCGGTCGGCGATCTCGGCCACGACACCGAAATCATGGGTGATGAACATCACCGCCATATTGCGGCGCTGCTGCAGATCGCGGATCAGTTTCAGAATCTGCGCCTGGGTCGTCACGTCCAGCGCCGTGGTCGGTTCGTCGGCCACCAGAACCGAGGGTTCCAGCGCCAGCGCCATCGCGATCATGGCGCGCTGGCGCTGACCTCCGGAAAGCTGATGCGGATAGGCGCGGATGATGCGTTCCGGATCGGGCAGGCCGACCTCACGGGCCAGTTCAAGCGCACGCTGCTGCCGCTCGGCCGGGGTCAGGAGGTTATGGGCCTCGAACATTTCGGCCATCTGATCGCCAATACGCATCAACGGATTGAGTGCGGTCATCGGTTCCTGGAAGATCATGGCAATGCGCTGGCCACGGAGCGCCATCCAGGCCTCTTCATCCAGTTCGAGCAAATTCCTGCTCTCGAACTCGATTTTACCGCCCTGCGGCTTCACGGCCTTGGGCAGCAGACCCATCAATGCATGGGCGCACATCGATTTGCCCGAGCCAGACTCACCCACCACGCATAGAATTTGCCCAGCGATCAGATCGAAGGAGACGCTATCGACGGCAAAATTGCGGTCGCCGCCAGTCGGCAGTGCCAGCTTCAGGTTCCGGATGGCAATGACGGGTGTGCCCATGCTCAGCGGCCTTCCTTGGCGAGGCGCGGATTGAGCGCATCGTTCAGGCCTTCACCGATCAGGTTCAGCGCGAGCACCGTGAGCAGGATGGCGATGCCGGGGAAAACCGTGATCCACCAGGCCTGTCGGATCACGGTGCGGCCGGCGCCGACCATGTAACCCCAGGACATCAGGTTCGGGTCGCCCAGGCCAAGAAAAGACAGCGAGGATTCGAGCAGGATAGCCGTCGCCACCATCAGCGAGGCCAGCACGATGATCGGCGACAGCGTATTGGGCAGGATTTCACGCCAGATGATCCAGCCGTTGCTGTGGCCGGTGACAATGGCGGCCTGCACATATTCGCGGCTGCGTAGCGACAGCACCTCGCCGCGTACCAGCCGGGCCACCGGCGGCCAGCTGACGATGGCGATGGCCGCCACGATGGAAACAATGGACGGCTGCATGATGGCGACGAGCACGATGGCGAGCGCGAAACTCGGGATGGTCTGGAAAAATTCGGTGAAGCGCATCAGCGCATCGTCAATTCGTCCGCCGGCATAACCGGCGACAGCCCCGAGGGGCACGCCGATCAGCAGTGCCACCACGGTAGAAACCAGGCCGACCAGTAGCGAGACGCGGGCGCCGTGGATCAGGCCGGCGGTGACATCCCGGCCCAGTGCGTCCGTACCGAACAGGAAGCCGTCAATCGCGCCCGGCGGCAGGAACGGTCGCTGCACCATGCGCCATGGTGATTGCGGGAAGATCAGCGGTCCGGCAAGCGCTACGGCCAGCACTAGGGCGAAGATGAGCAGGCCGATCAGGCTGCCGGGATTGCGCAGCAGGGCTTTGACGATGTTTTTCATGAGCCCATCACAATGCGCGGATCGACCAGGCGGTAGATCATGTCGGTTACCAGGTTGAAGATCAGCACCATGGCGGACGAGACGACAAAGACGCCGAGCAGCAGATTGTAGTCGCGCTGCAGCAGCGCGTCATACATCAGCCGGCCGATGCCGGGCCAGGCGAAGACGGTTTCGGTCAACACGGCGCCGCCGACCAGCGTCCCGGCCTGCAGACCGGCCAGAGTGACCACCGGCAGCATGGCGTTGCGCAGCACATGCCGGCGCTGAATCACCGCATCGCGCAGACCCTTGGCACGGGCAGTCTTGATGAAATCGAGGCGCGAGACTTCCAGCATGGAGGCGCGGGTCATTCGTGTGTAAGTCGCCATGAAGAACGTGCCGAGTGTGATGGCCGGCAGCACCAGATGCGCCGCGACATCCAGCACATAGCGCAGGCCGGTATAACCGGACCCGACCGTCTCGAAACCGAAACTGGGCAGCCATTCGAGCTGCACCGAGAACAGCAGCACCAGCATCAGGGCAACCCAGAACAGCGGCGTGGCATAGAAGATGAGCGCCAGTGCCGTGATCGCGCTGTCGGTCCAGTGGCCGGCGCGGCGGGCCGCCATGCCGCCGAGTAAAACACCGAGACCGAGCGATATGATGAAAGCCGTACCGGTCAGCAGCAAGGTTGCAGGCAGGCGATCAAAAATCAGCTTGGAAACCGGCATCTGCTGCCGGAACGAGAAGCCGAGATCGAAGCTGGCAATGCCCTTCACATAAAGGAAGAGCTGCTCGTGCATGGGGCGGTCGAGGCCGAATTTCTCACGCAGCTGCGCGACGAACATCTCGTCGGTCGCGCCGGCTTCACCGGCCATCACAACGGCCGGGTCGCCGGGCGCGGCGCGGATGAGAAAGAAGTTCAACACGATAATCGCCAGCAGGACGATCACCGCCTTGACCAGGCGTTGGGCAACAAATGACAGCATCGGGGCAATCCGGGGAGGAGAGGCGGGTTGCGAAGGCAGTTCGCCTGCGACCGCAAAGGCGGCCGCAGGCGATTGATGCGGTTACTTGTCGATCCAGGCGTCGCGGAAGCCGTCGTTCACCCCGATGCCGGTGGTGACCAGGTCCTTGACGTTGCAGCGATAGATGGTCGGGAATTCCAGTTCCAGCAGCCAGGCGACCGGAACCTCGTCGATCAGGATCTTCATGACCTGATTGTAGAGTTCCTGGCGCTTGGCATCCGGAAAGGCGACGGCAGCTTCGGCAAACAGGCGGTCGACCTCGGGATTGGAATAGCCTTCCACATTGTTGAAGGGCGAGCCCTTGGCAATATTGGAGGACACGTAGCTGCGGCCGACGCCGAGGGCGGGATCGCCATACTGGTAAAGATAGCTGAAGCCGATATCGTAATCCCACTCGCCAAGCTTCTGGTTGTAGCCAGGCACGTCGGTGGCGACGACTTCGAGATTGATGCCGACATCCTGCAGGTTCTGGCGCACGGCCTCACCCCAGCGCGCCCAGGTCTCGCCATAAGGCAAGGGCATGAAGCGCACCTTCTCGCCCTTGTAGCCGGCTTCCTTCAGCAGGGCCTTGGCCTTGGCGGGATCGTACTTGTACTTGGCCAGGCTCTTGTCGAAGAAACGTGTCGAGGACGAGATCGGGCCGACGGCCACTTCGCCGAGGCCGTTCCAGACGACATTCTTGGCGAAGTCGCGGTCGACGGCATACATCACGGCCTGGCGGAACAACTTGTTCGCGGTTGGGCCCTGACGGTTGTTCAGCCACATCCAGGCGAGCGGGCCGAAGTATTCCCAGCCCTTGCCGGTGACACAGACATTCTTGAGCTTGCTCAGGCGCGGCACGTCGAAGTTTTCCACCGAACCGCCGGGCAGGATATCGACCTTGCCGGTTTCGAAGGCAACCGCACGGGCTGCCGCATCCGGAATGATGTGCCAGTAGATTTCATCCAGATAGGGCTTGCCCTTCACATGGTAGTTCGGATTCTTCACCAGCTTGATGAAGGAGCCCTTCTGCCATTCCTTGAACATGTAAGGGCCGGTGCCGATCGGCGTATTGTTCGCCGGCGCGGTTTTCCAGTCGATGCCGTCATAGATATGCTTGGGCACCATCGGCATCGAACCGACTTCGAAGATACCAAGGAACGGGCCGAAAGCCTGCTTCAGCTTGAACACCACCGTATGGGCATCGGGCGCCGAAACGCTTTCGACCTGTGCCAGGTTGGCGCGGGCGCGCGGATTGGTCTGCTTGATAAATTCGACGGTGAACAGCACGTCAGCGGCTGTAAACGGCTTGCCATCATGCCACGAGGCGTTCTTCACCAGCTTGAAGGTGTAGGTCTTGCCTTCATCAGTGATGGTCCAGCTTTCGGCCAGGCCGGGCAGGGGTTCCAGCTTCGGGCTGTAGCGCAGCAGGCCTTCATAGATATTGCCGGCCACCATCTGGACCGGGCCGTTCTGCAGCATGGCCAGCATCAGGCCGGGCGGTTCCGGCTGGATGATGACATTGGCAATGCCGCCGGATTTTGGTGACTGGGCCATGGCGCCGACGGCGACGCAAGTGGCAATACCGGTAGCAACGAGTAGACCAAGCAAGCTTTTCTTCAGCACAGCAAACCCCCTCTGTGACAGTCAGTTTCAGGTGCGGTAGTCGGGATCCGTACGTTCCAACATCCGCTTGAAAGCCTCCCATTCAATATCCGGGCCATTTCCGGCCTCTATTCTGTCGTAGCCCTTGGCATATTGCCCGGCAGTCTTTTCCGGGATGCCCGGCGGCGCCTGGATCATCGGCGCGCCAGCCGACTGGATGGCGAGCTGTGCGCGGCAAGACCGCTCAAGGTTGAACATCAGTTTGAAGGCTTCGGCCACCGAGCGGCCACAGGTCAGCAGACCGTGATTACGCAGGATGAACACCGACTTGTCGCCGAGATCGGCGATCAGGCGCTGGCGTTCGTCGAGGTCGAGCGCGATGCCTTCGTAGGTGTGATAGGCGATGCGGCCGTGGAACTGCATCGACCATTGATTGAGCGGCAACAGGCCATCCTGCTGGCAGGAAACGGCAACGCCGGCCACGGTATGGGTATGCAGCACACAGACTACATCAGGGCGGGCCGAGTGGATGGCGCTGTGGATGGTGAAACCGGCCGGGTTGATATCGAGGCCGAGCGGATCCTCGATCACTTTGCCGTCGATATCCACGGTGACGAGGTTCGAGGCCTTCACCTCGTCGAACCGCATGCCGTAGGGATTGATCAGGAAACGGTCATGGCCACCGGGCAGGCGCGCCGAAATATGCGTGTAGATGCTATCGTCCAGACCATGGCGATGGATCAGGCGATAGGCTGCGGCCAGGTCGACTTTCGTCTGCCAAGTCAGATCGTGACTGTTATTGAGGGCGCGGATGGAGGCCGTCATCAGAGATCATCTCCAAAAAAGGTGCGACATACTGTCATGCGGATGAAATGAGTCGCAATCGAAAAGTGTCGACAGTCGACGATTTGTACGATAGAGAAGCAGATCAAGGACATAGCTGAATGAGACTCGCTTCCAAGCCGGTCGGATTGCCCGCCATCGTGAGCCAGGATCTGGTCACGCAGATCGCCCGCGTGCTTACCGATGCGGTAATTTCCGGCCAGTTGTCTCCGGGTGCCAAGGTGGCGGAAGCCGCCGTCGCGCGCGAGCTCGGTGTCAGCCGCGCACCGGTGCGCGAGGCTGCGCGCCTGCTGGAAAACCAGGGGCTGCTGGTGGCGATACCGGGCCGCGGCTTTTTTGTGCGCGCCCATGCACCGGACGAGATAGACGATCTTTACGATCTGCGCATCTGCATTGAAAAACACGCCGCCGTGCAAGCTGCGACGCGCCTCACGCCGGAGGGCCGTGCCGCGCTGCGCCGCCAGCTCGATGTGCTATACGAGACGGCGGCGATCAACGATCCCGGCCGCCAGGTGGAAGAGGATTACCGCTTTCATCGCCTGATCTGCGAAATGTCGGGCAACAGGCGCCTGCTGCGTCTGTTCGACGACTTGGCCTCGGAATTGCGCATTGTCATCGGCCTGATCGGCCGTCTCTACGACGACCCGCATCGCATTGCCGAAACGCATGAACCACTCCTTGCCGCCATAGAAAGTGGTGATGTGGCGAAGATTCATGCTGGTGTTGAATATCACCTCGGAGACGCCTGGCGCGGTGTTGCGCAATTGGTGCGCAATCTGCCGGTTAATAAGACAACGGAGAGGATCTCGTGAAAGCCGTCTACAGCGAAGCGCATCAGAGCCATGATCCGCAGTTTTTTCTGGTGCGCGGCGTGGTGCGCAAGACTACCGAGCAGCCCGAACGCGCCAGTCGCCTGCTGAACGGGCTGAACAGCGGCAAGCACACCATCCTGCCGGCGCAGAGTTTCGGTGCCGGACCGCGTGCCCGGGTCCACAGTCCGGATTACCTCGTCTTCCTGGAAACCGGCTTCGAGGAATGGCGTGCGCTGGGCGATTCCAACAGCGAGATGATCCCCAATATTCATGCCCAGCGCGGCGAAGGCGCCAGCTATCCCACAGGCATCGTCGGCAAGCTTGGCTGGCACACCGCCGATACGGCCTGCCCGATCGGTGCCGGCACCTTTGCCGCCGCCTGCGCGGCGGCCGATGTCGCCACAACAGCGGCGCAGATGGTGCTGGATGGCGAGGATACGATCTATGCGCTGTGCCGTCCGCCCGGCCATCATGCCTATCGCGATATGGCCGGCGGCTTCTGCTATCTGAACAACAGCGCGATTGCCGCCGCGCATCTGCGGCAGAAATACGAGCGCGTCGCTATTCTTGATGTCGATGTGCATCACGGCAATGGCACCCAGGGTATTTTCTACGACCGCGCCGATGTGCTGACCGTGTCGATCCATGCCCATCCCGGCAGCTACTACCCCTTCTTTGTCGGCTATGCTCATGAAATGGGAGCCGGGGCGGGGCTGGGGGCCAATCTCAATATCCCGCTGCCGCTCGGCACCGGCGATGCCGACTATATGATGGCACTGGATCGTGCGGTGAGGACCATCAAGGCCTTTGCGCCCGGCGCCCTGGTGGTGGCACTTGGCCTCGATGCCTCCGAGGAAGATCCTCTGCAGGGACTGAAGATCACCACCGAAGGTTTCCGCCGGATCGGCGGTGCTATCGCCCGCATCGGTCTACCCACCACGCTGGTGCAGGAAGGCGGCTATCTGTCGGATATCCTGGGCGTCAATCTTGCGGCCGTGCTGGCGGGCTATGAAGCCAGCCGCTAGGATCGCGGCATGCTCCAGCTTGCCGCCCGTCCGCTGACCGCCGAGGCCTTTGCGCCTTATGGCGAGGTTCTTGCCGCGCCGGCCGATACCGGCCGGCATTACTATGGGCCCTTGATCGAAAATCGCCGTCCGCAGGCAGGGCTGGATTTTTCGCTTTCCACCGTCGCCGCCAGTCATCTGCCGCTGAAGCTGAAGCTGTTCGAGCGCCATGCATTCTCGGCGCAGGTGTTCATGCCGGTCGATGTGGCGCGCTATCTCGTCACAGTCTGCCCTGATAACGGGCAGGGCAGACCCGATGCGGGCAGGGCGATCTCTTTTGTCGCGCCCTCGAATGTCGGTGTGATGTATGCCGCCGGAACCTGGCACCATCCGATGGTCGCGCTGGACAGGCCGGGGCGGTTCAGCATCGTGATGTGGGCCTGCGGCGATGCCGGCGATGAGGAACTGATTCCACTCGACCGCGAGATCGAAGTTCATCCAGCCTGACTTGGCAGGCAAATTGCTAGGTTGATTGCCTGATGTCTGCCACCCTGTTCCGCAATCCCCGGGTCGATCCAGAGGCGCTGTATCCGGCGGCGCTGGCGCAAATCCAGTCGCTGGCCGCCCATGCGCAGGCAAAGACAGAGATTGCCGCCTGGCCCGGTTTCACACCAACGCCATTGCATGATCTGAAGGTGCTGGCGGCCGAACATGGTCTTGGCGCGATCTGGTATAAAGACGAGAGTGGCCGTTTTGGACTGAGCAGTTTCAAGGCACTCGGCGGTGCCTATGCGGTGATGCGGCAATTGCGACGCGCCGTAGCCGCCGAACTCGGGAAGTCCGTGGATGAGGTTATGCCTGCCGATCTGCTGGCCGGGCGTTATCGCGCTATTGCCGCAAAGGTCACGGTCACTTGCGCCACCGATGGCAATCACGGCCGTTCGGTGGCCTGGGGTGCGTCTCTGTTCGGCTGTGCCTGCGTGATCTACGTCCATGCGCTGGTCAGCCCTGGCCGCGCGGCTGCCATTGCCGCCTATGGCGCCCGCGTCGTGCGCACGGCCGGCAACTATGACGACAGCGTGCGGCAGGCCCAGCGGGATGCCGAATCCAACGGCTGGATCGTGATTTCCGACACATCCTATCCCGGCTATCGCGACATTCCGCGCGACGTGATGCAGGGCTATTCGGTGATGGCGGCCGAAGCATTGGCGCAATGCCCGGCGAAGCCGACCCACGTCTTCGTCCAGGGTGGCGTTGGCGGCTTGGCGGCGGCTGTACTCGCCTATCTGTGGGAAAGCCTGGGTCCGGCGCGGCCGCGCATTATCGTGGTCGAGCCGGACAAGGCCGACTGCCTGTATCGCAGCGCCCGTGCCGGCAGACCGGTGGTGGTGGAGGGCACGCTGGACACCATCATGGCGGGCCTGGCCTGCGGCGAAGTCTCGCTGATCGCCTGGGATATCCTCTCGCTGGGCGCCGATGCCTTCATGACGGTAGAGGATCGGGCGGCCGCCGACTTGATGCAGCGACTGGCGCGACCGGTCGGCGATGACGTGGCGATCGTGGCAGGCGAGTCTGCCGTGGCTGGCCTGGCTGGCGCCCTGGCGGCGCGTGCCAATCCCGAACAGGCGGCGGCTCTCGGGCTTGATGCAACATCGCGCGTGCTGGTGTTCGGCAGCGAGGGGGCCACCGATTCGGCGCTGTATGAACAGATCGTCGGCCTGAAGCCGCAGGATGTGGGGAGGGCCTGATATGACACGAGTGATCACCGTAGGCGCCGCTCAGCTCGGTCCGATTGCTCGTAGCGACACGCGCAAGCAGGTGGTCGAGCGGCTGGTTGCGCATCTGCGCGAGGCGCGGCGCATGGGTTGCGACCTGGTGGTGTTTCCGGAGCTGGCGCTGACCACCTTCTTCCCGCGCTGGTTCATGACCGATCAGGCCGAAATCGACAGCTTCTTCGAGCGCGAGATGCCGGGACCGGCGACACGGTCGCTGTTCGATGAAGCCAAACGGCTCGGTCTTGGCTTCTACCTCGGCTACGCGGAGCTCACGCCGGACGGGAGGCATTTCAATACCGCAATCCTGGTCGGCAAGGACGGTGCGATCATCGGAAAGTATCGCAAGGTGCATCTGCCCGGCCATGCTGACCATGAACCCTGGCGCCGCTTCCAGCATCTTGAGAAACGCTACTTCGATATCAGCGATACCGGCTTCAAGGTCTGGCACGGCTTCGGTGGCATCCTCGGCATGGCGATCTGCAACGACCGGCGCTGGCCTGAAACCTATCGCGTGATGGGCCTGCAGGGCGCGGAGATGATCCTGCTCGGCTACAATACGCCGGTGCATAATGCGCCGGCGCCTGAGCATGACGACCTGTCGCTGTTTCACAATCAACTGTCGATGCAGGCCGGCGCCTACCAGAATGGCTGCTGGGTCATCGGTGTGGCCAAAGCCGGCAACGAGGAAGGCGTGCCGATGATCGGCGGCAGCCAGATCATCGCGCCCTCCGGCGTCACGGTTGCGGCGACCCGCGGCGATGGCGATGAGCTGGCGGTGGCCGCCTGCGATCTCGACGCCTGCGCCAGCTATAAGACCACCACTTTCAACTTTGCAGTCCATCGCATGCCGCAGCATTATGGCCTGATCACGTCGCGCAAGGGAGCCGAGCCACCGCCATGAAATCCGCCCGAAAAAAGGCGACTGTCACGCCACTCACGCCGCCGGCCAAGGCTGTTCCGGCCCTGTCGCCGCCGCTGATTGCCGGCATGTTCGGGGAGGCTGGGGTGCTGCTGCGTCCCGGCCGTGCCGATGTTATTGCTGCAACATTGGGCGCTGCGCTGGCTAAATTCCGCGGCCAGGCCCAAAAAATGCCGTTCGAGCGTGAGCCGGGGCTGTTTCCGGTGGTGCAGTCCGCAGCGGCAAAGAAGAGGAAGCAGTGATGAAAAAGCCTGCGAAGAAGATTGCCGCCCGGAAGGCGGCTGCGCCGGATATCGCCTTGCTGGGACTTGCGGAGGCTGCCCGCGCCGTGGCGCAGGGGAAAGTGACGTCGCAGGCGCTAACCGAGGCCTGCCTGGCGCGGATCGCCGCATGGCAGCCGCGCGTGAATGCCTTCCTCAAGCTGGAAGCCGATGCAGCACTGAAGGCAGCCAAGGCGGTGGATCGTGCGCGCAAGCGCGGCGCCAGCCTGGGCCGCCTCGGTGGTGTGCCGCTGGCGCATAAGGATATGTATTACCGGGCCGGCAAGGAAACCAGCTGCGGTTCGGCGATTCGCCGGCACTGGAAGGCCACCGAAACTGCCACGGCGCTGCAGCGGCTGGATGCCGAGGGCGCACTCGATCTCGGCCGGCTTAACATGGCCGAATTCGCCTTTGGTCCGACCGGACATAACTATCACTACGGCCATGCGCGCAATCCGTGGAATACCGACCGTATCACCGGCGGTTCGTCCAGTGGTTCGGCTGCGGCCGTGGCGGCCCGCATGGTTTTCGGCGCGCTGGGCTCCGATACCGGCGGCTCGATTCGCCAGCCGGCGCATTACTGCGGCCTGGTCGGCATGAAGCCGACCTGGGGGCGGGTCAGCCGTGCGGCCGCCATGCCGCTCAGCTACTCGCTCGATACCGTCGGTCCGCTGACGCGTCGGGTGGAAGACAGCGCCCTGCTGATGGAAATCCTGGCCGGTGCCGATCCGCGCGACCCCACGGCCAGCACCCAGCCCGTGGGGAACTATGTGGCGGCGGCAAAATCCGGTGCGGTGCGCGGCCTGAAGCTGGCCGTCCCGCGCCGTTATTTCTGGGACAAGCTGAACAAGCCGAGCGCGGAATGTCTGGAAGCGGCGCTCAAGGCCCTGTCGAAGCTCGGCGTGAAGATCGTTGAAATGACACCACCGGATATGGAGATGGTGACGGCAGCGTCCATGGTCATGATCTCTGCCGAAGCAGCGGCCTTGCATGCATCCTGGCTGCGCACGCGGCCCAATCTCTATGGCGATCAGGTTCGGGCCCGGCTGGAAAACGGTCTTGCCGTCAGCGCGCTGGACTATATCGATTCGCAGCGCTGGCGCAGCGAGGCAACGGCGGCTTTCCTCAAAGCGATGAATGGCGCCGACGCGGTTTTCGCGCCGGTCGCGGATCGTCCGGCACCCACCGTCGAGGAGACCGATGTGGCCGGCCGGCCGGAGGCGGGCAAGACCATCGCGGCCCTGACACGCCTGACGCGACCGATCAATTACCTTGGTTTGCCGGCGATGACGGTGCCAGCCGGTTTTGTGCGTGGTCGGCTGCCGATCGGTTTCCAGCTGATCGGACGGCCTTTCGATGAGGCGATGCTGTATCGCATCGCCGGTGCCTATGAGGCTGTGCAGCCAACCTATCAGACCCTCCCTGTTTGATTGATCGGTCCTGCCCAATTCTGAGGCAACACTAGCCTCGGGTTGGGCAGGCCGCCGCGCCACTTTCATTTGTGTGCATGGAATCAGCCGGTTGCCAAATGGCACGGACCTTGCGTCTTCACCCGCAATACCAACCCGGGGTGAACACATGGCTCTCAAAAAGACTTCTCCGTTTCTGCTGTCGCTGCTGGCTGCTGCTGCCCTGACAGGGCTGACAACCGTGTCGGCGCAGGCGCAGGGCGTGCTGCGTATCGGCATGACGGCTTCCGATATTCCGCTCACCACCGGTCAGACCGACCAGGGCGGCGAAGGCATGCGTTTCATGGGCTACACGGTCTATGACGGCCTGATCAACTGGGATCTCAGCAAGTTCGACAAGCCGTCGGTGCTGACGCCGGGTCTGGCGACCAGCTGGGGTGTTGATGCCACGGACAAGACCAAGTGGACCTTCACCCTGCGCGAGGGCGTGAAGTTCCATGATGGCAGCGAGTTCACAGCGGATGCCGTGGTGTGGAACCTCGACAAGCTGCTGAAGAAGGATGTGCCGCAATTCGATCCGCGCCAGTCGGCCCAGGGCCTGTCGCGCATTCCTGCCGTCGCCAGCTACAAGGTGACCGGCAAGTATTCGGTCGAGGTGATCACCAAGACCCCGGATGCCACGCTGCCCTACCAGATCGCCTGGGTGATGATGTCGTCGCCGGCGCAGTGGGAAAAACTCGGCAAAAGCTGGGATGAATTCGCCAAGACGCCCTCGGGCACTGGCCCCTGGAAGCTGACGGCCTTCGTGCCGCGCGAGCGGGCCGAACTGTCCCCCAATGCCGCTTACTGGGACAAGGCGCGGGTGCCGAAGCTCGACAAGATCGTGCTGCTGCCGCTGCCCGAGCCGAATGCCCGCGTGGCCGCTCTGCGGTCCGGTCAGGTCGACTGGATCGAAGCGCCGGCGCCCGATGCGGTGGCCTCGCTGAAGCAGGCCGGTCTGACCATTGTCACCAATGCCTATCCGCATAACTGGACCTGGCATCTGTCGCGCGCCGAAGGTTCGCCGTGGAATGATATCCGCGTGCGCAAGGCGGCCAATCTGGCGATCGATCGCATGGGGCTGAAGGAATTGCTCGGCGGCCTGATGATCCCGGCGGAGGGCTTCATGCCACCCGGCAACCAGTGGTTCGGCAATCCGACTTTCAAGGTGAAGTACGATCTGGCCGAAGCCAAGAAGCTGATGAAGGAGGCTGGTTACGGTCCCGACAAGCCGTTGAAGACCAAGGCGCTGATCTCGCCTTCGGGTTCGGGTCAGATGCTGCCGCTGCCGATGAATGAATTCGTTCAGCAGAGCCTGGCTGAAATCGGCATCCAGATCGACTTCGAAGTGGTGGAGTGGAACCAGCTGATCAACATCTGGCGTGCCGGTGCGAAAAGCGAAAGCGCCCGCGGCGGTACCTCGATCAACTTCACCTATTTCGTCCAGGATCCGTTCACTGGCCTGATCCGTCATCTGCAGTGCAATCTCGTGGCGCCCAACGGCACCAACTGGGGCCACTACTGCGACCCGGAGATGGACAAGCTGTTCAACGATGTTCGCAACACCTTCGATGCCAAGGAGCAGGACAAGGTGCTGCAGAAGATTCACGAGAAGTACGTCAACGAAGCGCTGTTCCTGATGGTGACTCATGACGTCAACGCCCGGGCGATGAGCCCGAAGGTCAAGGGTTTTGTGCAGGCGCAGAACTGGTTCCAGGACTTCTCGCCGATCACGATGGCGAAATAACCCTGCCTGATCGCCGGCTCCGGTGAAACGGGGCCGGCGGTTACAGTATTCCGTATCCCCATGACGGACCGCCGCCCATGTTGATCTACACTCTCAAGCGGCTGCTCTATGTTCTGCCGGTTGCCTTCGGCGTCAGCGTCGTCTGCTTCCTGCTGGTCCATATCACGCCCGGCGATCCACTCACCGCAGTGATGCCGATCGATGCCAGTGCCGAACAGCAGGCGGCCATGCGGGCCGCCTATGGTTTCGATAAGCCGCTGCCGGTGCAGTACGTGATCTGGCTCGGCAAGGTGATGATCGGCGACCTCGGCACCTCGATCGCCAGCGGCCGTTCCGTGCTGACCGAGGTTTCCCGTGCCGTCAGCAATACTTTGATCCTGTCGGCAGTGGCGACCGCCATCGGTTTCTTCTTCGGCTGCCTGTTCGGCTTTGTCGCCGGCTATTACCGCGGCTCGGCCGTGGATCGCATCGCCTCGGCGCTGTCGGTGCTGGGGGTCAGCGTGCCGCATTACTGGCTTGGCATGGTACTGGTGATCGTCTTCTCCGTGCAGCTCAACTGGCTGCCGGCGACCGGGGCCGGGCCGGGCGGTTCGGCGGACTGGACCTGGAACTGGGAACATATCCGCCACCTGATCTTGCCGGCCATCACCATGTCGGTGATTCCGATGGGTGTGATCGCCCGCACCATCCGCGCCCTGGTGGCCGAAATCCTGTCGCAGGAATTTGTCCAGGCGCTGGCCGCCAAGGGCATGACCGATCGTGGCATTTTCCGCCATGTGGTGAAAAATACCGCACCCACTGCGCTGGCGGTGATGGGGCTTCAGCTGGGCTATCTGCTCGGCGGCTCGATCCTGATCGAGACGGTGTTTTCCTGGCCGGGCACCGGCTTCCTGCTCAATGCGGCGATTTTCCAGCGCGACCTGCCGCTGCTGCAGGGCACCATTCTGGTGCTGGCGATGTTTTTCGTGTTGCTCAACCTGCTGGTCGATGTGCTGCAAACAGCGCTTGACCCGCGTATCCAGAGGGCTTGAGCGATGGCCGTTGGCGCTTTGGACGGCAAGATCGCAATCGCCCCGATTCAAGTCTCCGAGGGCTACTGGCGCGGCGTGGTACGTCGGATCAGCCGCGATCCCGTCGCAATGATTGCCCTGGTGATCATCGTCGCGCTGGTGCTGATGGCGATCTTCGCACCCTATCTGGCGCCGGCCGATCCAGTGCGCGGCTCGATGCTGCGCCGTCTGCGTCCGGTCGGCACGCCCGGTTATCCGCTCGGCGCCGATGAACTTGGCCGCGATATGCTCTCACGCCTGATCTTCGGTGCGCGGCTGTCGCTGTTCATGGGCGTCACGCCGGTTCTGGCCGCTTTCGTGATCGGTTCCGGCCTGGGCATTTGCGCCGGCTATATCGGCGGCAAGCTGAATACCATGATCATGCGCACCATCGACATTTTCTATGCCTTCCCCTCTGTGCTGCTGGCCGTCGCCCTGTCGGGGGCGCTGGGCGCCGGCCTGACCAATGCGTTGGTGTCGCTGACCATCGTGTTCATCCCGCCGATCACCCGTGTCGCCGAAAGCGTGACCACCCAGGTGCGTAACCGCGATTATGTCGAGGCCGCACGGGCCAGCGGTGCCGGCGGCTTCACCATCGTGCGCGTGCATGTGCTGGGCAATGTGCTCAGCCCGATCTTCGTCTATGCCACCAGCCTGATTTCGGTGTCGATGATCCTGGCGTCCGGCCTCAGCTTCCTCGGTCTTGGCGTGCGCCCGCCGGAACCGGAATGGGGCCTGATGCTCAACACCCTGCGCACCGCGATCTATGTCAATCCGCTGGTGGCCGCGCTGCCTGGCGTGATGATCTTCATCACCTCGATCTCCTTCAACCTGTTCTCCGACGGCCTGCGCACGGCCATGGATGTGCGGCAATGAGCACGGCATCCGATATCACTGTGGATGCCCGTGATCGTGGTGGTCCGCGTCAGCCGCTGCTCACGGTCAAAGGGCTGATCAAGCATTTCCCGGTCGGCAAGGGCCTGCTCGGGCGCAGTAAAACCGTGGTTCGCGCCGTCGATGGCGTCGACTTCGATCTGCTGAAAGGCGAAACACTCGGCATCGTCGGCGAATCCGGTTGCGGAAAATCCACCACCGCTCGCCTGCTGATGCACCTGATCCAGCCTGACCAGGGCCAGATCGTCTTCGATGGCGAGAGCGTCGGGCATGATGTTTCGCTGTCGGAATACCGCCGTCAGGTGCAGATGGTGTTCCAGGACAGCTATGCATCCTTGAATCCACGTCTCACCATCGAGGATTCGATTGCCTTCGCACCGCGGGTACATGGCGTGCCGCGCCGTGAGGCACTTGCGCGCGCGCATGACCTGTTGGCCCGGGTAGGCCTGGAGCCGCACCGTTTTGCCGGCCGGTATCCGCATGAACTGTCCGGCGGCCAGCGCCAGCGTATCAACATCGCCCGTGCACTTGCCCTGGAGCCGCGCCTGGTGATCCTCGACGAGGCCGTATCGGCACTGGATAAATCAGTCGAAGCGCAGGTTCTCAACCTGCTACTCGATCTGAAGGAAGAATTCGGGCTCACCTATATCTTCATCTCGCATGACCTCAACGTGGTCCGGTTCATGGCCGACCGCGTCATGGTGATGTATCTCGGCAAGGTGGTCGAGATCGGTGCTGCCGATGCGATTTTCGAGCGGCCGGCGCATCCCTACAGTGCGGCCCTGCTGGCCTCGATGCCGGCAATGGACCCCGACGACCGCACACTGGAAGCGCCGCTCTATGGCGATCCGCCCAATCCGATCAACCCGCCGTCTGGCTGTCGTTTCCACACCCGCTGCAACTTTGTCAGCGATGTCTGCAGCAGGGTGGCGCCGGAACTGGCTGAAGTGGCCAGCGGCCAGCGGGTCTCCTGCCTGATGCGCCAGCCCGGTTCGGGCCATTCATCTGCACCCCCGGCGGAGGCGGCAGAATGACTGATATTCCGATGATCGATATCCGCGACCTCAACGTCACGTTCACCGGCGGCCGCAAGCCCGTGCATGCCGTGAATGGTGTGACGTTATCGGTTCAGCGTGGCGAAGTGTTGGCTTTACTGGGCGAGTCTGGTTCCGGAAAAAGCGTCACCCTGCGGTCGCTGCTGAACATGCATCCGAAGAACCGCACCAAGCTGAGTGGCAGTGTGGTTGCCGCGGGTCAGGATATCCTCAAACTGTCCGGGCGTGGGCTGGCCGATTATCGTGGCAAGATGGCTTCGATGATTTTCCAGGAACCGCTGCTGGCGCTTGACCCGGTCTATACCGTCGGTGCCCAGATCACGGAAGCCATTCGCCGCCATGAGCCTGTGTCCAGTGCCGAGGCCCATGCCCGCGCCCTGGCCCTGTTGCAGAAGGTGAAGATTCCCTCACCCGAGCGTCGCCTGCAGGCGTTTCCGCATGAAATGTCGGGCGGCATGCGCCAGCGCGCCATGATCGCCCTGGCGCTGGCCTGCAATCCGCAGATCCTGCTGGCCGATGAGCCGACCACGGCACTGGATGCCACGGTCCAGATTCAGATTCTGCTGCTGCTACGCGAATTGCAGCGCGAACTCGGCCTGTCGGTGATCTTGGTGACGCATGACATCGGCGTTGCGGTAGAAGTCGCTGATCGCGTGGCGGTGATGTATGCCGGACGCATTGTCGAGACTGGCAGCGTACGCGACATCATCCGCAATCCGCGGCATCCCTATACGCAAGGCCTGCTGGCATCGCGCGCCCATGACGCCATGTCAGGCGCGCGGCTGGATGCCATCCCGGGCGCACCGCCTGATCTGGCTGCCTTGCCGCCGGGCTGTTCCTTTGCGCCGCGCTGCAAGCATGCCGCTGCCGCCTGCCTGGTGGCGCCGCCAGAAGTGGTGGAGATCGGGCCGGGCCATGCGGCCCGTTGCGTTCGGCTGACCGAGGCAGTCGCCGCCTAGGTCTTACTGATCCTCAAACGGCAGGCCGACATAATTCTCGGCCAGTGATGTCTTGGCAGCGCGCGAGCTGACCACGTAATCCAGTTCGGCCAGCTGTACTTCGTTCTCGAAGGCGTTGCGCTCGTCGAACTTGTGCAGCAGCGATGTCATCCACCAGGAGAAACGCTGCGCCTTCCATATCCGACGCATGCAGAGATCGGAATAGCCGCCCAGCAGATCGCCGCTGTTCTTTTTGTAGAAGGTTTCCAGCGCACGGCATAGATAGCGGACATCGGCCACAGCCAGGTTCATGCCCTTGGCACCGGTTGGTGGCACGATATGGGCGGCGTCGCCGGCCAGGAACAGGCGGCCATGACGCATCGGGCCGCAGACGAAACTGCGCATCGGCGTCACGCTCTTCTGGATAATCGGGCCTTCGGCGAGGTTCAGTTTGTCTTCGCCTTTCAGTCGCAGATGCAGTTCTTCCCAGATGCGTTCGTCCGGCCAGTTGGCGATGTCCTCATCCGGCAGGCATTGTAGATAAAGCCGCGTGATCTCGGGCGAGCGCATGCTGAACAGGGCGAAGCCGCGGGCATGATTGTTATAGATCAGCTCATCCTGCACCGGCTTGGAACGCGCCAGGATGCCGAGCCAGCCGAAAGGATAGACCCGCTCGTAAACCTTCTGGATCGATGCCGGAATCGCCGGTCGGCAAATGCCGTGGAAACCGTCGCAGCCGGCAATGAAATCGCAGTCCAGCCGATGGTCCTTGCCGGCCTTGTCCCGCCAGGTAATCCAGGGCTTGTCGCTTTCGATGCCGTGTACTGCCACATCGGCAGCCTCGAACTCGATTTTGCCGCCATCGGCCAGACGCTGGGCGATGATGTCTTTCACCACTTCATGCTGGCCATAGACCATCACGGCTTTGCCGGTCAGGTCGACGAAATCGATATGGTGATTGCGGCCGCGGAAGCGCAGCGTGGTGCCGTGATGCAGCAGGCCTTCCCTGTTCATGCGGGCGCCAAGGCCGGTGTCGTTCAGCACATCGACAGTACCCTGTTCCAGCACGCCGGCGCGGATGCGGCCCTCGACATAGGGGCGGTCGCGGGCTTCCAGGATCACGGAGTCGATGCCGACCAGATGCAGCAGATGCGACAGCAGCAGCCCGGCCGGGCCGGCGCCGATGATACCGACTTGGGTACGCATGATTTCCTCTCCCAGACTGACGGCCGGCATTCCACCGCCCGAAGGGAAGATGACGTGGACCTGCGATCAGGGAAATGGACGCAGCGGCCTTTGTCTTGTACTTTTAAGCCAGAAAGTAGTGGCGGGGCGATGTCGCCAAGACAATGGGCGTGATGTCGATAGAATCAATCAAATGACTGATAATATTCCAAAATTCTTTCTTTATGGCGAAGCCGACAAGGATGCCGGGCTGCATTTTCTGCATGTCGAAACCATTCCGGCGCGCAGCATCTTGCACGATTGGTACATAGCGCCGCATCGGCATTCCAACCTGTTCCAGCTGCTGCTTGCTGTCGGCGGCGGCGGTGAATTGCGGGCCGACAGCCTGGCGCAGGATTTCCGCGCGCCCGCGCTGGTGACCGTGCCGCCCGGCGTAGTGCATGGCTATCGTTTCCGGCCTGGCACCGAAGGCTGGGTCGTGACGCTGTCTGACAGCTTTGCCAGTGAAATTCTCGGACCCCGCGATGCCGAGATCGGGCCGGCGATGGCCGAGGCGATGCTGCTGTCGCTGGATGGCAACGAGGCCATGGCGGCCAGCCTGCACAGGCAGTTTGCCGCCATTGCCGAGGAATTCCGCACCTCGGGCCTCGGCAGTCTGGCTGCGATTGCCGCACATACCCGCCTGATCTTTGTAGCCCAGGCGCGGTTGCGGCAGGCAGATCGTCAAGCCGCTCTGGCGCGTGATGCCGATGCCGTTTTGTTTGCTCGTTTCCGCGGCCTGGTCGAAACCCATTACCGCGATCACCGCCCGGTCAGCGCCTACGCCCAGGCGCTGGCAATCACGGAAAAGCGGCTGACTGCGGCCTGCCGTCGTGTCGCCGAGAAGGCGCCGCTGGATGTGATCCATGCCCGCCTGCTGATCGAGGCCAAGCGCAACCTGCTCTATACCTCGATGACCATCGCTGAGGCCGGCTATGCGCTGGGCTTCCGCGATCCGGCCTATTTCACACGATTCTTCACCCGCCGCGCCGGCATGGCGCCGAAACAGTTCAAGGCTGCCGCCGGTCACGAAACCGTTCAAAACAGCGGCACTTGACGCCCTATCTTGACTTGACGCAGCGTCATGCCATGCCGGCGGTCTTGCACGGCGGCAGGCCTGTTATACTCTGACGGAAATAAAAATCGGGAGTGAAACCATGGATCTGAATTTTACCGCTGACGAACTGAAGTTCCGTGACGATGTGCGCGCCTTCATCGCCGAGAAATTCGATGCCGAGATGCGTGCGGCCATGGCGCGCACCCGCACCGGCTATATCGCCAAGCATCTGCATATCCGCTGGCAGAAGGCACTGAACGAGCGCGGCTGGGTAGCGCCGAACTGGCCGGTGGAACACGGCGGTCCGGGCTGGACACCGACCCAGCGTTATATCTACGAACAGGAAATGAGCTCGGCCGGTGCGCCGATCGTGGTGCCGTTCGGTCCGCGGATGCTGGCGCCGGTGATCATGAAATTCGGCACCGAGGCGCAGAAGAAGAAATACTTGCCCGATATCCTCGCTGCCAATGTCTGGTGGTGCCAGGGTTATTCTGAGCCGGGCTCGGGCTCGGATCTTGCCAGCCTGCAGATGAAGGCCGAGGACAAGGGCGACCATTTCCTCTGCAACGGCAGCAAGATCTGGACTTCGGAAGCCCAGTATGCCGACATGATTTTCTGCCTGGTGCGTACCGCGCAGACCAAGAAGCCGCAGGAAGGCATTTCCTTCCTGTTAATCGACATGAAGTCGCCGGGAATCACCGTCACGCCGATTGTCACCATCGATGAATCCTCGCCCGGCATGCAGGAAGTCAACCAGGTTTTCTTCGACGACGTGCAGGTGCCGAAGGAGAATCTGGTCGGCGAACTGAACCAGGGCTGGACCTGCGCGAAATACCTGCTGGAATTTGAGCGCGGCAATGCCTATTCCGGTCATCTCAAGCGCCACTTGTCGCATCTGAAGAAGATTGCCAGGACCGAGCGGAAGGGCGGCCAGCCGTTGGCTGCCGATCCGGATTTCGCCGCCAAGCTGGCCGATGCCGAGATGAGCATCATGGCCATGGAGATGCTGGAACTGCGCGTGCTGGGTGGTACCAAGAGCGGCCAGAATCTCGGTGCGGCCTCGTCGATGCTGAAGACCCGTGGCACCGAGCTGCAGCAGCTGGTCAGCGAGCTCTCGGCCGAGGCGATCGGCTATTATGCCGCGCCCTATACGGCGCTGGTGGAAGGACAGAACGAACCCGGCATTGGGCCGGATTACGCCGATGGCGTTGCTGCGCGCTATCTGAACATGCGCAAGGTGACGATCTATGCCGGATCGAACGAGATTCAGCGCAACATCATGTCGAAGCTGATCCTCGGCCTGTAATCCGTCAGACCCTGGCGATGACGGCGATCAATCCACCGCCATCGGGGCCCTGATGCTCGGCGCCGCCGGATACGAAAATCCGGCCGTCGCCGGTCACGCCGGCGACCATGCCGCCCACCGCGCCGCGGATATGGCGCTGAGCGTTGATGTCGGTGTCGTCCAGCATGGTGTGGCGGTTGCCGCGGATGATGCCGCGTCGATCCGGTTCGCATTTCACCAGTACGCCACGGATACGCAGGGCATCATTCTCTGAAACCTGCGGATCGGCGACGATATTGAGATCGTCGAGCGCGGCGACGACGGCGCGGATGTCCAGCGCATCGCGCATCGGCCGGTGCGCGATGGCGAGGTTGCCGCTCCAGTCTGTCGCATTGCCCAGCACAATCACTTCGTTGCAATCCACTTCGACACCCGACGAGATGCTGGCGCGGTCGGAGGCGATGCCGTAATCGGCGAACATCGCGGATTCCGTGATCCGTGCCGGGCGGGCATCGCCCAGCGCCAGCGCCACGCCAAAGGCACCGGCGACACGGGCGTAAGCCATCGAGCGGTTCGAATCCGCGGTCAGCACGGCGGCGCCGCGTGCAGCTGCCTCCTGCGCGCGTGCGGCCGTCACGCAGGGCGCTTTCACCTGTACGAAATGCACATCAGCCATATCTGTAATACCGGCATCGGCAATCGCGGCCTGCACGGTATCCGCCACCATTTCAATATGGCTGCGGCGACCGACATTTTCGGGCGCCATCGGTTTGCTGAAGGCAACGCCGATCGCCAGACGCTTGTCGCCAGTCGGTGCGACAGAGGCGGGGCTGCGCGAGAAGACCAGATAATGCGGAGACAGTACCCCTTCGGTGCCGCCTGACAGGATGCAGGGAATCGTCTTGACGACCGCCTCGCGCGATTTGCCGGTGCGTTCGGCCAGCAGGGTGGAGAAGGTCAGCGTGAAGTAGCCACGGGTGAAATCGTTCACGCCACCATTGCCTTCGGTCTTGCCGATGATGGCCACAACATCGGTAGGTGCGAGTTCGCCACGATCAAAGAGGTCGGCAAGGGCGGAAAGATCGCCGGGATGGCGCATGGACAGGCGATGGACGGCGGCTTGCATGAATGCTCCGGAAAACAATGATGTCCGTGTAGCAAGATGTATTCCGCTGCTGGTTACCCGGCATTGCGGATTTCGATACCAGCATTAGCCCAAATATTAGGCGTGGGTGCTACTGTCTTGGGCGCCCTGCAACCGGCAGTCCCTTTGCTTTCACGGTAAAGCTGCAGCCACAGCGAGTCTCGGTTGATTCCCGAACCAGGCGGGCGCTTCTGCGGCTGGCACATTGTATGCACAGCAGCAGACATGGCAGGCGTCATTACCGGACTGTTTCATGTCGCTATTAAAACCGCGGATCTGGCCAAGACCCGCTGGTTTTACTGCGACCTGCTCGGGCTGGCCGAAGTGGCGCGGCCCGATTTCGGCTATCCCGGCGCCTGGATCGCCGTGCCGACGCCGGTGGGCGAGGCAATCATCCATATCTATGCCGGCGGTCCCGCGCTTGGTCCGGAAGGCAAGGCGCCGAGCGGCAGCGGCGCCATCGATCATATTTCGCTGACTGCAGTCGGCTACCACGATTTCATCGCGCGTTTCCGCCAGCAGGGCATCGACTGGCGTGAATTCCTGGTGCCCAACACCACCTACTGGCAGCTCTTCGTCTACGACCCCAGCGGCGTGCAGCTCGAACTCACCTTCGATGGTCGTGCCGAACAGGGCGAACCGCCCGATATGTCGCCCGGGCGTTGCTATGTCGCCGGCACCAGCTTTTTCCAGCCATCGCAATACGCTTTTGCCTGATCCAAAGGAGAGACCAATGACTATTCGTTTCTTTCGTACCACCATGCTGGCGGGCGCCGCTCTGTTCGCTCTCGCCGCCGGCGCCCAGGCTGCCGACAAGGTGAAAGTCGGTGTCTTCCCGGTTTCCTCGGCGCTGCCGTATTTCGTTGCGGTCGAGCGCGGATACTTCAAGGAACAGGGTATCGACGCCGAGATGGTGAAGCTGATGGGCGCGCCGCCGATCGTGCAGGGCATGCTGACCGGTGATCTGGACGCCGGCGCCAATCTGGTCACCGTCGACGGCATGAATGCCAATACCAAGAAGGAGGGGTTGGTCTATTACATGTCCCTCTACGGCCAGAACAAGTTCGCCAAGATGGAGCAGTTCGTCGCCAAGACAGGGCTGAATGCCGCGACGGTCAAGGACATCAAGGCCGCCAGTGCCGCGCCGAAGAAGATCATGTCGGCCCCCGGTGCCGGCAATATGGCGATGGCGCGCGCCGTGCTGGGCGCGGTCGGCATGAAGGAAGGCGCCGATTACACGCTGACCGAACTGGCGATGAACCTGCATACCGATGCGATGAAAGCCGGCACTTTCGATTTCGGCTATACGCTGGAGCCGAATGCTACCGTGATGAACAGCATGGGCGCGGCCAGGACAGTGGAAGCCGGCGTGGTGTCGAAATACATCATCGGCCGCGAAGAGGCTTATGCCTATATGGCGGGCGGCGCCATCACCGGCAAGTTCATGAAGGAGCGGCCGGAGGTGGCCAAACGCTTCTCGGTCGCCTGGCGCAAGGCGCTCAAGGATATCGAGCAGGATCCGACCACGCGTGAACTGCTGAAGGGCAATACCTTCACACCGCCGGAACTGGCGATGACCATTCCGCTGCCGCGCATGCTGATGATCGATCAACTGTCGGTGCAGGACAAGAAGGATTTCCAGAAGGTGATCGACTTCACCATCCAGAGCGGTGTCATCAAGGAGCCGGTCGATACCGGCAAGTATCTGGTGGTGCTCGACAAGAAAGCTTCCAGCTGATGCTGTCTCGTACGCGGGCGGCGATCCGGCTGATCAAGGGCGGGCCGGTGCAGGATGATCCTGTGCCGGCTGCCCTTGCGCAGCCGGGCGAGAAGTCCTATCGCTGGTTTCCGCCGGGCACGCATATCACTGTGCGCGGTCTGTCCAAGCAGTTCCAGGGCAGCGTGCTGTACGAGGATTTCGATCTCGACCTGCCGCGCGGCAAGGTGGTCTCGGTCTTCGGTCCCAATGGCTGCGGCAAGAGTACGATCATCAACATGATCGCCGGCCTGCTGCCGATGGACAAAGGCGAAGTGCTGTTCGATGGCAAGACCATCGACGAAACCCGTATCGGCTATGTGTTCCAGAATTACCGCGAGGCGCTGTTCCCCTGGCTGCGTGCCATCGACAACATCCATTATCCGCTCAAGCTGATGGGCCTGAGCCGCAAGGCGCGCAACGAGCGGGTGGAAAAACTGCTCGGCCGTTTCCAGGTCAAGATCGATTTCAACCGCTACCCCTACGAGCTTTCCGGCGGCCAGCAGCAGACCGTGTCGATCATGCGCTCTCTGGTGATGGAGCCCGAGGTGCTGTTCCTCGACGAGCCCTTCTCGGCGCTGGATTATGAAATGACATTGTTCATGCGCGACCAGATGCAGAAGGTGTTCATGGAAACGCACACCACCATGGTGATCGTCAGCCATGATCTGGAAGAGGCGGTCTATCTGGCCGACCATGTGCTGCTGCTGACACGCCGGCCGACCCGGATCGCCGATTTCATCGAGGTGCCGCTGCCGCGCCCGCGTTCGGCCGATACCCTGTCCGATCCGACATTCGTCGAGATCAAAAGCCGGTGCCTGGAAATCTTCCGCCGCGAGGCCAGGCTGTCATGAGCAAGCTTCTCACCCGGCTCAATCCCGTTATCGGCGTCATCCTGCTGATCCTGGTCTGGTGGATTGCCACCTTGCTGCAGATCGCCGATCCGGTGCTGCTGCCGCCGCCGCAAAAGGCCTTCAAGGCCTTGGTCGACGGCCTGGTCAGTGGCCCGCTGCTGCATGATTTTGCCCAGACCATCTATCGCACGGTGTTGTCTTTCCTGATCGCCTCGGCCATCGCCATTCCGCTCGGCGTCATGCTCGGCGCTGCCGACAAGGTTTATCGCTCGGTCGAATTCGTCATCGACTTCTTCCGCTCCACGCCGGCTTCGGCGGTGTTTCCACTGTTCCTGGTGCTGTTCGGCGTCGGCGACAAGACCAAGATCGCGGTGGCGGCCTTCGGCTCGGTCCTGGTGATCCTGTTCAACGTGGCTTATGGCGTGATGAATGCCCGCAAGACCCGTGTGCTGGCCGCCAAGGTGATGGGCGCCAACCGGCTGCAGGTGCTGAAGGATGTCTATTTCTGGGAATCCCTGCCGCAGACCTTCATCGGTATGCGCAATGGCATTTCGCTGGCGCTGGTGATCATCGTGGTGGCCGAGATGTTCATCGGCTCTTCCGATGGCATCGGCTACCGCCTGATCGAGGCGCAGATGCTGTTCGAGATGCCGACCATGTATGCTGCGATCTTTGCCGCCGGCGCGCTGGGTTACGGCATGAACTGGATTTTCCTCACCATCGAGAAAACCTTTGTGCACTGGGGCGGGAAATAATCCATGGACGCTACCGGCCGCAAACGCATTGTCATCGTCGGCTCCGGCGTGGCCGGCAGTATCCTGGCCTATGGTCTGCGCGATCTGGGCAATGTCGAGGTGATCTGCCTGGAGCGCGCCACGACCGAAGATCATGCCGAAGCCGGCACTGGTCTCAATGTCGGTCCCAATGCGATCAAGGCGTTGCGGCTTTATCAGCCGGCGCTGGCGGCGCTGCTGGAAGCCGAAAGCCTGCCCTGGCTGAGCTGGCGCATCTCGCTTACCGGCGGTCGCGAGCTGATGAATCTGCCGCTGTCCGAGGTCGCCGACAATCCCGGCATCCGCATCCGCTGGTCGCAGCTCTATGCCCTGCTGCGCCGGCCGGTGCAGCAGCAGGTGCGCTTCGGCACCGAGGTGGCTGCCATGCGCTATGCCCGCGCCGGCGAGGCCGGGCCCATGGTGGTCGAGACACTGGGTGAGGACGGCAGTACAGAAATCATCGACGGCATCGATCTGCTGGTGGCCGGCGATGGCCGTTATTCGAAGGTGCGTGAAACCTTCCTCGGCCGGCCGCAGCCGAAATTCCTCGGCGTCTGCATCTTCCGTCTGCTGCTGGAAGATGCCCGTCCCGACCTGGTCGACGATTACGAACAGTGGTTCAACGGCCCCAATCGTCTGCTGGCTTTCCGCATTCCCGGCAACGCCACCTACATCTCGGGATCCTTCCCGATCCTGCCCGAGGAAGATGTGCCGGCCGAGGCCAAACGGCCCGATGTCCTGCGTGCGCTGTATACGCCCGCCGATGGTCCGCCGAGCGCGCAATGTGCCTTCATGATCGATGCGATCTGCAGCCATGTGGCCGATATCCACTGGGCGCGGTTGCAGGAGGCGCCGGCCGAATTCTGCGATTCAAACCGCCGCATCCTGCTGCTGGGCGATGCCGCGCATCCGATGGTGCCGACATTGGGCCAGGGCGCGACCCAGGCCATCGAGGATGCCTGTGTCGCGGCTGCGGAACTGCGTGCTGCCTTTGCCGATGCGGCGGATGGCAGCATCGCTGGTGCATTGGAGCGGATCGAGCAGCGCCGCCGGGCGCGCGTCGAATTTGTCGTCGACTTCTCCCGTCAGGCCACCGATACGATGCTGGCGGGTGCCGACCCCGTCAGCGGCAGCCTGGCCAAGACCGGTCCCGATTTTCGCGCCCGGCTGATGAAACTCTACCGCGACGTCTCGGCGGCCTAGGAGAAAAGCGGCGGCCGGCGGTCTGCCCAGGGCGCCTGCTTTTCGTAGCGGCGGCCGAGCGCCAGCAGCATCGCGTCCTTGCCGAAACCGCCGATCAGCTGGAAGCCGATCGGCATGCCCTTGGCATCGGGCGCTGCCGGCAGGCCAAGGCCGGGCAGGCCGGCGAGGTTGACCCAGCCGGTATAGACGGCATGGCCGCGCGGACTGGCATTTTTGCCGGCGATGATTTCGGGGAACACCTTGTCCTTGGCCCAGGGCTGTGCAGCGGTGCTCGGCGTCAGAATGGCGTCCCATTGCGCGAAGAACTCCGCCATCTGGGCCCGCAATATGACCGCATGGTTGAGCGCCGCGAGATAGGCCGTACCGGATACGGCCTTGCCGGCTTCGTACATCAGCTGCAGGGCTGGCGTGATCCGCTCCGGCCCGCCCAGGCGGTCGACGATCATGGTCAGTCCGGTCGGCATCAGCGTCGCAAGGGCCGCGGTCGCAGCCTCGATATCGAAGGGCAGGGGGCCGGTTTCCACAATGCAGCCGGCGCGACCCAGCGCCTCGGCAGCAGCGTCGACAGCTGCAACGATCTCCGGTTCCACCGGATTGCTGCCGAAGCGCGGCAGATAAAGAATCCGCGGCCGCGCCGGACCGGCAACGGTGTCTTCCATCGTCACGGCCGCCTGGAAGGCCAGCGAATGCCGGTCGCGCGGATCGGGTGCGGACAAGGCACAGAGCGTCGTCGCAACATCGTCGACGCTGCGGCCGAACAGCCCGATCACCTCAAGGTCGTTGTAAATCTCCGGGAAGCCGCCGGTCCGTGCGATGCGACCGATGCTGGGTTTCAGGCCGACCAGGCCGGTATGGCCGGCTGGCCGCCGCGTTGAGCCGCCGCCATCGGTGCCCAGCGCAATCGGGCCGAAGCCCGCCGCGACTGAGGCCACGGCACCACCGCTGGAACCGCCCGGCGTGAGATCCGGATTCCACGGATTGCCGGTGGCGCCGAACAGCAGGTTGTAGGTGTAACCCTGCACCGTGAATTCCGGCACATTGGTCTTGCCCAGCAGCACGGCGCCAGTAGCACGCAGGCGCGCAATCGGCAGTTCATCGGCCGGCGGCAGGTTGGTTTTTAGCAGCTGGCTGCCCCAGGTGGCGGGCATGCCGCCGACCACCAGGCTGTCCTTGATCGTTACCGGGACGCCGTCGAGCGGGCCGAACGCCTTGCCATCGCGATAGCGCGCGGCGCTGGCTTCGGCCGCTTTGATCGCGCCGGCGGCATCCAGATGCACGATGGCATTCAGTTTCGGATTGAGGGCGGCGATGCGGTCGAGGATGCCGCGGGTGACTTCCACGGGCGACAGCCTGCCGCTGGCATAGGCCTTATGCAGATCGGCGGCGCTCAGGCGCCAGGCGGCTTCGGTCATGCGGTCCTCATTCCGTCGGTCAATCCTGAATACGCATTGAGGGGCGCCGGGGCAATAACCGGGAATCCGCCAGTTCTGTATCCCAAAATCAATATAATATGAGAACATAATGTGAATATTTGCCATTATTCTGATAAAAATGTATACAGGCGACAGCATAAGAACCGGAGGAAACGTCGGAATGGCCGCCACTCAGCCTTTCACGATGGATACAGGTGCAGTGCCCTGGCCCTTGAATGCCTGGTATGTGATCGCCTGGGATCACGAGGTGAAGCGCAGCCTGCTGCCGCGCACGATCTGTGGCGAGCAACTGGTGATCTATCGCCAGCCTGATGGCCGCGTGGTGGCCTTGCAGGATGCCTGCTGGCATCGCCTGCTGCCGCTCTCCAAAGGTCATCTGCAGGACGACGGCAGCCTGGTCTGCGGCTATCACGGACTGGTCTATGACGCACGCGGCCGCTGCACCCATATGCCGTCGCAGGACACCATCAACCCCTCGGCCTGCGTGCGCAGCTATCCGGTGGTTGAGCGGCATCGCTTTGTCTGGATCTGGATGGGCGATCCGGCGCTGGCCGATCCGGCCTGCGTGCCCGACCTGCACTGGAACCATGATCCGGCCTGGGCCGGCGATGGCGAACTGATCCATGTCAATTGCGACTACCGTCTGGTGATCGACAACCTGATGGATCTGACGCATGAAACCTTCGTGCATGGTTCCAGCATCGGCAATCGCGCCGTGGCCGAGGCGCCCTTCGATGTCACCCATGGCGAGCGCTTTGCCACTGTCACCCGCTGGATGCGCGATATCGAGGCGCCGCCCTTCTGGGCCGGGCAGCTCGGCAAGTCCGGCAAGGTCGATCGCTGGCAGATCATCCGCTTCGAAGCACCCTGCACGGTGACCATCGATGTCGGCGTGGCGCCGACCGGCACCGGCGCACCCGAAGGCGATCGCAGCCAGGGCGTCAACGGCTTCGTGCTCAATACCATCACGCCGGCGACGGCGAATACCTGCCACTATTTCTGGGCCTTCGTACGTAACTACCGGCTGGACGAACAGAGCCTGACCACCGAACTGCGCCAGGGGGTCTCCGGCATCTTCCGCGAGGACGAGATCATTCTGGAGGCGCAGCAGAAGGCCATCGAGGCCAATCCGGGCAAGCTGTTCTACAATCTCAATATCGATGCGGGCTCGATGTGGGCGCGGCGCAAGCTGGATCGCATGATCGCGGCCGACCGTGGCGGCAGTATTGCCGAAGCAGCCGAATAGCATGTCGCAGTCGCTCAAAACCATTCTCAGTCTGCGCGAACTGATCCTCGGCGGCGAGCTGAAATCGGGCGAACGCCTGTCGGAGCTCTCCATTGTCGACCGCCTCGGCGTGTCGCGCACGCCGGTACGCATGGCGCTGGTGCGGCTGGAGGAAGAGGGCCTGCTGGAAGCGATTCCGTCGGGCGGCTATGCCGTGCGGCATTTTTCCGAGGCCGACATTTTCGATGCCATCGAGACTCGCGGTACGCTGGAAGGCCTGGCGGCGCGGCTGGCAGCCGAGCGCGGCCCCAGTCCGGGCCAGATCGGTGAAATCAAGGGCTGCCTGCGCAAGCTCGATGTTTTGGTGCAGCACGAAGCCGGCGCGGACACCTTCTCGGCTTATGTCGAACTCAACGAGCGGTTCCACCAGCTGCTGATCCATATGGCGGGCAGCCGTGTGGTCGCCCGTCAGATCGAACGCGCGGTGGCGCTGCCTTTCGCCTCGCCCAGCGCCTTTGTGGAAGTGCAGGCGGTATTGCCGGAATCGCGGGCCATTCTGCTGGTGGCCCAAGAGCAGCATCGCAGCGTGGTGGAAGCCATCGAGCGGCGCGAGGGCGCACGCGCCGAGGCTCTCATGCGCGAGCATTCGCGCGTCGCCCATCGCAATCTGGTGATGGCCCTGGGCCACCAGAATGCCCGCGATCTGGTGCCGGGTATGGCACTGATCCGCCAGTCTGCGTGAGGAAGGGAAAACCATGCATGATCAGAATGACTGGATCGATGCCGAACTGGTCGCCACGCGGGATTTCGGCCCTGACATCCGCATGTTCGAACTGGCGCCGTCCGCCGGCGTGGGGCCTTACGAACCCGGCAGCCATATCAACATCGCCGTCGATATCGGTGGCCACCGCGATCTGCGGTCCTATTCTTTGGTTGGCCAGCCGCGCCACAATGTCTATCGCATCGCGGTGAAGCGGGTGAATCCCAGTCGCGGCGGTTCGGCCTGGCTGCATAATCTGCTGCCCGGGGCGCGGTTGCAGATCACCTCGCCGCGCAATCATTTTGCACTGCAATTTGGCGCGCCGCGCTATCTGCTGATTGCCGGCGGTATCGGCATCACGCCGCTGCTGGGCATGGCGCAGACCCTGATGTGGCGCGGCATCGAGTTCCGCATGCTGTATGCGGTGCACCGCCGGCAGGACATGGCCTTTGCTGAGGAATTGCGGGAAACCCTGGGTGATCGGGTTTCGCTGTTCGTCTCGGAGGACGGCAACCGCCTCGACCTGATGCGCGAGCTGGCGGATTTTCCTGCCGATGGCGATATCTATTTCTGCGGCCCCGCGCGGCTACTGCAGGGGTTGCGCGAGGCGATGACCGCGCTGGAACGTCCGATGGCCAATCTGCGCTTCGAAACATTCGGCAGCGGCGGCCTCCATCCGAATGAGAGCTTCTGGGTCAGGGTGCCGCGGCTGGGCGTCGAGATAGCCGTGCCGGCGGGGCAGACCATGCTGGATGCACTCGATGCAGCCGGTGTGGAAGTGATGGCGGAATGCCGCCGCGGCGAGTGCGGGCTTTGCACCGTGGACGTGATGGCGCTGGAAGGGCAGATCGATCACCGCGATGTTTTCCTGAGCGATCATCAGAAGCGCGAGAACACCCGCATCTGCGCCTGTGTGTCGCGCGCTGTGCAGGGCGGAATTGTGATCGACACGGCCTGGCGCGCGGGTCAGTGATGAAAGTTCTCTCTCAGTAAAGTCTGCGCAAATTCCCCTTGCATCTTTTACGGGTTCCGCCAAAGTCCGGAAAAAGCGTTTAATAACTGCACTCTCGTGCGAATAACGAACGAGACGCAAGAAAACAAACGGAGGAAACACACATGAAGCGCAGACACCTTCTGATTGCCGCGGCGGCGGGCCTCGGATTGCTCACCTCCGCCGGCGCCTATGCGCAGCAGACCGTCAAGATCGGCCTGATCCTGCCGATGACCGGCCCCTTCGCCTCGACGGGTCGCCAGATCGAGGGCCTGACGAAACTCTACATGGCGCAGAACGGCAACATGGTTGCCGGTAAGAAGGTCGAGCTGATCGTCAAGGACGATACCGGCGTTGCCGATGTCACCAAGCGCATCGCCCAGGAACTTGTGGTCAACGAAAAGGTCAGCGTGCTGGCCGGCTTCGGCCTCACCCCGCTGGCTTTGGCCACGGCGCCGATCGCCACCCAGGCCAAGGTTCCCATGATCGTGATGGCAGCTGCCACCTCGATCATCACCGAACAGTCGCCATATATCGTGCGTACCGGCTTCACCCTGCCGCAGGTCACCGCGCCGCTGGCGGAATGGGCGCCGAAGAATGGCATCAAGAAGGTAGTTACTCTGGTGACCGATTACGGTCCGGGCCACGATGCCGAAAAGGCTTTCAAGGAAGGTTTCACCAAGGGCGGCGGCCAGGTCCTGGCCGAGTTGCGCGTGCCGCTGCAGAATCCGGAATTCGCGCCGTTCCTGCAGCGCGCCAAAGATGCCAGGCCCGATGCGCTGTTCGTCTTCGTGCCATCGGGCGCCGGTTCCGCAGTGATGAAGCAGTTCGCCGAGCGCGATCTGGCCAAGGACGGCATCCGGCTGATCGCCACCGGCGACGTGCTGGATGACGATATCCTCAACGGCATGGGCGATGTGGCACTCGGCGTGGTGTCGTCGCATCATTATTCGGCGGCGCATAACTCGCCGGAGAACAAGGCTCTGGTCGAGGCCTTCAAGAAGTCCAACAACATGCGGCCGAACTTCCATGGCGTCGGCGGCTGGGACGGCATGCACCTGATCTATCAGGCGCTGAAGAAGACCAACGGCGATGCCGACGGCACCAAGCTGCTGGACGCCATGAAGGGCCAGAGCTGGACCAGCCCGCGCGGTCCGGTGATGATCGACCCGGAAACCCGCGACATCGTGCAGAATGTCTTCATCCGCAAGGTCGAGAAGGTGAATGGCGAATTGTTCAATGTCGAATTCGCCACCGTGGAAAAGGTCAAGGACCCGGTCAAGGCGGCGAAGAAATAAGCCAGACGATCCTGTGTTACGGCGGCCGGCGGCTTTCACCGCCGGCCGTTCTTCGATACCGACCACCGGCAGGCGGCCTGTTATGAGCGTTTCGTGCTGACCATCCTTTCCGACGGCATCGCCTATGGCATGGTGCTGTTCGTGCTGGCCTGCGGCCTGTCGGTGACGCTCGGCCTGATGAATTTCATCAACCTGGCCCATGGCGCCTTCGCCATGGCCGGCGGCTACCTCACCGTCGTGCTGATGAACCGGTTCGGCGTTTCTTTTTTTCTCTGCATTCCGGCGGGTTTCCTGGTCTCGGCGGCGCTGGGTGCGCTCCTAGAACGCACGCTCTATGCCCGGCTCTATGCCAAGAGTCATCTCGACCAGGTGCTGTTTTCCATCGGCCTGGTTTTTATGGCGGTTTCCGCCATCGATTATTTCATGGGGGCGCAGCAACAGCTGATCACCCTGCCGCCCTCCCTGCAGGGGCGCGTGACGGTGCTGGGCGTCAGCATCGGCGTATACCGCCTGTTCGTCATCGCCATCTGTCTTGTGCTGGCGATTGCGTTGCAGCTGATTCTGAGCAGGACCCGCTTCGGCAGTCAGCTGCGTGCCGCCGTCGACGATGCGCGCGTTGCCCGTGGCCTGGGCATCAATGTCAGCCTGATCTTCACCTTCACCTTTGCCTTCGGCTCTGGACTCGCCGGGCTTGGCGGTGTGCTGGGTGCCGAAATCCTCGGCATGGACCCCACCTTTCCGCTCAAGTTCATGATCTATTTCCTGGTGGTGATCAGCGTCGGCGGTACCACCACGCTGACCGGCCCGCTGCTGGCCTCGATCCTGCTCGGCATCGCCGATGTGGCCGGCAAGTATTACGTGCCCACGGTGGGCAGCTTCATCATCTACACGATCATGGTTGTCGTGCTGATTCTGCGGCCGCAGGGCCTGTTCGGCCGTGCCCATGCGCGCTGAGAGTCCGATGTCCGCTCTGCTGACCTATTTCAGGCCAGATACCCGCACCGCCAGCGGCGCATTGCTGGCACCGGCACGCTGGCAGCCGCTGGAAATCCTGTTCTGGCTGTTCGCCGTGTCGCTGTTCTGGCTCGCCCCCAGCAAGGTGCTGCTGCTCAACGAGATCGCCATCCTGGCGCTGTTTGCCCTCTCGCTCGACCTGATCCTCGGCTATGCCGGCATCGTCTCGCTCGGCCATGGCGCCTTTTTCGGCCTCGGCGCCTATGTTGCCGGCCTGCTCGGCAAGCATGGCCTGCACGATCCGGTTGCCGGTCTGCTGATTTCCGGCGGCGTTGCCGCGCTGCTCGGTTTCGTCACCAGCTTCCTGGTGCTGCGCGGCTCGGATCTCACCAAGCTGATGGTCACGCTCGGCGTTGCCCTGATCCTGCGCGAACTGGCGAACAAGTTCAGCACCATCACGGGTGGCGCCGATGGCCTCACCGGCGTCACCATGGGGCCGGTGCTCGGCCTGTTCGAATTCGATATCTTCGGCAAGACCGCCTATGCCTACAGCCTGGCGGTGCTGTTCATCCTGTTCTATATCGCGCGCCGGCTGGTCAATTCCCCCTATGGCCTGCTGTTGCGCGCCATCAAGGGCAACAGTCTGCGTGCCGGCGCCATGGGGGTGCCGACCAGCCTGCGGCTGGTCATCATCTACACCATCGCTGCCGGCTATGCCGGCATTGCCGGCGCCCTGCTGGCGCAGACCTCGCAATTCGTTTCGCTCGATGTGCTGGATTTCCACCGCTCGGCCGATGTGCTGCTGGTGCTGGTGCTGGGCGGCAGCGGCCAGCTCTGGGGCGCGGTGGTCGGCGCCATCGCCTTCAAGATCATGTACGACTTCCTCGCTGCCATCACACCGCAATACTGGCAGTTCTGGGTCGGCCTCGTGCTGGTGCTGATCGTCCTGCTCGGCAAGGGCGGCATCCTCGGTTTCTATGGCGCCGGTCGCGACTGGCTCGCGAACCGTCTCGGAAAAGGCGGCGTCAGGTGACCGCCGTGCTCGAGACACAAAGCCTGTGCAAGGCCTTCGGCGGCCTGATCGCCACCAATGATGTCAGCTTCAGCCTGCCTGCCGGCGCGCGCCATGCGCTGATCGGTCCGAATGGCGCGGGCAAGACCACGCTGGTCAACCTGCTGACCGGCGTGCTGCAGCCGACCTCGGGCCGCATCCTGCTGCAGGGCCGCGACATCACCGGCCTGCCGTCGCATAAGCGGGTCAAGCGCGGCCTGGCGCGTACTTTCCAGATCAATCAACTGTTCGCCGATCTCACGCCGCTGCAGACTCTCGTGCTGGCGATTGCCGAACGCGAGGATGCCGCCACCGGCTGGTGGCGGCCGGTTGGCCTGCGCCGCGATCTGATCGACGAGGCTGAGGCCCTGTTGCTGCAGCTTGGCCTGATCGATGTGCGCGACCAGCGCACGGCCACCATCGCCTATGGCAAGCAGCGCCTGCTGGAAATCGCCGTCGCCCTGGCCGGCAAGCCCGCCGTGCTGCTGCTGGACGAACCCGCCGCCGGCGTGCCGGAGACGGAACGCCACCAGATCCTCGATGTGATCGCCCAGCTGCCGGCCTCGGTCACCCTGGTCTTGATCGAGCATGACATGCAGCTGGTTTTCCGCTTCGCCAGAACCATCTCGGTCCTGGTCAATGGCGGGCTGTTCATGGAGGGACCCGCCGCCGACATCGCCCGCGATCCGCGCGTGAAGAAGGTCTATCTCGGCGAGGAGCTGGTCGATGTCTGAGCTGCTCCCATCTGATCTTCTTATTGTCGCCGATCTGCGCGCCGGCTATGGCGAAGCCATCGTGCTGGATGGCGTCAGCTTCAGCCTGGCTGCCGGCCAGTCCCTGGCGCTGCTCGGCCGCAACGGCGCCGGCAAGACCACGCTGATCAACACCCTGATCGGCGCCACCCGCCATCGCGGCGGCCGGATCGGCCTGAACGGCGCGGATATCACCCACTATCGCTCCGACCGGCGCGCTGCCGCGGGCATCGGCTGGGTGCCGCAGGAACGCAACATCTTCAAATCGCTGACGGTGGAGGAGAATCTCACCGCTGTGGCGCGGCCCGGTCCCTGGGGCGTCGCGCGTGTCTTCGAGATGTTTCCCCGCCTGGCCGAACGCCGCCGCAACATGGGCAACCAGCTGTCCGGCGGCGAACAGCAGATGCTGGCCGTCGGCCGTGCGCTGATGCTCAATCCCCGGCTGGTGCTGCTGGACGAGCCGCTGGAGGGCCTGGCGCCGATCATCGTCGAGGAACTGCTGGCGGCTCTACGCCGTATCACCCGTGAGGAGGGCCTGTCGGCCATCATCGTGGAACAGAATGCCCGCAAGCTGCTGCCGATCACCGACCGGGTGGTGGTGCTGGAGCGCGGCCCCATACAGCATTACGCCGCGAGCGCCCAAAAGCGCGACGAAACGTCGAACATCGAGGCA
>NZ_JAOZVR010000063.1 GCF_025869515.1 Ferrovibrio sp.
CAGAAACGTCGCTTCGCGGAGGAAGATTCATGTTCAATCGTCGCCAGTTCATCGAACTGGGCGGCGGCGCTGCCGCCATTGCCCTGCTGCCCAGCTTTGGCCATGCACAGGCCTGGACGCCGCCGAAGGCGGTGACCGTGGTGGTGCCCTATCCCGCCGGCGGCCCGACCGACAGCCTGGCCCGCCTGGTGGCGCAGGAGATCAGCCATGATCTCGGCCAGCCTGCCGTGGTGGAGAATGTGCCCGGCGGCGCCACCGTGATCGGCACCCTGCGCGTCGCCCGCGGTCCGGCCGACGGCACGCAATTGATCGCCAGCACCAACCAGACCTTCTCGACCAATATCTCGCTGCTGCCCAATGGCGGTGGCTACGATCCGGTGAAGGATTTCGCGCCCATCGCGCTGCTCGCCGATCTGCAGCACATTCTGGTGGTGAAGAACGACCTGCCGGTGAAGAGCGTGGCCGAACTGGTGGCGCTGGCGAAGAAAGACCCCGGCAAGATCAACTGCGGCTCGACCGGCCAGGGCTCGGCGTCGCATCTGACCCTGGAGCTGTTCAAGGTGAAGGCCGGCGTCAACATGACGCATGTGTCCTACAAGGGCTCGGCGCCGCTGCTGCAGGACCTGCTCGGCGGCCATGTCGACTGCAGCTTCGCCACCACGCCCACCGTGCTGGCGCAGATCCAGGCCGGCAAGCTGCGCGCCATCGCCGTAGCCTCGCCGAACCGCTCGCCGCACCTGCCGGATCTGCCGACCGTGAACCAGGCCGGCGTGGCCGGCGTGGAGGCCGATGCCTGGCTCGGCATGTTCGCCCCGGCCGGCATTCCGGAAGCCGCCCTCGCCCGCTATCGCCAGCTGGTGCTGAACGCCATGAAGAAGGACAGCGTGCGCGAGACCTTCCTGAAACAGGGCATGGCGGTGAATGTGAAGGACGGCAAGGCCTTTGCCGCCTTCCTGCAGGACGACATCAAGCGCTGGGCCGCGGTGATCAAGACCGCCAATGTGAAGGCGGAATAAATCCGGGATCTGTGCCTCGCGCCACCGGTGGTGAGGCACAGATCGTCAGGACTGCGCGTGTGGGTGGCGGAATCCCATTCGCCTGCGGCTCCCGGTAAACGCTGCCGCGGCCAGCGGTGCCGCCTCGACAGGTTGCCAAATAATAAGCCTGAGGTATCCGGATTTTATTTTGATCCGGATCATGGATTGCACCAGTCTGCGTTGTGCATTGTCCCAACCTCCTGAGCCCCGGAACTTCGCAGGTCCTCCCCTGATGTCCGCCATCCCAACCTTCCCCACTGCAAAACCGGCGGGCCAGGATCGCATTCTGTCTGCGAGGATGCCGTGAGCGCGTCCAAATCCGTCCGGCGCAGCAGCGGCCAGATCAGCCTCGTCACCGTGATCGGGCTGACCGGCGCGCTGGTGCTGCTGTGGTTCGTCGCCGCCAGCGAAGGCGACCTGCTGGCCTATCTGAACCTGACCGGTTTCATCATCGTGTTCGGCGGCGTGACGGTCTCGGCGCTGATCGCCTTCCAGGGCCGCGAATTGCTGGCGGCGCTGCATGCCTTCGGCGCCATCTTCCGGGGCGATGCCGGCATCGGCGCCGAAATCGCCGAACTGGTCGAAGTGGCGCGCCACCTGACGCAGAAGAACATCCATGCGGCGGAAGAGCGCGCGGCCAGGATCACCAGCCCGTTCCTGCGGCTCGGCCTGCAGCTGGTGATCGACGGCACGCCGATGGACGACCTGATGCACATCATGAACTGGCGTATCCGCAAGATGGCCGAGATCGAAAGCGCGCAGGCCCGCCTGTTCCGCACGCTGGCCGCACTCGCCCCCGGTTTCGGCCTGCTCGGCACGCTGGCCGGCATGGTGGCGATGCTGCGCGAACTCGGTTCGGGCGACATCGCCCGCGTCGGCAGCGGCATGGCGGTAGCCATGCTGGCAACGCTGTATGGCGTGGTGCTGTCGAACCTGATCTTCAAGCCGATCGCCATCAAGATCGAGCAGCGCACCCAGCGCCGCATCGCCACGCTGAACATCCTGCTGGAAGGCGTGATGCTGGTGTCGCTCGGCCGCTCGCCCACCGTGGTCGCCGATGCCATGCAGGCCTTCCTCAACGAGACACGCGATGAAATCCGCACCATCTGAACTGCCCGTCATCGTGAGGATCAAACCACCCAGGCCGATGGTACGGCGCATGGCTGCCTATGCCGACCGCCAGACGCCCGAGACCGCCGAGGAAAGCGAAGACTGGGTGGTGAGCTACATGGACATGGTCACTCTGCTGATGATCGTGTTCCTTACCCTGGTCGGCATGCTGTGGCTCGACAAGAAAACCCGGCCGACCGTGATCAATGTGCTGCAGGTCGAAACCGGCACCCTGCCCCGGCATGAATTCGCCGATGCCGCCATGGCGGTCGAGACGCCGCCGGCGATGCCGGCGCGACCGGAGCAGCCGCTGCCCGCCAATGTCAGCATCGCACCGCCGATGCGGGCCACCGTTGACCGCTGGCTGGAGGCGTTGCGGCGCAACGGGCTGGAAGACCAGGTGCAGCTGCAGATTCAGGAGAACCGCGTCAGCATCGCGATCCGCGACCGGCTGCTGTTCGCTTCCGGCCAGAGCGAAATCCGCCAGGACGGCCAGCTGGTGCTGCGCCGGCTGACCGCCCTGCTGCGCGATCTGCCCGGCGTGATCTCGGTGGAAGGCCATACCGATGATGTGCCGATCCAGTCCGACCGCTTTCCGTCGAACTGGGAACTGTCGGCCGGCCGTGCCGCCGCAGTGGTACGCACCCTGACCGAACACGGCCTGCCCGTGCGCCGCCTGCGCGCCATCGGCTATGCCGATTCACGCCCTGTCGCCCGCGGCATGGATACCGAAAGCCGCGCGCGCAATCGCCGGGTCACCCTGGTGATCGAGGATTAAAGGATCATGGAACAGAAAATCAGTGCCGTCCTGCCCGCCGCAATCCCGTTGCACCAGATGGCGGCAAGGCTCCGCAAGCAGCATGCCGGCAAAATTGCCGTGCTGGTCGACCTGTCGGCCATTCCGAATATCCACAGCCGCATCATGTTCCGCAGCATGGCGCGCTTCATCGAGGAGCGCAGCCTGGGCGAGCCGATCGATGCGGTGCCGCTGGCGCGCAACATCCTGGTGCTGCTGGCGGTGCCAGAGGTGATGCAGCGTCTGCGCGACAAACTGGAAAGCCTGAGCGAGAGCCTGCGCGAGCAGCGCCATGGTTCGCTCGGATTGCGCGAGTTCGACATGGAAAGCCAGGCCAACAGTTTTGTCGATGCCGCCCGCCGCGTGATGGAGCAATCACCCGCGCCGCCATCGGAGCGCGTGGTGCCGCAGCGCGATGAACCGCCGCCGGACCTGGAGGCATTGTCGAAGGTCATCGACGTGCACAGCATTCTCTGGCAGGCCGATCTGGCCAACCAGCGCCGTCGCCAGACGATCTGGACCCTGGTGCCGAACCAGGCACCACTGGCGCTGGCCGACGAAACCTGGGTGTCGATCGCCGCCGTCGAACGCGCCATGGGCATCTCGCTGCGCGACAATATCTGGCTGTTCGGCAAGGCCACCGAATTGCTGGATCAGCGCATCATCGCGCAGATCATGGCCGAGAATGCCAGCCTGCGCCGGCCGCTGTCGATCAACCTGCATCTGGTCAGCGTGATCAGCACCGCCTTCCTGCGCCTGCTGACGGAAAAGCCCGCCGCGAACGTGCGCCAGATAATGGTGGAGATACCGCTGGTGGAATGGCAGACCCATCCCAGCCTCGCCGAAACGGCCCGGCAGATTCTGGATCGACATGGCGTGAAGCTTTGTCTGGACGGCATCCATCCGGAGAATGTGGCCGGCCTGAGCGAGCAGGACTGGCAGGCGGCGGATTACCTGAAATTCGATGCCACCGCCGACCTGCTCAGCCGGCAGACCGCGGAACTGCAGTCACTCTCTCCACAACACCAGGAAATGCTGCGCCACAAGGGCATCTTCTGCCATTGCGACAGCACCGGCGCCATCGCCGCCGGCATCGGCCTGGGGGTGCAGCATTACCAGGGCCGCGGCCTGCGGCCGTTGCTGGAGGATATCGATGCCGTGCAGCAGCTGCTCGGGATCGAGGCGGCGGAAGGCGCAACCGCGGCCCTGAAAGGCCTGTGACGTTCCGGCCACCGGCCGATAAGCCTTCCCGTGCATGGCGGTCATGCCTAGGATGCGGCAGATCAAGCCCGTGTGGAGGAAACCATGACCGTCTGGCCCGACCGGCGCATCCTGGATCTGTTCGGCATCGATCTGCCGATCCTGCAGGCGCCGATGGCCGGCGCCACCACGCCGCAGATGGTCATCGCGGTCTGCGAGGCCGGCGGACTGGGGTCGCTGCCCTGCGCCATGCTGAGCCATAATCAGACGCGCACCGCGCTCGACATCATCCGCCAGGCCACCGGCAAACCGATCAATGTGAATTTCTTCTGCCATCAGCCGCCGGCCGACGATCCGGCCCGGCTGCAGGCCTGGCGCGCCAGGCTGGCGCCGTATTATCGCGAATTCGGCCTGGATGCAGATGCGCCATTGCCGACAACCGGCCGGGCGCCGTTCGACGATTCCTTCTGCCAGCTGGTCGAACAGTACAAACCCGAGGTGGTGAGCTTCCATTTCGGCCTGCCCGAACGGAGCCTGCTGGATCGCGTGAAGGCGACCGGCGCCAAGGTGATTGCGTCAGCCACCACGGCCGAGGAAGCCGTGTGGCTGGAGCAGCGGGGCTGCGATGCCATCATCGCCATGGGGCTGGAGGCCGGCGGCCACCGCGGCAATTTCCTTTCCCACGACATGTCGCAGCAGATCGGGCTGTTCGCCCTGCTGCCGCAGGTGGTGGATGCGGTGAAGCTCCCGGTGATCGCCGCCGGCGGCATTGCCGATGCCCGCGGCATCGTCGCCGCCATGGCGCTGGGTGCCGCGGCCGTGCAGATCGGTACCGCCTATCTGCTGAGTCCGGAAGCCACCATCGCGCCCTATCACCGCGCCGCGCTGAAGAGTGTGCCCAGCGATGCCACGGCGCTGACCAATCTTTTTACCGGCCGGCCGGCACGCGGCATCATGAACCGGCTGATGCGCGAACAGGGCCCGCTGTCGCCCGATGCACCAGCCTTCCCCACCGCCGGCGCCGCATTGGCGCCGATCCGCAGCAAGCTGGAGCCGACCGGCAACGGCGATTTCAGCAATCAGTGGTCGGGCCAGGCGGCACGGCTGGCGCCGGAATTGCCGGCCGGCGAGCTGACCCGCAAGCTGGCGGCGGAAGCGCTGGCGAAGCTGGGGCGCGGCCAGGCCTGAAGGCTCAGCGCCGCAGCAGGAACTCGCGGCCGACCTTCACGCTCGGCGTGCCGTCGTAGGCGACGATATCGGCGGTGGCATAGGTTTCCACCCAGCTATCTGGAAGGTAGGAACCTGTACCAACAATATCGATCGGCGCCGAGACGCTGGCCATCACCTTGCACTTGGCAGCGTTGAAGCCCGAGGACGCGACGATCTTCACATTGAAGAAGCCAGCGCGGTCGAGCGTCGAGCGCATGTGATAGATCGCGGCACCGGAAACGCCGGTGCCGACCAGCCAGCGCAGCTCATGCTCGGTGCGATACTGGCGGATCGCGTTGGGCACATGGCGCTCCAGCACGGCGTAGGAGGCCTGCGGATCTAGGCCCTCGATATAGCGGCCGCCATGCGTATCCAGGCGAACAGCAAGCCGCCCTTCATTGGCGGCATCGGGGAAGCGGTTGCACACCGCCAGCGCATCGGTGACTTCCTGGCCGTAGTAGTCGACCAGCACGGTCATCTGCTCGCCGGGGAAGGTCTCGGCATAGAGTTCGGCGGCGCGCAGCGTCGAGCCGGCATAGCCGATCAGGGCATGCGGCATGGTGCCGAAGCCCTTCTCGTTGCCGAAGTAATGCGCGGTGGCGTCAGTGGCATTGCCGATGAAGCCGGCGGCGCCGACATCGCGCCGCGCCGCCTTGCCGCCGACCGAGGCCGCATAGGCCATCATCTCGGCCATCTCGGCGCCGGCGCAATGGCGCGCATCCATGGCGAGGAAGCGCACATTGGGCAGATCGCAGCACATCGAATAGGCGTTGTAGGCGGCGACGCAGGCCGCACCCAGCTTCTGCAGGTAGATGGTTTCCAGATCGACGACCTGTGCCATCGAGCCGCTGATATACAGCAAAGGCTCGCCGGCACCGACCCAGGTGCCTTCCTCATGCAGCAGCTCGATGCCGAATTTGGCACCGCGCGCAGCGCCGACCTTCTCCAGCCATTCCACCATCAGGCGCGGGCAGAAGATCACCGGGCGGCGCATGAACACCGCATAGGTGACCTGCTTGTCGCCCATGCGCTGGACGATTTCCTTGGTCTTCTTGAAATAGGTGTCGGTGTGGTCGGCGATCTGCCGCTCCAGCTCGGCCGCCTGGACCGGCGGCACGAGCGGCGTGACGGACGGCTTGCTGTCAGGCTTGAGCGGCATGGCGCTGCGCACCGCGGTTCATGCGTTCGAGCTTGAGCATCTCGGCAATCAGGAACGACAGTTCCAGCGCCTGCGAGGCATTCAGCCGCGGATCGCAATGGGTGTGGTAGCGGCTGGACAGGTCGTCGTCGCCAATCGCCTGGGCACCGCCCATGCATTCGGTGACATCCTGGCCGGTCAGTTCGAGATGGATGCCGCCGGCATGGGTGCCCTCGGCCAGATGCACCTCGAAGAACTGGCGCACTTCCGACAGGATGCGGTCGAACGGCCGCGTCTTGTAGCCCGATGTCGAGGTCAGCGTGTTGCCATGCATCGGATCGCAGGACCACACGACGCTGCGGCCTTCCTGTGCGACCTTGCGCACCAGCGCCGGCAGATGCTTCTGCACCTTGTCATGGCCCATGCGGGCAATGAGAGTGAGACGGCCGGGCCTGTTCTGCGGATTGAGGGTGTCGATCAGCTTGATCAACTCGTCCGGATCGGAGGTCGGGCCGCATTTCAGGCCGATCGGATTGAGCACGCCGCGCAGGAATTCGACATGCGCGCCATCGAGCTGGCGGGTGCGGTCGCCGATCCACAGCATATGCGCCGAGGTATCGACCCATTCGCCCGAGGTGGAGTCCACGCGGGTCATCGCCTGCTCGTAGCCGAGCAGCAAAGCCTCATGGCTGGTGTAGAAATCAACCGTGCGCATTTCCGGCGTGCGCTCCGGCGTGATGCCGCAGGCTTCCATGAAATCCAGCGTTTCGGTGATGCGGGCCGCGACATCCTGCCAGCGTTCGGCTTCCGGGCTCTTGGCGACGAAGCCGAGATTCCAGCCGTGCACCCGATGCAGATCGGCATACCCGCCCGAAGCAAAGGCGCGCAGCAGGTTCAGCGTCGCCGCCGCCTGGCTGTAGGCCTGAACCTGACGCATCGGGTCCGGCACGCGATTGGCGGAATCGAAATCCATGCCGTTGATGATATCGCCACGATAGCTCGGCAGCTCGACATCGCCGCGCTTCTCGATATCGGACGAACGCGGCTTGGCGAACTGGCCCGCGAGGCGCCCGACCTTCACCACCGGCAGGGCGGCGCCGAAGGTGAGGACGACGGCCATCTGCAGCAGCACGCGGAAGGTGTCGCGGATGTTGTTGGCG
>NZ_JAOZVR010000064.1 GCF_025869515.1 Ferrovibrio sp.
TCGGGCCTTGTCAAGGTCGCGGTTGATCGCATTGCTGGCTGATCAGCCAGCTTGCGTGGTTGCGATGGAGGCATGCGCGACGTCGCATCATTGGGGTCGGGTGGCGCAGCGACATGGCCACGAGGTCCGGCTGGTTCCGGCGGTCTACGTAAAGCCCTTCGTCAAGCGCCAGAAGAACGACCGCGCAGACGCGGAAGCCATCGCGGAGGCGGCATCACGGCCAACTATGCGCTTCGTCGCGGTGAAGAGTACCGCCACGCAGGCTCGCGCAGTCGCCTTCCGCACCCACCAATGCCTGGTGCGTCAGAGAACGCAGTTGATCAATGCGCTACGCGGCCATCTGGCCGAGTTCGGTCTCGTGGCACCAAAGGGGCCGGCAAGTCTGAGAGTGCTGGAGGAAGCGTTGGCGGACGAGGCCAGTGATCTGCCTGCCGTCGTGCGAGAGATGGGCACGATTTATATCGACCAGATCGCACGGCTCTCGGAGGTGATCACGCGGCTGGCAGATGAACTTGAGACAGCTTCGAAGACGGACATAGAGCTTTGCAGGCTCTGCACCATTCCGGGAGTCGGACCGGTGACCGCAGGTGCCGTCGCGGCTTTCACACCGGACCTCGACACGTTCGAAAACGGTCGCAACTTCGCGGCCTGGCTGGGCCTCGTGCCCAAACAGCGATCGACGGGCGGCAAGTCCAAGCTGGGATCTGTCAGCAAGATGGGCCAGACCGACATCCGTCGGCTCCTCATCGTCGGCGCCATGAGCGTGATCCGCTGGGTGGTTCGCAAAGGCGGCAGTCCGAACCGCTGGCTCGCGAACCTCGTGGCGCGCAAGCCGAAGATGGTTGCCGCCGTTGCGCTCGCGAACAAGATGGCACGCATCATCTGGGCATTGAGCGTGAAGAAGGAAGATTATCGAATGGCGTGACCGGCACCCCAGACGGGAAACGGCACGGCATGGCCGCAAGGCCGGGGTGAGCGATCGACGAGGAGTAGGCGACACGGACTTCGAAGTTCAAGGCAGGGACATTCAGACCCGGGGCTCGAGCGCATGCAGCTCTCTGAACCGATGTGAACCCAGCTTTCCGAACAGCATACCGGCCCGTGGCGATATTAGGCCACATAGAGAGGCCTGACACACGTCCGATCGAAGACCCCGCCGAAACAACGAAGATTTTGCTTGCCAAACAGGGGGCATCCACACACGCCTCGGCCGTGATGCGCATGACGCTACCCCCGAAACCATCCGCCCGCATTTTGGTACACGTAAAGGCGGCGGTGACGACAATCTCGTCCAGAGTGGAGGAGCGACGGACGATATCCTGAAGTATCTCGTCCCAGCCCGGCCCCGCCGTCAGATCGATATCGAGATCATCCGGCCGATTCTCTTCGGGGATGGCCTCATGCGCCGCCAGCAAGCTGATAACGTAGGCGGTAATCCTGGCTTCGACGTCCTTGGACGCTTCAAGCGCCTCGCGGACCGCATCGATCTCCACCGTGATCACGTCGGACGGCCCGCACCAGGAATGGAAATAGGATCCATCCTCTTCGGCGCTTTCGTCGAACACCAGGGGCAGGATGAGAGCTTCGAGCGGAGTGACATCGCGAAACGGGATGTGCGGCGTCACCACGGTGGGAGAATGATAGTCGGCCATCTCATGCTCCCGTGACGAGAGAGAGATCGGAAGGGTGAATATCGCGCTGCATGTTTCGTACTCCTGGGTTGAAGACGTGCGCCGGAGGCCCGCCGGTCGGAGGTCGTGGCGCTACGTATCGAGATTGAGACTGAGGGTTGGGCCACCGGTGGTGCGGCGGCAAGCAGGCGCTATCCGCGCGAGATGACAGAGAGCTCCAGCGTCTCGTCGGAAAAAGCGATGCGCAGATGGGTGCCGTCCGGAATGGTCGACATCAGGACTTCGAGGCCTTCGGCATCGAGGAAATCGACGCCGTCGTCGCCCCCGAATGTCCGGCGCTTGATCTCGAACCAGTCGTCGTTCGTGTCGGGGTCGCACTCTTCCGCATAGGCCACGAGCGGCTTTGCACCCTCGGCGAGCGTGCCGTTCGAGCAAAGGTAGACGCCGTTATCTCCCACCAGCCAGAGACCAGGTTTGCGGTTGTCAGTTTCGGAAAGACCGAGATGCGGATCACGGAAGCCGCCATTAGCCTCAGCGTCGGAAATCCCGCGAGCGATCACCTCGCGGACGGCGGACAGCGGAAAGGTCAGTGTCATGTCCGCCTCCCTCACGCTGCAGCGACTTCGGGGAGATGGCGGAACTGCACCGGCAGCTTGGCGGCGATTTCCGCGTCGGACAGATCCTCCAGCAGTTTGAGGAACGTTCCCTCCTTGCCGCCATAGAGCAGCACGGTGCGTTTACCCCGCATGTGCTCTGGCCAGCGGTCCCCGGCATAGCCACGATAGTCGTCGTGCGTTGCGCTCCAGATGTGCTCCAGGCGCTCCTCACGCGTCATGGCGCGCACTGGGCGGCTTTCGCGCTCGACGATGGCAAGGCGCATGCGCTCGACCGAGCCCTTGTCGGCAAGATCGCAGTTCCCATGAAAATGCCGCGTCCGTCCGTCGATCCGAAGCGTGAAAAAGACGCTGGTGACGAAGCCGATCATGAACTCGCGCATGGCGAACATCTCTCCCCGAATCCACAGCGGCGGCAGGACATCCAGCATGTAGTCGCACTGTTCCTGACCGATCTCGAACCATTCGCCGGCATAGAGAGCGCTATCTTCATCCTCGAAACGGTTCGGGCGCTGCTTGTGACGGTCGAACATGCGGAACATTTCCGAGCGGGTGGCAACACCCTGGAAGACCTTGCGGATGAGAGATGCGGGGTTCATGGCGGGCTCCTTTCGGCCTCGTCGGGCCGGAGCGCGGTTCATCCCCGTGGATGTCCATCTTCTCTTCGGCCCTTCCTGACCCCTCCCCCACGGCCGCCATCCCGACCGGCCGGGTCAAGGGCCGGCATCGCCGGGCGCAGCCTCCCTTGACGCGGCCGGCGGGCATGCGGCAGGCCATTCCTGCCCCCTTTTTCTTTTTCCCTTCCCTTCTCCTGCGTCCTTCTCTCCTTTGAACAGGTTGCAGACGAGGGCCGGTCTGCTCCCACCAGCCTGTGTGCGGATGAATGAGAAATGGCGAACGGCGTTGTCACGGCCGCTCCACGGCGAAGTCCGGGTCGCAGCCTTCGTCGCCGGGATAGCGTCCCATAGGATCACAGATCATGATCTGCAGAACGACGTAATTCTCATGCCCGAGATATCGGCCGGCCTGGATCGTGAACCGCTCGTTGACGTCGCCGCTTGTCTTGCGAATCCTGAACGGGTAGGTCCAACCGATGTCGAGGAGCCCTTCCTCATACGGCTTGCCGGCCTCGCGCATCTTCGCGCCGAGCTCGTTCAGGATCTGGCCGGTCAGCCGGAAGCCGAAACTGCCGATCACCAGGAGCTCGGGAAGCCCACGCTCAGCATTGCCAATCGTATACCCGAACGCCGGATCGGCGCCGTCGCCGCCAACGTAGAACAGGTGTTGGCCATGGTTCTCTATGTTTTCGCGCACCTGGCGCATCATGTCCGGTAACATTCGAATTCCTTTCGAACAGGCCGTCGACCGATATATTCCTTGACCAACGGATCTTCACGAATCGAAAATGGGGAGGCCATCCATCTCCTCGGCATCGCAATCCAGGAGAATGTGGTCGAATCCCGCCTCGCGCGCCCAGGTCATCACGGCGAACAGGTCATCGGGAATCCTATCCTTTCCGACGCCTGCATTTTCGTCGTGAGCATAGAAGAACCAGCCATACTCACCGTACGGCCCGCCGAGGCATGGCCAATCGGCCGCGGGTGTCTTGTTGAGAAACACCGCTGTCTTTTCGGTGATGTGATCGATTGAGATGACGATAAACCGTTTGACGTCAAAGGTGCTCATCTTGCGTCTCCTTCCATGCCGACGTTCAAACAAGGCCGAGTTTGCGCGGTGACGTCGCCTGCAGCATCCAGCGTTCACCCTTGATGCGCTTCAGAAAATCGCTCGCCGGGGGAACACGGCCGAGAACCGTCTGGACGTGGCGTTCGGCTATGACGCGGGTCGGCACGGCGGCGCCATTTCCGGTCTGGATGACGATGCCTAGACGGGCTTCCGCCTCGAACACGCCCCAGGCGTGATGGCGGAACACAAGATGTTCGTTGCCCACCGTCCAGTTTTCCGTGGCGAGGAACCAACGGTGCAGGGGCAGGTATTTCTCCGCGTCACCACCGAAGCGCTGTGCGCTTTCACGGGCAAGATCGTCTAAGGACGGTGTGGCTGCCGGAAACCAGTCGGGCTTGTCGAAATCGACCAGCCAGTCCTTCGCATCAGCGATCTTAGGGCTGTCCTCGTCCAGATGCTGCAGGCCGAGAACCTGCGTCGGGACCTTGACACCGTCCCGGTTCAGGATAGCGGGGCCGAATATTTCCAGCGCCTCGCGGACACCTTCGAGGTGGTGTCGCAACGCCCTGTGCGTAAACCGGCATTGCAGGGCTTTGGTGGCGTCGAACCAGGCGTGCAGGCCGAAATAATCCTGCCAGAGACCGCCATGAATGCGCGCGGATGACCGCGCATGATCGTAAGGATGCATGCTTCTTCTCCATAAGATTGTTGAGATGGGTGAAAGGCCGTGCGCCTGCGTCAGCCGACGTGCAACCGGAGCGCCTTGTCGAATGTCTCTGCGAGCCCGGATTGCTCGCTCCATTCGTCGAATGTCGCGGGCGCGCCACGCGGTAGAAGCGGCAGATAAAGAGGATAGGCCTGCCGGGCATGGTCGAGAGGCAGCGCGTCGCTCCTCCACGACCCGTCATAGGTGTCGCGCATGTGTCGCCGATACCGGGCGAGACGATCCGCATTGACCGGATGGACGTTCGTGCGCAGCGCCTTGAGGAAATCGCGGAGAACGTCGTGCAGATGCGGTGGCGGCGCGGAATTCCTGTGGGCCTTGAACTGACCGACATGCAATGTCAGATTGGCCAGGTCTTCGCCGAGCCTGATTTCCACAGTCGCAACCCGCTTCCCATCCTCCCTGAGCGACAGGATATGAACATCGCCCTTGCGGCAGGTCTCATAGTAACCGCCGACACAATGGTCGAGCTTGTTGCCTTCCTCGACGAGATCGCTCGCCGATATGAGCGCGACAACCTCATACCGGCCGCAACCGGACCGCCAGGGTGCGCAGAGCGCGGGCCAGCCGGGCTTGTCGGCATGACCTTCATGGCGGAGCGCTGCCAGCGACGCTGCCCTGCGGTGCCAGAGGTCGACCGCTTTGCGGAACGCCCGCGGCTTGCGCGCACCGATGATTGCCCGGTGCAGGGCGGCAAGGAAATCACGTCGGTCGGGAGCGCCGCAGCACCTGACATCAAACCGAAAGTCTCTTGCGAACTCGGTGAGACGATATCCGCCCTTGAGGCCGCCCACACGAAGCCGCTCACTTGCCAGAGGCCTGAGCAGGTCGTCGCGCAGCGCGTTCACGGCGTCCTGGACGCTGGTGCCCTCCTCGTCGAGGTAGTCGAGGCGGATGAGGTGACTGCGTTGCCGTTTCACCCAGGGCGACGTCTCCCAAGCGTATGCCTGCCCGGGACGCCCCTCGCCCGGCCATTCATGCAGTGGCACACTATACGCCTTGAGCTCCTCGATGGCCCTCTCGAAATCCGTCGAATGACCGATTGCCCGGTCGACTGTCCGGCTTTGCCTGAGCGCCTTAAGCTCTGGCGCCGAAAGACCGGTTCGCTGCATGATCGCCGGCGCCAACGGTCTGCCCTCGTCGATGATTTCCGTGATGGCAAGGTCGCGCAGCATTGTCGGAAGCGCGTCATAAAGCTGAAACGCCTGAAGCCGCCGCTTGAGGATTTCCGGGCGGCGGGGCTCGCCGGAGGTTTCGATGGCGAGCAGCCAGACGGCATTGGGCGGAAGCGAACCGGCCCCGCAGGAGGCTTGCGGCAGATCCCTTGCCAGAATCGCCTTGCGATGCGCCTGTCCCAGTTCCTCGATCCGACGCGTCAGCATCCCGACCGCTGTGCCGACGGTGTCCGCAAAGGCGGAAACTTCGCCTTCGTCAAAACCCTTCGAAAGAAGGTTGACGATGATATCGGGAAAACCGTTCCGGTCGAGCCAGTCTGAAAAGTCGATCCCGGCAATCTGGCCACTGATGCGAACGTGATCGTTGATGACCTTGACGATCTGCGACAAGAACTGCGTGACAGGTTCATCGGCGGGCAGGACCGGTCTGGTATCGAGCCGAACCTCGGTGCTGCCGTCCTGCTGTCCGATGACCAGCCTGACAGAGGCCAAAGCCACGATCGCGACAACAGGATCAAGGCCGGTGACAAAGTTCGGCTCGGCGATTTCCGGGCAGGCTTTCGCCACCTTGCGCAAGGCCAGCCGTTTCAGGGATGTCCACGTCAGGGCGGTCATTCGAGCACCTCCCCGGCCTGAAAGGCTGCCGGCGACGATGGTGAAGGATCGTCGTCCCAATCATCGGGGCTGTCATCGAATTCGTCGTCGAAATCGTCGTCGCCGTCGTCCTCGTCATTGAAGGTCATGTCGCATTCGATGAAGAGGCCGTCTTCTTCCTCGAATGGGCGAACAGTGACGGTTCCCTGACCGCCCTCATTGTTGATCCAGTCGCCCTCCGGCGCATCGGAAACGATCCGTTCGAGCAAATCGGGGAGCTTGATGACCGAACCTGCATTGGTGACGGTGACCGGAATGTTCGGCAGATCGTGAGCGACGGCGCCGCTCACGTAGATGACGCGCTCCAGCGTCGTCTCTCCCGAGTCTCCTCCTCCGCTCAAACCGTATTCGATCCTCCTGATTTTGAGGGTGCGGAGAATCGCCCCCAGCTTGTCCTTCCAATCTTCGGTTGACTGCATGGCCTTGGCCCCTTTTCAGGTGTTGAACACACCTTCGGGCCAGCCGGCCGGTCATCGGCCGGGTCAGGGGCCGCGCCACGCGCGGGCGTGAGCTTTACCCTTGACGCGACCGATGAGCGGATGGCATCGGGGTTCCTCTCCTCCTTTCTTTTTCCTTCGTCCTTTGTTTCAAAACGTCGTTCCAGTCATTCTCGGTTGGACGCAACCGTTGCCAGGCGCACCCCAATTCCTCCGCCATCGCCCGCAATCGAGCAGCGAAGACCTCCCCTTGAGCATTGGCATCTGTGGCAGCGACAAGCCGGGCGGAGGGACGGTCGGCTAGCAAACGCAGGGCAGCATCGGTTGCCGGCGACCAACCACCGCCTGTGCTGAGATAAAGCGTCTCATTGCGAAGGCCCTCGATGGCGGCCAGGCTCATGGCGTCGATCGCCGCCTCGGTGACGCAGAACCGACTGGCTTCAGCAGGGCCGAGGCGAAACAGAATTTTCGTGCCGCGTGCAGAGAAGCCCCGCCATTGCGGCCCGCGTTCCTCCCATCCGGTGATCCGCCCCGATCCATCCAGATGAACGGCCCACATGGCGTCACGACACGAAAGTGTTGGATCTGTCCGACTTTTGAGAACGTATGGTG
>NZ_JAOZVR010000065.1 GCF_025869515.1 Ferrovibrio sp.
CCTCCGCCGACAGATCGATGCTGCCCGACGAGAAGCCGCCGTCCTTGCCCCACACGACCCACAGCTTGCCGGCGCCGGAATTGGCGGCCTGGCTGCCCAGCACAATATCGCCGATACCATCGCCGTTGAGATCGCCCACGGCCATTTCGGTCACTGCCGAGTCGGTTCCGGTGAAGCGGACGCCATTGCTGCCATTGAAGGCGGCAATATTCACGCTGCTGTCGGCCGTGTAGTCGGTGCTGCCGAACAGGGCAAAGCCGCCGGCGCCCGTCTCATTCCACCCGAGAAGGTCCTGCATGCCGTCGCCGTTTGCATCGCCGCCACTGGCCACCGCACGCGCCAGCGGATCAGTGCCCGCAACGTCGAAGTTATTGAGAATCAGCCCGCCGGCAGCGGTGGCCATATTCGCCGCGAAACTGCCGGAGGAATTACCGAATGTCACCTTGGCTGGGCCATAATTGGTCTGGCCGTCATTACGAGCGCCTACGTTGGTCACGATATCGGCATAGCCATCGCCATTCAGATCGGTGACACCCATTGCCACCGCCATATTGAACTTCGACGACACACCGACACCCTCGATGCCGCTATAGGCAGTTGCAGTCGGCGTATTGGCGATGCCGTTGGCGCCGCCCAACCAGAGTGCGAGCGCAGGTGTGGTCGCTGAGGCGGAGCCGTTTACGGCCGTGCTGTTGGCCACCGAAACGAACAGGTCGGCATAGCCATCGCCATTGAAGTCGGCCACCAGGGGCGTGCCGGTCGAGCCATAGCCGATGCCCCATGAAATGGTCTGATCTGTTACATTGTCTGGCGTCGTGCCGCCCAGGCGTATTCCGGCCGTCGTGGCGGTGATTCCCTGGATGGTATCGTCGAAACCGTCATTGTTGACATCGCCGATCCCGACCACGCCCTCAAAGGGCGACAGTTTGAACACGGCCGGACCATTGGCCGCCGCGCTGGCATAGTCGCCGCCATTCAGTTTGGTGGCCAACGAACCGGCCTCACCAAAGAGCACACCGTTGCTGCCACCGACCGTACGGCCGACTGCCGCCAGCAGGTCGACGGCGCCATCTCCGTTAACATCCCCGAAGGTCAACTGATTCACCGATGGCAGACCGCTGCCTGCACGCACTCCCACGGAGGCCAGCGACATCTCGTCCGACTTCACGGTCAGGTTGACAGTGGCGGTATCGGTGCCGCCATTGCCGTCGGAGATCGTGTAGGTGAAGCTGGCTGCGCCGTTATGGTTGGCCGTTGGCGTAAAAACGATATTGCCGTCCAGGTCGAAAGCGACCGTGCCGCCGACTGCACCCTGCACTGACTGGATCGTCAGCGGGTCACCATCTGGATCGCTGTCGTTGCCAAGCAGCATGGCAGTAGACAGCGTGAGCGGCTTGTCCTCAAAGGTACTATAGCATTTCAGCGGCGTGGTCAGCATGCCTTCGAAAGTCTCGCCTGACACCACATCGATGGTGCCACTGTTTGAACCGACCACCAGATCGTTCTTTCCGTCGCCATTCATATCCGTGATGGACAGAGCAGAGCCGATGCCCTGACTGGCGGCACCGGTGATGGTGGTAAACAGCACGGGATTATTGGTCGACAGGTCGATGCTGCCCGAGTTGAAGCCACCCTGCTTGCCCCAGACCACCCACAGCTTGCCGGCACCGGAATTGGCGGTCTGGCTGGCGATCACGATGTCATCGATGCCGTCGCCGTTGAGGTCGCCGGCGGTCATCTCGGTCACTGCTGCGCCCGCACCGGTAAAGCGCACGCCGGTGCTGCCGTTCAGCGCGGCAATATCCACGCTGTTGCCGGCCGTGTAGCTGGTGCTGCCGAACAGAACGAAGCCGCCGGTGCCGCCCTCGTTCCAGCCGAGCAGATCCTGCTTGCCATCACCATTCACATCGCCGCCAGCGGCCACCACACGCGCCAGCGGATTGCCGCCGCCGACGTCGAAGTTGCTCAGCAGCACGCCGCCCGCACTGCTCGACATGTCCAACGCGAAGTTGCCGGCGGAATTGCCGAAAGTCACCTTGATCGGGCCGTAATTGGTCTGGCCGTCATTGGCGGCACCAACATTGGTCACGATATCCGCATAGCCATCGCCATTAAGATCGGTTGCGCCCAGGGCATAGGCGGCATTGAAGAGCGACGACACGCCCACCGGCGTGATCCCGCTATATGCGGTCGCGGTCGGCGTGTTGGCGATGCCGCTTCCGTTGCTGTTGCCCAGCCACATCGCCAGCGCCGGCGAGGTCGCCGAGGCGCCGTTGACCGCCGAACTGTTCGCCGCGCTCATGAAAAGATCGGCATGGCCATCGCCGTTGAAATCGGCCACCACCGGGTTGCCCGTGGTGGAATAACCAATCCCCAGCGACAGGTTCTGATCCGCCACGTTGTCGGTGGTCGCGCCGCCCAGCCGGACCGAGGCCGTGGTGCTGCCCGTGGCAGTGATGACGTCGATAAAGCCGTCGTTGTTGATGTCGCCGATGCCGGCCGTGCCGTTGTCGCTGGTGAATTTGAACACCGCCGGGCCGTTGGTCGCCGCGCTGGCGAAGCTGTCGCCGTTCAGCTGCGTGGTCAGCGAACCTGTCTGGCCGAAGATCACGCCGTTGCCGCCGCTCAGGCTGGTGGCAGTGTCCACCATCAGGTCGATGGCGCCGTCGCCATTCATCTGGCCCGTGCTTATCTGGTAGATCGATGACAATCCGGTGGCTGCACGAACGCCCAAGGATGACAACGGCACACTCGCAAAGACGGAACCACCATTGTTAACGGCATTCGGATTCTGGTTCGGCACAGTTCTGCTCCCGTTTTTTAGGTGCGATTCGCATTGCCTATGCTACCCCAACTAAACCCTTGATGTACTACAGTTGCATGATGCACACTTTTGGGAAGGCGTATTTATGAGGATGGGCTATCGGCATGCGGAGCCGATTGCCCTTATAAGATGCCGTGGCGCTGAACGCGGGGCGGCTTCTTTTACCGAGAGGCATCGCTCAATGCCTCAAATGGTTAAGAGGGTAGTGGGGGAATTTAGTGGAGCAGGTGGCAGGCAGGCCGGCTGAAGGCGACAGGGGACTCCTCTGCCTCGCGTTGATCATGCGCGTGCTCGGCCGGCCGGTCGATACAGGGCAGCTACTGCACAGATTTGCCAATCCGAGTGGGCAGGCTTCCAGCGAGGAGATTGTCCGCGCAGGCCGCCAGCTCGATCTGAAAATCCGAAAAATCGCGACGAGCTGGCAGCGGCTCGCTCGCACACCGCTGCCGGCCATTGCCGGCCTGAGGGATGGCGGGTTCGTCGTCCTGGCCGCGGTCCGTGAAGAACAGGGCAGGGAAGGCGTACTGGTCGCCGACGGGCATGACGGAAAAGCCAGGCCAATGACGCGCGCCGAATTCGAGGCGGTCTGGAACCAGGAATTGATTCTGGTGACAACGCGGGCCGATCTGGCCGGCGCCCAACGCCGCTTCGACGTATCGTGGTTCATCCCGGCCATCGTAAAATACCGCAAGATGTTCGGTGAGGTGCTGGTTGCCTCCTTCATCATCCAGTTGCTGGCGCTTGTCGCACCGCTGATGTTTCAGGTCGTGATCGATAAGGTCATGGTGCACCGGTCGCTCTCGACACTGGATGTCCTGATCTTTGCGCTCGTCGCGATTGCCGTTTTCGAAGCGGTATTCGGCGGACTGCGAGCGTATCTTTTCTCCCACACCACAAACCGGGTCGATCTGGAGCTTGGCGCGCAGCTATTCCGTCATCTCATGGGACTACCGCTGGCCTATTTCGAAGCGCGACGCGTCGGCGACAGCGTCGCACGGGTGCGCGAGCTGGAGAATATCCGCAATTTCTTGACCGGTTCGACCGTCACGGTCGCAGTGGATCTCGTATTCACGTTCGTCTTTATCGCCGTGATGTTCGTGTATAGTCCATTGCTGAGCTGGATCTGTCTGGCGGCAGTGCCTTTCTATATCGCCATTTCACTGGCTGTGACTCCGACGCTGAAACGTCGCCTCGATGAAAAATTCGTCCGTGGCTCGGAGAACCAGTCGTTCCTGGTCGAGCGTGTCGGCGGCATCGAGACGGTGAAAGCGATGGCGGTGGAACCGCAGATGCAGCGTCGCTGGGAGGAACTGCTGGCGGCTTATGTCCGGGCTTCATTCCGCGTCGGAAATCTGTCCAACTTCGCCAGCCAGGCCGCACAGCTGATCAGTAAAATAGGGACGGCGGCAATACTCTGGGTCGGTGCCCAGCTGGTCATCGGCGGCGAGCTGACAGTGGGCGAATTGATCGCTTTCAATATGCTGGCGGGGCGTGTCAGCGGCCCGATCCTGCGGATTGCCCAGTTGTGGCAGGACTTCCAGCAGGCGCGAATCTCTATTGATCGTCTTGGTGATATCCTGAATACGCATTCGGAAGCCGGCATCAGCGCGGGCCGGCAATCACTGCCGCAACTGCGGGGCCACATTGAATTCGACCGCGCAACATTCCGCTACAGGCCCGACGGCCCGGAAATCCTGCGTAATCTCTCGCTGGTGATTCCGGCCGGACAGATTCTGGGCATTGTCGGACCATCCGGTTCGGGCAAGAGCACGGTGACCAAGCTGGTTCAGCGTCTGTATGTACCGGAAGCAGGCAAGGTCAGTGTCGACGGCCTCGATCTGAGCCAGATCGATCCCGCATCGCTACGTCGTTCGGTCGGCGTGGTGCTGCAGGAAAACACGCTGTTCAGTGGCAGCATCCGCGAGAATATCGCGCTGGCTGATCCCGGCGTGCCGCTGGAGCGAGTCATCGTTGCGGCCCAGCTGGCCGGCGCGCATGATTTCATTGTCGCCCTATCGCAGGGCTACGATACGGTCGTTGGCGAACGTGGCTCGACCCTGTCCGGCGGCCAACGGCAGCGTATTGCCATCGCTCGAGCGTTGATCGGTAATCCGCGCATTCTGATTTTCGACGAGGCAACCAGCGCGCTCGACGTCGAATCCGAAGCGGCTATACACGCCAACATGGAACATATCTGCAAGGGGCGAACGGTTCTGATCATTGCCCATCGACTTTCAGCCGTACGCATGGCGCATCGGATCATCACGATCGACCACGGCCAGATTGTTGAGGATGGGGCGCCAGAACAATTGATGCACCAAGGTGGCCGGTTCGCGACGATGATGCGGCAGCAGGCCGGAGGGCTCCATGTCGTCTAATAGTGGCGGACAATCGATCTGGGGAGGACTGCGCAACGCGGCGGAGATTGCCTATGCCGCCTGGAAACGCGAGAAACAGCGAGGGCCGCAGCAACCGCGGCAGCGCAATGAAGTAGAATTCCTGCCGGCTGCGCTGGAGATTCTCGAAACCCCGGCATCGCCGACGGCGCGCTATACTTTCTGGGCCATGACTGCGTTGCTAGCCGTCAGTCTTGCCTGGTCATTTGTGGGGGAGCTCGACATTGTTGCGATCGCCGAAGGACGCACCATTCCCGCGGGTCAGAGCAAATTGATCCAACCTTTGGAGCCGGGGGTGGTTCGCGCCATCCACGTGCAGAATGGGCAGCATGTCGGGGCCGGCGAGAACTTGGTTGAACTCGATTCGACAGCGGCCGGCGCGGATATGCGGCGCCTGACCTCGGAACTGGTTGCCGCGCGCCTTGATGCGGCGCGGCTTGAAGCCGCGGCAATGCCCACCGAAGCCCTCAGGAGGTTTGTGCCACCGATCGGGACACCGAAATACCTCGCTGATCTCCATACCGCGATGCTTGCCAGTCAGGTGGATGAGCATCTAGCCCGCTTGGCAGGATTGGATGCGGAGCTGGACCGCCGCAAGGCGGAGCGCAAATCAGTCGAAGCCGATATCGCCCGGCTCGAGAATGCCTTGCCGTTGCTGCGAACTCGCAGTGATGCCAGAACCGAACTGGCACAAAAGGGGTTTGGTTCGCGGCTGCTGGCTCTCGAGCTCCAGCAGCAGCAGGTCGAGATGGAATACACACTCAGGGGCCAGCGACACCGCCGGGAGGAAGCTTCTGCCGCGCTCGAGGCCCTGCAGCGCCAGCGCCGCCAGATCCAGTCCGAGTATCTGAAGATAGTGCTTAGTCAGCGCGATGAGGCCCAGCGTAAGGCCGGCGCACTTGAGGAAGAGTTTCTTAAGGCAGAGCAGCGTCACGGGCTACAGACCTTGACAGCACCACTGGATGGTATGGTTCAGCAACTGGTGATCCATACCATCGGTGGTGTGGTGACACCGGCGCAAGTCCTGATGGTGATCGTGCCCGACAATGCCCCGCTCGAGGTGGAGGCCACGGTCCAGAACCGGGATATCGGCTTCATCCAGCCTGGCCAGGATGTTGAGGTGAAAGTCGAGACGTTCCTGTTCACGAAGTACGGGACTATTCCGGGCAAGGTGATTTCGGTCTCCCGGGATGCTGTCCAGGACGAGAAGCGGGGGCTGATTTATCCGATCCGGGTGGCGCTCGAGCGAAGCTCAATAAACGTCGAGGGCCGCCAGATTGAACTTGGCGCCGGCATGGCGCTGACCGCAGAAGTCAAAACGGATCGCCGGCGTGTCATCGATTATCTGCTGTCGCCAATCGCCCGCTATCGACAGGAAAGTCTGCGCGAGCGGTGAGGCTGGCGGTTCCGGCGGCGTGCTGAAATAGCCGTGAGTCTAAGGCTCAAGAAGGGGTTTTGCGGGACAGGTGTTTAAGTGTGATCAAGGGATGTTAGTCCCACTAACGTTATGATTCCGATTCGACTCCGCGACTAAAGTTTGGAGCGGAACTGGACTGGCATTTGATCTGGGACGAGTCGATGTAAGTCTCTGAAGCGGATAGGTTGGGGCTAGCATGCCTATTGAGACGGTTCAGAGCTTGTTCTGTCCCTCAATGATTGAGAGACTGTCCCATGCCCGTGGGTGATCTGTACTTTTTTGAACTAAATTGGCAGTGATCCGAATCATTGCAGATTAGGATTCCGGCGAGGGCTGGAGCCTGGTCGATTGATTTTACATTATCTCGGGGGCGGCTGATCGAGATGATCCAGACTATCTGTCTCGGTAGGCTATCCGCATCAGTAGTGCGGGGGGCGCTCACTCATTGGGCCTGGTGCCGACTTCGCTTCGATTTCACTTAAGCGACCAGTAAGGGACTCGACCTGGCGCGTCAGTTTGTCGATCTGCGCCCACTGCTTGGTAATAGTCTGATTCAAGGCCTCAATTGTTTCATCTTGATATGCGATGCGCACTTCAAGTGTATCGATCCGATCGGAAGCGTTGTCGGTGCCCATAATCAAGTCCTTTGCTCACAGTGTATTTTGTCACTTAGCTTCGTCAGATAATATCTTCAGCCAATTGCCATGAGGCTATGCGTGCGCCTTTGGGTCAATGATCGTGAGCGGCAGGGCGAATAGCCGCTCGACCCAAGCGCCGATCTGCAGG
>NZ_JAOZVR010000066.1 GCF_025869515.1 Ferrovibrio sp.
CCGGGGGAAGGCAATGGGCAGTTGGCCGCTCCTATCCGCCGAAGCCTCCATTGGCGAGGAAGGCCGCCTCCTCTGGCGTGGTCTCGCGCGCCAGCATCGCGAGGCGGTGGGGGAAGCGGCCGAAGCGGCGGATGATGTCGCGGTGCATGCCGGCATGCTCGCGCGCCTCCGCGTCCAGCGCCGCGCTGAGCGCGACGCACAGGTCCTGGTCGGCGGGATGCTCCGAATGAGCGAAGGGCAGCACGAAGAACACCTTCAGCGCGTCCGGCACCTGCGCCATGAAGCCGGCCCGCGCCGCCTGCCGGCCATAAAGCCGGGCCAGCGGATCGGTGGCGTACATATGCGCGGTGCCGCGCCACGCATTGCGCGGGAACTGGTCGGCGAGGATGATCAGCGCCAGCGCGCCCTCCGCGGTGCCGATCCAGTCGTCGTGCCGGCGCGCCGCGACCGCCAGATGCAGGTCGAGGAAGCGCTCGCGGAAACGGCGGTCGAACGCCTCGTCCTTGGCGAACCACAGATCCTCGCCCGCCGCGACCCAGAAGCGCAGGACCGAGGCGATGGCCGCGTCGGCGGCGTTCATCACGACGCCTCGCCGGAAGGGGCCGGCTTCAGCGGCAGATTGCCGAGGATGAGGCTGCGCGCGGCATAGCTGTAGAGCCCTTCCGTCAGCTCGATGGAAAGACGCTCGGCATCGCGGCGCCGCATATCGGCGATCACCTCGGCGCGCTCCCCTGCCTCGACATCCATCATCTCCAGCGCCTTGTCGGCAAGGGTGAGCGCGGATTCGAAGGTCTCGCGCATCTGGAAGTCGGCGCCGGCATTGATCAGCGCGGCGGCGTGCTCGCGGTCATGGGCGCGCACCAGCACCGGCACGAGCGGGAACTCTGCCTTGACCAGCTCGGTGATCTTCAGCGCCGCCTCGGCATCGTTCACCGCGACGATGATGAGCCGCGCCTCGGCCGCGCCGGCGGCGTGCAATATGTCGAGCCGGGTGCCGTCGCCGTAATAGACCTTGAAACCGAAATCGCGCGTGATGCGGATGAGTTCGGGATCGATCTCGATGAGCGAGACCGTGCAGGCATGCCCGACGAGCGGCTGGCTGACGATCTGGCCGAAGCGGCCGAAGCCGATCATCAGCACGCTGGCGTTCAGGTTCTCGGCCACTTCGACGCCAGCGAGCGAGGGCGCCGGCTTCGGCATCAGCCGGTCATGCGCGATGATCAGCACCGGCGTCAGCGCCATCGAGACGATGATGGTGGCGGCGAGCACCGCGTTGGATTCCATGTCGATGATGCCGACCGAGGTCGCGGCGGCGTAGAGCACGAAGGCGAACTCGCCGCCCTGCGCCATCAGCACCGCGCGCTCGACCGCCTCGCGGTTGCTGGCGCGGAACAGCCGGGCGACGGCGTAGATGCCGATGAACTTCAGCACCATGTAGGCGACGACGGCGAGCGCGATGAGCCGCCAGTTGGCGGCGATGACGGCAAGATCCAGCGCCATGCCGACGCCGAGGAAGAACAGGCCGAGCAGGATGCCGCGGAACGGCTCGATATCCGCCTCCAGTTGGTGGCGGAACGAGGATTCCGACAGCAGCACGCCGGCGAGGAAGGCGCCCATGGCCATGGACAGGCCGACCAGCTGCATGGCGAAGGCCGCGCCGAGCACGACGAACAGCGCCGCCGCGGTCATCACCTCGCGCGCCCTGGCCTTGCCGAGGATGCGGAACATCGGGTCGAGCAGGTAGCGCCCGGCGAGGATGAGCGCGGCGATCGCCGCGAGGCCGAGAGCGATGCCGGCCAGCCGCTCCGCCAGCGTGACCTCGGCCCCGCCCGGCGCCAGGAAGGCGACCAGCGCCAGCAGCGGCACGATGGCGAGGTCTTCCAGGAGCAGGATGGCGACGATGCGCCGGCCCTTCGGCACCGCCAGCGTGCGCCGCTCCTCCAGCATCTGCATGACGATGGCGGTGGAGGTGAGCACGAAGCCGGTGCCGGCGACGAAGCTCTCGGGCACGGTATAGCCCAGCGCCAGGCCGACACAGGTCAAGAGCGCGATGCACGAGGCCACCTGCGCCAGGCCGAGGCCGAAGATCTCCCCGCGCATCGCCCACAGGCGGGAGGGCTGCATCTCCAGCCCGATGACGAACAGGAACATGACCACGCCGAGTTCGGCGACGTGCAGGATCGACTGCGGATCGGTGAACACGCCGAGCCCGAACGGCCCGATGACGAGGCCGGCCGCGAGATAGCCGAGCACCGAGCCGAGCCCCAGCCGCTTGAACAGCGGCACGGCGATGACGGCCGCGCCGAGCAGCACGACGATGGGTAGGAGTTCGACCCCCTGAGCCGCGTGCGATGCTGCGGTATCGGCCGCCATGCGGGTATCTCCTGTTCGATATTGTCGCGACGTGCAGGATCGGCAATTTGTCGGCACGGGTATAGCCTGCCCGCACGACGTTCCCCGAGGTTATCGCAAGAGGCGCCGGCGGCGGACCTTTGCGTCACCCCTGTGGCTCCGACGCCATACCCCGGCGGCAATCGATCATTTCACCGCTTCGTCAAGGCTTCCTTGGCGGTTTCCACGTCATAATCGCCGACAGCCGGTCGGAAATGCGTCGGTATGGGCGGCGCGAATGGCCGGAGAACGTCTGGGCGTTTCTTTGTGGGGCATGAAATGCGACTGAGAATAATGGCCGCCGCGGCATTGATGGCCGGGCTGATCGTGGCGGGCGCGGCGCCCGCTTCCGCGCAGGGCTTTTTCGGCAATGTCTTCCCGAAGCCGTTCGACTTCGGCAACGGGCCGAAGAGCGGCTATTCGGGCTCGCCCGTGCCGCGCCAGACCGTGCGCTATGACGGCAAGTACAAGCCGGGCACCGTGATCGTGAACACCGCCGAGCGCCGGCTGTATCTCGTGCAGGACAATGGTATGGCGCTGAAATACGGCATCGGCGTCGGCCGCGACGGCTTCCGCTGGTCCGGCGTGAAGACCATCACCCGCAAGGCCGAATGGCCGGGCTGGACGCCGCCGCCGCAGATGATCAAGCGCCGGCCCGACCTGCCGCGCCACATGCCCGGCGGCATCGACAACCCGCTCGGCGCCCGCGCCATGTATCTCGGCTCGACGCTCTACCGCATCCACGGCTCGAACGAGCCGGAGACCATCGGCCAGGCGGTCTCCTCCGGCTGCTTCCGCATGACCAACGACGACGTCACCGACCTGTACAACCGGGTGAATGTCGGCACCACGGTCGTCGTGCTGAACAACTGACCGCGCTTCATCGTCATCCCGGACCGCCGCAGGCCGATCCGGGATGATGAATCCTCAATGCCGGCGCACCGTGCCGGCGGCGTCGCGCGACAGGTTCTTCGAGGCCAGTTCCTGGAGATAGCGCGTCCAGCGCGTCTCCTGCTCGCGCCCGAGCTCGTGGAACGTGTCCCAGGTGAAGATGCCGGTCGAATGGCCGTCGTCGAAGACGATCCGCACCGCGTAATTGCCGACCGGGATGAGCTCCTGGATGCGCACCTCGCGCTTGCCGGCGACCAGCTGGCGATCCGCCGCCGAATGGCCCTGCACCTCGGCCGAGGGACTCTCGACCCGGAGATATTCCGCCGGCAGCGTGAAGTTCGCCCCGTCCTCGAAGGCGATGGTGAGCGCGCTGTGGTCCTTGTGCAGTCGGATCTCGGTCGGCCAGGCGTCGGTCACGGCGGTCTTTCCCTGGTGGCGTGTGCTCCCCACATAGACATCAATGCCGCGCGCGCCAAGCCGGCGGGCAGCCGGTGGTTACGCCGTGCGGAACGGATGACGGGCGTCGGCGCCGTGCGCGAGGGGAAGACATTCACCCTGACGTGATGTTCAAGTGGCGCCAACAATCGGGCGATAGGCATCCGCGCCTTGGCACCCACCGGCCGAGTGTTTAGAAATATCTGAAAAGGGTGTCACCTAACGGCACCTCGGGAGGTCGTCCGTGAGCCAGCAGGAAGCCATCATCGACCGTTTCCAGCGCGAGATGCACCACGCCCCGCTGGTCGACACCTTCGGCCGCGCGGTGACCTATCTGCGCGTCTCGGTCACCGACCGCTGCGATTTCCGCTGTGTGTACTGCATGGCGGAACATATGACCTTCCTGCCCAAGCCCGAATTGCTGACGCTGGAAGAGCTCGACCGGCTGTGCTCGGCCTTCGTGGCGCGCGGGGTGAAGAAGCTGCGCCTGACCGGCGGCGAGCCGCTGGTGCGCCGTGACGTGATGACCCTGTTCCGCTCGCTGTCGCGCCATCTCGATTCGGGCGCGCTGGAGGAGCTGACGCTGACTACCAACGGCTCGCAGCTCGCCCGTTTCGCCAAGGAATTGGCAGCCTGCGGCGTCAAGCGCATCAATGTCTCGCTCGACACGCTCGACCCGCAGCGTTTCCGCGCGCTGACCCGCTGGGGTGACCTCTCCAAGGTACTCGCCGGCATCGATGCGGCGCAGGATGCCGGCATCCATGTGAAGCTCAATGCCGTCGCGCTCGCCGGCGAGAATGAGCACGAGATCCCCGCGCTGATCGAATGGGCGCATGGCCGCGATATGGACGTCTCGCTGATCGAGGTCATGCCGCTGGGCGAGACCGGGGCGGAGCGCATCGACCAGTATCTGCCGCTCTCCACCGTGCGCGAAAGGCTGGCGCAGCGCTGGACGCTGGAGGACATCGCCTTCCGCACCGGCGGCCCGGCGCGCTATGTCTCCATCAAGGAGACCGGCGGACGGCTCGGCTTCATCACGCCGCTGACGCATAATTTCTGCGAGGGCTGCAACCGGGTGCGCGTCACCTGCACCGGCACGCTCTATATGTGCCTCGGCCAGGACGACGCGGCGGACCTGCGCGCGCCCCTGCGGGCCTCGGAGAGCGACGACAAGCTGCACGCCGCGCTGGATGAGGCCATCTTCCGCAAGCCCAAGGGGCACGATTTCGTCATCGACCGCCCCGGCCGCCCCCCGGCCCTGCGCCGCCACATGAGCGTCACCGGCGGCTGAGACGACCCGTATCCTGCCCTGCATCCCCGCATGGCTGGGTCGCGCGCGGCTTTGTTGCTGCGTCGCAACATGATGTGCATATGCTGCTGCGGTCCGTAGTGCTACCTACGCGGCGAACCGAGACCCACAATCAAGCGAGTCCGTCCATGCAGCTCCCGCTGTTGGCCCTGGCCATGGCTTCGTTCGGCATCGGCACCACCGAGTTCGTCATCATGGGCTTGCTGCCCGAGGTGGCGGCCGATCTCGGCGTGTCGATCCCCGCCGCGGGGCTGCTGGTGACCGGCTATGCGCTCGGCGTCGTCATCGGCGCGCCGATCGTCGCCATCATCACCAATGCGCTGCCGCGCAAGGCCACGCTGATGGGCCTCGCCAGCGTGTTCGTGCTCGGCAATTTGCTCTGCGCCATCGCGCCGGACTACTGGTTCCTGATGGGCGCGCGCGTCGTCACCGCCTTCTGCCACGGCGCGTTCTTCGGCATCGGCGCGGTGGTCGCGGCCAATCTGGTGCCGCCCCGGCAGCGCGCCAGCGCCATCGCGCTGATGTTCGCGGGACTGACGCTGGCCAATGTGCTCGGCGTACCGCTCGGCACCGCGCTCGGCCAGGCGCTGGGCTGGCGCTCCACCTTCTGGGCGGTGGTGGTCATCGGCATCCTCGCGGTGAGCGCGATCGCGCTGTGGGTGCCGCGCGACATTCCCCATTCCGCCGGCAACATCATCCGCGAATTCGCCGTGCTGAAGCGCCCGCAGGTGCTGCTGACCATGATGATGAGCGTGCTGGCCTCGGCCAGCCTGTTCACCGTCTTCACCTATATCGCGCCGCTGCTGCGCGACGTGACCGGGCTGACACCGCATGTCGTGACCTATGTGCTGCTGCTGTTCGGCGTCGGCATCACCATCGGCAACATCCTCGGCGGCAAGCTGGCCGACTGGCGGCTGATGCCCTCGCTGATGGCGACCTTCGTCGGCCTGGCGGCGATCCTCGTCGTGCTGGTGTTCGCCAGCGCCGACATGGTCGCCGTGGTCGCGACGATCTTCGTCTGGGGCATTCTGGTGTTCGCCGTGGTGCCGCCGATCCAGATGCGCGTGGTGGATGCCGCCGTCGGCGCGCCCAACCTCGCCTCGACGCTGAACCAGGGCGCGTTCAACCTCGGCAATGCCGCCGGCGCGTGGATCGGCGGGGCCGCCATCACGCTCGGCGTCGGCTATGTCGACCTGCCGTGGATCGGCGCGGCGCTGTCGGTCGGCGCGCTCGGCCTGTGCATGGTTTCCCAATCGCTGGAGCGCCGCGCGGGCGGGCTCGTCGCCACAGGCGAGCCGGCATGCGAGGAAGGCTGAGCCGACCTGACGCAGGCGCAGGGCTATAAGTCTGGCCACGGCAGCACAGCGTCTTTATTCCGACGCCATCGCGTGGCTCAACGTGCCACCAACCCTTCGGCCTACATTCCCATGCACGATTCCTCCGCCCTGCGCCGCGGCATCCTCCTGATGATCGCGGGCTCCGCCATCTTCGCGACGAACGACGCCTTCTCGAAACTGGCGCTGGCGCATATTCCGCCGACGCAGATTCTCGCGGTGCGCGGCGTGATGGCGGGGGTGTTCCTGCTCGGCCTGCTGGCCTGGAAGGGCGAGCTGCCGGCGCTGCGTTTCGCCTTCGACCGGAGGGTGCTGCTGCGCGCGGTGGCGGAGGCCGGCGTCGCCATCCTGTTCATCACCGCCATCATCACCATGTCGCTCGGCGACGCGGCGGCGATCATCCAGGTGGCGCCGCTCGTCACCATGGCGGTGGCGGTGCTGTTCCTCGGCTCGCGGATCGGCTGGAGCCAGTGGCTGGCGGTCCTCGTCGGCTTTCTCGGCGTGACGCTGATCATCAAGCCGGGCACATCGGCCTTCGACGCCATGGCGCTGCTGCCGCTCGGCTCGGCGCTGCTGGTCGCGCTGCGCGATTTCGTCACCGGCAGCATCGGCCGGCATGTACCGACCCTGGTCGTGACATTGGCCACGACCTTCGTCGGCATGCTGCTCGGCTTCGGCGGCGCGCTGGTGGAGGGCTGGCACCCGCTCGACCTCGTCACGCTCGGCTATCTGTTCGGCGGCAGCGTCACCCTGATCAGCGGGCACATGCTGACCATCGCCGCCTTCCGCGGCAACGATCCCGCCGCCATCGCCCCGTTCCGCTACGCGGCGGTGGTGTGCTCGGTCGGGCTGAGCGCCTGGCTGTTCGGCGCCATGCCCGATCTCGTCTCCATCGCCGGCATCGCCCTCATCATGGCCGCCGGGCTCTATGCGATGCGCCAGCACCGGCCGGCCCCGCGCGCCCTGCCCGCGCCGCCGGTGGAAGAGCCGCGCAAGGCGGTCTGACGCGCCGCACGCACAAAAAGGGCGGCCCGCAG
>NZ_JAOZVR010000067.1 GCF_025869515.1 Ferrovibrio sp.
TCACCAAGGGCAGGCTGTATCACGCGGCGCGCGCATGCTCCGCACGGCGCTCGGTTCGGCCATCGCCGGCTATCTCGAAGATCCCGCCATCGTTGAAATACTGCTGAACCCGGACGGGCGTCTGTGGATCGATCGTTTGAAGGATGGTCTTGTCGCAACGGACGACATACTGATCCCGGCTGATGGCGAACGTATCGTACGGCTGGTTGCCCACCATGTTGGCGCCGAGGTTCATGCCGGAGCGCCCCGCGTCTCGGCCGAACTGCCGGAAACCGGTGAACGCTTCGAGGGATTGCTGCCGCCGGTCGTTGCTGCCGCGACATTTGCCATCCGCAAGCCTGCTGTCGCTGTCTTCACCCTCTCCGATTATGTCGCCGCTGGCATCATGACGCAGCACCAGGCTGAGGTGCTTCGGCTGGCGGTGGTGAAGCGCAAGAACATACTTGTCGCCGGTGGCACATCCACCGGCAAGACGACGCTCACCAATGCGCTGCTGGCGGAAGTCGCCAAAACGTCCGATCGCGTCGTGCTGATCGAGGACACCAGAGAGCTGCAATGCGCCGCTCCCAATCTCGTGGCTCTGCGTACCAAGGATGGCGTGGCCTCGCTTTCCGATCTGGTGAAGTCATCTCTGCGCCTGCGACCTGACCGCATTCCGGTAGGTGAGGTACGCGGCGCGGAAGCCCTCGACCTCCTGAAGGCCTGGGGCACCGGTCATCCCGGCGGCATCGGCACGATCCACGCCAACACGGCGATAGGCACGCTGCGGCGGTTGGAGCAACTCGTACAGGAAGCCGTGGTCACGGTTCCCCGCGCGCTGATCGCCGAAACCATCGACGTCATCGCCGTTCTGTCCGGCCGTGGTGCCAACCGCCGCCTTGCGGAAATCGCCCTGGTCGACGGGCTCGATCCCGTCTCCGGCGATTATCGCACCCTCAACGCCCAGCTTCTTCCCGCTCACCAACCACTCCCGAAAGGAGATCAGCAATGAATACGTCTGTCTTGTCTGTCCTTCGTCGTGCTCGCAATCGCCTTGTCCATGCGACGGCGATTGCCTTGATCGCGCTCCTGATGGCTGCACCCGCCCATGCCTCCGGCTCGTCCATGCCCTGGGAGGAGCCGCTGCAGCAGATCCTGGAATCCATCGAAGGGCCGGTCGCCAAGATCGTCGCGGTGATCATCATAATCGCCACCGGCCTGGCGCTCGCCTTCGGCGACACGTCCGGCGGCTTCCGCAAGCTGATCCAGATCGTCTTCGGATTGAGCATCGCGTTTGCGGCCAGTTCCTTTTTTCTGTCGTTCTTTTCCTTCGGCGGCGGAGCGCTGGTCTGATGGCGGGCGGTTTTCAGCACGAAGATGAAGTGCGCGCTTACTTCGCCATTGTTCATCGTTCGCTCGCCGAGCCGATCTTGCTCGGTGGCGCTCCCCGTGCCGTGGCCATCGCCAATGGCACGCTCGCGGCTGCCGTCAGCCTCGGCCTTCGCCTGTGGATCGCCGGGTTGGTGATCTGGGCCATCGGCCATTTCGCGGCCGTCTGGGCAGCCAAACGCGATGCGCAGTTCGTCGATGTAGGGCGCAGGCACCTGCGCTACCCGGCGCATATGGGCGTGTGAGGTTTGCCGATGATGAACCTCGCCGAATACCGCAAACGCGCTTCCCACCTCTCCGACTTCCTGCCATGGGCGGCTCTGGTCGCACCGGGCGTCGTCCTGAACAAGGACGGTTCGTTCCAGCGCACCGCACAGTTTCGGGGTCCCGATCTCGACAGCGCCACGCCGGCCGAGCTGGTCGGCACCACGGCGCGGCTCAACAACGCGCTGCGTCGTCTCGGCTCAGGCTGGGCGATCTTCGTCGAAGCACAGCGCAATCCGGCCACCGACTATCCGGAAAGCCTGTTTCCGGATTCCGCATCTGCGCTTCTCGACATTGAGCGGCGCGAACAGTTCGAGGAATCCGGCCTTCTCTACGAGAGCAGCTATTTCCTTACCTTCGTCTGGCTACCGCCTGCGGAAGAAGCCTCGCGCATGGAAGGTTGGCTCTACGAGGGCAGGGAGAAAGGCGGGGTCGATCCGTGGGGGCTTCTGAACAGCTTTGTCGATCGCACGGACCGTGTCCTCCATCTCGTGGAAGGCTTCGTGCCAGAAGCCGGATGGCTAGATGACGCTGACACGCTCACCTATCTGCATTCGACCATTTCCATCAAACGCCATCGTGTCCGTATTCCGGAAACACCTGTCCACCTCGACGCGTTGCTAGCGGATCAGCCTTTGGCCGGTGGCCTGGAGCCGAGGCTCGGCGACTTCCATCTGCGTACGCTGACGGTGATCGGGTTTCCGACGGTCACCTTTCCCGGCATCCTCGATGATCTCAACCGGCTGGCCTTTCCCTATCGGTGGAGCACCCGGGCGATCATGCTCGACAAGACCGACGCGACACGGCTGGTGACAAAGATCAGGCGGCAGTGGTTCGCCAAGCGCAAATCCATCGCCGCGATCCTGAAAGAAGTGCTGACCAACGAGCAATCGGTGCTGGTCGATAGCGATGCCGCCAACAAGGCAGCCGATGCCGATGCAGCCCTGCAGGATCTCGGCTCCGACCAGGTTGGGGAGGTCTACGTCACTGCCACGGTCACGGTCTGGGACACCGATCCGGCGATCGCCGACGAGAAACTGCGGCTGACGGAAAAAGTCATCCAGTCACGCGACTTCACGGCGATCGTCGAAAGCGTCAATGCCATCGAGGCATGGCTCGGCAGCATTCCCGGCCAGACCTATGCCAATGTCCGCCAGCCGCCGATCTCGACGTTGAACCTCGCCCACATGATCCCGCTCTCGGCGGTCTGGGCAGGCCCGGCGAAGGACGAACATTTCGAGGCGCCGCCATTGTTTTATGCCCGCACCGAAGGATCGACGCCGTTCCGGTTTTCTCTTCATGTCGGCGATGTCGGCCACACTATGGTTGTCGGCCCGACCGGTGCCGGAAAGTCCGTGCTGTTGGCGATAATGGCCCTGCAGTTCCGCCGATATCTCCGCTCCCAGGTCTTCGCCTTCGACTTCGGCGGAAGCATAAGAGCAGCAACGCTCGCCATGAATGGCGACTGGCAGGATTTGGGCGGTTCGCTCTCCGACGATACATCGCTCCTCAATACCGTGTCCCTCCAGCCGCTCGCCGGGATCGAGGACACGCCGGAACGGGCATGGGCCGCCGACTGGCTTGTCGATATCCTGATCCGTGAGGGCGTCACCATCACGCCTGATATCAAGGAACATCTCTGGACGGCGTTGACGTCCCTGGCCTCCGCGCCGATCATGGAGCGGACCATCACTGGCCTGACGGTACTGTTGCAATCCTTAGCGCTCAAGCAGGCTTTGCGGCCCTACTGCATCGGTGGCCCATATGGTCGCCTCCTCGATGCGGAAATGGAATGGCTTGGGGACGCGCAGGTGCAGGCGTTCGAGACTGAAGGGCTGATCGGCACGGGAGCGGCGCCCGCCGTTCTTTCCTATCTGTTCCACCGGATCGAATCCCGCTTCGACGGTCGGCCGAGCCTGCTGATCATCGACGAAGGCTGGCAGGCGCTGGACGACGGCGGCTTCGCCCAGAAGATCAAGGAATGGCTGAAGACGCTACGCAAGAAGAATGTCAGCGTCGTCTTCTCCTCGCAGTCGCTTGCCGACATCGAGGCCTCGCCGATCGCGCCCGTCATCGTCGAAAGCTGCCCGACGCGCATCTTCCTCGCCAACGAGCGGGCCATCGAGCCGCAGATAACCTCTGTCTATGAACGCTTCGGTTTGAATGCGCGCCAGATCGAGATCATCGCCAGGGCAACGCCGAAGCGGGACTATTACTGCCAGAGCCGCAGAGGCAACCGGCTGTTCGAGCTTGGCCTCGGATCCGTTGCGCTGACGCTGTGCGCCGCATCGACCAAGGCTGACCATGCGTTGATTGATGAACTGATCCGCGAAGGCGCGCGCCCATACTTTCTCGAAGCCTGGCTCGAGGCCAACGGCCTGCGCTGGGCCGCCGATCTCGTTCCCGACCTCACCAACGTCATCGACCAGTCGGCGGAAATGACGAGTGGCTCGGACGCCATCCCCCTGTCACCCAAAGAGGAGATTGCTCCATGAAGACTACCGTTGTCCGTGCCGGCCTCAGAGGCCGCGTCCGCTCACTCGCCTGCGCCGCAGCCATTCTGGTCCTGCCATGCGCTGCTGTTCCATTGCTGGCGACGCCGGCTTTCGCATGGCGGATCGTCTACGACCCCACCAACTACAGCCAGAACCTGCTCTCGGCCGCCCGGGCACTGGAGCAGATCAAGAATCAGGTCACGTCGCTTCAGAACGAAGCCCAGATGCTGATCAATCAGGCGAAGAACCTCACAAGCCTGCCAACCTCGATGCTGTCTGAGATCGAGGGCAATTTTTCGGAGATGAAGAACCTGCTCGGGGAAGCGGACCAGCTTGCCTACGACGTCCAGGATATCGACGAGCAATTCAACGCCACCTATCGCGATTTTGCCGCTGGAGACCGGACGGCAACGCAGCTGGTCTCGGCCGCGCAACAGCGCTGGCAGCAATCGGTTTCCGCTTTCGAGCATTCGCTGAAGGCGGGAGCCGTGGCAGTCGACAATATCGAGGGCACGCAACAGCAGACCGGCGAACTGGTCGATGCCAGCCAGTCGGCGGTTGGCGTGCTGCAGGCGACCCAGGCCGGCAACCAGCTCATGGCCGTGCAGGCAAAACAGATCTCCGACTTGACCGCCATGCTCGCCGCGCAGGGCAGGGCCAGTGCGCTGGAACAGGCGAGGGCTGCAGCAGCACAGGAACAGGCCCGAGAGCAGTTCAGCCGTTTCATGACCGGTTCGGCCTACAGTCCGTCCAGCGTTCGCATGTTCCACGATTGAGGAGCATGCAGACAATGGACCTGAAGATCGCCGCCCGGATAGTTGCCGTTTTCGCACTTGGTGCAGGGCTGACCGCCGCCATTGTTGCCCTGCAAGATGAAGACGCAACCGATACAAAAGCCCCCAGTATCGGGCGTCCGGGCGGCGAGCCCGTCAAGACTGGGCTCGCGCGCTGCCGCGACCTTGGCATGGCTGCTGCCGATGACGCTGCCTGCCGCAAGGCCTGGGCGGAAAATCGCCGCCGGTTCTTCGCATCCGATCGGCCGGTCGTGCCGAAGACCGGCGAGGCGCCGTCGCCATGAACAATACCGGTATCATTGACCGTTTCCTCGAGACCTTCACCGCCTATATTGATAGCGGCTTCGGCCTACTCGACGGCGAAGTCGCCTTTCTCACCGCGACGCTGATCGTCATCGATATCGTGCTGGCCGGTCTGTTCTGGGCCTGGGGCGCGGATGAGGACGTGCTGCAGCGGCTGGTCAAGAAGACACTCTATATCGGCTTCTTTGCTTTCATCATCGGTAACTTCAACCGGTTGGCGGGCATCGTCTTCGAAAGCTTTTCCGGGCTCGGCCTCAAGGCCGGCGGCTCCAGCCTCTCGGCTTCGGAACTGTTGCAGCCCGGTCGCGTCGCGCAGGTCGGCATCGATGCCGGTAATCCCATCCTCCAGGCGGCCGGCGAGCTGATGGGCTATATCGCCTTCTTCGAGAATTTCGTGCAGATCTTCGTGCTGATGGTCGCATGGGGCATCGTTCTCGTCGCCTTCTTCATTCTGGCCATCCAGATCTTTGTCACGCTGATCGAGTTCAAGCTGACGACGCTCGCGGGCTTCGTGCTGATCCCCTTCGCGCTGTTCAACAAGACGTCCTTCCTCGCCGAAAAGGTGCTCGGCAACATCGTCGCCTCCGGCGTCAAGATACTGGTGCTGGCCGTCATTGTCGGCATCGGCTCCGGCCTGTTTGACGAGTTCACATCCGGTTTCTCTGAACAGCCGACCATCACCGAGGCACTGTCGATTGTGCTCGGCGCGCTCTCGTTGATGGGCCTGTCGATCTTCGGCCCCGGTATCGCGAGTGGCCTGGTATCCGGCGCCCCGCAACTCGGAGCAGGCGCTGCTGTCGGAACAGGCGTTGCCGCAGCCGGTTTGGGAGCCGCAGGCTACATGGGTGCCAAGGTTGGACTGGGTGCTGCCGCAAGTGCTGCCGGCGGCGCGGCAAGGGGAGGGGCAACACTCGCGGGCGGCGCCGGGACCGCCTACGGTCTTGGTGACGCAACCGCTGGATCGACAGGGACTGGCGGTGGTGCCACCGGTTTTGCTGGTGTCGCAAAAGCAGCCGCGGGTTTTGCCGTGAACAAGGGCAGGGCCATGGGGTCCGGCGTATCCCAATCCATGCGCTCCAGCTATCGCTCCGGACAGGCAGGCGCATGGAAGGCGACCGGCGGCAAGAACGACGTCGGCGTCGGCATGCCTGAAGCCGCCAACGATCCATCGTTTGCCGGTTCGCAGTCCGCAAGCTCTGCCGCCGTGTCCGGCTCTGACATATCGCCCTCGAGGCCGCCCGAATGGGCGCAACGCATGAAGCGAAGCAGTGCGGTCAGTCACGGTGTCAGCACCGCCGCCCATACGGTCCGCTCCGCCGATCACGGTGGTGGCTCCATGTCCGTCTCTCTCAATCAGGATGACCGATGATGAACATCTTCAGACGACCTTCCGTGCGCTACGCGCGGACCCCGGAACCCGAAACGCCCTACCAGAAGGCCGCGCAGGTCTGGGACGAGCGCATAGGGTCTGCGCGTGTGCAGGCGAGAAACTGGCGGCTGATGGCCTTTGGTTCTCTGTTTCTGGCTGGCGGATTTGCGTCCGCTCTGGTCTGGCAATCGACGCGTGGGACCGTGGTGCCATGGGTGGTGCAGATCGATAAATTCGGCGAGGCGCAGGCCGTTGCCTCTGCTGTGACCGACTATCGGCCGACCGATCCACAGATTGCCTGGCATCTCGCTCGCTTCATCGAGCAGGTTCGCAGCATTCCGGCCGATCCCGTCATCGTGCGCCAGAACTGGCTGCGGGCTTACGAATACACCACCGATCGCGGGGCGATCGCGTTGAACGACTACGCCCGTGCCAATGACCCCTTCACGAAGGTCGGCAAGAACCAGATCGCTGTCGATATCTCCAGCGTCATCCGTGCTTCACCCGACAGCTTCCGCATCGCCTGGACCGAACGGCAGTTCGAGAACGGCCAACTCTCCATCACCGAACGCTGGACCGCCATTCTGACCGTTGTGGTCCAGTCGCCGCGGACCGCCGACAAGCTGCGCGCCAATCCACTCGGCGTCTATGTCAACGCAATCAACTGGTCGAAGGAACTTTCGCAATGAAGGGGGCATACAGGAAAAGTGCATTACTGCTGCTGGCACCGCTACTATCCGCATCGCTGCTTGCCGGCTGCGCGAAGAAATATATCCCGCCGGAGATCGACTACGACGATGCGGC
>NZ_JAOZVR010000068.1 GCF_025869515.1 Ferrovibrio sp.
CCTTCCTCACCTCGTGGAACGAGTTCGCGCTCGCCTCGCAGCTCACCCGTTCCGTCACCTCCAAGACCCTGCCCGTCGGCCTGCTCGACTACACCGCGGAATTCACCATCGACTGGCGCGGCATGTGCGCGCTCGCCGTCGTGATGATCATCCCGGCCCTCGTGCTGACCTTCATCGTGCAGAAACACCTCGTATCCGGCCTCACCTCCGGCGCAGTCAAAGGATAGACCATGGCAACCGTTTCCCTCGAAAAGCTGGTCAAGCGCTACGGCGCGCTCGAAGTGGTGCACGGCATCGACCTCGAAGTGGCGGACCGCGAATTCATCGCGCTCGTCGGCCCCTCCGGCTGCGGCAAGTCCACCACGCTCCGCATGATCGCCGGCCTCGAACCGATCTCCGACGGTAACCTCAAGATTGGCGGCCGGATCGTCAACGACCTGCCGCCACGCGCCCGCAATCTCGCCATGGTGTTCCAGTCCTATGCGCTCTACCCGCACATGACCGTGCGCGAAAACATGGGCTTCTCGCTAAAAATCGCCGGCATGAAGCCGGAGGACATCGCCCCCCGTGTCGAGGAAGCGGCCCGCACCCTGGACCTGACCGCCCTTCTCGACCGTCGTCCATCGCAACTGTCCGGTGGCCAGCGCCAGCGGGTCGCCATGGGCCGCGCCATCGTGCGCGATCCGGACGTCTTCCTGTTCGACGAACCGCTGTCGAACCTCGACGCCAAGCTCAGAACCCAGATGCGCACCGAGATCAAGAAGCTGCACGCCAAGGTACAATCGACGGTGATCTACGTCACCCACGACCAGGTCGAGGCCATGACACTTGCCGACCGCATCGTCATCATGCGTGACGGTTATATCGAACAGGTCGGCACACCGGAGGATGTATTCCACCGTCCGAATTCCAGGTTCGTCGCCGGCTTCATCGGTTCGCCGCCAATGAACCTCAAGGATGCAGAGATCGCCGATGGCCGCGTCGTCTTCGCCAATGGCGACAGCCTGCCCCTGCCGCAGCAGTTCGCCTCGCGCGTCACCGCCGGCCAGAAGGTCACCTTTGGCCTTCGCCCCGACGACATCTACCCGACGGGCCACGGTATCCACTCCGGCGAGGAAACCGCCGTCCACAAGACGGACCTCAAGGTGACGATCACCGAACCGCTCGGCAACGAGACGCTGGTTTTCGCCGAACTCGGCGCCAGCGAATGGGTGAGCCGCATGCTGAACCCGCGTGCGCTGAAGAGCGGCGAAGGCCTCTCCTTCTCGCTCGACCTCTCGCAGGCTCACATGTTCAACCGGGAAACCGGCAGGACGCTCAGGGGCTGAGCCATGGCGAAGATCGAACGTATAGAACTGAAAATGGTCGACCTTCGCCCGAAGGTCGAGCGCACCGACGCGATCCAGAGTTTCGTCAGCCAGGAAACCCCGCTCGTCATCATCACCGACAGCGACGGCGCCACCGGCACCGGCTACAGCTACACCATCGGCACCGGCGGCTCCTCCGTCATGCGGCTTCTTGCCGATCATCTGGCGCCACGCCTGATCGGCCGCGACGCAGACCAGATCGAGGCGATCTGGCATGAACTGGAATTCGCCACCCACGCGACAACCATCGGCGCGATCACCTCGATTGCGCTTGCGGCCATCGACACCGCGCTCTGGGATCTTCGTGCCCGCAAGCAGGGCCTGCCGCTATGGAAGCTCGCAGGTGGTGCCAAGGATCGCTGCCCGCTCTACACCACCGAAGGCGGCTGGCTGCATATTCCGACCGAGGCGCTCGTCGAGGATGCGCTGGAGGCAAAGTCCAAGGGTTTTCGCGGCTCGAAGGTGAAGATCGGCAAGCCGAGCGGCTCCGAGGATTTCGCCCGCCTCTCGGCCGTTCGCAAGGCCGTCGGCGATGCCTACGAGATCATGACCGATGCCAATCAGGGCTTCGCCGTCGATGAGGTGATCCGCCGCGCCGAGCGGCTGAGGGAACTCGACCTTGCATGGCTGGAGGAGCCACTCCCGGCCGACGATATCGACGGTCACGTCAGGCTTAATCGTTCGACCGCCACACCGGTCGCGGTCGGCGAGTCGCTCTATTCGATCCGCCACTTCCGGGAATACATGCAGAAGGGAGCCTGCTCCATCGTGCAGGTGGATGCCGGCCGCATCGGCGGCATCACCCCTTGGCTCAAGGTGGCGCATGCGGCCGAAGCCTTCGACATGCCCGTCTGCCCGCACTTCCTGATGGAATTGCATGTCAGCCTGACCTGCGCCGTGCCGAACGGCAAATATGTCGAATACATCCCGCAACTCGACGACATCACCACCTCGCGCCTGAGGATTAAGGACGGCATGGCGCTCGCGCCCGAGACGCCCGGCATCGGCATCGCGTGGGACTGGGACGCCATCGACGGCCGCCGGATCACGGAATTCGACCGCGAGATCCGGTAAGGAGGAAACGACTATGCAGCGCATCGGCATGGTGATCGGCGTGAGGCCGGAAAAGCTCGAGGAATACAAGCGCCTGCACGCGGCCGTCTGGCCCGAAGTGCTGGCGGTGATTTCCGCCTGCAACATCAAGAACTATTCGATCTTTCTGAAAGAGCCGGAGAACCTGCTCTTCTCCTTCTTCGAATATCACGGCACCGACTACCAAGCCGACATGGCGAAGATGGCCGCCGACCCGAAGACCCAGGAATGGTGGGCGGTCTGCATGCCCTGCCAGCAGCCCCTTGATAGCCGCAAGGATGGTGAGTGGTGGGCGTCGATGGAGGAGGTATTCTTTCATGCGTAACGCTGTGCCGGCTTGGGGAAAAAGCTTATGACCTTCGACCCGAAATCCCTCTCCCAGTCCTGGCCGCTGCCGGCAAAGCCGCGCCCGATCGTCACCTTCGGCGCCGGCTCCATCGTCAGCGACGCGCATTTTCCCGCCTATGGCAAGGGCGGGTTCCCCATCGCCGGGCTCTACGATCCCGATTACGAAAAGGCCAAGGCGCTCGCCGATAAATGGGGCGTGACAGCCTATGCCTCCGTCGAAGAAACGGCAGCGGTGGAGAACGCGATCTTCGATCTCGCCACGCCGCCGGCAGCCCATGCCAAAGTGCTATCCGCCCTGCCGGATGGCGCGCCGGTGCTGATCCAGAAGCCTATGGGTTCGGATCTGGCGGCCGCGACCGAAATCCTGAAGATCTGCCGGGCGAAAAACCTCAAGGCGGCCGTGAACTTCCAGCTTCGCTTCGCACCGATGATGCTGAGCCTGAAGGATGCCATCGCCAAGGGACTGCTCGGCGAGGTCGTGGATTTCGATGTCTATCTGGCGCTCGATACCCCGTGGCAGCTCTGGGCCTTCCTCGAAGGCCTGCCACGCATCGAGATCGCCATGCACTCGATCCATTACCTCGACGTGATCCGTCAGGTTCTGGGCGATCCCAAGGGCGTGCATGCGAAGTCGATCGGCCACCCCAATCACAAGATGGCGCAGACCCGCACCACCGCGATCCTCGACTATGGCGACCGGGTGCGCTGTGCCGTCTCGATCAACCACGACCACAAGTTCGGCCGTAAGCATCAGGCCTGCGAGTTCCGCGTCTCGGGCACCGAAGGTGCGGCCTATGTCCAGCTCGGCGTCAACCTCGACTATCCGCGCGGCGAACCGGACATTCTGGAGATCTATCCGAAGGGCGGCAGCGACTGGGTGACCGTGCCGCTGGAAGGCACATGGTTCCCCGATGCATTCGTCGGTCGCATGGCCAACCTGCAGCGCTACGCCTCCGGCGAGGATAGCGAACTCGTTTCCTCGGTCGAGGACGCCTGGAAGACCATGGCGCTCGTCGAGGCGCTCTACCAGTCGAACGCCACCCCGGCGACCGCGCTCGAGACACTACCGCAGTAAGGACGATCACGATGGAACAGCTGAAATATTTCGAGGACTACGAAGTCGGCGCACAGCGCCTGACGACGGGTCGTACCATCACCGAGACGGATTTCATCGTCCATGCCGGCCATACCGGCGATTTCTTCCCCCATCACATGGATGCCGAATTCGCCAAAACCACCCCGTTCGGCCAGCGCATCGCCCACGGCACGATGATCTTTTCCATCGGCGTCGGCCTGACCGCCAGCGTCATCAATCCGGCCGCCTTCTCCTATGGCTATGACCGCCTGCGGTTCATTCGCCCTGTCTTCATCGGCGACACCATCCACACCCGTGTCACCATTCATTCGAAGGAAGACGATCCGAAGCGCGCCGAAGTCGGTCGCGTCGTCGAGCGCACCGAAGTCATCAACCAGAAGGGCGAGGTCGTGCTCGCCGCCGATCATATCCACATCGTCGAGCGCCGGCCCAAGGCCGCCTGATCCGCCGACTTAAGGAAAGGAAGAACCCATGTCCCTCCCCCTCGAAAACAAGCGCGTGCTGGTCACCGCCGCCGGCCAGGGCATCGGCCGGGCGAGCGCGCTCGCCTTCGCCCGCGCAGGTGCTGATGTCGTCGCCACCGACATCAATGCCGATGCGCTGAATAGCCTTTCAGGCGAGACGAACATTGAAACCCGCCTGCTCGACGTGCTGAAGGACGAGGCCGTCGCTTCCGTCATCGCCGAGGCCGGCCCCTTCGACGTGCTGTTCAACTGCGCCGGCTTCGTGCATTCCGGCTCGGTCCTCGACATGGCCGACAAGGATCTGGACTTCGCCTTCGATCTCAACGTCCGCGCCATGGTGCGCACCATCCGCGCCGTGCTCCCCTCAATGCTGGAGCGGGGCGGCGGCGCGATCATCAACATGGCCTCGGTCGCGTCCAGCATCAAGGGCGTGCCGAACCGCTGCGCCTATTCCGTCACCAAGGCCGCCGTCATCGGCCTCACCAAGTCGGTTGCCGCCGATTATGTCTCGCAGGGTATCCGCTGCAACGCCATCTGCCCCGGCACGGTGGAAAGCCCCTCGCTGCAGGACCGCATGAAGGCCCAGGGTGACTATGAAACCGCCCGCGCCGCCTTCATCGCCCGCCAACCCATGGGCCGCCTCGGCACGCCTGAGGAAATCGCCGATCTGGCGGTGCATCTGGCAACCGCGACCTATACCACTGGTCAGGCCTACGCCATCGACGGCGGCTGGACGATCTAATCTCATCTGAAAGGAAATACCCGATGAAACTCATGCGCGTTGGCCCCCTCGGCCAGGAAAAGCCCGCTCTTCTCGACAAGGACGGCAAGACCCGTGATCTCTCCGCCCATGTCCCCGATATCGGTGGCGCGGCAATCGGCCCGGAAGGCCTTGCAAAGATCGCGGCAATCAACCCCGCCTCGCTGCCGGAGCTGACGGCCGATCGCATCGGCGCCTGCGTCGCCGGCACCGGCAAGTTCATCTGCATCGGCCTCAACTATTCCGACCACGCCGCCGAAACCGGCGCCGAGGTTCCGCCGGAGCCCGTCATCTTCATGAAGGCGACCTCGGCCATCGTCGGCCCGAACGACGACGTGCTGATCCCGCGCGGTTCTGAAAAGACCGACTGGGAAGTCGAACTCGGCGTCGTCATCGGCAAGACCGCGAAATATGTCTCGGAAGCCGATGCCATGGACTACGTCGCCGGCTACTGCGTCTCCCACGACGTTTCCGAACGCGCCTTCCAGACGGAACGCGCGGGACAGTGGACCAAGGGCAAGTCCTGCGACACCTTCGGCCCGATCGGCCCCTGGCTGGTAACGAAGGACGAGATCGCCGATCCGCAGAACCTCTCGATGTGGCTGACGGTTAACGGCGAGAAGATGCAGAACGGCTCCTCGAAGACCATGGTCTACGGCGTCGCCTATCTCGTTTCCTATCTCAGCCAGTTCATGTCGCTCCATCCCGGTGACGTCATCTCCACCGGCACACCGCCCGGCGTCGGCCTCGGCATGAAGCCGCAGCGCTTCCTGAAGGCCGGCGACGTCGTCGAACTCGGCATCGAAGGCCTCGGCACCCAGAAGCAGACCTTCAAAGCCGACGCCTGATCCCCTCCCTCAAGACCCAGAGCCTTGACCCATGACCAAGATCACCAGCCTGCGCAGTATTGACCTGCGCTTTCCCACCTCCCAGAGCCTCGACGGCTCGGACGCGATGAATCCGGATCCGGATTATTCCGCGGCCTATGTCGTGCTCGAAACCGACCAGCCCGGCCTTGAAGGCCACGGCCTGACGTTCACGATCGGCCGCGGCAACGAGATCTGCTGCGCCGCGATCGACGCCATGAAGCATCTGGTGGTGGGACTGGATCTTGATTGGGTCAAGGCCAATCCCGGGCGCTTTTGGCGGCATGTGACGAGCGACAGCCAGCTGCGCTGGATCGGCCCGGACAAGGGCGCCATGCATCTGGCCACCGGCGCCGTGGTCAACGCCGTCTGGGATATCCTCGCAAAACAGGCCGGCAAGCCGGTCTGGCGTCTTGTCGCGGACATGACGCCCGAGGAAATCCTCTCCATCGTCGACTTCCGCTACCTGACGGACGCCATCACGCCGGACGAGGCGCTGGCGATCCTGAAGAAGGCCGAGGAAGGCAAGGCCGAGCGCATCGCCCTCCTCGAGAAGGAAGGCTATCCCTGCTACACCACGTCTGCCGGCTGGCTCGGTTATTCCGACGAGAAGTTGCGCCGCCTCTGCCAGGAGGCCGTCGATCAGGGCTTCACCCACATCAAGATGAAGGTCGGCCGCAATCTGGAAGACGACAAGCGCCGTCTCAGGATCGTCCGCGAAGTCATCGGTGACGACCGTTACATGATGATCGACGCCAACCAGGTCTGGGAAGTCGGCGAGGCCATCGACTGGGTGAAGGAACTCTCGGTCTACAAGCCGTTCTTCATCGAAGAGCCGACCAGCCCGGACGACGTGGCCGGCCACAAGGCGATCCGCGAAGCGGTGACCCCGGTCAAGGTCGCGACCGGCGAGATGTGCCAGAACCGCATCATCTTCAAGCAGATGATCGCCGGCGGCGCGATCGACATCGTGCAGATCGACTCGTGCCGCATGGGTGGCCTGAACGAAGTGCTGGCAGTCCTGCTGATGGCCGCGAAGTACAATCTGCCCGTCTGGCCTCACGCCGGCGGCGTTGGACTTTGCGAATACGTCCAGCACCTTTCGATGATCGACTACATCGCCATCTCCGGCACCAGGGAAGGTCGCGTCATCGAGTTCGTCGATCATCTGCACGAACACTTCATCGATCCCTGCCGGATCGAGAACGCCGCCTACATGCCGCCGTCGCTGCCGGGCTTCTCCATCGAGATGAAAAAGCAGTCGATCGCGGACTATACGTTCAACGGATAAGCAAGACGGCAATGGTGCGGGTGCGCAACCCGGCGGACCCCCCCCAATTGGTTTCGGGTGGGCTCAGTAGATGTTGTCGTCCCGCGTTCCGGCTGCCCCACGCCTTTG
>NZ_JAOZVR010000069.1 GCF_025869515.1 Ferrovibrio sp.
ATCAACGGGAATAATAAAGACAAAAGGGCAATTTTTGAGGATTGCCAATATTTGAGAGGCAGGCAAACTCTCCATCCGTTCACTGGGGAGAGAGATTACATGAACAGTCTCATTGCATCGCTCACTGCGAGCACATGGTTCGGCTATGTGGCCCGCATCCTGCTGACCTACATATTCTGGGCGAGCGGCATCTCCAAACTCGTGGACTTCCCGGCCGCCGTTGCGGAGATGCAGCATTTCGGCCTCAATCCACCGGCGTCCTTCGCAATTGCCACCATCTTCGTGCAGCTTGCCGGCTCCCTTCTGGTCATCCTCAACCGGTGGACATGGCTCGGAGCAGGCGCACTCGGCGTCTTCACCGCGCTCACCATCCCGATCGCTCACACATTCTGGACGATGGAGGAGCCATTAAAGACCGTCGAGTTCTACATCGTGATGGAACATATCACCGTGATCGGCGGCCTGATGCTTGCGGCCTGGAAAGCCAGCGAGTGAGGCTGGCGGGCAAGAGACCGCGGGTAACGACGCCACCGGAACGGCTCACGTGCCCGCCACGAGCCGCCCTGTGGGCTGGCGAAGACCGATGAGCACGCCGGCAAGGGCAAATCCTCCTCCGATGTAGTGGAAGCTCTCCAGCCGCTCTCCGAGCAGGATCATCGCCAGGACGGCGACGAGCACCGGGAATAGATTGAAGAACATCGACGAGCGGGCCGCGCCAAGTTCACGCACGGCGATCATCCACATGAATGGCCCGAGCAGCGATGTCGGCAGCGCCGCATAAAGAACCAGCGGCAGGTTGACCGCCGTCAGCGGACTTTTCTCGCTCATCATCCAGAACGGCAGCAGGATCATCACCGCCGCCCCGATCTGCCACCAGAGTTGCAGCCAGGTCGAAATCGGAATGCGCCAGCGCTTGAGCAGCACGCCGTAGAGAGCGCTGGAAAAGACCGCGACGAGCATCAACCCGTCGCCGACGTGAACGCCGCCACTCGTGAGGGTCGCCATATCGCCCCGCGCCGTCAGATAGAGAAGGCCGACGAAGGACACGATACCACCGAGGATGCGGGCCGCGGTCAGCTGCTCATTCGCGATGAGCGCAGCCAGAAAGGCCGAGACAAGGGGAATGAGCCCGATCAGCACGCCCATATTGACGGCGGTCGTGGTCTTTGCCGCCTCATAGGCAAGGCTCTGATAAGCAACCATGCCCATCAATCCGAGAAATGCCAGTTTGGGAGCGTAGCGAAGGGTGACTTCGCGTTCGTTCCAGGCGGAGCGCCGTACGAAGGGCATCAGCACCAGAAAGGCGATCACCCAGCGATAGAAGGCGATGGAAGCCGGATGAATGACATCGATCGCGGCCTTGCTGACAATTGTGTTGCCGGACCAGATGACGACCGTTGCAAGCGCCAGCATGACGGGCACCATCGGCAATCCATTGCCCGCCTCACTCCCCTGTTTCTGAAACTTCGCCATGACCGCGCCTCGCATTCTTCCGTTCGGCCTTCTCTAGCAAATGTCCAAATCTCGCAATATAACGAATATCAGACAATCAATTGCGAGGAGACGCCATGCCCGTCCAGTATGGCCATATCGATGGAGAACCGCCGCAGCCGGTCTTCCTGCGCACGGAATACTATCGCGCGGGAACCTTTTTCCCTCCGCGCCGTCAGCCTTGGGCAGAACTGAACTACGCGCTGGAAGGCGTCTCGGAAATCACCATCGAAGGCATCCCGTTTCTCTCGCCACCCCATTATGCGATCTGGATTCCGCCGGGCTTCCGCCATGAGGCCGTCAATCGTCACGATATCCGCTATGCCACGGCCTATATCGAAGCGGCGCTCTGCGCGGACTTGCCGGCGGAGCCCTGCACCCTGGCGCTCAGCCCCCTACTGAAGGCCATTTTCGCGGACTTCGATGCGCGTGGCGTTCGACATCCGCAAAGCGATGCCGACCTGCGGCTTGCCATGGTGATCGTCGATCAGGTCCGATCCGCGCCGCGCGTCCTGCACTACCTGCCCTCGACCGACGATCCGCTTCTCGCTCCGGTATTGCAGGCGCTGCAGGACGATCCCGGCGACAAGCGGTCGGCGGCGGAATGGGCACGCTTCGCCGGCACGACGGAACGCACGCTTGCCCGCCGAGCGCAGGATCTTCTAGGCATGCCCTTCAACGACTGGCGACAGCGGCTGAAGCTGGTCACGGCGCTTTCGCTGCTGGAAGAGGGACATAGCGTGCAATCGGTGTCGCACCGGCTGGGTTATGGCAATGCCTCGGCCTTCATCGCCATGTTCCGGCGACTGACCGGGACAAGCCCCTCGCAGATGCGCAGCAGTCAGAAAAAAGGCCCGTCGGAATAACGGGCCTCAATCAAGCGGGATAGGACGGCGACCTCAGATACCGTCGATCGCATGGAGCCAGCCATGCCGGTCATTGCTCTGGCCGCGCTGGATGCCGACGAGCGCATCGCGAAGCTTGGTCGTGACGGGGCCGTTCTGGCCGCCGCCGATCTGGAATTCGCCTTCCGGATACTTGACTGTACCGATGGCCGCGACCACGGCGGCAGTGCCGCAGGCAAAGGCTTCCTTGAGCTTGCCGCTGGCGACATCGGCCTTCCATTCCTCGAAGGAATAGGGCTTCTCATGAACGGTAACGCCTTCCTCGCGGGCAAGCGAGATCAGCGACTTGCGGGTGATGCCCGGCAGGATCGTACCGCCGAGCGGCGGGGTGACGATGGAGCCATCCTCGAAGACGAAGAAGACGTTCATACCGCCGAGTTCCTCGACCCATTTATGCTCGGCAGCATCGAGGAAGACGACCTGATCGCAGCCCTTGGCATAGGCTTCGGCCTGCGCAACGAGGCTGGCCGCATAGTTGCCGCCGCACTTCGCAGCGCCGGTTCCGCCGGGAGCCGCACGCGTATAATGTTCGGAAACCCAGATGCTGACCGGCTTGGCGCCGCCCTTGAAGTAGGGACCGACCGGCGAGGCGATGACGCAGAAGATGTATTCCTTCGACGGACGCACACCGAGGAAGTTCTCGCTGGCGAACATGAAGGGGCGCAGATAAAGGCTCGCGCCCTCGCCCTGCGGGATCCACTTGGCATCGAGCCGAACCAGCTTTTCGACGGCCTCGATGAAGGCCTCTTCCGGGAGTTCCGGCATGGCCATGCGACGGGCGGATTCGTTGAAGCGGTGGGCATTCTCCTCGGGGCGGAACAGGACCGCGCGGCCGTCGGAGGTGCGATAGGCCTTCATGCCCTCAAAGATTTCCTGGGCGTAGTGCAGAACGCTGGACGCCGGATCGATCGGGAACGGCGCGCGCGCCGTCACCTCTGCGGAATGCCAGCCCTTGCCTTCGCTCCAGCGGATCACCGCCATATGGTCGGAGAAGAGCGTACCGAAGCCGAGATTTTCGAACGCCTTCAGACGGTCGGCTTCGGGCATCGGATTGGTATTCGGCTTGATATCGAAGGTAAGGCGGGGCGTTTCGGCTTGCATGGATGGTGATCTTTCAACTGATCTCTAAGGTGGCGCAAACTGCCGCTTTGGCCGGGATTTTTCAAGGCATTTCGTGACGCCTGCCCAAAGTCAGGTCGGCAGCACCAAACAGCCGCGCGGCAGGTGTCGAGCGAGGTCCGGCGCCGCTCAGGGATCGCTGCTATCGTCCGGATCGTCGGCGCACGGCCAGCCTGCCGGAGGGACCAGTCCGGGCGGCAGGCGCGTGGAGGCGTCGCCGCAGGCCAGGTCGATCTGCTCCTGTTCCAGCCCGGTGGCCGAGGAAAGATCGAGGCCCTCGATACGGGTCAACAGCAGGAAGGCGTTGCGGAAATCGAGCGGGCCGGTGAAAACCGCATCGTTCAGGCGTGCGCGCGCCAGATTGGCCATGGTGAAGCGGCTACCAGTGATCGTCGCCCCGCGGAAATCCGCCCGGCCGAGTTCAGCCTTGGTGAAATCGCTGCCTGCAAGTTGCGCCTCGCGGAAATCGGCACGCTGGACCTCGGCATTGACGAATGTGGCGCGGTCGGCGGTGCTGCGGGCGAAATTGCTTCTGTAGGCCTCGACCTTGTTGAAGTTGGCGCCTTCCAACTTGGCCGCGACGAAGGACGCCCGGACCATCTTGCCCTTCTCGAGGTTGGCCGATTTCATCGAGGAGCCACGCAGGTCGGTGAAGGAGAAATCGGTCTTGGTGAGATTGGCGCCGTCGAGTTCGCTTTCCGTGATGATCAGCATCGACTTCTTGCAACCGCTCCAGTCGATACCCTGCTGGGCGTAACTTCGGCAATCACCGGCGTTCGCGCCGCCAGCTATGGAAGCAATCGAAATAAGCAGCGTCGTCGCCGCCAAAGCTGCAGCCTGCCGCGACGGCAATCGCCCGCCAAAAAGGATCGTCATCATTTCGCTCCGCAACCAGCTCGGAAGCGCGACATCGCGCCATCACACCCATTTATCTAGGAAAACTGTAGCGGCATTAAAACAGGGAAATCGAGGCTGGCGATCAAAATCGAGAGACCCGCCCAACCGGCGACCGGCTCTTGCCCGACAATCACGGACAGGCGGTCCGGGCGGCCCGCCTGCCGGCCATTACATGTTCGGATAAACCGGGCCTCGCCGCTTTGTGGCGGCGCCCAGTTAATGTTCTGATTCGAGGCCTTGATGTCGTAGGTCTCGCCGCAGTTCCAAGCGTTGACGACATGGTTCAACTCGCCGTCCCTCCCGGGCCTTTCATTGATGCTGGCCGGACTCGAATTGCGCGGCAACGGCTAGTTCCACTGCTGGCTACGCCACTCCCACGGAGTGACCTTGCCATCCTTGTCACTATCAGCGGCCTCAAAGCGAGCCTTGGCATTGGCAATGAACTCGGCCTGGGAAACGCTATCGCTCTTGTCCACGTCCATGGTGCCGAAGCGGTCACTCTTTTGCTTTTCCCGCTCAGCCTGACGGCTCTTGTTCCAGCCATCCTGTGGCCCCATGCGGACAGCCATGTATTCTTCCATCGTCAGTTCGGCGTTGTCGTCAGAATCCATTGCGGCGAACACATCTTCTGCCGCCGAGGCAGCCTCCTCCGCGCTGATAACGCCATTTTCATCTGCGTCGATGATCGGGAACCGGCCACGACCGGGTGCGTTCATCATCATGCCGCCACGGCCCCAACCGGGCCCCCCGCCAAAGCCATACGGCTGCGCTTCTGCGACACTTGCCACGAGGGCGGCCGCAAGGGACAGAGTAACAAAGGTCTTCAATTTCCGTGCCATCCGCTCAATCCTCCAAAGTTTCGGGTGTAAGATTACGCCGATGGATCGCCCTGCGATCTCGTCGGATGGATTGTATATTAATACATCAATTCATATTAACATTGATATGTATCAACGGAAACGTATCGAGCTCGGAGCGAGCGCGAACCATACCCTGAGCCCAAAACGCGAGCACCTGACGTCCGGCGGGACGTCAGGTGCTCGGTCACTTTACGATGGAACCTTGCGAGCCCAAGACCTTGGCTTGTCGGTCTGGGAATTGAACTATCACATGTTCGGGTAGACAGGGCCTTCACCGCCTTGTGGCGGCACCCAGTTGATATTCTGGTTCGGGTCCTTGATATCGCAGGTCTTGCAGTGGACGCAGTTCTGGGCGTTGATGACGTAGTTCATCTCGCCGTCCTTCTCGACCCATTCATAGACGCCCGCCGGACAGTAGCGTGTCGACGGACCGGCAAAGATGCCGAGTTCGGACGACTTCTGCAGCGCGACGTCCTTCACCTGAAGATGGACCGGCTGGTCTTCCTCATGATTGGTGTTCGACAGGAAGACCGAGGACAGGCGGTCGAAAGTCAATACTCCGTCCGGCTTCGGATAGGCGATCGGCTTGTGCCTGGACGCCGGTTCCAGCGATTGGGCGTCGGTCTTGCCATGGCCCAGCGTACGGAAGAAAGAGAAGCCGAAGAGCTGGTTGGTCCACATGTCGAGCCCGCCGAGCGCCACGCCGACCGCCGTGCCGAACTTCGACCACAGCGGCTTGACGTTACGAACGCGCTTCAGGTCCGTGCCGATATCGGTCGAACGCCATTCGTTCTCGATCTCGACCGGCTCGTCATTGGCGCGGCCAGCGGCAATCGCCTCGGCGATCTTTTCCGCCGCCAGCATGCCGGAGAGCACGGCGTTGTGCGAACCCTTGATGCGCGGGACGTTGACGAAACCGGCGGAGCAGCCGATCAGCGCGCCGCCCGGGAAAGAGAGCTTCGGCACCGACTGGTAGCCGCCCTCGGTGATCGCACGGGCGCCGTAGGACAGGCGCTTGGCCCCTTCGAAGGTCGGAGCGATGGTCGGGTGGGTCTTGAACCGCTGGAATTCCTCGAAGGGGAAGAGATAAGGGTTCTTGTAGTTCAGGTGGACGACGAAGCCGACGGCTACGAGATTGTCCTCAAGGTGATAGAGGAAGGAGCCGCCGCCAGTCTTCATGCCGAGCGGCCAGCCGAAGGAGTGCTGCACAAGGCCGGGCTTGTGGTTTTCCGGCTTGACCTGCCAGAGTTCCTTGAGACCGATGCCGAACTTCTGCGGCTCGCGATCCTTCGAGAGATCGAACTTGGCGATGAGCTGCTTGGCGAGCGAACCGCGCACGCCCTCGCCGATCAGCACGTACTTGCCGATGAGCGCCATGCCGCGCGTGTAGTTCGGGCCGAGCTCGCCGTTCTTCTCGATGCCCATGTCGCCGGTCGCAACCCCGATCACAGCGCCCTCGTCGTTGTAGAGCACTTCGGTCGCGGCAAAGCCCGGATAGATCTCGACGCCCAAGGCTTCCGCATGGGTCGCCAGCCAACGACAGACATTGCCGAGCGAGACGATGTAGTTGCCGTGATTGTTCATCAGCGGCGGCATGGCGAAGTTCGGAAGACGGATGGAGCCGGCCGGGCCGAGGAACAGGAAGTGGTCGTCGGTAACAGGCGTCTTGAATGGATGATCCGCCTCGTCACGCCAGTCCGGCAGCAGCCTGTCGATGCCAACAGGGTCAACGACCGCGCCCGAGAGAATATGGGCTCCGACTTCGGCGCCCTTTTCCAGCACGACGACGGAAAGGTCGGGATTGACCTGCTTAAGCCGGATAGCCGCCGAAAGACCGGCAGGCCCTCCCCCGACAATCACGACGTCGAATTCCATGCTTTCGCGTTCGGGCAGTTCCATTTCTTCGCTCATCATCCTCTCCGCTTAACCGATCCCCTTTTTTCGGCTTCTTCATTGTCAAAACACAAGCGGCTTGTCGAGCCGGGATGCGACAAGCTCTGGCTCGAAATTATGGTCTGGGATCATTCCCAACCAGAATATCTACCGTTTACGTTCAC
>NZ_JAOZVR010000070.1 GCF_025869515.1 Ferrovibrio sp.
CGGGCATCCCCACGATGGTGGCGCATTCCGGGGGCCCGCCGCTGGCGATGTATCTGCTGCCGCTCGGACTGCCCAAGCTGGTCTATGCCGGCACCACCAGCCTGTTCTTCACGGTGGGCAATGCGCTGAAGGCCGGGCCGTGGCTGTATCTGGCGCAGCCTGATGCGAAAACCTGGTGGCTGATCGCCAGTTGCCTGCCGGTGGCGCCGCTCGGCGTCTGGCTCGGCTGGCGCCTGCATGAACAGCTCGACCAGCGCCAGCTCTATCGCCTGTGCTACGGTCTGCTGATGGTGACGGCTTTCAAACTCTTATGGGACGGCCTGTCAGGCTTCCTGCACGGCTGACCAGAAATCTTCGGCGATGCGCGTGCCGCGTTCGCGCGCGCGATAGAGCCGGATCTCGACCGGAATGCTCCAGCTGTCATCGCCGGCCGGCACCAGGGTTTTGGCAGAGAGATCGTCGACGATCAGGCTTTCCGGCAGCCAGGCGATGCCGCGGCCGTCGCGCGCCATGGCGCGCAGCACCGTGCCCTGCGGCGCGATGAAGCTGACGCGCAACGGCAGGCTGGTTTCGCGCCGGCCCAGCATCGCCGTGACGATGCGGCCGAGACCGGAATCCTCGGCATAGGCCAGATAGGGCAGGGTCTGGGGCGCATCATCCAGCGGGTGGCGCGGCTTGCCATTGCCATCCGCTGCACAGACAGGCAAAAGCCGATCCTGCGCCAGCCGGCGATAATGGAAACGATCGGGCGGCAGGCGGTTGGCCACGGCGTCGTGGCCATGGCAGAGCAGGAACTGGCTCTGGCCCTGCAGCAGAGCCTCTTCGCCGGCCTGCATGCTGCCCGACATCAGGCGGATGGCGCCGAGCCTTGCCGCGATATCGAGCCGGCGCAGCCAGTCGGGGAAAAAGGTCAGCGACAGCGCCTGGGTGGCGGCGAAGATCAGCGTCGCGGTTTCCGCCTGCTCGGCCTGGCGCGCCTCTTCGCGTGCCTGTGCCAGGCGACGCAGCATGTCGCGCACCGCCGGCATGAATTGTTCGCCGGCGGCGGTCAGCCGCACCGGCTGGGCCGAGCGGTCGAACAGCATGACGCCGGCCCAGTCCTCCAGCGCGCGGATGCGGCGGCTGAAGGCCGGCTGGGTCATATGCCGGGCCTCGGCCGCGCGGGAGAAATTGCCCGCTTCGGCCAGGGCCAGGAAATCCTCCAGCCAGTTGAATTCCATAAGCGGGCCTGTTCGTGCTGCGATGCGATATCGGAATGATCAATTCCGAATCTGGCATTGGCGCGCCCCGACTGTCCATGACTAGGATGCAGGCAGCAGAAAAGGAGCCTGTATTTTTCCATGCGTATCGTCGAAGTCCGCGAGAAAACCGCCTCGATCGCCTCGCCGATCGCCAATGCCTATATCGACTTTTCCAAGATGACCTGTTCGGTGGTGGCGGTGATCACCGATGTGATCCGCGATGGCCGGCCGGTGGTGGGCTTCGGCTTCAACTCCAACGGCCGCTACGGCCAGGGTTCCCTGATGCGCGAGCGTTTCCTGCCGCGCCTGATGGAAGCTGATCCCGACGACCTGGTCGACGTGGCGCACAACAACCTGGATCCGTTTGCGATCTGGAAGACGCTGATGACCAACGAAAAGCCGGGTGGCCATGGCGAACGTTCGGTCGCCGTCGGCACGCTCGACATGGCGATCTGGGATGCGATGGCGAAGATCGAGGGCGTGCCGCTCTGGCGCCTGCTGGCCGACCGTTACCGCGACGGCGTCGCCGACGACAGGGTCTGGGTCTATGCCGCCGGCGGCTACTACTATCCCGGCAAGGACCTTGGAGCTTTGCAGGATGAGATGAAAAGCTATCGCGACCGCGGCTATCGCGTCGTGAAAATGAAGATCGGCGGCGAACCGCTGAAGGACGATCTGAAGCGCATCGAAGCCGTGCTGAAGATCGTCGGCGACGGGCAGAATCTCTGTGTCGACGTCAACGGCCGCTTCGACCTCAAGACGGCCATCGAATACGGCAATGCGATCCGGTCGTATAATCTCTACTGGTACGAGGAAGTCGGCGATCCGCTGGATTATGCGCTGCAGGCGGAGCTCGGCAAACATTACGACAAGCCGATGGCGACCGGCGAGAACCTGTTCTCGCATCAGGATGCGCGCAACCTGATCCGCTTCGGCGGCATGAACAAGGAGCGCGACTTCCTGCAGTTCGACTGCGCGCTGTCTTACGGTCTTGTCGAGTATCTCCGCACGCTGGATGTGCTGAAGGAGCATGGCTGGTCGAGCCGCCGCGTGGTGCCGCATGGCGGCCACCAGATGTCGCTCAACATCGCCGCCGGCCTGCATCTGGGCGGCAACGAGAGCTATCCCGATGTGTTCAAGCCGTTTGGCGGTTTCGCCGACGGCATCGCGGTGCACGACAGCTATGTGTCGCTGCCGCAGATCCCCGGTGTCGGCTTCGAGGCCAAGGCGGAACTCTACAAGGTGATGAAGGGTCTGCTGGATTGATCAGATTGGGCATGGCCGCGCGGCAGGCGATGCGCTACACATCGTCTGCCGCTTACTCATGCCGGAACGCCGATGCGCCAGAAACTGCCTGCCCGCTACAATGCCATTGCCATGCCGCTGGCGCTGTCGTTCCTGATGACCTTCATCGTCTCGGGGATATCGACCTTCAGCGGCATCGGTTTCATTTCCGGCGCGGTCGAAAAGTGGATGCAGGCCTGGGGCCTGTCCTGGATCGTCGCCTTTCCCACCATGCTGTTCGTGTTTCCGCTGGTGCGGCGCCTGGTCGGCCTGATGGTCGAGCCGCCGAAAGGCTGATCGCGGACGGCTAGGCTTTCTGCACACAGACGGCGAAGAAACCGTCCATGCCACCGCGGCCCGGCCACATGGATGGCAGGGTGCGCAGGGCGCCGTCATGCGCCACGGCTTCGGATGGCAGATGCAGCTTTCCCGCATCGGCCGGGATCAGTTCGGCGCCCGGCAGCGCCAGCAGATGGCGGATCTGGTATTCGGCTTCCTCGGGCTGCAGCGAGCAGACGCAGTAGACCAGCCGGCCGCCGGGCTTCAGCAGGCTCCAGCTTTTGACGATCAGGCGGCGCTGCAGCTCGGCCAGCTTGGCGATATCGGTTTCGTCTTTCAGGTAGGGCAGGTCGGGATGGCGGCGGATCGTGCCGGTCGCCGAACAGGGGGCATCCAGCAGGATGGCATCGAAGCTCTCCTCCGGTTGCCACTGTTCGATCTCGGCGGTTCTCACGTCGACTTTGAGATTCAGGCGCTTCAGATTTTCCTTCAGCCGCTTCAGTCGCGGCTCCGAGCGGTCCACCGCCATGACACTGGCGCCCAGGGCGGCCAGCTGCGCGGTCTTGCCGCCGGGTGCGGCGCAGAGATCGGCCACGCGCTTGCCGGCCACATCGCCCAGCAGCTTCACCGGCAGGGCGGCCGCGGCATCCTGCACCCACCATGCGCCGTCGCTGAAGCCCGGCAGGGTTTCGACGCCGCCGGCGGCCATGCGCCGCAGGCTGCCAGTCGGCAGAATTTCTGCCTCCAGCTTTGCCGCCCAGCCGGCGGCATCGCTTTTCACGCTGATATCCAGCGGCGCTTCCTGCAGATGCGCCAGGGCAATATCGCGCGCGGCATCCTCGCCATAAGCATTGATCCAGCTGCGCCACAGCCAGTCCGGCGTATTCGCCTTCGCCGCATCCTGCTCGGCGACGATGGCGGCGCCCTCGGTGGCCACCTTGCGCAGCACGGCATTGATCAGGCCGCGCGGCTTTTTCTGCTCCGGATGCATCAGTTCGACGGCGGAATCGACCGCCGCATGGGCCGGCGCGCCGAGGAACAGCAGCTCGGCAGCACCCAGCCGCATGGCCTCGCGCGGCAGGCCCTTGGGCCACAGCGTGAGGAATTTGCGCAGACACCCGTCGATCTGGCCGCGGCGGCGGAGCGTGGTGGCGACCAGGCGGCGGACGAAGCCGCGGTCGCGCTCGCTCAGGTCGCGGAAGCCGGTCTTGCCGTCCAGCAGCGCATCGTCCAGCGCGCGGCCCTTGCCCAGCACCATATCGACCAGGACGGCGGCCACACGACGCGAGGTGATGACGGGAACGGTTGGAAAGGCGGAGTTGTCGGACATCGCCGCTGTTCTAGCCCCCGACCGGGCCGGTGGAAAGGCGATTCGGCCATAAAAAGCCCGGATTCGCCGGAGTTTGTGACCGGATGTCGCGACCCCGCTTGCTTGGCGTAGACCCCCAAATTTGCTAAGCCTGCCCCATGCCGCAGCAAGCCACCCGAATCGCCCCCTCGATCCTCTCGGCCGATTTTGCCCAGCTGGGCGCCGAAGTCGCCGCCATCGACAGGGCCGGCGCCGATTACATCCATATCGATGTCATGGACGGCCATTTCGTGCCGAACCTGACCATCGGCCCCGGCGTGGTGGGTGCCCTGCGCAAGCACACGAAAAAGCCCTTCGACGTGCATCTGATGATCTCGCCGGTCGATGCCTTCGTGCCGCAATTCGCCGAGGCCGGCGCCGACATCATCACCGTGCATCCGGAAGCCGGCCCGCATGTGCATCGCACGCTGCAGCTGATCCGCTCGCTGGGCAAGAAGGCCGGCCTGTCGCTCAATCCGGGCACGCCGGTGGAAACCGCGCTGGCGGTGCTCGATATGGTTGATCTCGTTCTGGTGATGAGCGTCAATCCCGGTTTCGGCGGGCAGAAGTTCATCCATACCCAGCTCGACAAGATCCGCATCCTGCGCAAGGCCATCGATGCCCATAGCGCTGCTACTGGTCGCGCCATCGATCTCGAAGTCGATGGCGGCATCAATCCCGAGACGGCGCAGCTTGCCGTCGACGCCGGCGCCGATGTGCTGGTGGCCGGCACCGCCACCTTCCAGGGCGGTCCGTCGGCCTATGCCGACAACATCGCGCGGGTGCGCGCAAAGCCGAAGTGACATAGCGTGGCTGCGGCGCCGCTGCAGGACTCTCCCGGAGCGAAGTTACGGCGCCGCCTGGCGACCGCCTGGTACGGCACGCGGTTCTATGCGCTGACGCTGCCACGCCGCGCGCCGCTCGAATTGCCGGTGCTGCCCGACGATCCCTGGCTTGGCACAGTGGCCAATGCGGATCGCCTGTTCCAGGGACGATTTCTCTTTGCCGGTGCCGAAGTCGTCTCGCCGCATGCGGCACCCTGGGCCCTGTCCGCTGCCGATGCGGGTCTCGATCCGGTCAGCCATGCGGCCTGGGCGGCCGGTTTGCATGGTTTTGCCTGGCTGCGCGATTTCGCTACCCAGGGCGGCGACATGGCGCGACGCATGGCGCGCAGCCTGGTCGCCGACTGGATCGCCAGGCACATAGTGCCGATCTGCGGCCTGCCCTGGCAGCCGCAGATTGCCGGCCGGCGGCTGACCCAGTGGCTGCTGGCGGCGCATTTCCTGCTCGATGGTGCCGACGAAAGTTTCGGTCATGACTTCCTGCTCGGCATTGCCCGCCATACGGCCCATCTAAAACGCGCCGCCATCACGGCGCCGCCCGGACTGCCGCGCTTCGATGCGGCTTTGGGTGCGGTCTATGGCACCGAGGCCCTCGGCGAAGGGCAGGATATGGCGGCGCTGCATGCGCTCTGTGCCGTACTTGATGCGCAGGTTCTGGCCGATGGCGGCCATGTCTCGCGCAATCCGTCCATTCTCTACCGCCTGCTGCGCGATGTGGTGGCGCTGTGGCGCTTTCTGCATGCGATCGATCCCGAACGTGCCGCCCTGCTGCAGCCGTATCTCGATCGCATGGCGCCGATGCTGCGGTTTTTCCGTCATGGCGATGGCGGCCTGGCGCTGTTTCATGGCGCCGAGGAGGAGGTTGCCGCCCAGGTCGATCTGGCCCTTGAACTCTCCGGGGCCAAGGGCAAGCCGCTCAATTCGGCAACGCCGAGCGGATTCGAACGCGCCGCTGCGAAACGTGCGCTGCTGTTGCTCGATGCCGGCGCGCCGCCCCCCGGTGGGAAGGCGCGCGGCCTCGCCGGCAGCACGCCGCATTCTGGTCTGCTGGCGTTCGAATTCAGCCACGGCAAGGATCGCCTGATCGTCAATTGCGGCGCATCGCGGCGTCCCGGCGGGGGCTGGGCGGCGGCGCTCAGCGGCGTGGCGGCGCATTCCACGCTCTGCCTCGGCAGCACGGAACCGGCCGCCAGCGCAACCGTGACGGTTACGCGCAACGAGCAGGATGGCGCGATCTGGTTCGAAGCGGAGCATGACGGCTGGCGCGCGACGTATCATCGCGTGTATCGGCGGCGCATCTATCTCTCGGCCGGCGGCGAGGATCTGCGCGGCGAAGAGATCGTCACCGAATCCCAGCCCTCGGCGAATGGCGGCATGCCGGTGGAAGCGGTGCTGCGGCTGCATCTGCATCCCGGCATGCATGCTTCGCTGATAGGCAGCGGCGATACCGTGATCCTGAAAACGGCGGGCGGCCAGGGCTGGCGCTGGCGCGGGATGGGCGGCATGGTACGTCTGGAAGACAGCGTCTACCTCGGCGGCGGCGGCGATCTGCGCCGCACGCAGCAGATCGTGATGGCGGGATCGGCCGGGACGGAAGCTTTGGTATTCAAATGGGCTCTGACAAAAATCAATTAGGCAAAGACCGGGCAGGTGGGGGCAGGCCCGTTTCCGGCGCGGTCGAGTCCAACACGCTGATCGCGCTGGGGTCGCTGGATGCGATGCCGTGGAAGAATGGCGGCGGCACCACCTATCAGATCGCGGTCGATCCGCCCGGTGCCGGCACCACCGGCTTCCGCTGGCGCATCAGTCGCGCGGTGATCGAAAAGGACGGGCCTTTCTCGACCTTCCCTGATGTGTCGCGCTGGATCGTGCTGGTGGCAGGTCCGGGCTTCACGCTCGATTTCGCCGATGGCACATCTTTCGATGTGGTCAAACCGTTTGAGGTGTACTGGTTCGATGGCGGTCTCGGCGTCGCCTGCCGGCTGAAGAATGACCGCCCGGCCACGGTGCTCAACGTGATGGCGCAGAACGATGCGGTGATGCGCGTCAATGTCGCGACCAGCCGCAGCGCGTTGCCGACCGCCGGTCATGCCATCGTGTCGGCTTTCGGCGCTTCCGTGCGGCTGGACGAGCGCCACGTGCTGACCGCGGCGGTCGACAAGCCGTTCTGAAATCCGGCGGCTTTGAATCTCAGCCCTTCAGGGCCTCGGCCACGAAGGGCTTCAGCGGCTTTTGCGGCCGCGGACCGATATGGCTGATCACTTCGGCGGCACAGAGCGAGCCGAGCCGGCCGGCGGCATGCAGGTCGAAATCATGCGTGAAGCCATAGAGGAAACCGGCGGCGTAGAGATCGCCGGCGCCGGTGGTATCGATCACATCGACGCCCTTCACTGCATCGATGATATGCACCTCTTCGCCGGACAGGATTACCGAACCCTTTTCCGAACGCGTCAGGGCCGCGATATCGACATGATGGCGCACATGCTGGAGCGCGGCGTCGAAATCGCCCACCTGGTACAGCGCGGTGATCTCTGCCTCGTTGGCGAACAGGATGTCGATATGGTGTTCGACCAGATGGCGGAATTCATCGCGATGGCGGTCGACGCAGAAGCTGTCCGACAGCGACATCGCTACCTTGCGGCCGGCATCGTGCGCCAGCCGCATTGCCTTGCGCATGCCTTCCTTGGCCATCGGCTGGTCCCACAGATAGCCTTCCAGATAGGTGATCTCGGCGGCATTCACCGAGGCCGGTTCGATATCGTCCGGCGTCAGGTCGATCGAGGCGCCCAGATAGGTATTCATGGTGCGCTGCGCATCGGGCGTCACCATGATCAGGCAGCGCGCCGTCGAGGGGCCGTCCGTTGCCGCCGCGGTGTCGTACTGCACGCCGAGCGCCTTGATGTCGCGGGCAAAGACCTCGCCCAGCGCGTCGTTGCGCACCCGGCCGATGAACTGCACCTTGCCGCCCAGCGCCGCGACGCCCGCCGCTGTATTGGCCGCCGAACCGCCGGAAACCTCCACGGTTTCGCCCATGGCGCCATAAAGCTGTTCCGCCCGGCCGCCATCGATCAGGGTCATGCCGCCCTTGGGCATGCCATGCTCGTCGAGGAAGGCGTTGTCGACGCGGGCCAGCACGTCGACGATGGCGTTGCCGATGGCGAGCACGTTGTTTCTGGGCTTGGTCATGGAGTGCTTTCCCGAGCAGGTCGAATCTCGTTACTCTGTAGCCGTTCGACAGAAGGAAGGCAAATATGGACGCGTTGATTAAGATGACCGCCCGCCAGGCCGTGGCCGCCCTCAGGGCCCGCGAGGTGACCCCGGGGGAACTGATCGATGCCGCGGCCGCCCGCATTGCCGAGGTCGAGCCCAGGATCAATGCCCTGCCGACGCTGTGCCTCGACCGCGCCCGCGCCATGGCCGAGCGGCTGACGCCGCCCGACCCGGCCCCGCCGGGCTATCTTTACGGCCTGCCGATGGCCACCAAGGACCTGGTGGATGTGGCCGGCGTGCGCTCCACCCAGGGCAGCCGGGTGTTCGCCGATCACGTGCCGACCAAATCCGGCTGGTCGGTCGAACGCCTGGAAGGCAACGGCGCGCTGATCATCGCCAAGTCGAACACGCCGGAATTCGGTGCCGGCTCGCAGACCTTCAACGATGTGTTCGGCACCACCACCAATCCGTGGAATACGGCGACCACGCCTGCCGGTTCGTCCGGCGGGGCCGCCGCCGCCCTGGCGGCGGGCGAGGTCTGGCTGGCCGATGGCTCCGATCTCGGCGGTTCCCTGCGCATCCCCGCCAGCTTCACCGGAGTGGTCGGCCTGCGGCCCTCGCCGGGTCGCGTCGCCTTCGGCCCGCGCGCGCTGCCCTTCGATCCGCTCTCGGTCTACGGCCCGATGGCGCGCACGGTCGGCGACTGCGCCATGATGCTGGACGCGATGAGCGGGTTTGAGCCGCGCGATCCGCTGAGCATTCCGGCGCCCGAGCGCAGCTTCGTTGAAGTGGTCGATCACGCCATGGTCACTGGCCGGCTTCCGAGTCGGTTTGCTAGTGGCTGTCGGGTCGGCTGGTCGGCGGATCTCGGTCTCTCGCCGGTCGATCCTGAAGTTCTGGCGCTGTGCGAGGCGGCGACCAGGACGATCGCCAGTCTCGGTGCCACCGTCAGCGACGATGTACCCGATTTCAGTGGGGCGGAAGAGTGTTTCCAGGTTCTGCGTGCCGCCAATTTCGCCGTGACCGTCTGGCCCAAGATCAAGGACAAGACCGATCTGGTGAAGCCGGAAGTGATCTGGAATGCCGAAAAAGGGCTCAAGCTCACCGGCATCGAAAAGGCCGATGCGCTGCGCATCCAGGGCGTGATCTACAATCGCGTCGCCGCCTTCTTCGAAAAACACGACTTCCTGGTGCTACCGACCTGCGTGGCGCCGCCCTTCGATCATCGCAAGCGCTATCTGGAAGAGGTCGCCGGCCGCAAGTTCGACACCTACATCTCCTGGCTGGTGCTGACCTTTGCCATCACCATCACCGGCACGCCGGCGATCTCGATTCCCTGCGGCTTCACGCGCAGCGGCCTGCCGGTCGGCCTGCAGATCGTGGCGCGACCGCGGGGCGAGGCGGAGCTGCTGGCCTTCAGCGCCCTGCTCGAAGCCGCGTTCGGCCTGAGCGGCCAGGTCCCCATCGATCCCCGCGAAGGCCAGATAGACGGGAAGGTGGCATGATCGCACCCGCTCTCCGCCGCGCCCTGGCGCAACTGCCCGATCCGACGTTTCGGCGGGTGCTGATCAAATCCCTGCTGGTCAGCCTCGTCGTCTTCGTTCTGCTCGGGATCGGGCTCTGGGCCGGGCTGCTGGTGGTGCCGCAAACCGGCTACGGCTGGCTCGACTGGGTGATCGGCGCACTGTCCAGCCTCGGTTTCCTGCTCGGCATGATGCTGCTGTTTCCCGCCGTGATGACCGCGTCGATCGGCCTGTTTCTCGATGATATCGCCGATGCGGTGGAGGCGCGCTATTACCAGGCCGATCCGCCGGGCCGGCCTCTCGCCACGCTGCCGGCGGTGTGGAGCGCGCTGCGCTTCCTCGGCATCGTTCTTGTGGTCAATATCGCCCTGCTGCCGCTTTATGCCATCCTGCTGTTCTTCCCGCCGCTGTTGTACGGCCTGTCGCTGCTGGTGAATGGCTGGCTGGTCGGGCGGGAATATTTCGAGGCCGTGGCCTTCCGCTATCAGCCCAGGGCGGAGGCCGATCTGCTGCGGCGTCGCCGGCGTGGCGATGTCTGGCTGTGCGGTGTGCTTATTGTCCTTCTGTTAACCATTCCTCTCGTAAATTTTCTCGTCCCGATTGTGGCAACTGCCTTCATGGTTCACGTCTACAAGCGGTTGCGGGCGACGGGCTGACCTGAGTTTCGGCATTGCGGGTTGGATGCCGGGTAGCGCATGTTGGGGATCAGAGGAGACCGCCCATGTTTGGTCGCAAGAAGCCGAGCACTGACAGTGCCGCGATGATGCCGCCGGCACCGCCTGCCCAGGCTGAACTGAAGCCGATCGAGCCGAAGCAGCCGGAAAAGGCCGTTGCCCCGATCAAGGCCGTCGATGACGAGTTGCCGCCGATGCCGAGCCATCTGCGTGCGGTCGGCAAACCCGTCCTCCCCGCCACTGCCCCCGTTACAACAGCAGGAGCCGCCGCCATGTCCGATACCAATCCGCCGACCCCGACCTTCCGTCCCGAAATTGCCAAGCGTCCGATGGATCTGGCGCCCAAGGCCGTGGTGCATGCCACTGCCGGCGCTGCGCCGGCGGTCGCTGCCAGGTCCGACACGCATGCCGAGCCCAAGGTGCTGCTGATCGGTCGTGAAATCAGCCTGAGCGGTCAGATCACTGCCTGCGACAAGGTCGTCGTCGAAGGCCGCGTCGAGGCCCAGCTGACCGAAAGCCGTTTCGTCGAGATCACCGAGACCGGCCAGTTCAAGGGCTCGGCCGAAGTCGAGGAGGCCGAAATCCGCGGTCGCTTCGAAGGCCGTCTCAGCGTGCGCGGCCGCCTGCTGATCCGCGGCACCGGCAAGGTCTCGGGCGAGATCGCCTATGGCCAGGTCGAGATCGAATGCGGCGGCGAGATTTCCGGCACGGTGCAGACCGTGGCTTCGGGCGGTCGCCTGGCGTCGCCGGCCGCTGCCGAATAGTTGTTCTCCGGCCATCGTTGCGTTTAAGCTGCGCGGCGTGAAAACGCCGCGCATTCTTTTTGTCCTGCCGCTTCTGCTCGCGCTGGCCGCCTGCGGTGGCCGGCCGGCGCCCAGCACCACCGGCGTCCTGCCGGGCGAAGACCTCGATCTCTCGCTGGTGCACCAGAAACCCGACGAAACGCCGCGCCGCGCGGTCAGCGCCGATGTGGTGCGCAAGACCGAAGCCGAGGCGCGCGCCCTGTTCGGTGCGCCGGCGGCGTTGCGCCGCGAACCGCCGGGCGAAGTCTGGCAGTACCAGGCCGAGGCGCCGCGCTGCACCCTGCTGCTGTTCCTCTACCCCGACGATGCCTCGGCGCGGCTGCGCGTCAGCCATGCCCAGGTGCTCAGCCGCGTGCGCGGCCAGACGGTGGATGACAGCGACTGCCTTGCGGCATTGCTGAAGACCACGCCGCTGCCGCAGCGGCCAGTGTCCTGAGATAGCAGGCTAAAAAGAGACACCCTCACCCCGGCCCTCTCCCGCAAGCGGGAGAGGGAGTCTACTAGACCCTCGCCCGCGTGAGCGGGAGAGGGAGGGGCCCACTGCGCAGCAGTGGGAGGGTGAGGGCTTTGGGCGCATGGTAGGCGCTACATCAGGTCAGAAATTCTGTTCTGAAATCTTCGTAAGTCAACACGCGCAGGGCGGGCGCTGTTTTGGCAAGCTGTACGATCAGCTGCCTGTCGTCGGTTACCAATATGTCTGCATACATCGCTGCTGTTGTGCCGATAATCAGGTCACGAGAGGCATTCCACGGCATTCCGGGTGCAACAACAGGCTGTCCCATCATAAAAAGCGACATCAGTTGGTTTCGCTTAAAACCGTCGCGGATTTGTGCGATTTCATCCTCTTGAGCATCTGTTCTGATCACCTCCAGATGAGCAGCTTTGATGCGCTCAGAGTCTCCGTTCTTCAGGATCGCGTCATAGGCGTTGCTGTCGAACATCACGCGGAGCGTCATGGCATATCCCGCCACTGCGTCGGGGTGACGCCGGTCCAGCTTTTGAAGGCGCGATGGAAATTGGCCACGTCGGCAAAGCCGAGCCGGGCGGCGATGGCGGCAATGCCCTGCGCCGGATCGCGCAGCAGGTCTTTCGCCAGCGCGCAGCGCAGCGTGTTCACCTCGGCCTGGAAGCTGGTGTCGCGTTCGGCCAGCCGGCGCTGCAGCGTGCGCGGCGTCAGCGCCAGGGCCGCCGCCGCCGCCTCGATGCCGGGCGTCTCGCCCGCGCCCAGCGCGGCGCGTAAGGAATCGGCCAGCCGGCCGCGCAGCGGGTCGTCATTATTCAGTCGCGCCAGTTCGGCCTGCACGAAACCGGACAGCACGGCCTTCAGCGCCGGATTGGCCTGCCGCACCGGCAGCCCCAGCACCGCGCTGCCGAGCAGGATGGAATCTTCATCGGCATCGAACTGCGGCACCACGCCGAAGATGCGGCAGTGTTCGCCGATCGTGCCCGGCGCCGCATGGCCGAAGCTGACCGAATGCGGCTGCACGGCATTGCCGCAGAGCCAGCGCGTGAAGGTGAGTGTCGCCGCCAGCACGGCTTCGACGCGCTGGCGGCGGCAGGGCCAGTCGGGATCGAACGGCAGATAGAGCAGGCGGATGCCGGTCGCCTCGGTCCTGGCCGCGAAGCGGCCGCCGCCGCCGACCAGCGCGGCGAAGCGGTCGGCCTGCTCGGCGGCTTCGCCCAGCGTGGCGCAGGTCATCAGCAGCTGGCCCAGCGCATCGAAGGAGCCTGGCCGCACCTGTTCGCCGACATGCAAGCCGAGTTGCGCATCGCCGGTCAGGCGCAGGGCGGCCAGCCAGATGGCGGAAACCGTGTCATGCGGCAGGCGGGCGACCTCGCCTTCCAGCAGGCCGGCGGGCAGTCCGGCCTCCGCCAGCACCGCCGCCGCCGTCACGGGGCCGGCCGCCAGCCTGCGCGCGGCAGCAGCACCATCCTGCACGGCGTCCAGCAGGGTGCGGACATAACCGGCGGCGACACTGCGCGGACTGGTGGTGGGCGGACTGGTATTGGGCGTATTGGTCTCGGCGCCCATCTCTCCCTCGGTTTGGCGGCAATCGGTCTGGCGGCAATTTGTCGTGCCCGGACAGTCCCTGTCGTCCGCAGCCATCGCTCTGCCCATGCTTCTGCCGCACAATGCCGCAGCAAACCGGCCGAAACAACAGCGCCGGACAGGGGGAGACCCCGGGAGGAACCATGGCCGACGCATCGATCGATGCCGTCCTGATCCAGATCGATTCCACCGGCCAGCTCGCGCTCGGCGTCGTGCTGGCCCTGATCATGTTCGGTGTGGCGCTGGATCTGCGCCTTGGCGATTTCATCGAGGTGTTTCGCCGCCCGCTGGCGCCGCTGTCCGGCCTTGCCGCGCAGCTGCTGGTGCTGCCGGCGGTGACCTGGGCGATCACCATGCTGCTCCAGCCGCAGCCCAGCGTGGCGCTCGGCATGATCGTGGTGGCGGCCTGCCCGGGCGGCAACCTGTCGAACCTAATGACGCATATGGCCAAGGGCAACACGGCACTGTCGGTGTCGATGACCGGCATGTCGAGCATCCTCGCCATCGTCACCACGCCGCTCAACATCCTGTTCTGGGCCTCGCTCAATCCGGCGACCGCCGTGCTGCTGCGCCAGGTCAGCATCGAGCCGGTCAGCTTCCTCGGTTCCACCGTGCTGCTGCTGGGCCTGCCGATGGCGGCCGGCATGCTGACCGTGCGTTACTGGCCGGTACTGGCGACCCGGCTGCGGCGGCCGTTCCAGATTCTCTCTTTCCTGTTCCTGATCGTCTTCATTGTCGGCGCCACGGTGGCGAATGGCCGCTCCTTCACGGCTTTTCTCAGCCAGGTACTGCCGCTGGTGGTGCTGCACAACACCATCGCCGTGCTGATCGGCTGGCTCGCGGCCAGGCTCTGGCGGCTGAACGATTTCGATACGCGGGCCATGACCATCGAGGTCAGCATGCATAACTCGGGTCTTGGCCTGGCACTGATTCTCAACCATTTCGACGCGCTGGGCGGCGCCGCGCTGATCGCGGCGGGCTGGGGCATCTGGCATATCGTCTCGGGCTGGGGCCTCGCCGCCTGGTGGCAGTATCGCGACCGCAGACGCGTCGCCGCATCATGAGCAATACCGGCGTCTTCATCACCGGCGCGGCCGGCTTCATCGGCCGCAGCCTGGTCGCCGCGCTGGCCGGCGATCCGCAATGGCAGCCGCTGGTCGCCTTCGACCTGCGCCCGGTGCCCGCGGCCGAGCGTCTGCCTGGCGTCGTCTACATCGCCGGCGATATCCGCGACCCCGCCATCGCGGCGCATGTTCTGCAGCACCGGCCGCGCAGCGTGGTGCATCTGGCCTCGGTGGTGGCGGCCGGCGGCGATCCGCAGCGCGATTACGAGATCGACGTGAAAGGCACGGAGACTGTGCTGCGCGCCTGCCGCGACAGCGGCGTGGCGCATCTGGTGGTCACCTCCAGCGGCGCGGCCTATGGCTATCATGCCGACAATCCGGTGCCGTTGCGCGAAAGCGATGCGCTGCGCGGCAACGAGGATTTCTCCTATGCCCGCAACAAGCGCCTGGTCGAGGAGCTGCTGGCGCAGTGGCGGCACGACTGCCCGGCGCTGGCGCAGACCGTGTTCCGGCCCTGCACCGTGCTTGGCCCCGGCACGTCGAACCAGATCACCGCGATGTTCCGGCGACCGCTGGTGCTTGGTCTCACCGGTACGGCGACGCCGTTTTCGCTGATCGCCGACAGCGACGTGGTCGCCGCGCTGGCGCAGGCGGTGCGCAGCGGCCAGGGCGGGCAATACAATCTCGCCGGCGACGGCACGCTCAGCCTGCGCCAGATCGCGCTGCGCCTGGGCAAACCCTATCTGGCGATTCCGCCCTTTCTGCTGAAGGCGGCACTCTGGCTGCTGCATGCGCTGGGCGTGACACAGCTCGGGCCGCAGCATGTGAAATTCATCCAGTACCGGCCGGTGCTGGACAACACGCAGCTCAAATCCGCTTTCGGCTATGTGCCGGAGCTGGATGCATCCGCCGTTTTCGAGCGCTACGCAGGGAGCATGTCATGACCTGGCTGGTGATCGGTGCGGGCCCGGCGGGCCTTGCGGCGCTGAAGAGTTTCAAGGCGGCCGGCCTGCCGGTCGAGGCGGTCGAGCGCCATGCCGATCTCGGCGGCCAGTGGCTGTTCGGCGCCGGGAGCAGCGCGGTTTATGCCTCCACGCATCTGATCTCGTCGAAAAAGACCACGGCCTTTGCCGATTTCCCGATGCCCGAGGACTGGCCGGCTTATCCCGGCCATGCCCAGGTGCTGCAATACCTGCGCGATTTCGCCGCGCATTTCGGCCTCACGCCGTTGATCCGCTTCAATACCGCCGTGCAGGCGCTGGTGCAGGCCGGCACCGGCTGGCGCGCGACGTTTTCGGATGGCAGCACGAAGGATTACGACGGCGTGGTGATCGCCAACGGCCATCTCACCGATCCGCTGCGACCGGAAATTCCCGGGCAGTTCTCCGGCACCCTGCTGCATGCCAAGGATTACAAGTCGGCGGATATCTTCGACGGCAAGCGCGTGCTGGTCGCCGGCATGGGCAATACCGGCTGCGACATCGTGGTCGATGCCATCCATCGCGCCAGATCGGTGCTGTGGAGCGTGCGCGGCGGCAATCATTTCGTGCCGAAATTCCTTGCCGGCAAACCGGCCGATGAAGCCAACCACAAGCCGAAGCGCTTCATCCTGCCGCCGCGCCTGCGCGCCATGCTGCATGAACCGATCCTGCGCCTGCTGGTCGGCCCGCCGGAACGCTTTGGCCTGCCGCGCCCCCGGCATCGCCTCTATGACCGCACGCCGATCGTCAATTCCCTGGTGCTGCAGCATCTGGGGCAGGGCGACGTGGCCCTGCGCAAGCCGATCCGCGAATTCCGTGGCGATACCGTGGTGTTTGCCGACGGGCGGCAGGATGCGGTGGATATCGTGCTGCTCGCCACCGGCTATCGCATCACCTTCCCCTTCCTGTCCGATCTCGCGCCGCTGAACTGGCAGGGCGGGAAGGATGCGCCGCGCCTGCATCTCAATATCTTCCCGCCGCAGGACAACAACCTGTTCGTCGCCGGCCTGCTGGAAGGCGCCGGAGTCGGCTGGGCCGGGCGGGCGCTGCAGACCGACCTGATCGCCGCCTATGTGACAGCGCGCGCGGCCAGGCCGCAGGCGGCAGCGGCTTTCCGCGACGGGATCGTGCAGGCCTGTGCCACACCGGCGGAAACCGGCCGCGGCGAGCATGGCATCTTCGTCGATTTCCTCACCTACAAGCGCGATCTGCAGCGCGAGATCGCGGCGCTGTCCTGAAGGACTAGTCTTCGTCCGGCGCTTTGGTCTTCGGCTTGAAGGAACAGTCTTCTGCCACGATGCAGCGCCAGCAATCCGGCTTGCGCGCCTTGCAGATATAGCGGCCGTGCAGGATCAGCCAGTGATGCGCATGCTGGCGGTATTTCGCCGGAATCACCTTCTCCAGCTTCAGCTCGACCTCCAGCGGCGTCTTGCCTTTCGCCATGCCGGTGCGGTTGCCCAGCCGGAAGATATGCGTATCCACCGCGATGGTCGGTTCGCCCCAAAGCACATTCAGCACCACATTGGCGGTCTTGCGCCCCACGCCGGGCAGGGCCTGCAGTGCGTCGCGGTCGCGCGGCACCTCGCCGTCGTGCTTGTCGACCAGGATCTGCGACAGTGCGATCACGTTCTTTGCCTTGGCATTGAACAGGCCGATGGTCTTGATGTGCTGTTTCAGGCCGTCCTCGCCCAGTTTCAACATCTGCACCGGCGTGGTGACTTTCTTGAACAGGTCTTTCGTCGCCTTGTTGACGCCCACATCGGTGGCCTGGGCCGACAGCACCACGGCCACCAGCAGGGTATAGGCATTGATGTATTGCAGCTCGGTCTGCGGCTCGGGATTGGCGGCCGACAGGGTGGCGAAGAAATGCTCGATCTGGGCGGGTTTCATGGATCGCGGATGGGGGCTTGTCTGGCGAAGGCTGGTCAGTGATCTTTAGACCGCGATGAAACACTTAGGCAAGCTTGCCCTGCTGGTGCTCCTGCTTGTCGCGCCGGCCGCGACGGCGCAGGAACAGTGCCGGCTGCCGTCGCGCATCGAGGTGGCGCCCTGCCCCAATGCCGCCCGTGAAGAGGCGCGCGGGCAGAAAGGCGATTTCGATCACTATATCCTGAGCTTCAGCTGGTCGCCCGCCTTCTGCGCCACCCCGGCGGGCCGGCGGGCCACGCTGCAATGTCGCGACAACAGTTTCGGCTGGATCGTGCATGGCCTGTGGCCGCAATATGCGCGAAAGCGCGCCGGCCAGAGCTGGCCGCAGTATTGCGGTGCCATATCCCCGGTGCCCGAGCTGGTGCTGCGCCGGCATTTGTGCAGCTCGCCCGATCCGCGGCTGATGCAATGCGAATGGGCCAGGCATGGCAGCTGCAGCGATTTCGCCACCCCGGCCGAGTATTTCGCCGCCCAGGCCGGTGTCGCAACCAGACTGACCCTGCCCGAGCCGCAGCCGGGCCAGTCGGCGCAGGCCTTTATGGCGGCCGTTGTCGCGGCCAATGATGCATCCCACGGCCATGATCGCCTCGAACGCCGGCATCTGCGCGTCGTCGGCGGGCCGGATGGAATCCGGGAATTGCGCATCTGCCTGGAGCGTGACCTGAGGCGGTATCGTGCCTGCTGATGTCTTCTAATACAAAACCACAGGGCGAATAAAATAGCCCGCTGTACCCCCGTCACTATTGTTAAGCCTGCTCGCTTCCTGTGAAATCGCTCCCGCAACCGTATGTTGCCGGGAGGAAACCATAATGTTGAAGCGCTCGATCGCGGCGCGGCTCATAGCCGCCATGCTCGGAATCACCTTTGCCGCCATCGCGGTCATTGCCGGCTATATGTTCATCAAGCAGGTGAGCACCGCCGAGGGCGACCTGCGCGACGATCTGCTGGCGAACTATGCCGCGGTGCTCGAAGCGATCGATTTCGAAGGCCGGACGGCGTCCAGTGTCAGCAGTGCGCTGAGCGGCCTGCGCGCCCTGCAGGAAGCCGTGGCCAGCGGTGATCGCGCTGCCGGTCTGGCTCTGCTGGCCGAGCCGATGAAGACCGTGCGCGAGCGCGAGGGCATCGGCCTGATCACCATCCAGACTCCCACGGGCGTTGCTTTCCTGCGCGCCCATTCGCCAGCGAACTTCGGCGACAACGTGCTGAGCCGGCGTCAGACGGTGAAGCAGACCATCGACACCGGCAAGGCCCATACCGGCATCGAGCCGGGTCGCGAAACACTCAGCCTGTTTTCGTCGCATCCGCTGCGCCTGGACGGAAAGCTGATCGGCGTGATCGACACCGGCATCGCGCTGGGCGAGGAATTCCTCCAGCGCATGAAGCGCCGGCTCAATGTTGAACTCACCATTCATCTGCTGGCGGATGACAAGCTCAGCGTTTATTCCAGCACCTTTGCCGAAAAGACCACGATCAGCGAGATTGAATATCGCGCCGCGCTGAATGGCGAAACCGTGCTGCGTCATACCCGTCTGAAGGGCCGCGACAGCGCCACGCTGGCCATGCCACTGAAGAATTTCTCCGGCAAGCCGATTGCCGTGGTCGAGATCGTTGCCGACCGCGAGAAGCAGGCCGCCACGCAGCGCCAGGAATTGCTGATCCTGTCGCTGCTGGCCCTGGTGACGCTGATCGCCACCGGTGCGGTCGCGGTGATCCTGGCGCGCAGCCTGGTTCGTCCGATTGCGGCGATGACCGGCGCGATGCAGACGCTGGCTGGTGGTGATCTGGATAGCGAGATTCCGGCGCAGGATCGCGTCGATGAACTCGGCGCGATGGCAAAGGCCGTGCAGGTCTTCCGCGAACAGGCGGTGGATAACCGCCGCATGTCGGCCGAACGCGCCAGCCAGCGCCAGGCCTTCGAAGAGCAGCGCCAGGCCCAGGAGGCCGAGCTGGATCGTTCGATCGGCGCCATCGTTGCGGCTGCCGCGGCAGGCGACATGGGCGCACGGATCGCCGTCGATAATATGGAAGGCGTGATGCGCCGGCTGGGCGATGGCGTGAACACGCTGGTTGCCACCACCGACGGGGCGCTGCGCGAACTCGGCCAGGTGCTCGCGCGCCTTGCCGACGGCGATCTCAGCGGCCGTGTGCAGGGCAACTATGCCGGGGTCTTTGCCGAGTTGCAGCAGGCAACCAACCGCATGGCTGAACGGATCAGCGAAGTGGTGCGCGGCCTGTCGGAAAATGCCGAGGCGGTGAATGCCGCGGCGGCGGAAATTTCCACTGGCAGCCAGGACCTGGCCAGCCGCACGGAATCGCAGGCGGCTTCGATCGAGGAAACCGCCGCCTCGATGCATGAGATCACCACCACGGTGAAGCAGAATGCCGACAACGCCCAGGCCGCCAATCAGCTGGCCACCGCGGCCCGCAGCACGGCGGAGAAGGGCGGCAGCGTGGTGGCCGATGCCGTCACCGCCGTGACCCAGATCGAAGAGAGTGCGCGAAAGATCTCCGATATCGTCGGGCTCATCGACGAGATCGCCTTCCAGACCAACCTGCTCGCACTCAATGCCTCGGTCGAGGCCGCGAGAGCGGGCGAGGCCGGCAAGGGCTTTGCCGTGGTGGCGCAGGAAGTGCGTGCGCTGGCGCAGCGCTCGGCCAATGCCAGCAAGGATATCAAGGGCCTGATCCAGGCCTCGAATACGCAGGTGAAGACCGGCGCCAGTCTGGTCAACCAGACCGGCGGGTCGCTGGCGGAAATCGTCGGTGCCATCAAGAAGGTGGCCGATATCGTCGCCGAGATCGCGGCGGCCAGCCGCGAACAGGCCACCGGCCTGGAGCAGGTCAATACGGCCGTCGGCCAGATGGACGAGATGACCCAGCGCAACGGCGCGCTGGTCGAGGAAACCTCGGCGTCAGCCCAAGCCCTGGCCGGGCAGGCGCGACAATTGGCCCAGTTGGTCGGCTTCTTCCGGCTCTAGGCTGCCCGCCCGCCTTGCAGCGATGGCGGAAAACCGCCATCGCTGCAGCTTTCTGCTGGCCCATGCTGTGTAGTTACCGGATAGTAACAGGCTGCCTGACGGTACATTCTGATAGAATCTAACGTGGAACAGCACAACCAATATCGGTAGTATTGTTTTCCGGGGAAGCCGAATCATCCAGGAGTAGCGTTGTGCGTCAGTCCGCGGAAAATGCCAGAGTACGGCGCGAAACCCTGCGCCTGCTGGCCCAGGTCGAAAAGCAGGGCCTCGCCATCGCCGAGGCCTATCGCAGCGGCCATGGCGTTTCCGCCCAGTTCATCGATTTCAAGCGCTTCATCGAGAAAGTCGATCATTTCTACGTCTTCATCGACCTGGTCGAGGAACGCCTGCCCGGTTTCGATGACGACAAGCGCGAGGCACTGACCCGCCACCTCGCCGATATCCGCTGGCGCATCATCGTCGTGGAAGTCGACACCACGCAGATTTTCCTGGTCCGCATCGGCGAGACGCACAAGCCCTGGCCGCTCGGCAGCCGCGAGTTCCTGCAGCGCCGGCTTGGCCGCCTTGGCGAGATCGCGGCCTATTACGACAGTTTCGGCGAGCAGCAGCAGCTGACGCCGCTCAGCGATGTCATGCTGCGCGCGGTTGAGGAACTGCTGAAGCAGCAGATCGACCGCGCACCGGCGCTGGCTGATTTCTCGGATAACGCGGCCAGCTATATGGCGGCCAGCAAACGTACCGAAGATATGACCCTGCGTCTCGACAGCGGCGGCCGGCGTCGCCGGCGGGAAACCAGGCCGCCGCAGCGCCGCGAACCGCCGCCGCCATTCCGGGTGCGCGAGATGGAAGGGCGGTTTTATGCCGAACGCGACGGCATCGTGGCGGTCAGCGAAGTCTGCCGCAACGCCAATTTTTCGCTCGACCAGCTGGCCAGCCGCATGGGCGTCAGCCGGCCGTCGCTGGTGCTGATGCTGAACGGCAGCGATCCGATGACCCGGCCGATGATGGAGCAGCTGCAGTCTTTCCTCGACAAGAACGGCCCAGCCTGACGGCAGCATACCGTGTCGCTTTCCTCCAGCCCCCCGCCGGCGACCAGCCAGCACCTGGCCTACGAAATCGACGAGGCGACGAATATCGTCACCATCGTGTATATCGGCTCGCTGACCGACGACGAAGTGGCGACCTTCTATGCCCGTCTGGTCGCGCGGCATCCCCGGGCGCCGGCGTATAACTACCTGCTGGACATGCGCTACACCGACTGGGCCGCGTCGCCGGCCCTGGTTGCCCGCGTCGATGCGATCTTCGACAGCACCGAACTGCAGACTCACTGCCGCCGCATCGCCATCGTGCGCAAGGATGCCGCTCTCGCCCAAAAGCACCAGGAAAGCATGCTGAGCCGGGGCATGAACGACCGGATCTTTCGCTACTTTTCCAGCCTGGACCAGGCGCGTGGCTGGCTGCTTGCCGGCGCCGGGCCTGCCTAGACCCGTCAGAGGCTATCGTTTGGATACCCTAAACGGAAAATAATATCGGCTGCGCCCGTTGTTCTTTAGTCTGGACTTACGGCGCTCCGCCGCAATGAAAGGTCTGCCATGCAGACGACCAGCAGCAAGGTTTCCGGCCGCGAGGCCGCGCTCGCGATGATCGCACAGGTCGAACGGCAGGCCGGCGGCATTGCCAGGCATTATGCCGGCGGCACCGGCATTTCCGACCGCTTCACCGATTTCCAGAGCTTTATCGGCCAGCTGGGTGAATTCCAGCTGTTCATCGATCTGGTCGAAAGCCGCCTCGGCGCCTTCGAGCCGGAGAAACAGGCGGCGCAGACCAAGAACCTGACCGAAATCCGCTGGGGCATGCTGCAGATGGAGGTCGAGGCGAGCAGCATTTTCCTCGATCGCATGGCAACAAGCGGCAAACCCTGGCCGATGGGCAGTCAGCCGTTTCTGCGCCGGCGCCTGAAACGGCTCGACGATATCGCGGCTTTCCATGCCGATCATGTCGCGCAGTATCAGCTGGCCGCGCCGAATGCGACGATGATACAGCAGATTCGCGACCATATCGGCGCGCAGATCGACAGCAGCCTGAATCTGAACGATTTCAGTATCGCCGCGCCGCCGTCGGCTTTCGAGCCGGCACCGCTGTCGGCCGAGCCCCGGGCGCGCAAGCCGGCGCCCCGGCCGGCCAAACCGGTTGTGGCGGTGCCCAAGGCACCGCTGCGCCTGATGGTGCGGGAAGCGGATGGCTACAAGTATATCGACGGCGAGGGCCTGGCGGTGATCACCGAAGCCTGCAAGGTGGCCAATACCAGCATCGACGAATTCGCCAAGGCGCTGGAACTCAGCCGGCCGGGCCTGGTGCTGATCCTGAACGGCCGCGATCCGGTCAGCACCGAACTGCTCAAAACGCTGCGGCGCTTTGTCACCCGCACCGGTGGACTTATCTAGGCGGCCTGACCTGACGTCAGAACTCGACGTCGAGCTCGTCGAGCTCGTCCGGCTCGGCTTTGGCGGCCTCGGCCCAGTCCTGGATGATCGGCCAGGCCATGATGGTGCGGCAGTAGGCGGCGCATTCCGGATCGAGCTTCACGTCATAGGTGAGGAAGCGCGAGCAGACCGGCGCATACATCGCATCGGCCACCGTCGGTTTGGCGCCGAACAGCCAGGGCCCGCCATAGGCGGTGAAGCAGTCGCGCCAGATCGAGACGACACGGTCGATATCGGCCTGGGCACCGGCCCAGACTTTGAAACCGGGATAATGCGCTTTCAGGTTCATCGGCAGCGCCGAACGCAGATTGGAGAAGCCCGAATGCATCTCGCCCGAGATCGAGCGGCAATGCGACCGCTGCGCCGTGTCGGTGGGCAGCAGATGGGCCGCGGGGAAGAGTTCCCCGAGGTAAGCCGCGATCGCCAGGGTGTCCCAGACCGACACCGCGCCATGGGTGAGGCGCGGCACCAGGAAGCTGGGCGACAGCAGGAGCAGCTCGGCCCGGGTGGAGGGATCGTCGCTGGAGAGCAGGACTTCCTCGAAATCCAGCCCGGCCATGCGGCAGAGCAGCCAGCCGCGGAGCGACCAGGACGAGTAATTCTTGCTGCTGATGGTCAGTGTGGCCTTCATCCGCCGGCGTCCCCCCACAGGTCCTCAGACTTTCGTCTGCTACATATATCTCGCATTGCAGCAAAAACTGCATTAGCTTTTTTAGCCAAGAGGCGGTGGGTCGTCATTTTCGTTCTCCGGGGGGAGGGCGGGGACCCCGGCCGTAACCAGCTGACCCGCACCCGCCGAACAGAAACGCCACCCGCCTCATGATGTATCTGGCCTACCAGACCCAAGCCAACCTGATGGCGCCGTTGCGCCGGATGGCCGAGCAAACCCTGCCCGGCCTGCAGCAGGCGGCCGGCAGCAACCCCTTCCTGCGCGGATTTGCCGCGGCCACCGAGATGCTGGCCCGCGCCGGCCTCAGCCATGGCCGCCCGCCCTACAGCATCAATCATGTGCGGATCGGCAACCGCGAGGTGCCGGTGGTGGAAGAACCGGCGCTGGTGACGCCGTTCGGCACGCTGCTGCGTTTCAGGAAGGACTTCGACGCCTCGCAGGCGCATCTGGGCGAACAGCCGCGCGTGCTGGTGATCGCGCCGCTGTCGGGCCATTTCGCCACCCTGCTGCGCGACACGGTGGCCACCATGCTGCCGGATCACGATGTCTATATCACCGACTGGCACAATGCCCGCGACGTGCCGCTGAGCGCCGGCCGCTTCGGCTTCGAGGATTATGTCGACCACCTGATCAAGTTCCTCGAGGCGATCGGCCCCGGCGCCCATATGGTGGCGGTGTGCCAGCCCTGCGTGCAGGCGCTGGTGGCGGCCGCCGTGATGGCCGAGGAGAAGAACAAGGCGGCGCCGCGCTCGATGACGCTGATGGCCGGGCCGATCGACACCCGCGTCAATCCGACCAAGGTGAACGATCTGGCCAAGGAAAACCCGATCGAGTGGTTCAAGGACAAGCTGATCGCCACCGTGCCGCCCGGCCTGCCCGGCGTGGGCCGCAAGGTCTATCCCGGCTTCATCCAGCTCACCGCTTTCATGAGCATGAACATGGACCGCCATGTGAAGGCGCATGTCGAGCTGTTCCAGAATCTGTGGAAGGGCGACCTCGACCAGGCGGCCAAGACCAAGGATTTCTACGACGAGTATTTCGCCGTGCTCGATCTCGATGCCGATTTCTATCTCGAGACCGTGGAATGGGTGTTCCAGCAGCACCGGCTGGCCACCGGCGAGCTGATGCATCGCGGCAAGCCGGTCAATCCGAAGGCGATCAAGAAGACCGCGCTCCTCACCGTGGAAGGCGAGCGCGACGATATCTGCGCCATCGGCCAGACCGTGGCGGCGCATGACCTGTGCACCGCCATCAAGCCGTATATGAAGCGGCACCACCTGCAGGCCGGCGTCGGCCATTACGGCGTGTTCAGCGGCAAGCGCTGGCACAGCCAGGTCTATCCGATCGTGAAAAACATGATCCTGGCGATGGAATAGGCGCCTCTTTCAGGCGCATTTCACGGCAAGCGATTGATTTCAAACGACCAGCGCAGGCCTGGCGGCTGCCGGTTGGCGGCCGGTTGAAGCCGGTTCGATGCCAATTGGATCCCGTTCGATGCCAGTTCGATCCCGTTCGATGCCAATTGGATCCCGTTGGATCCCATGCGATCCGGTTCGATCCGGCAAGCGGGCGTAACGACAGATTCACGATGGGCAAGAACAAGGTGATGGAGTGACACCACGCTAGCGATGTATGGCATCGCGTGCGATATTCAACACATTCACTATTCTTTCGGGATGCAAAATTTGGCAGCGAAGAATGTCAGTGGCTTCTCGGAAGGGGCTGTTTTATGGAACTCAGCCAATATCAGCGGATTCCGCGATCCGGATGCGGCATTACGACTAGAAATATTTCAGTATCTCCGAGAACTCGGCGGAGAGGATGGCCTTGTTACTGCAGCCCAATTAAGTGCTGGCTATATTCGTAACGATGGCGAGCACGTTGCATTGATTACGCGACCTCGCGGAATATTCAAACCGCGGCAAATGTCATCTCTTCTCTCGATAAAAACTGTCGTTCCACGGTCGGGGCGAGGTGTTTGGTACGATGACCAGCGTGAGGCACATAACCAAATTTATAACGGGCGAGAGGCGGTCAGTTATTCATTCATGGGACAGAATCCTGACGCCGGCGACAATCTTCTATTAAAGCAGGCCTGCGATGCAAAAATCCCAGTGGTTTATTTTCTGGGGATTTCGCCCGGAGTATATGAAGTTCTACTGCCGACATTCGTGGACCACTGGAGTGCAGATGATTTAAAAGTGCGTCTAGTGTTTGGGAATACCACACAGGATAAATTGCAGGACGAGATTGATACTTCTCCACCAAAGAATGATTTGCAGCGACGTTATGCATTAACTGCAGTGAAGCGTCGGCTTCATCAAGACGCTTTTAGGCAGGCTGTCATACATGCATACGGTGGCCGTTGCGCGTTCTCCGGGCTACCGGTTCCAATATTACTTGATGCGGCTCATATCGTTGCAGATAAGCATGAATTGTTGGGTCAGCCGGTTGTGACGAACGGCATTCCGTTATCCAAGACCCACCATGCTGCGTTTGATGCGCACCTTATCGGCATAGACCCAGATTATAAAATCCATGTCTCTCAGCGACTGCTCTTACAAAAAGACGGCCCAATGCTGGAAGCGCTAAAAGACCTGAAAGGGAGTAGCTTGCGCCGGCCAACGCGAGAAAAGGATTATCCTGACAAAGACAGATTAGCTGTCCGATTTGGCGAATATCGCTCCCGCCTCTGATTTATTGTTGCGAGGTCTTCGCAGCTACGGAATGCCGTGCGACAACAATCCCCCCGTATCCAAATCTCAACCTCCCGCCCGGCGCCCGGCTGCGGCATAGCTGCGGTCCCGATTAGTCAACCCCCGTTCGGACGGCCGATGATCCTCGAGGCCAATCCGGTGCTGCAGACCGCGCTTGAGTTCTGGCGCGACCTGCCCAAGCCGGTCAACATTCCCGATATCCGCCTGCTGGATGTGGCCGCCATCCCGCGCGCCCTGCTGCCGCATCTGATCATCGCCGAAACCACCAATGCCAATTTCGATCTCAGCCGCCTGCGCCTCGTCGGCGCCGAGATCGCGCGCTGGTTCCGCGAAATGCCCGAAGGCATGGATGCCCGGGCCTATGGCGCGCTGACCGATCCGGCCTATATCCGCCATATGCGCGACCTGATGGCCGAGCTGATCCAGCGCCGCAAGCCGATCTACTGCCGCAGCGTCTATACCCTGCCGGGCCTGACCGAGGGCGATGCCGAGAATATCGTCACCGCCGAACGCCTGGTGCTGCCGCTGGCCGACGGCGCCACCGCGGTGGAATGCGTCATCGTCGTCGAGACCCTGCATGCCAGCGACAGCCGCGCCGGCCCGATCCGCATGCTGCCGCCCGAGCCGGGCATCAGGGTGCAGCACGATCCCTTCGAACCGGTGGCCTGACGCCAGGTCATCCGGGGCGTCATCTGCCACGGTCACGGCCACGGTCACGGCCTGTGCGACTTTCGCGATCCGGCCAAATGCTTACACTGGCCTCCGGGATGTGAAACGCCGGGAGTGCAGCGCGCCGATGTCGATCCGCAATCAGGCCTATATCGCTGGCGCCTATGAACATCCCACGCGCAAGGCCACCGGCATCTCGCTGGCCCAGCTGCATGCCGAGGTGGCGAAGGGCGCGCTGGAGGATGCGGGTTTAGCCAAGGACGATGTCGACGGCTATTTCTGCGCCGGCGATGCGCCCGGCCTCGGCCCGCTCAACATGGCCGACTATATGGGGCTGAAACTGCGCCATGTCGATTCCACCGATACCGGCGGGTCGTCCTACCTGATCCATGTCGCCCATGCGGCGCAGGCGATCGCGGCGGGCAAATGCAATGTCGCGCTGATCACGCTGGCCGGCCGGCCGCGCAGCGAGGGCATGGCCACCGGCACGGCGCCGCGGGTATGGAATGCCGCCGCCCCCGATGTGCCTTTCGAGTATTTCTACGGCCCCACCGTGGTGAACATGTATGCCATGTGCGCCATGCGCCACATGCACGAATTCGGCACCACGGCCGAGCAGCTCGCCTGGATCAAGGTGGCGGCCTCGCAGCATGCGCAATGGAACGACCACGCCATGCTGCGCGAGGTGGTGACGGTGGAAGACGTGGTCAACTCGCCGCTGATCGCCGATCCGCTGCACCGGCTGGATTGCTGCGTGATCAGCGATGGTGGCGGCGCGCTGATCGTCGTGCGGCCGGAAATCGCCAGAAGCCTGCAACGGCCGAAAGTGCGGCTGCGCGGCGCTGGCGAGGCGCCCAAGCACCAGATGGGCGGCAAAATCGATCTCACCTATTCCGGCGCGCGCTGGTCCGGCCCGGCCGCCTTCGCGGAGGCCGGCGTCACCCCGGCCGATATCAAATACGCCTCGATCTACGACAGTTTCACCATCCCCGTCCTGATGCAGCTCGAAGACCTCGGCTTCTGCGAAAAGGGCCGGGGCGGGGCTTTTGTGGCCGACGGCAACCTGATCTCGGGCGTCGGCAGGCTGCCGTTCAACACCGATGGCGGCGGGCTGTGCAACAACCATCCGGCCAATCGCGGCGGCATGACCAAGGTGATCGAGGCGGTGCGGCAGCTGCGCGGCGAGGCGCATCCCAGGGTGCAGGTGCGCAACTGCGACCTGGCGCTGGCCCAGGGCACCGGCGGTTCGCTCGGCACCCGCCATGGCAGCGCCACCCTCATTCTGGAACGGGAGTCCTGATCATGGCCGAGGCGCTGGCGCTGCCGTCCAATCCCGAGACCGAGCCCTTCTGGCAGGCCTGCCGCGAGGGCCGCTTCCTGGTCAGGCGCTGCGATTCCTGCGGCCAGGCGCACTGGTATCCGCGCACGCTCTGCCCCTTCTGCTTCAGCGACAGAACCGTGTGGCAGGACGGCAGCGGGCGCGGCACGATCTACAGTTTCAGCATCATGCGCCGCGTGCCCGAGCCCTATGCCATCGCCTATGTGACGCTGGACGAGGGCCCAAGCATGATGACCACTATCGTCGACTGCGATTTCGACACCATCCGCATCGGCATGCCGGTGACCGTGGCATTCAAAACGCTGGACGACGGCCGTGCCCTGCCGGTGTTCCGGCCGGCCTGACCCGAGAGGACATCCGATGCAAGCCGCCTGGTATACGAAAAACGGCGAGGCGAAAGACGTGCTGGTGCTGGGCGAACAGCCGACACCGACGCCCGGCGCCGGCGAGGTGCTGGTGCGGCTGCACACATCGGGCGTCAATCCCTCCGATGTGAAAAGCCGGCGCGGCCGGCCGCTCGCCTGGCCGCTGGTGGTGCCGCACAGCGACGGTGCCGGCGTGATCGAGGCGGTGGGCGATGGCGTGCCGGCGACGCGTGTCGGTGAGCGCGTCTGGACCTGGAACGGCCAGTGGCAGCGTCCGCTGGGCACGGCGGCGGAGTATATCGCGCTGCCGGCGGCACAGGCGGTCGCTCTGCCCGCTGCGGTGGATTTCGCGACGGCGGCCTGTTTCGGCATTCCGGCGCTCACCGCCATCCATGCCGTGCGGCTGGCGGTGCAGGCCGGCGCGCAGTCCGTGCTGGTGACCGGCGCCGCCTCGGCGGTCGGGCATTACGTCACCCAGATCGCCGCCGGCAAAGGCCTGCGCGTGATCGGCACGGCATCTGCCGCGCGTGCCGTCACCGCGCGCGATGCCGGCGCCAGCGATGTGATCGACTACAAGAACGAGGATGTCGCGGCGCGGGTGCTGGCACTCACCGGCGGCCAGGGCGTCGAGGCGATCATCGACATGGACCTGTCGTCGACCGCGCCGCTGCTGGCGAAAGGCGTGCTGGCGCCGCATGGCACGCTGGTCTGCTACGGCTCCAATGCGATGGGCGATGTGCCGGTGCCGTTCCGCGACCTGCTGTTCCGCGGATTGACCCTGCGCTTCTTCGTGGTCTACGAGCTGACAGCGGAAGACCGCCGCGCGGCGATTGCCGATCTGGCGGCGATCCTGCAAACGGACAGGCTGGTCACGCGCATCGCGGCGCGCTATCCGCTGGCGCAAATCGTGCGGGCGCATGAAGCCGTCGAAGCCGGCGCCACCGGCAACGTGGTGCTCGAGATCGCCTGAGCCGGCCGGGGATCACGCCGCGGGATGGGTTTTCCGGATCGCGCATTCCTCCTGCGCCCAGACCGGTTCCAGCGCCAGGGCAAGCGGCGCATCGGCGGCGCGGCTGAGCGGCGTCAGCGGCAGGCGCAGCGTGTCGGCGCACAGGCCGAGCCGCGACAGCGCCCGTTTCACCGGGATCGGATTGCTTTCCAGCGCCAGCGCCTGGATCAGCGGCTGCAGGCGGACCTGCAACCGCATCGCGGCGGTCATGTCGTCGGCATCGAACCGCGCATGAAGCCGGGCGCAGAGGGCCGGCGCGACATTGGCAACCACCGATATGCAGCCATGGCCGCCGGCGACGCGGTAATGCAGCGCCGTGGCATCGTCGCCGGACAGCTGCGCGAAATCGGTGCCGGCCAGCTGTCGCAGGCGCGCCGGGCGTCCCAGATCGGCGGTGGCATCCTTGATGCCGATGACGCGGGCGAGTTCCGACAGGCGGCCGACGGTTTCGTCGGAAAAGGCGCAGGCGGTACGGCCCGGCACATCGTAGAGCAGGATCGGCAGCCGCACCGCGTCGTGGATCGCCCTGATATGCCGGAACAGGCCTTCCTGGGTCGGGCGAACGTAGGAGGGCGCGCTGCAGAGCAGCATGTCGGCGCCGCTGCGTTCCGACTGGCGGGCGAGGAAAACCGCGCGTTCCGTGCCGGGCGATCCGACCCCGGCGATGACGGGCACGCGGCAGCGCGCCGCTCTCACGGCGGCCTCGACCAGCTGCGCATGTTCCTCATCGGCCAGCATGGAGGCTTCCCCCGTGCTGCCGCCGGCCACGATGGCGGCGGTGCCGCGCTCGATCTGGCGCACGACCAGCCGGGCGTAGCATTCCAGGTCGATCAGATTGCCCCGATAGGGCGTGACGAGCGCGGTGATCGAGCCGTGCAGATCGAGTGTTTGGCGGGGCATGGCATTCACCCATGGGCCAGCAAGACGATCCGCGTGCCGACGCAATGCGTGCTGTCGACATGCAGGCCGAGACGTTTCATATAGCGGATCAGGCGCTGCATCCCCTTGCGGGCGACAAGCACGGTCGCGTCGATAGCGACGCGACCGCTCTTGCCGACACGCCGCAGCGCCATCTTCACGGCGTTGTCGCAGTCCTTCGGTTCGGAGATACCGGTGATCCAGGCCAGATCGGCATGCTCGGCATGGGGCGCGACGACATCGACGCGCAGCTCGGCGGCATGGCGGCAGCCGCGATTCAGCAGGGCGAGAAAGACCGGCAGGGTGCCGTGGCCGATGACGACCACATCATCGGTCCGGCCGGTCGGCGTGATGGCAACAAGATCGTTGGCGGTGAGAGTAGTATAGGAAGCGGCAACCTGCTGGTGCAGCCGCTTGGGCATGCTGGACACGGATCGTCTCCTTGGCCGTTGTCGATGCCGGCAGACTTGGCGATATGCGGCGAAAGCCGCCATGTGGCTTTTCCGCCGCCGCCATAAGAAATGCGTAAATACCGCCGGGCTGCCGGTCAGCAGGGCTGTCCTGTTTTGCAGACAGAACAGGGCGTTACGGGACAGCGCGGCGCCATCTTTATGCTTTCCTTATGCCGGGCATTGATCTCCCGCATGGCGGCTTAATGCGGAGCGGGCCTAGATGGAGGCCTCAATCGGAGACTTTCCATGACCGATCTCGTCTTCCTCGCCCTCGGCGGAGCTTTCTTCGCCGGCTTCATCGCCTACACGCTGCTCTGCGAGCGGCTCTAGGAGGCTTCACCATGACCTTCGATTTCATCCTGGGCGGCGGCATCGCGCTCCTGCTCGCCATCTACCTGATCTACGCCCTGCTGCGCGCAGAGAAATTCTAAAGGCCAGCCATGACCCAGAATGACACTCTGCAACTCGGCCTGTATCTCGCCATCATCCTGGCGGCGACCCCGGTCCTCGGCCTGTACCTGACCCGCCTGTTCAACGGCGAGATCGGCTGGCTGCGGCTGATCGAACGGCCGGTCTATGCGGCTGCCGGTGTTGCGCCGGAGCGCGAACAGCACTGGTCGGCCTATGCCATTGCCATGCTGGTTTTCAACCTGGCCGGCTTCCTTCTGCTCTTTGCCATTCTGCGCCTGCAGGATGTGCTGCCGCTGAATCCGCAGGATCTGCCGGCACTGTCGTCGGATCTCGCCTTCAACACGGCGGTCAGCTTCGTCACCAATACCAACTGGCAGGCCTATGGCGGCGAAAGCACCATGAGCTATTTCAGCCAGATGGTCGGCCTGACGGTGCAGAATTTCCTCTCGGCCGCCACCGGCATTGCCATCGCGCTGGTGGTGATCCGCGCGTTTGCCCGCAAGTCGGCCAGGACGGTCGGCAATTTCTGGACCGACATGACGCGCGCCACCCTTGGCCTCCTGCTGCCCGGCGCCGCGATCATCGCCGTGATCCTGATCTGGCAGGGCATGCCGCAGAATTTCGATGCCTATACCACGGCGACGACGCTGGAAGGCGCGCAGCAGGTGATCGCGCAGGGGCCGGTGGCAAGCCAAGTGGCGATCAAGATGCTGGGTACCAATGGCGGCGGCTTCTTCAACGCCAATGCGGCGCATCCCTTCGAGAATCCGACCGCGCTGAGCAATTTCCTGCAGATGCTGGCGATCTTCGTGATCGGCGCGGCGCTGACCAATGTGTTCGGTCGCATGGTGAAAGATCAGCGGCAGGGCTGGGCGATCCTCGCCACCATGATGGTGCTGTTCGTCGCCGGCGTGCTGATCGCCGGCCATGTCGAGGCCGGTGCCAATCCGCTGCTGGCCCAGCTGGGCGCCGATCCGGCGCTGGGCAATATGGAAGGCAAGGAGGTTCGTTTCGGCACTTTCACCTCCGCGCTGTTCGCCGTCATCACCACGGCCGCCTCCTGCGGCGCGGTGAATGCCATGCATTCCAGCTTCCTGCCGCTCGGCGGCATGATCCCGCTGCTCAACATCATGCTGGGCGAGGTGATTGTCGGCGGCGTCGGCGCCGGCTTCTATGGCATTGCGCTGTTCATCGTGGCGACGCTGTTCATCGCCGGTCTGATGGTGGGCCGCAGCCCCGAATATCTCGGCAAGAAGATCGAGGCACGCGAAGCCAAGCTGGCCGTGCTCGCCATCCTGATCTCGCCGATGGCCATCCTGGTCGGCACGGCGATTGCGCTGGTGACGGAGCCCGGCCTGGCCGGCCTGCTCTCGGCCGGGCCGCATGGCCTGAGCGAAGTGCTCTATGGCTTCACGTCTGCTGCCGGCAATAACGGCAGCGCCTTTGCCGGCCTGACCGCCAATTCGGTCTTCTACAACACGGCGCTGGGCATCACCATGCTGCTCGGCCGCTTCGCCATGATCGTGCCGGTGCTCGCCATGGCCGGCGGCCTGGCGGCCAAGAAGGCGACGCCAGCCTCGGCCGGCAGTTTCCCGACGCATGGCCCGATGTTCGTGCTGCTGCTCGCCGGCACCATCCTGATCGTCGGCGGCCTCACCTTCTTCCCGGCGCTGGCGCTGGGGCCGATCGTCGAGCATCTGCTGCTCGCCGCCGGCCAGACGTTTTAAGGAGCATTCGTCATGAGCAAACGTTCCCTTGCGGCGCAGCCGATCTTCGACCCCTCGCTGGTCGGCGAGGCTGTCCGCCAGTCCGTCGTCAAACTCGATCCGCGCGCCCTGTGGCGCAACCCGGTGATGTTCGTCACTGCCGCTGTTGCGGCGGTCTCCACCGTCATTTTCATCCGCGACATCTTCGCCGGCAATGCAGGAAGCGCCCTGCTGGGGCAGATCTCCGCCTGGCTGTGGTTCACCGTGCTGTTCGCCAATTTCGCCGAGGCGCTGGCGGAAGGGCGCGGCAAGGCCCAGGCCGAGAGCCTGCGACGCGGCAAGACCGAAACCGTCGCCAAGAAGATCGGCTCCGACGGCCGTATCGAGCAGGTGCCGGCGACCAGCCTGCGCGTCGGCGACGTGGTTCTGATCGAGACCGGCGACCCGATCCCGGGCGACGGCGACGTGATCGAGGGCATCGCCTCGGTGGACGAATCAGCCATCACCGGCGAGTCCGCGCCGGTGATCCGTGAATCCGGCGGCGACCGCTCGGGCGTCACCGGCGGCACCCGCGTGCTGTCGGACTGGATCAAGGTGCGGATCAGCGTCAATCCGGGCGAAAGCTTCCTCGACCGCATGATCGGCCTGGTCGAGGGCGCCAAGCGGCAGAAGACGCCGAACGAGATCGCACTCACCGTGCTGCTGGTCGGCATGACGCTGATCTTCCTGGTCACCACCGGCAGCCTGGAGGCGCTGGCGATCTATTCCGGCATGCCGGTGCCGGTGGTCTACCTGATCGCCCTGCTGGTGACGCTGATCCCGACCACCATCGGCGGGCTGCTCTCGGCCATCGGCATCGCCGGCATGGACCGCCTGATCCGCCATAACGTGATCGCCAAGTCGGGCCGCGCCGTTGAGGCCGCCGGCGACGTGGATACCCTGCTGCTCGACAAGACCGGCACCATCACCCATGGCAACCGCATGGCTTCGGCTTTCGTCGCCATGCCGGGCGTGTCCGAGCATGATCTGGCCGAAGCCGCCCTGCTGGCCTCGGTGGCCGACGAAACGCCGGAAGGCAAATCAATCGTCGCGCTGGCGGTGGAGAAATACGGACTGGGACAGCAGGCGGATCGCGCGACGAAAGGCAAGTTCATCGCTTTCAGCGCCCAGACCCGCATGAGCGGCCTGGATCTGGAGGGCCGCGAGATCCGCAAGGGCGCCCTGGATGCCGTGCTGCGCTATGCCGCAACACAGGCCTCCGCCGATCTGACAGTTGCGGTGGAACGCATCGCCAAGTCGGGTGGCACGCCGCTGGTGGTGACGACCGACCGCCGCATCCTCGGCGTCATCCATCTCAAGGACATCGTCAAGACCGGCATCCGCGAACGCTTCGCCGAACTGCGCCGCATGGGCATCCGTACCGTGATGGTGACCGGCGACAATCCGCTGACCGCCGCCGCCATCGCGGCCGAGGCCGGTGTCGACGACTTCATCGCCGAGGCCACGCCAGAGAAGAAACTGGAGCTGATCCGCAAGGAACAGGCCGAGGGCAAGCTGGTCGCCATGTGCGGCGACGGCACCAACGATGCCCCGGCGCTGGCCCAGGCCGATGTCGGCCTGGCGATGAATATCGGCACGGCGGCGGCGCGCGAGGCCGGCAACATGGTCGATCTCGACAGCAATCCGACCAAGCTGATCGAGGTGGTGATGATCGGCAAGCAGCTGCTGATGAGCCGCGGCTCGCTCACCACTTTCAGCCTGGCCAACGACGTGGCGAAATACTTCGCCATCATCCCGGCGCTGTTCGCGGCCACCTATCCGCAGCTTGGCACGCTGAACGTGATGCAGCTCAACTCGCCGCAGAGCGCCATCCTGTCGGCGGTGATCTTCAACGCGCTGATCATCATCGCCCTGATCCCGCTGGCGCTGAAGGGCGTGCGCTACCGGCCGTTGCCGGCCGCCACGCTGCTGCGGCGCAACCTGGTCATCTACGGCGGCGGCGGTGTCATTCTGCCGTTCATCGGCATCAAGGTCATCGACATGGCCGTGGCCGCCCTCGGTCTCGCCTGATCGGCAGGAGAAACATCATGCTCAGTCACATTCGTCCCGCCCTGGTTCTCCTGGCCCTGCTTACGGCCATTACCGGCCTGCTGTATCCGCTGGCCATGACCGGCATCGGCCAGAGCCTGTTTCCGCGCCAGGCCCATGGCAGCCTGATCGAACGGGACGGCAAGGTTGTCGGCTCGGCGCTGATCGCACAGGGCTTCTCCGCGCCACAGTATTTCCAGTCGCGTCCCTCGGGTGCCGGCAAGGACGGCTTCGATGCCACCTCGTCCAGCGGCTCGAATCTGGCCCCCACCGCCAAGGCACTGGTCGAACGCGTCGCCGGCGATGTCGAGACCTATAAAGGCCGCGACGGCTCGGCATCCGTACCGATGGATGCGGTCACCACCTCGGGCAGCGGGCTGGATCCGCATATCTCGCCGGCCAATGCGGCCCGGCAGACCGCCCGTGTGGCAGAGGCGCGCGGCATGAGCATCGCCGAGGTCAAGGCGCTGGTCGACAGCCATACCGAGGCGCCAGGACTGGCTTTCCTCGGCCAACCGGGCGTGAACGTGCTGACGCTGAACCTGGCCTTGGATAAGATCAGGCCGGTGACGAAATAATGCGACCCACGAGCCTGCATGGCCGACGACCGTTCGGATAGCGATAACAGACCCTCGCCGGAAGCCTTGCTGCAGACGGCCGCGCAGGAAAAGCGCGGCCGTCTGAACGTATTCCTGGGCGCGGCGCCTGGCGTGGGCAAAACCTACGCCATGCTTGAGGCCGCCCATGTTCGCCAGCGCGAGGGCGTCGATGTCGTGATTGGCGTGGTGGAAACCCATGGCCGGCAGGAGACCGCGCTGCTGATGCGCGGCCTGGAACAGCTGCCGCAACGACGCGTGGCCTATCGCGACCGCGTGTTCAACGAGCTCGATGTCGACGAGGTGCTGAAGCGCCGGCCGCAGCTGGTGCTGGTCGACGAGCTGGCCCATACCAATGTGCCGGGCAGCCGGCATGAGAAGCGCTATCAGGATATCGAGGAAATCCGCGCCGCCGGCATCGATGTCTATACCGCGCTGAACATCCAGCATCTGGAAAGCCTGAACGACGTGGTGGCGCAGATCACCCGCGTGAAGGTGCGCGAAACCGTGCCCGATTCCGTGCTGGCGCAGGCCGACAGCATCGAGGTGATCGACCTGCCGCCCGAAGATCTGATCAAGCGGCTGAAGGAGGGTAAGGTCTATGTGCCCGACCAGGCCGCCAGGGCGGTGCACCACTTCTTCGCGCCAGGCAACCTGACCGCGCTGCGCGAACTGGCGCTGCGCAAGGCGGCCGACCAGGTCGACAGCCAGATGCTGTCCTACATGCAGTCGCATGCGATTGCCGGGCCGTGGCCGACGCGGGACCGCATCATGGCCTGCATCAGTCCGAGTCCGCTGATGCCGCGCCTGGTGCGCACGGCGCGCCGCATCGCCGAACGGCGCCGCGCGCCATGGATCGCACTGTATATCGAGACGCCGGCGCATGACCGCCTTTCGGACGCGGAGAAGACGCAGATCAACCGGGCGCTGACGCTGGCCGAGGAATTCGGTGCCGAGGTTGTCACCGTGGCCAGCGGCAACGTGCCGATGGAAATCATCCGCCAGGCGCGCCAGCGCAATGTCACCGAGATCGTGGTGGCACGCAGCCATCGCAGCCGATTGGTCAACCGCCTGCGCGGCACGCTGACCGACCGGCTGGTCGAGCTGGGCGACGGCATCAACATCCATGTCATCACTGGATCACCCGAGGCCGAATCCTGGCTCGGTGTGATGCGGGCGCGGCTGTCCAGCATGAGTTTCGGCGGGCTGGTGCCGGCCTCGGCGATCTCGCTGGTGGCAGTGGGCATGATCAAGGCCGCCGAACCGTGGCTGCCGCCCTCCAGCGTGCCGCTGCTGATTCTGGTTGCCGTCTTGTTCAGTTCGTTGCGCTATGGCTATGCGGCGGCGGTGCTGAGTTCGATGCTGACGGTGCTGGGTTACAATTTCCTGTTCCTGCCGCCGCTCTACACCTTCACCATCGCGAATCCCGAGAATATCTATACCTTCTTCGTCTTTCTCGCGGTGGCGCTGATCACCAGCAACCTCACGGCGCGTATTCGCGCGCAGGCGGAAGCCGCCCGCATACGCGAATCCCGCACCGCCTCGCTTTACGATTTCAGCCGCATGGTGACCGGCGCGGCTGCCGAGGACGATATTCTCTGGGCCGTGGTCCATCACGTTGCCTCCATTACAAAGGCGCAGTCGCTGGTGCTGATGCCCGACCAGATGACCGGGCATGGGGGCCGCCTGACGGTGCGCGCGGCCTATCCGCCGGAAGACGAGATCGACGACAAGGCCAAGATCGCGGCCGAATGGGCCTGGGACAGGGGCGAGCAGGCGGGCCGGGGCACCGGCACGCTGCCGTCGTCGGACTGGCTGTTTCTCCCCTTGCGCACCGCCGAAAGGAAGCTGGGCGCATTGGGGATTCGTTTCCCCGACGACCGGCCGGCACTGGGTCCGGACGAGCGGCGCCTGCTGGATGCCCTGGCCGGACAGGCGGCACTGGCCATCGAACGCAGCCTGCTCAACCGCGATGTCGAGGAAGCCCGCGTTTCGGCCGAGACCGAGAAGCTGCGGTCGGCGCTGCTGTCCTCGATCAGCCACGACCTGCGCACACCGCTGGCCTCCATCATCGGCGGCGTGTCCAGCCTGATGAATTTCGACAGCCGGCTCGATGCACAGGGGCGCAGCGAACTTTTGCAGACGGTGCGCGACGAGGCCGAGCGGCTCAATCGCTTCGTCGGCAACCTGCTCGACATGACGCGGATCGAGGCCGGCGCGATGCAGCCCAAGCTCGACTGGGTCGATCCGGAGGAACTGGTTGCCACGGCCGTGAAACGGGCCGGCCCGCTGACCCACGGGCATGACATCCGGATCGAGATCGCCCCCGCGATGCCGCTGCTGCGCGTCGACTACATCCTGATCGAGCAGGTGCTGATCAACCTGCTGGACAACGCGGCGAAATACTCGCCCAAAGGCAGCCCGGTCGATCTCCGCCTGCGGCGGGAGCGCGATCGCGTTGTGCTGACGGTCACCGATGCCGGCTCGGGCATTCCGGCCGGCGAGCTGGAGCAGGTCTTCGACATGTTCTATCGCGTGAAGGCCGGCGACCGGCAGGTGGCGGGCACCGGGCTGGGCCTGTCGATCTGCCGCAGCATCCTGCAGGCCCATGGCGGCGACATCCGCGCCGAAAGCCCGGTGGCCGATGGCCAAATGGGCGGCCCGGGGACGCGGATGATCGTCACCCTGCCGATTGAAGACCAGCCGGCCTTGCCCGGTGAAGACAAGGCGGCGGAAGAGCAGATGCCCCATGGCTGACGGTGCGAAGATACTGGTGATCGACGACGAGCCGCAGATCAGACGGTATCTGCGGGTCAGTCTGGAGGCGCATGATTTCAGGATCGTGGAGGCTGCCGGCGGGCAGGAGGGGTTGCGGCTGGCGGCGCTGGAGAAGCCCGATCTGATCGTGCTCGACCTCGGCCTGCCGGATATGGATGGCCAGGCGGTGATCGCGCGCCTGCGCGAATGGACGGCTGTCCCCGTTGTGGTTCTGTCGGTGCGGGCCGACGAGACCGACAAAATCGCCGCGCTCGATGCCGGCGCCGACGATTATGTCACCAAACCCTTCGGCACCGGCGAGCTGCTGGCCCGCATCCGCGCGGCCTTGCGCCATACGGTCGGCGCCAGCAGCGGCCTTGCGATTTTTGCCACCGGCGATCTGAAGGTCGACCTCGAAAAGCGGCAGGTGAGCCTGAAAGGCGAGCCGGTGAAGCTCTCGCCCAGGGAATACGATCTGCTCAGGCTGCTGGTGCAGCATGCCGGCAAGGTGCTGACGCACCAGTTCATCCTGCGCCAGGTCTGGGGCCCGGCGCATGAGAGCGATGTGCAGTATCTGCGGGTGTTCGCGCGCCAGCTGCGCCAGAAGATCGAGACCGATGCGGCGCGGCCGAAGCTGCTGCTGACCGAGCCGGGCGTGGGTTACCGGCTGGCGATGGAGTGAAGGAAGGCTTCGGCATCCGCGCGGCTGGTCAGGCGGATGAAGGCGATCCGTGCATGGGTGGGATCGGTCATCAGTGCCGCGATGCTGCGGCGGTTCCCGGCAAAGGTTTTGATCGTCCACCAGAGGATCGAGTCACGGCTGAAGAAGGTCTGGCGGAAGGACTCGCGGTTGCCGGTGCCGGGCCATAGTTCCTGTCTGCGCCATGCCCGCTGCAAGGCACGCATCACCGCCTGGGTGAAGGTGACGGCAAAGGGATAGTCGAGCCAGATCACGGCATCGACGCTCGCCCATTTGACCGGGATGCTGCGCGAATAGTTGCCGTCGAGTACCCAGCGCGGCCCGTCCAGTGCGGCGGTCAGGTCGGCGAGGAAATCCGCTTCCGGTGCCTGCTGCCAGCCCGGCCGCCAGAACAGCCGGTCCATCTCGATATGCGGCGCCTGCAGAATTTCGGCCAGCCGGCGGCTGAAGGTCGATTTGCCGGAGCCGCTGGTGCCGACCACGTTGACGCGCCTGAGGCTGCGCAGGGTTTCGGCGGAGAGGGCATGATCCATGGCTTGCGGAAAATTGGTGGAGCCGAGGGGAATCGAACCCCTGACCTCCTCATTGCGAACGAGGCGCTCTCCCATCTGAGCTACGGCCCCAAGCCGGTGCGCCGGCCGTCAGAAGAGGGACCTCGCAAGGGTCCGGGCCGGGCGGCCAAGCAAGTAGCAAACGGGCCCGGCTTTGTCCACCGCCCTGATCGCCTAAATGGGTCCGGATCGGGGGCGCGCCGACCCGGCAGCCAGCCGTCGCCCGGCCGGCGGCCAGGGCGCCGGGCGGGCACCGGGCGGGCGGCATTTCCGAGGCATTTTCAGGGGTTTTTGTGCCGGCCGGCCGGGAGTTTGCCGGGCTCGGGTTGCGTTTCGCCGGGCCTGCCTTTATCACTCCTGCACAGTTGCCGGCCTGCCCCTGTCCCGGGCCGGCCGGTGCCGCCAGCAGCCGCGTTTCCCGGTGCCTGACCCCGGGGCCGGCTGCGCATCCCGGAGGCCGGAGTGCAGTCGCTGATCATCCTCGTCGATATGGTGCTGAACCTTTACATGTGGGTGCTGATCGCCTCGGCGATCCTGAGCTGGCTTGTCGCCTTCAACGTGATCAACACGCGCAACCGCGTGGTCTATGCGATCGGCGATTTCCTCTATCGCATCACCGAGCCGGTGCTGCGGCCGATCCGCCGCTTCCTGCCCAGTTTCGGCGGCATCGACCTGTCGCCGGTGGTGCTGATCCTGCTGCTGATCTTCCTGCGCAACCTGCTGTGGGAATACGCGGTCTGAGCGAGGCTGCGCCTCTGCCCTGGCGGCTGACCGCCGAGGGTCTTCGCCTCGCCGTGCGGCTGACCCCGAAAGCCGGCCGCGACGGCATCGACGGGCTCAAGGCCACCGCCGGCGGCGGTGTCGAGATCGCCGCCCGGGTCACCGCCGTGCCCGAGAAGGGCCGCGCCAATGACGCGCTGCTGCGCCTGCTGGCCAAACAGCTGAAACTGCCGGCCGGGCGACTCAGCGTGGTGGCCGGCGAGACCGACCGGCATAAACAGATTCTGATCGATGGCGAGGCGGCGGCGCTGGACGCGGCGCTGCGGCCCTGGCTCGCCACCCTGGCACTGAAGGAGTGACCCGATGACGGCAACCCGGATCGACGGCAAGGCGGTGGCGGCAGACCTGCGCGCCGAGGTGGCGGCGAAGGTGGCGCGGTTCCAGCGGCGTACAGGGCGACTTCCGGGATTGACGGTCGTGCTGGTCGGCGACGATCCGGCCAGCGAGGTCTATGTGCGCAACAAGGGCATCCAGACCCGCGAGGCGGGCATGATCTCCAACGAGATCAAGCTGGAAGGCAATACCAGCCAGGCCGAGCTGCTGCAGATCGTCGCCGCGCTGAATGCCGATCCCACCGTCGACGGCATCCTGGTGCAGATGCCGCTGCCCAGGCAGATCGACACCCAGGCAATCATCGAGGCGATCGATCCGGCGAAAGACGTCGACGGCCTGCATCCGGTCAATGCCGGCAAGCTCAACCAGGGCATCGCGGCGCTGACGCCCTGCACGCCGCTCGGCTGCATGATCCTGCTGGAGCGTGCCGGCGTGGCTGTCGCCGGCGCCAGTGCGGTGGTGATCGGCCGTTCGATCCTGGTCGGCCGCCCGGTCGCGGCCTTGCTGCTGGCCGCCCATGCCACGGTGACCATCGCGCATTCCCGCAGCAAGGATCTTCCGGCAATCTGCAGACAGGCCGATATCGTCATCGCCGCGGTGGGCAAGCCGGAGCTGGTGCGCGGCGACTGGATCAAGCCGGGCGCCGCGGTGATCGATGTCGGCATCAACCGCGTGCCCAAGGACGACGGCAAAACCAGACTGGTCGGCGATGTGCATTTCGCTTCGGCGGCCGAAGTGGCCGGGGTGATCACCCCGGTGCCCGGCGGCGTCGGCCCGATGACCATCGCCTGCCTGTTGCAGAACACGCTGACGGCGGCCTGCAGCCGCGAAAAGATCGACCCGAAGGGGCTGTGACGCCTGCCGCTGAGGCAGCCGGTTTCCGCTTGTCTGACGTTACGTCACGGCTTCCCATCCGGCTGAATCGTCCTAATCTGGCGGTATGTCGAAACGACTGCCGCCGCTGCTTGCCCTGGAAGCCTTCGACGCCGCCGCGCGAAGCCTGAGTTTCAAGGCGGCCGCCGCCGAACTCAATCTGACGCCCTCGGCGATCAGCCATCGCGTCAAGCAGCTGGAGCAACATCTCGGCCTGGCGCTGTTCCGCCGGCTCAACCGCGAGATCCGCCTCACCGAGGCCGGCCAGGATTATTACGGCACCGTGCGCCGCGCCTTCGACCAGGTGGCGCAGGTCAGCCTGCGTGTCGGCCGCGCGCCGCAGGTCGAGGAATTGCGGCTCTCGGCCGTGCCGCATTTCGCCGCCGGCTGGATCATTCCGCATCTGGAGGAATTCCTGAACCGCCGGCCGGGCCTGCGCGTCTATGTCGAATCCAGCATCCGCAATGCCGATTTCGCCCGCGATGCGGTGGATGCCGCGGTGCGCTACGGCGATGGCAACTGGCCCGGCCTGGCGATCACCAGGCTGACCGATCTTGCAGTCGCCCCGGTCTGCACCCCGGCGATGCTGAAGCGTCTGCGCAAGCCGGCCGATCTGCGCGAGGTCACGCTGATCCATTTCAGCCAGTTCCCGCACAGCTGGAGCGAATGGCTGGCGGCCGCCGGCCTGCCGGCCTTCCGTCCCGGCCGCGAGGTTTTCGTCGACAGCGTGACGCAGGCGATCGATGCGGCCGAGAACGGGCTGGGCATCGCGCTGGGCATCGCGCCGCTGATCGGCCCGCGGCTGGCCTCGGGACGGCTGGTGATGCCGTTCGGGCCGCTGCTGCCGCTGCAGCACGGCTACTGGCTGGCCTGCCGCAAGGCCGAAGCCAACAAGCCGGCGATCCAGGCGCTGCGGCTCTGGCTGCTCGACCTGATGCAGCGCGCCGAGGTCTCGATGAAACCGTATCGGCCGAAGCGGCTGGCGAAAGCAGCGGCGGCCCGAAAGTCCGCGGCGAAAAAGCCGGTCGCCGGAAAACGCCGCGCGCCGCAGCGTCAGGTGAGCTGAATTCACCCGAAACCGCCGGCCTTTGCGTTTGTCGGCATCGCCCCGGTTTCCTAGAGTCGCGCCATGAGCGACACAGCTTTCGTTTCCGAACCGGTCAATATCTCCTGCAGCGACGGCCAGCAGCTGGCCGCCACCCTGTATCTGCCGCAGCAGTCCAACGGACTCTCGCTGCAGATCAATGCCGCCACCGGCGTGCCGCGCGGCTATTACAATGCCTTTGCCGGCTATCAGGCCGCGCGCGGCTTCACCGTGCTGACCTTCGATTATCGCGGCATCGGCGGTTCGCAGCAGAGCGCCGGCGCCCCGAAGGGCATTCCGGCGCCGCGCATGCTCGACTGGGGCATGCAGGATGTGCCAGCCGCCGCCGCCTTTCTCGCGCAGCGCTTCCCGGCGCTGACGCCGACGCTGCTGGGCCATTCCTTCGGCGGCCAGGTGCTCGGCCTGATGCCGCAGGCCGATGCTTTCGCCGCCATCGTCACCGTCGCCTCGCAGCATGGCTACTGGCGCAACTGGCCGCGCTCGCATCAGGCCAAGCTGTTTTTCGCCTGGTACATGCTGGTGCCGGTGCTGCTGGCGGTGCGGGCAAAGGCGCCGTCGCGCCTGTTCGGCGGCGAACCGCTGCCGCGCGGCGTGCTGGCCGACTGGTCGCGCTGGTGCCGCTCGCCGCATTATGTCTGCGACGAGCGCGGCGCGCCGCTGCGGCCCTATAATGAGCGTGTGCGGGCGCCGATCCGCATGATCAGTTTCAGCGACGATGACGATTTCGGTCCGCGCAAAGGTGTCGACCGGCTGGCGGAGTATTATCCGCAGGCGCAGATCGAGCGGCTGCATGTGATGCCGGCCGACTGGGGGCTGCAGCGGATCGGTCATTTCGGTTTTTTCAAACGCGAGATGCCGGCCGAGCGCTGGGCCGAGATCGGCGACTGGCTGAGCAGAACGGCGGCGGCGCGACAGCAGGCGGCCTGAATCCGCATTGCGGCCGACTGACATCAAGCGAATCGCAGTGCCGCAGCGGCATGCCGGCGAAGTAATCCCTTTGCATTATTGAGGCAGTGAATCCGGGTTGGTAGCCCGCTGGTATGGCACATTCGCAGATTCGATTTACCTCCGTTTCGATTCCCACGTCCGACGGCCAGCGCCTGGCCGGCACCCTGGTCGAGCCGCTGCACTCCAATGGCGTGAGCGTGCAGATCAATGCCGCCACCGGTGTGGCGCGACGCTATTACGAAACCTTCGCCGGATTTCTCGGCACGCGCGGTTTCACCGTGCTGAGCTTCGACTATCGCGGCATCGGCGGCTCGCTGCGCAGCCCGGCGGCGGCGGAACCGCGCATGCTGGACTGGGGCCGGCGCGACATCCCCGCCGCAGCCGATTTCCTGGCCGCCCGCACGCCGGGCCTGCGTCGTGCCATGGTGTGCCATTCCTTCGGCGGCCAGATGCTGGGCCTGATGCCGCAGGCCGGCGAGATCGCCGCCGTGCTGGCGATCGCCGCGCAGAACGGCTACTGGCGGCATTTTTCGCTGCCGCACCAGCTGCGGCTGCTGCTGTCGTGGTATGTCGCCTTTCCGCTGGTGGTCGGGCTGATCGACCGGATTCCGGGCTGGTGGCTGGGCGGCCAGCCCCTGCCGGGTGCGGTGGCGCGCGACTGGCGGCGCTGGTGCTGCACGCCGCATTACCTGGTCGATGACGATGGCTATCCGCTGCGCCCGCATAATCATGCGGTGCGGGCGAAGCTGCGGCTGGTCAGCTTTGCCGACGATCATGATTTCGGCCCGAAGAAGGGCGTCGATGCGCTGATGGCCTTCTATCCGAATGCCGAGATCGAGCGGCTGCATGTGGCGCCGGCCGACTGGGGCCTGCAGCGTATCGGCCATTTCGGCTTCTTCAAGCGCGACATGCCGCTGCCAGTATGGGGCGCCCAGGCCGACTGGCTGCTGCAGGCGGCGCAGACGCCATTCAATGCCCGGCGGTCTTCGAGAACAGGTTGATCACCGCGACGCCGGCGATGATCAGGCCGCAGCCGAGCAGGGCGGCGGCATCCAGCTTCTCGCCATAGACGATCCAGCCGATGGCAGCGATCAGCACGATGCCGATGCCGGACCAGATCGCATAGGTGATGCCGACCGGTATGCTGCGCAGCGCCAGCGACAGGCAGTAAAAAGCAATGCCGTAACCGACCACGGTGCCGATGCTGGGCCAGACCTTCGTGAATTCGGCCGAGGCCTTCAGCAGGCTGGTGGCGATCACCTCGGCGAAGATGGCGATGCCGAGATAGAGATAGGCCATGGCGACTCCTGCACGTGACGATGCGGCATGGACTATAGCATCGTCACGTCACAGAAGTGCTATTCGGCGGCTTCGGCCAGTTCGTTGATCAGTGCCGGATTGCTGACCTTGCCTTTCGGCACCGTCGACTCCCGATAGGGAATCCAGGGCAGGTTCTGCAAGCCGTCGAAGTCATCTTCCGCCCGTTTCAGGCGGGCGCAGGTCGTCATGATAGTGCTTTCAGTCCGCCGCAGGAAATGGTTGATGATGTCGATGGGATTCCGGGGCGCTCCGCTGGGCCAGGTCTCGCTGCTGCCGGCGATCGCGGCCAGGAACGCATCCTGCACATCGGCGGGATCGGTGTAGCCGAGTTCCCTGGCCAGTTCGAAACCGTCGGTTTTGCCGGCGAACCAAGCGGCGCTCAGGTCAAGATCGCCGCCTTCCCAGCCGAATTCATTCTTCAGGCGGTTCTTGACGGAGTCGAAGCACATCTGCACGCGAATGGCATAATCGCGTATTTCATCCCGCGTGCGTGAATCGGGATCGGACGACAGTTCCGCCAGTTTCTTCTTCAGGTCGAGGAACAGCTTGCCGACATTTTCGAGAATTTCGTCGACCGTCTTTGCCGCGAAAACCTTGTCGACGAGCTTTTCATTGTAGATATGCCCGCTGTGTTTCCACTCTGGTATATCGGCGGCAATATCCCTTCTATAAGTGCCCTGCGGCCCGTAGTTCTTCTCCAGCTCGTCCAGGCGGGATTGTGTCCGTGCCAGCGAATTGTCCAGACGCTTGATATAGCCGGTCAGCTGATCACGCAGCGCCATGTTCTCGTCGTCGAACGGGATGGTCGCCAGCTTTTCGGTCAGGTCGTTACGGGTCTTTTGATATTTCTCGATCTCGGCGACCATGTCGCCTTTCAGGCCGGCATAGGCATTCAGCGTGTCCTGTCGCGCTTCGATGGTGCCGGTGCGGGTCTCTCTTGAACGGGCAATCGAGTCGAGCGGGGGCTTGCCAAAATCGGCATTCTGGAAGGACCCGATCTGCCCTTCCTTCAGCGGTGGCGGGCCGGGCGGCGGCAGCTCGAAGGTATAGCCCAGGATGCCCGACACCTGCTCCGGACTGCGGTATGTCTTCCACTCTTCCTTCGAATGGGTGATGAGGGTTTTGCCCCAAATGATTTCCGTCGTGGGCATGCCGCCCTCCTGCTCACTCTGCTTCTGCGCAGTAGAAGTTGCAGGCGTCATGCCAGCGGGTTGTGCGGGTTAGCTATCCGGTAAGAGGTTGAATCGGTTGCGCGACGATAACGCCGTATGCACGCCGATACCGGCAGAATCTGCCGCGGCGGAAGTTTCTTCCCGACAGGTATGGTGAATAAGAGGTTAGTTTGTCTGTGCAGTCGGCCCGAGCACGCTGCCGTCCCAGCCGCCGCCGAGCGCCTTGTACAGGCTGACATTGGCGCTGTAGCGGCTCAGTGCCGCCTGCACCACCGTGTCGTTGGCCGAGAAGAGCGAGCGCTGCGCATCCAGCAGGTCGAGGAAGCCGACGGTGCCGGCACGGTAGCGCGCCTCGACGATACGGTAGGCGTCGTTGGCCTGTTCGTAGGCTTCCGAGGCGAAGCCATACTGCCGGCCGGTATTCACCGTGGCGCCCAGCGCATCCTCGGTATCGCGGAAGGCGCTCAGGATGGAGGCGCGATAGGTTTCCACCAGTTCGTCCTTCTGGGCGCGCGACAGTTCCTCGCCGCCTTCCAGCCGGCCGCCCTGGAAGATCGGCGCGGTGAGCGAGGCGGCAATCGAATAGATCATGGTGCCGGGATCGAACAGCGTGCTGCTGGTCGAGGTCTGCGTGCCGATGCGGCCGGTCAGGTCGAGGCTGGGGAAGCGCGCGGCGCGGGCGGCGCCGACATCGAAATTGGCGGCGCGCAGGTCGGCCTCGGCCTTGCGGATATCGGGCCGGCGCAGCAGCAGTTCGGATGGCAATCCTGCCGTGACCGGCGGCAGGACCAGCACGGCGAGCGTATCGCCCTGCACGACGAAACCCTGCGGCGGCCGGCCGAGCAGCACGGCAAGGGCGTCCAGCGTGGTGCGCTCGGTCTGCTGCAGGCTGGCGACGGTGGCGCGCTGGGTGGCGACATTGCTGCGCTGCTGCGCCACTTCGTAATCGGTGATCACGCCGTTGGTGCGCTGGGTTTCCAGCAGGTCGAGGATGCCCTGCGCGGCGGCCAGCGTTTCGTTGGCGAGCCGGATGCGGTCGCGCAGCGACAGCAGCTGGAAATAGGTGCTGGCGATATCGGCATAGAGCGTGATCGCCACGGTCTCGCGGTTGTAGCGGCTGGATTCCAGCCGGGTCAGCGCCGCGTCGGCGGTGGCGGCGTTGCCACCGAAGAGATCGACCTGGTAGCCGGCGGTGAGGTCGCCGCTGAAGCTGTTGCGGACCGTATGGTCGCTGCGGCTGCTGCTGGTCGACGTGGTGCCGGTCGTGCTGCTGGTGGTCTGGCGACCCTGGCGCGTGCGGCTGGCACCGCCATCGGCGCCCAGCGTGGGATAGAGATCGGCACCGGAGATCTTCGCCTGCGCCTCGGCCTGGCGGATGCGGGCGACGGCGACGCGCAGGTCGGTGTTGTTGGCCTGCGCCTCGGCGATCAGGCGGTTCAGCTCGGTGCTGCCGAAGCCGGTCCACCATTGCGTGTCGGGCCACAGATCGGCGGCATCCTGGCGACTGTCCCAGGCCTTCGGCGTTTCCACCGCCGGCTTGAAATAGTCGGGCACCATCGAACAGGCGCCAAGAGAAAGGGCAACCACCGCGGTGGCGGTGAGGCGGAGAGGGGAGCGCATGGATTATTCCGCGGCGAGGGCGACAACGGGATCGAGATCGGCGGCCTTGCGCGCCGGCAGGTAGCCGAACAGCAGGCCGGTGGCGAAGGCGCAGAAAAAGGCGAGCAGCACCGGTTCGGGCGAGAAGATCACCGGCCGGCCGAACCAGGCGAACAGCCAGGTGACGCCGAGGCCTAATGCTACGCCGATCAGGCCGCCGAGCGTGCAGATCGCCAGCGCCTCGGAATTGAACTGCATCATGATGTTGAGGCGGCGCGCGCCGGTGGCCATGCGCACGCCGATCTCGCGCGTGCGCTCGGTGACGCTGACCAGCATGATATTCATCACGCCGATGCCGCCGACCAAGAGCGAGATGGCGGCGATAGAGCCCAGCAGGATGGTGAGCGTGTTCTGGGTTTCCATGGCGGTTTCGATGATGGAGGCCATGTTGCGGATCTGGAAATCCTCGGCACGATGGCGCGCCATCAGAAGCTGCCGGATATTCTCCTGCGTGTCATTGATCTGCTTCACGTCCTGTACCTGGACTGTGATGGTGCGCACATAGCGCTGGCCGAAAAGCCGCAGCATGCCGGTGGAGAGCGGCACGTAGATGATGTCGTCCTGGTCGGCGCCCCAGGGCGTGGCACCCTTGGGACTCATGATGCCGATGACCTGGAAGGGAATGTTGTTGAGCAGCACGTAGCGGCCGATCGGGTCGGTGCCCTCGAACAGGTTGTTGACCACGGTCTGGCCGATCACCGCCACCGGCAGATAGGATTTCACATCGCTTTCGGAGAAGAAGATGCCCTCGGCCACCGGCCATTCGCGCGCCACCGGGAAGGGCGCGGTGGTGGCGTTGACCTGGGTGACATAGTCGCGGCTGCCGGTGCGCACGGTGACATTGCCGGTATATTCCGGCACGGAAGCCAGGATGTTGTGCACCTCGGCGGCGATGGCGTCGGCGTCGTCCGCCGTCAGTGTCGCGGTGACGCCGCCGGATTGCCGGATATTCGGCGCGCCGGGGCGGATCAGCAGCAGGTTGGTGCCCATGGCGGTGATGCGGTCGAGCACCGACTGCTTGGCACCATCGCCGATCGCCAGCATCGCCACCACCGAGGCGACGCCGATGATGATGCCGAGGAGGGTGAGCAGGGTACGCAGCAGGTTGCTGTGCAGCGCCTGCAGCGCCATGCGGCCAGCCTCCAGGACGTCGAACAGGGCAAAGCCGGCCATGCGGTTGCGTTCGGGACGTTTCGGGGCGGCCTGCGGCGGCGTCCCATCGGCATGCTGCACCGGCTGGTCGGCGATGATGTTGCCGTCCTTCAGCTCGATGATGCGGTTGGCCTGGGCAGCAACCTCGTGGTCGTGCGTGATCAGCAGGATGGTGTGGCCCTGCGCATTCAGGTCGTGCAGCAGGCGCATCACCTCGGCGCCGCTTTTGCTGTCCAGCGCGCCGGTCGGTTCGTCGGCCAGAATCACGGCGCCGCCATTCATCAGCGCGCGGGCAATCGAAACGCGCTGCTGCTGGCCGCCCGAGAGCTGCGTCGGCCGGTGATCGAGGCGATCGGCGAGGCCGAGCTGGCCCAGCAGGGCCTCGGCGCGCTGGCGGCGCCGGCCGCGCGGCAGGCCGGCATAGATCGCCGGCATTTCCACATTGGCCGTGGCGCTTTCGCTCGGCAGCAGGTTGTACTGCTGGAAGATGAAGCCGAAAGCCTCGCGCCGCAGCAATGCACGGCCATCGGCCTCCAGCGCCGAAACTTCATCGCCGTCGAAGCGGTAGCTGCCGCTGGTCGGCCGGTCGAGCAGGCCGATCAGGTTCATCAGCGTCGATTTTCCAGAACCCGATGCGCCCATGATGGCGACAAATTCGCCGGCATGAATGTCGAGCGAGATGCCATGCAGCACTTCGACGGCCAGCGCGCCGCGGTAGAAGGTCTTGCGGATGTCGCGCAGGGCGATGATCGGCGCCGGATCCGCCGCCGCTGTCGTCTCTCTGCCGGGGAGCATCACGTTCATGGGGTTTACAGCCGCGGCGGCGGGCCGGACCGCTGCTGGCCACTGCCGGACGGCAGTTTGACGCTGGCCGCATCGATCACCACGTCCTCGCCGACGGCGAGGCCGGTGCTGACGGCGGCATTGACGCGGTTGCTGGCGGCCACCTCGACGATGCGGCGCACCGGTGCGCCATTCTCGATCACCCGCAGGGCATATTTATTCTTGCCCAGAGCTTGTCCTGAAGTCTGCGGCAGTGCGCGCAGCGCCGCCATCGGCACCACCGGCAGATTCTCGGCCTTCGACACCACGAAGAACACCTGCGCGCTCATCTGGGTCAGCAGATCCTTATCGGGATTGGCGACATCGAACAGCGCCGAATACAGCACCACATTGTTGACCACTTCCGGCGTCGGCAGGATCTGGCGCAGCTTGCCCTCGCGGCGCTTGTCGGGCTGGCCCAGCGTGGTGAAATAGGCGTTCATGCCCAGTGTCAGTTTCGGCACATCGGCTTCCGATACCTGGGTCTTCACCGTCATGGTGTCGAGATCGGCGATGCGCAGGATGATTGGCGCCTGCTGGTTGGCATTCAGCGTCTGGCCCTGCTTGGCGGTGATATCCACCACCGTGCCGGTCATCGGCGCATAGATTTTGGTATAGCTCAGATTGGCCTGATCGGAGCGCAGCGTCGACTCGCCCTGCTGGATCTGGGCGTCCAGCACGGCGATCTGCGCCTGCAGCGACTTGCGGCTGGCCTCGGCACTGTCATAGGCATCCTGGCTGGTGGCGCGGCCGGCCAGCAGGTTCTTCTGCCGTTCGAACTGCCGCTCGGCCAGGCCGAGCTGCACCTGCTTGTCGGTCTTCTGCGCGCGCAGCGCCAGCAGGTTGGCCTGGTCTGCGGCGACACGGGCCTCGTAGATGGTGGGATCGATCAGCGCCAGCAGCTGGCCCTGCTCAACGCGCTGGCCGTAATCGACGGCGATCACCTTGAGCTGGCCGGAGACCTGCGTGCCGACATCGACATAGGTCAGCGGCTGCAGGGTGCCGACGGCGGAGACGGTGTCTTCCACCTGGCCGAGCGCCACGGTCTGGGTGCGAAATGCCGGTTTGGTATCGGCGCGCGCCGACCACAGCCACCAGGCGCCGCCGGCCAGCAGGGCGACGACAATCGTAGAGGTCAGGATGAGGGGGATGCGTTTCATGATCTGGGTTTATGGGCCGCTTTTCGACTCAAACGGAAGCGGCCTGTGAATCCTGCGGTATGCCGGTGCGCGCGATGGCGATTCTGCTTTCAATATGGTGCCTGTTGCCGGGAAGCCACTGTGCCGGAAATAAGTTTGCAAATGAGTTGCAAACGCGGCTCGACCGATGCTAAGTGATCCGCGTCCGGCGGGCAAAAGTCCCGACACGGACAAATTGGGGGGAGGCAGGCCTTCTGGCCATAATCCCTGTATAACATATTGCTTCGGCTCGGACTTTTCCGGGCCCCGGCGCATGACCAAGCCAGCCTTATCCGGCCCTGTGCAGCAGGATCGGGGCGCCAGCCAGGTTCCCACCCTTTCTTCCAAGGTGAACCATGGCTATCTCCGACATTTCTATTGCGAATCCCGCACCGACCCCCGCTCCGCCCACGGTGGGCCGCCTGCGGCTTGGCCGCGTCAATCCGCGCATCCTCGGGGCCGCCTCGGCGGTTGCCCTGGGTGCCGTCACCCTGCCGGCCGCCGCCCAGGAGACCAAGCCGGCCCAGCTGCCGGCCATCTCGGTTGAAGGCCAGAAGCCGGCCGAACAGCCGCAGGGCTACAAGGTCGAGGAATCCGCCTCGCCGAAATTCACCGCGCCGCTGCTCGATACGCCGAAATCCGTCACCATCATTCCGCAGGAGCTGATTCAGGAGCGCGGCGCCACCTCGATGAGCGAAGTGCTGCGCACCACGCCGGGCATCAGCCTCGGCGCCGGCGAAGGCGGCACCGCGATCGGCGATCGCGCCTTCATCCGGGGCTTCGATGCGCTGGCCAGCACCTATATCGACGGCCTGCGCGACACCGGCGCCCAGTCGCGCGATCCGTTCAATCTTGAACAGGTGGAAATCACCAAGGGTACCAACGGTACTTTTGTCGGTCGCGGTTCGACCGGCGGCACGATCAACCTGGTGAGCAAGACGGCCAAGGCCGAAGACTTCAATGCCGGCAGCGTTACGCTCGGTACCGACATGACCAAGCGCATGACGGTCGACATCAATCGCGTGATCGACGGCAATATCGGCATCCGCCTGAATGCCATGGCGCAGGATTCCGAAGTGGCCGGCCGTGACGAGGTCGAGGCCACCAAATACGGCTTCGCGCCGACGGTCACCCTGGGCATGAACAAGCCCACGCGCGTGATCCTCAGCTATTACCATTATCAGCTCGACGACATCCCGGATTACGGCCACCCCTTCGACCCCACCACCGGCAAGCCGGTCAATGTGGATCGTGACAACTTCTACGGCCTGACCAGTCGCGACTTCCGCGAAACCTATTATGACGGTGTAACGGCGCGGGTCGAACATGATCTGACCGATGCCATCACCGTCAGCAACACCACCCGCTATGTCTACGCGGAAAACAAATACATCGTTACCAAGCCGAACCTGTCCACGGCACAGCTTGCGGCCGGCACGGTCGCGCGCGAAAGCCGCAGCCGCAATGCCGACACCGAAACCATCGTCAACCAGACCGATATGAAGTCCGAGTTCGAGGCCGGTGGCTTCAAGCACAATGCCATTGCCGGGATCGAGCTGTCGCGCGAACAGAATGCCAATCGCGGTTACGCCCTCGATCCGGCCACCGTCACCGGCAGCAGCCTGTACAATCCCAATCCTTCCGACCCCTATACCGGCACGATCGGGCCATCTTCCAGCTTCGCCGATACGCGGGTGGATACCCAGGCGATCTATGTGCTCGACACCATCGCGCTGGCGCCGCAATGGGACCTCAACCTCGGCCTGCGCTTCGAAAACTACGACACCCGTTCGGTCGGTGCCAACACCACTGGCGCCTTCGATTTCGGGCGTCGCGACACCTTCCTGAACTACCAGACCGGCCTCGTCTACAAGCCGGCCTCCAACGGCAGCATCTACGCGGTCTATAGCACGTCGTCCAATCCGTCGGGCGGCAGCGCCGGCGAGGGCGGCGACGAAAGCAGCCTGTCGGCCACCAATGACAGCCTGAAGCCGGAAGAGAATGTCACTTACGAGCTGGGTACCAAGTGGGATGTCCTGGACCGGAAGCTGTCGCTGACCGCGGCGGTCTTCCGCACGGAGAAGGAGAATGCCCGCGTCTCCGGCATCAACAACACGGCGGAAAACCTGCCGGTCGGCGAGCAGCGGGTGGATGGCTTCGAAGTCGGCGCCAGCGGCAACCTGACCGAGCAGTGGAAACTGTTTGCCGGCTATACGTTCCTGAAGAGCAAGATCGTCGACGACGGTCCCAACGCCAGCAACGACGGCAACAAGTTCCCGAACGTTGCGCCGCATAACCTCAGCCTGTGGACCACCTACGACCTGACCAAGGAATGGATGGTCGGTGCGGGTGCGGTCTGGATGGCGGAGCGCTTCGCCAATGCCGCCAATACCTACCAGTTGCCGAGCTACTGGCGGTTCGACGCCATGGCTGCCTACAAGATCACCCCGAGCGTCGATCTGCAGCTCAACGTCATGAACATCTTCGACGAGACGATCTACGACTCCACGCATAACGGCCAGTTCGCGCCTGTCGCCCCGGGGCGGGTGGCGCTGCTGACCACCAACTTCAAGTTCTGAGTCCGAGTACCGCGTAAAAATCGCGCAGGAAACGCGCGCCCCGCCCGTGGATAAGACGGGCGGGGCATTTCCGTCTTTATCGTAACGGCGTTCGAGGGGGAATCCGGCCATGATGCTGCGCATACCGGAGGTGCTGAGCAAACAGCAGGTTGCCCACTGCCGGCAGGTCATGGATGCGGCGCAGTGGATCGACGGCAATGCCACATCGGGGCATCAGTCGGCCCTGGTCAAAAATAACATGCAACTGCCCGAAACGAGCGTGGAGGGGCGCCAGCTCGGCGACCTTGTCCTCGATGCGCTGGAACGCAGCGCGGTCTTCATTTCAGCGGCGCTGCCGCTCAAGGTGTTTCCGCCGCTGTTCAACCGCTATGCCGGTGGGCAGGCCTTCGGCATACATGTCGACAATGCGATCCGGCCGCTGGCGGGCAGCGATTTCCGTATCCGCACCGATCTGTCCTGTACGCTGTTTCTGGCCGAGCCCGACGAATATGACGGCGGAGAGCTGATCGTCGAGGATACCTATGGCGCGCATCGCGCCAAACTGCCGGCCGGCGATCTGGTGCTGTATCCCTCCACCAGCCTGCACCGGGTGACGCCGGTGACGCGCGGAGCGCGCGTCGCCTCCTTCTTCTGGCTGCAGAGCATGGTGCGTGACGATGGCCAACGCACCATGCTGTTCCAGCTCGACACCTCCATCCAGCAGCTTGCTGCCCGGCTCGGCAACGATGATCCGCAGGTGGTGCAGCTGACCGGCCTTTATCACAACCTGCTGCGGCGCTGGGCCGACAGCTAGTCAGGAACTGAATGTCATGGCAGGCAAACCGAAAACCGTGCGCTACTGGCTGCAGCAGCTGCATCTCTGGGTCGGACTGATCCTGCTGCTGCCGCTGGTGATGATGGGCATCACCGGCGCCGTGCTGGTCTATGCCCACGATATCGAGCATCTGCTGGGTCAGGGCGGCCCGCAGGTCACCACGCCCGGCGAATGGCGCAAACCCAGCGAGCTCATCGAGGCGGCCAGGGCTGCCAATGCCGAGCCGGGCCGCATGCCGATCGCGGTGCGCTGGCCGACCGAAATCGGCGAGCCGGCCGCCGTGCGCCTGTCGCGCCCCGGCATGGCCGGCGAACGGTCGCAGATACGTGGCGGACAACAGGCTGGCCAGCAGGGCGCGCAGCCGGCGGCCGGTCAGGCCCAGGGCGCGGTGCCGGCAGTCAGTCCCTTTGCCGGCAGTCTGCAGATCCTGGTCGATCCGGTGTCGCTGCAGGTGCTGGACACCCAGCAGGCGATGACCGGCTGGGTGCGGTTCTTCCACGACCTGCACGGCCATGTCTTCATCAGCGGCGGGCTGGGCCGCGAAATCGTCGGCTGGCTCGGCGTCGCCATGCTGGTGCTGGGCACCAGCGGCCTGATCATCTGGTGGCCGCGTCCCGGCCAGTGGAAGGGGGGGCAGTGGAAAAGCGCTTTCACCATCCGCAGGGGCGCCAAGGGCCTGCGGCTGCATCGCGACCTGCACGGCGCGGTCGGTATCTGGACTCTGCTGCTGTTCCTGCTGGTGAATGTCACCGGTGTCTATATCGCTTTCCCGCAGCAGGTCGGCGCGGCCATTAACGCTGTCTGGCCCGGCCGCGACATGCGGGCGGCGATGTTCCAGGCCCGCGTCGAGCGGCCGCAGCCGGGGCAGACCGCGATTGCGCTGGATGACGCGCTGGCACTGGTGCAGGCACGGCTGCCCGATGCCCGCTTCCTCAATGCCTTCCTGCCGAGCCGGCCGGACCAGGCCCTGCGCATTGGCATGATCCGGCCCGGCCATGAGGAGGGCGCGCCGGTGATCACCGTGCTGGTCGATCCCTGGCGCCACAGCGTGATCGATGTCTTCGATCCGCAAGCCTTTTCCACCGGCGAGACGATCATCGCCTGGCAGCGCGCGCTGCATTACGGCACCGGCCTGGGCGGGGTCTACAAATTCCTGGTCTTCCTGTCTGGCGTGATCATCCCGATCTTCGGCGTGACCGGCTTTTTCATGTGGTGGATCAAACGCCGCAACCGCCGCGCCACCGAACTGGCCAAACAGGCCGTTCTGCGGCAGGCTGTGGGGGCTCGGGCCCCGGAGACACGGGCGGCGGAATAATCCACACAGGTCGCCCGGCTGTCACAGCCGGGGCGTCCGCGCCGTCTAAGGGGTATCTGACAGGAAAGGATACCCCCATGACCGATCTGGTTGCCCGCCCGCATTCGCCGTCTTCCTCCAATACCGGCATTGCCCTGCAGCAGGTTGCCGCCAGCGAGGCCGTTCTGGGCGTGCGCCTGGACTACATGCGCGAGATGGCCGAACTGGGCTCGCCGGTGCTGGCGCGGATGCAGGCGCTGACCGCGCTGAACCGGGATACGCTGCCCGCCAGCGCGCTGGCGGGCGACATCCGTGCCTTTGCCACGCTGGGCGCCATCATGCAGGACGACTGCGGCGAATGCGTGCAGATCCATATCAACCTCGACCGTGCCGCCGGCATCGACGCCGCCCTGCTGCAGGCCGCACTCGACCGTCGCATTGACGACCTGCCGGCCGATCTGGCGCTGGCCTGGCGCTTCGGCCAGGCCGTGGCGGCAAACGATCCGGCCATGGATGAACTGCGCCAACAGCTGGAACAGGCGCATGGCCGCGCGGCGATCATCGATCTCGGTTTCTCGATGGCGGTGGCACGCTTCTATCCCACGGTGAAGCGCGCCATGGGCTATGCGCAGAGCTGCAGCTTGGTACGGGTGAAGGCGGCCTGACGTGACCGCGCCAGCCGACGATATGCTGATCGAAAGCTTCGAGCCGCATCGCCGCCGCCTGTTCGGCCTGAGCTACCGCATGCTGGGCAGTGTCGGCGATGCCGAGGATGCGGTGCAGGATGCCTGGCTACGCTGGTATCGCGCCGATCGCGCCGCGATCCTCAACCCGGAAGCCTGGCTGGTGACAGCCTGTACGCGAATCTGCATCGACCGCCTGCGCGCCGCCAAGCTGGAGCGCGAAAGCTATCCCGGCATCTGGCTGCCCGAACCGCTGGTCGAACTGGACGTCAGCATCCCGAGCGCGGAAGTCGCCACCGAGATGGCCGACGACCTGTCGATGGCGCTGCTGGTGGTGATGGAACGCCTGACGCCGGCCGAACGCGCCGCCTATCTGCTGCGCGAGGCGTTTGATTACGACTATCCGCAGATCGCCGTGGCGCTGAAGAAATCCGAAGCCGCCTGCCGCCAGCTGGTCAGCCGGGCGCAGAAGCATCTGAAAGATGCGCGTCCGCGGTTTGAAGCCGATGAGGCGGCGGCGCGCACACTGGCCGAGAAGTTTTCCAAGGCCACGCGCGCCGGCGATGCGTCCCTGTTCGCCGGCCTGCTGGCCGAGGACGCCATGCTGTGGTCGGATGGCGGCGGCAAGGCGAGCGCGGCGCTCAACATTATTCATGGACCGGACAAGGTCGCCCGCTTCTTCGTCGGCATCGGGCGCAAGCTGCCGCCGGCGGTGCGGCGTGTCGATGCGCGCATCAACGGCCAGCCCGGCTGGCTGCTCTTCGATGGCGATATGCCCTATCTGGCGCTGGCGCTGGATATCGTGGAAGGGGTTGTGCGCAACGTCTTTATCATGCGCAATCCCGACAAACTGGCGCGGCTCGTGGTCTACAGCCACGCGGCGCGCTAGAGGTCAGACGTAGATATCGACGTAGCGGCCGAGCTTCGAATGCACCGCGCGCAGCACGGCGGCAAAGGACGACGGGCGACGCGGTGCCTTCTTCGGCAGCCGGGCCGGCTGCTGCGGGCCCTCCAGGCGGCTGAGTGCCCGCTGCCACAGGCGTTCTTCCATATAGCGTTCGGTCGCCCGGGTGGTGCGGCGATAGGCGGTGACCGGGGTGACGCGCGTGATGGTCGTCATCATGGCAAGTCTCCTGTCTTCTACGGGAGCAGGCCGGCGATGGGCCCGGCGCTGCGGCCCTGTTCAAGGGTCGTGCCATGGAAAAGTAGAAGGAATCCCGGGGCTTGGGTTGCGACCAGTCTGTGGCCGTCCGTGACAAGATCACGACCGGCCACGAAAAAGGCGGGCTGAAAAGCCCGCCTTTCCGGCAAATCATGTGCAAGCGAGGCTTGGCCGTCAGCCCTTCTGGCGATTGAGCAGGCGCAGGCGCAGCGCATTCAGCTTGATGAAGCCGGCGGCGTCCTTCTGGTCGTACACGGAATCGGCCTCGAAGGTGACGTGCGACAGCGAGTAGAGCGACTTGGGCGACTTGCGGCCGACCACGTTGACCGACCCTTTGTAGAGTTTCAGCCGCACGGTGCCCTCGACGTTTTCCTGGCTCCGGTCGATCAGGGCCTGCAGCATCTCGCGCTCGGGCGAGAACCAGAAGCCGTTATAGATCAGCTCGGCATAGCGCGGCATGATCTCGTCCTTCAGATGCGCCGCGCCGCGATCCAGCGTCACCTGCTCGATGCCGCGATGCGCCATATGCAGGATGGTGCCGCCCGGCGTTTCGTAGATGCCGCGACTCTTCATGCCGACGAAACGGTTTTCCAGCAGATCGAGACGCCCGATGCCATGCTTGCCGCCGAGCTCGTTCAGCTTGGTCAGCAGCGCGGCCGGCGACAGCGCCTGGCCGTTCACGGCAACCGCATCGCCCTTCTTGAACTCAACCTCGACATATTCCGGCTGGTCCGGCGCCTTCTCGGGGTCGACGGTGCGCGAATAGACGAAGTCCGGCGCTTCCACCCACGGATCTTCCAGCACTTTGCCTTCGGCCGAGATATGCAGCAGGTTGGCGTCCACTGAGAATGGCGCTTCGCCGCGCTTGTCCTTGGCGATCGGAATCTGGTGTTTCTCGGCGAAGTCGATCAGCGCGGTGCGCGAATTCAGGTCCCATTCGCGCCACGGCGCGATCACCTTGATGTCGGGCTTCAGTGCGTAATAGCCGAGTTCGAAACGCACCTGGTCGTTGCCCTTGCCGGTGGCGCCATGACAGACCGCGTCGGCGCCGACTTCGCGGGCGATCTCGATCTGGCGCTTGGCGATCAGCGGCCGCGCGATCGAGGTGCCAAGCAGGTAGAGGCCCTCATACATCGCATTGGCGCGGAACATCGGGAAGACGAAGTCGCGGACGAATTCCTCGCGGACGTCCTCGATGAAGATCTCCTTGATGCCGAGCATCTCGGCCTTCTTGCGGGCCGGCTCGAGTTCTTCGCCCTGGCCGAGGTCGGCGGTGAAGGTCACGACTTCGGCGTTGAGTTCCGTCTGAAGCCATTTCAGGATGATCGAAGTGTCGAGCCCGCCCGAATAGGCGAGGACGACCTTCTTCACGTCTTTATGCGATGCCATGATGAAAGTCCGTTCGTGAGCGTTGAGCCGCATCGACCAGGGCCCTTGGTTTGCGGCACTTTTAGCGAGATTATCGCGCCGCGCAAGGGGAAGAGACCATGGTCCGCGACGGGCCGGCGAAAAGCCGGGCGAGGCCCTTGGCGTTTGACCCGCACTGCAACAGGCCCCATATCACCAGTCTTGGACTGTAAACGAAGAGGGACATCGACATGCAACATCCAGCAATCGCCAGCGGCAAGGTGGCCGTCGTCACCGGCGCCGCTTCCGGGATCGGGCTTGCCGCTGCCAAGGCCTTCGCCAGAAGCGGCATGTGCGTCGTGCTCGCGGATCTCGGCGGAGACAGACTTGCCGACGCTTGCCGGCAGGTCGCCGCGCTCTCCGCGCATCCCGACACCGATGTCGTGGCCATCGAGACGGATGTCGGCAAGATCGACGAGCTGGAGGCGCTCGAACGCGCG
>NZ_JAOZVR010000071.1 GCF_025869515.1 Ferrovibrio sp.
TTCGCCCCGGTGTCAGTTTTCGGGGCGAGGGTCTGCTTGGTGTGGGAATGGGCGGCAGTGCTCACGGTAAACTCCTTCGGGCATTCTTGTGGCGGGCCGACTGATACGCTGCCGCCCTGATGTCGGATCATTCCGGAGGGTTCGGGTTTCAGTTCACCCGGCGCGCCTCATGCGGGCTGTCGAGCGAAAAGGCCGGGATCGCCACGTCGAACTGCTCGCCGGCCTCGGTCACCATCTGATAGGTGCCGACCATGAAACCCGACGAGGTGGGCAGCGGCGTGCCGCTGGTATATTCAAAGCTGTCGCCCGGCGCGAGCACCGGCTGTTCGCCGACCACGCCGGGGCCGCGCACTTCCTGCACGCGGCCGCGCGCATCGGTGATCTTCCAGTAGCGGCTGCGCAACTGCACTGTGTCGGTGCCGCTGTTTTCGATCTTCACGTTATAGGCCCAGACGAAATAGCTCTCTTCCGGCGAGGATTGCTCGTCGAGATAGACCGGCTGGACCGTGACCGAGATGTCGTGCGTCTTCGTGCTGTACATGGCCTTTACCCCGACGTTTCGCAGGCCGCGACCCGCGCCATCGCCTTACCCAGAATATTAGGAGTCGTTGGCGGAATGTCCAGCCAAGCCGCTGGCACAGCGGCGTGATCGCCCTCACCGTTGTGTCGCATGGGTTGTGGAGTCCGCCATTGCAACCCGCCCCAAAAAGCAACGGCCGCCCCCTTTGCAGGGGACGGCCGCGCCGCAGTCGAATGACTGTTGGCTTACTTGCGCAGATAGATCTGCGCGTTGCGGTTCTCGTCGTTGCGGACGCCGTCGGCAGTCGGGACGCGCGGCTTCTCTTCGCCGTTCGCAACCGTCTGGATCGCACCGGAGCCAATGCCCTTGCCGCGCAGATAGGATGCGACGGCATCGGCGCGACGCTGCGACAGACGCTGGTTGTAAACGTTGCTGCCCGAGCGGTCGGCGTTGCCTTCGATGCGCACATTGGTCGAGCCGGTGGCGCGGAAGTCGGCCACGGCGCGATCGAGCACCTGCGCCGCAACCGGGCTGATGTCCGACTTATCGAAGGCAAAGAACACGATGTAGGTCTCAGGCGCACGCGGTGCCGGAGCCGGAGCGGGTGCCGGAGCAGCCGCCATCGGGGCCGGGGCAGGCGCCGGAGCGGCAACCGGCATCGGCTTGGCCGGCGTGCCGAACTTGTAGGTCAGGCCGAGCATGACGGTGTGGATCGAGTTGTCCGGCTCGATGGTGGCAGCGCCAGTGGTGCTGAGCTTGGCATCGCCGGTGTACATGTAGCGATAATCGGCCGAAAGCTGCCAGTTGCTGTCCAGCGCATACCAGACGCCGGCGATACCCTGCACGCCCCAGGTGTGATCCTGGTCGTCGCTGGTCACGCCGGAGAAGGTGATGTCCTGCGACGAGTAGCGCACCAGACCGGCGCCGGCGCCCAGGTAGGGGCTCCAGTTGCTGGTCGGCATGAAATCGTACAGGGCGTTGGCAAACAGCGTGTAGGCACGCAGGTCGCCGCCGGCATTGCCGGCACCCCATTCGCGCAGGCCGAACTCGCCTTCAGCGCGCCAGCCGGTACCGAAGTCGTAACCGCCCTTCAGCAGGCCGGCATAGCCGGTATCGAAGTCGATTTTGCCCGAGGGCGTACCCTTCACGTCGGCATCATCAATCCAGGTCGCACCGGCACCGATGCCGACATAGGGACCTTGCTGGGCCGACGCGGAAGCCGACACCAGAGCCGCAGCGGCGGCAGCGGTCAGCAGAGCGACACGAATCTTCATGCGAAATTCTCCTCAACAATAAATTTCTAGCCGCGCCCCGCGGCTGCGTACGCTTCAACCCGGAGCAACTATACCAGCGACCTAACGCAGCCCGCACGCCTTCATCCCGGAGGGTGAGGCGATAATGCCATGCTGTGGCATATTGGCAACAGATCAGCCCGCCTTTTCAAGCGCATGGGCGATATCCTCGAACAGGTCCAGGGGGTCTTCCAGACCCACCGAGAGGCGCAGCAGGTCCTCGCCGATGCCCAGCCGGGCCCGCTCCTCCAGACTCAACCTCTGGTGCGTGGTGGTAGCGGGGTGTGTGATGAGGCTTTTCGAGTCACCGAGATTATTGGAGATATCCACCAATTTCAGGGCATTGAGGAAACGGAAGGCGCCGGCTTTCCCCCCCTTCGTCCGGAAGGCCAGCATATTGCCGCCAGCGGTCATCTGCTTGCGGACCAACGCCGCCTGGGGATGGTCCGGGCGGCCCGGATACAGCAGGGCGGGTACATTCGTAGGCGCCGCCAGACCGGGGTGCCCGGCCAGCCGGTCGGCCAGTTTTGCCGCCGACTCCACCATCCGGCTGACCCGCAGCTCCAGGGTTTCGAGCCCCTTGAGCATGACCCAGGCGTTGAACGGGCTGAGCGCCGGGCCGGTATGGCGCAGGTAGGGTGTCAGTTCGTTGGCGATGAAATCCTGCGATCCCAGCACCACGCCGCCGAGGCAGCGCCCCTGCCCGTCGATATGCTTGGTGGCGGAATAGACCACGATATCGGCGCCGAGCTGCAGCGGCTTCTGCAGCACCGGGGTGGCGAAGACGTTGTCGACCACAACGCGGGCACCGACCTTGTGCGCCAGCGCCGCGACGGCCGGCACATCGACCACTTCCAGCGTGGGATTGGCCGGGGTTTCCAGAAACACCACGCGGGTCTTCGGCGTGATCGCGCGTTCCCAGGCGGACAAATCGGTGCCGTCGACCAGCTGGGTCTTCACGCCGAAGCGCGGCAGCAATTCCTCGACGATATAGCGGATCGAGCCGAACACGGCCCGTGCCGACACCACTTCGTCGCCGGCCTTGAGCTGGCACATCAGCGCGGCATTCACCGCCGCCATGCCGGTGGCGGTGGCGCGCGCGGCCTCGGCGCCTTCCAGCAGCACCATGCGCTGTTCGAACATCTCCACCGTGGGATTGCCGAAGCGGCTGTAGACGAAGCCGGGCTCTTCATTCCTGAAGCGGCGCTCGGCAGCCTCGGCGCTGTCATAGCGGAAGCCCGAGGTCATGAAGATCGCCTCGGAGGTTTCGCCGAAGCCCGAGCGCATGGTGCCGCCGCGCACCATTTGCGTGGCCAGCCGCCAGGATTTCTCGCTCTCGTTCTTGCTCATCGCACCCTCTTCCGGCCTGCCCCGCAGGCAACAAAAAACCCCGGCACCATTGAGGCCCGGGGTTTTTTGACAAACCGCCCGACCTCTTTAGCGGTTTGTTTTACGTGGTCCGCAAGCCGGTCGGCTCCAAATCACCACGACGCCACAGGATGGCGTGACAGCGTGATACGGCGCGGCGGCGGCGGCGTCAAGCGCGAAGCCGGCCGGTTGGCGGCCGGTTCGATCCCGTTGGATGCCCATTGGATCCCATGCGATCCAATTGGATCCCGTTCGATCCGGTTCGATCCCGTTGGCAGCCGGCAGAAACACGCGATTTCACATACAATCCTTTGATTTTCCTGTGTGTGATCATCAAAAACAGGGCCTGACGGCAGCGTCTTTCGAGATTATGGAAAATAACTGCCGCCAAGAGATAGGAAAATATAGCACATAATCCCGATTTGTTCAAATCGCTACGGGATGCAGGCCATCTCGGTCGTGCGGGACTGGAAGCCATCACGATAATCGCGTTCGCCGTTGCAGCTGACGATACTGGCCCGGCCGCCTGGCGTGCCGCTGAGATCGGACAGGTGCATGGTGCCGGCGGTTTCGACTCCGGCGCGGAAACAGCCCGACATCGCGAAGATGCTGGTGACATAACCCTTCACCAGATGGGTCTGGTAATGCCGCGAGGTGGCGCTGCAGGCGATCATGTTGCCGAAATTCTGGAAGGCCACGCCGGCATTGCCGGCGGCGAAACTGCCGGCCGACATCCAGTTATTCTCGAAGCCGCAATTCGACATCAGGGTGAAGCCGTTCGGGCAGTTGGCGCCCCAGCTGCCGTTTTCGAGGAAGTAGCAGCCGTGAAAGCCGGCATCGGTGGCATCGTTGACCATCAGACAGCCCACCTCGCGGTTCTGGCCGAAGACACAGCCATACAGGTGGATCGCCGACAGGATGCCGCCGCCGGTCGAGTTGCCCATGCTGAGGCCGTTCCGGTTCTGCCGGAAGAAGCTGTTGTCGATCTGCGATTCGAAGATGTTGCCGAGGATCTGGCAGCCGTCGCCGCCACAGCCTTCGATGAACACGTCGCGCAGGCAGATGTTGTAGAGGAAGACCGCCTGGTTATCGGCGCGCAGCACGAGGCCATGGCCTTCCTGCCCGTTGCCCCTGATCTGCAGGCCCTCGATCATGAAGAACCGCACCACCGCGTTGCTGATCACCTGCAGCAGCGGCGAGCCGTCGGTGATCGCCGACTGCAGGATGGCGCCATGCGACAGGATGCCGACATGGGCCGCCGAATCCTGGGCGAAGGCGATGTTGAGTGTCGCCGTCACCTTGTAGGTGCCGGGCGGAATGTCGATGAAGGTGCCTCCATTGGCCGAGACGCGATCGAGCGCGGCCTGGAGTGCGGCAGTATCGTCGGCGACGCCATCGCCGACAGCACCAAAATCGGCGACGGACAACATGCGCTTGGCGGGAGAGAGCAGAGCCATGACGGCCTCCTGTTGCAGGGTGGACAACAGGCGACAACACCGGAAGGCGGAGCGGGTTGCGGCGGGCTGCGAAGATCACAGCCGCCCTGCAGGATCACTATTCCTTGAACTCTTCCTTCTTGGGAATCCGGTTGAAGGCGATCTTGGCGCCCATGAAATCGGATTTGTGCCGGGGCAGCGGGCCGATGCGCACGGTGTCCTTCCTGTCGTATTTCTGGTTCAGCTTGTCCATGGCGCTCCACAGCTTTGCGCGTTTGGCCGCCGCAGCGGCATCGTCCTGCGCCAGGCCCGATGCGCCGCCGAACAGATCGAGCGTCACCTCGTCTTTCGGCACCAGGCCGGTGAGCCACATGCCGACCTTCATGTAGCGGCCACGCGGCTTTCCGGTTTCCCCCAGCATCTGTTCCCACAGCCGCGCGATGGCGGCGAGGATGACGAAATTGTCCTGCGTCTGCGTCAGCCTGAAATCCGCCGCCCAGCGCGTGTCGTCATCGAAGCGCACCTTGATGCCGAGATTGCCGGCGACGAAGCCCAGCCGCCGCAGCCGCGCGCCGCCCTTCACGCCGAGCCGGCGCAGGATCAGGCGGGCGGATTCGGCATCGCGGAACTGCGGCGGCAACACATGCTCGTGGCTGATGCTGCGGGTGGCATCGGTCTGGCTGTAGTCGCCGATGCCGCGCAGGCGCTGCACGAAGGCCGGGCCTTCCTTGCTGCCCCAGATACGCCGCGCGTCTTCGGGTTTCAGCGCCCACAGATCGGCGATGCTGGCGATGCCAGCCTCGTTCAGGCGCCGCTCCATATTGGGGCCGACGCCGGGCAGATCGCGCAGCACCAGCGGCAGGATGCGGCCGGGCAGTTCCTGCGCCTCGATCACCGTCAGCCCGTCGGGCTTCTGCATGTCAGACGCCAGCTTGGCGAGGAACTGGTTCGGCGCGATGCCGATGGAGCAGCGCACGCAGTCGCCGAGGGTGTCGCGCAGGCCGGCGCGGATGCGATGCGACAGCGCGACGGCATTCTCCTTCAGCCGCTGCGGCCCCATCAGCTCGCAGGAGACCTCGTCGATCGACCAGGTCTTGTAGACCGGGATATGGCGGTCGATCTCGGCTTCGATCAGGTGATGGAATTCGACATAACGGTCATGCCGCGCATTGACGATGGCGATGCCCGGGCATTTCTGCTTGGCCTCCCAGACCGGCGTGCCGGTCTTGATGCCGAAGACCTTGGCCTCGATGGAGGCGGCAATCGCCGAGGTGGTGTCGCTTTCCACCGGCACCACGATGACCGGTTTGCCGCGCAAGGCCGGATTGTCCTGCTGCTCGACGCTGGCGAAGTAGCTGTTCAGGTCGAGATAGAGGAAACGCAGCGACGAGGCCGCCCAGGTGGCGCGGGCGGCGGTATCGGCATCGGAACGGGGCGGCAGCGGCATGGGGGTGAGCTTAACCCGCCCCGGATGAATACGAAATAGGAACATGATCGCTGGCGGAGGCCGGTCCTATCATTCAAGACGTCACCCTTGGGCTTGTCCCAAGGGTCCATTGACGCTGCCACACGGGATGGACCCTCGGAATAAATCCGAGGGTGACGGCCTTTGGGTATCTAGGCATTCAGCGTCTCGAACAGGTCGCGCCAGTCCGGATTAGCCGCGGTAATCGTCCGCAGTTTCCATTGGCGCGGCCAGAGTTTCATCGTCTTCTCGCGCCGGATCGCCGCTTCGATACTGTCATGGGCCTCGATATAAACGAGGCACTTCAAACCATATCGTCTGGTGAAGCCATCAACGACGCCCTCACGATGCTCCCATGCCCGACGCGCCATGTCGCTGGTCACGCCGATGTAGAGCGTGCCATTGGGTTTGTTGGTCATGATGTAGACCCAACCGCCGGCCATGCCGCAATTCTACCGTCACCCTTGGGCTTGTCCCAAGGGTCCATCTGCGCGTTCCGAGGTGCGGAGGGTCGGGATGGACCCTCGGAATAAATCCGAGGGTGACGGTCTTTGGATATCTAGGCATTCAGTGTGTCGAACAGGTTGCGCCAGTCCGGATTGGCCGCGGTAATCGTCCGCAGTTTCCATTGGCGCGGCCAGAGTTTCATCGTCTTCTCGCGCCGGATCGCCGCTTCGATACTGTCATGGGCCTCGATATAAACAAGGCACTTCAAATCATATCTTTTGGTGAAGCCATCAACGACGCCCTCACGATGCTCCCATGCCCGGCGCGCAATGTCGCTGGTCACGCCGATATAGAGCCTGCCATTGGGTTTGTTGGTCATGATATAAACCCAGCCGCCGGCCATGCCACAATTCTACCGTCACCCTTGGGCTTGTCCCAAGGGTCCAT
>NZ_JAOZVR010000072.1 GCF_025869515.1 Ferrovibrio sp.
CGAAGGCGAGCGCCAGGCCGGTCGCGATGATGATGATGACGGCGACGATCTTGGCCACTGGTCCCTCGATCGACTGGAGGATTTTCTGGAGTGGCGCTTCCCACGGCATGGACGAACCGGACGCATGGGCGGCCGGAACGAGAACGAGATTGACGTAGGTGAAGGCGGCGGCGGTCGCGATCGTGCGACGCACGCGGATAGTGGTGCGGATCATGCGGATTCTCCTGTGCTGGTGGGGATGGCTTGGGTGATGCGGTAGTCGCCGTCGGCACCGAGCCCCTTCGACGCGGGCGAGTTCGACGAGCCGGCGCGCGGAACCGCGGCCGGAGAGGACGGCAACGAGGTCGATGGTCTCGGCGATCAACGCGCGCGGGACGGTGACGACGGCTTCCTGAATTAGCTGTTCGAGACGGCGCAGCGCGCCGATGCCGGTGCCGGCGTGGATCGTGCCGATGCCGCCGGGGTGTCCGGTGCCCCAGGCTTTGAGAAGGTCGAGCGCTTCAGCGCCGCGTACCTCGCCAATCGGGATGCGGTCGGGCCGCAGGCGCAGTGAGGACCGGACGAGATCGGAGAGCGTGGCGACGCCGTCCTTGGTTCGCATGGAGACAAGGTTCGGGGCGGTGCATTGCAGTTCGCGCGTGTCTTCGATGATGACGACGCGATCGGTGCCCTTTGCCACTTCGGCCAGCAGCGCATTGGTTAGCGTGGTCTTGCCGGTCGAGGTGCCGCCGGCGACGAGGATATTGGCGCGGGACGTGACAGCCGCACGCAACGCTTCCGCCTGATCACCGGACATGATGCCGGCAGCCACATAATCGTCGAGGGTGAAGACGGCGACGGCGGGCTTGCGGATGGCGAAGGCCGGGGCTGTGACCACAGGAGGCAACAGCCCCTCGAAGCGTTCGCCGGTCTCGGGCAGTTCAGCCGAGACGCGAGGGCTTCGGGCGTGGACTTCCGCGCCGACATGATGTGCGACCAGGCGCACGATGCGTTCGCCATCTGCGGGCGACATCATCTCGCCGGTATCGGCCAGACCTTCGGAGAGACGGTCCACCCAGATACGGCCATCCGGGTTCAACATCACCTCGACAACGGCCGGTTCTTCCAGAAAGCGGGCGATGGCGGGGCCGAGCGCGGTGCGCAGCATCCGCGCACCGCGTGCAATGACTTCTGGTTTTTGGTGGTTGGCAGTCATATCGGCCCCGTTTGTTCACGAGGCGCAACAGACAGTCCCCGGATTGGGGTCGATTAAAAGAGCCGCAAATCAGGCCGGTTCAACAAGTATCTAAGTGCGTGCGGGGATCGGCGGCCCTCGGCGGCGAATAGGTCGGATTGAATATTCAAGCTGGATCACTATTCGCCTCGAACTGATCTGTCGAAGGCTCCGCAGGAACCGACTCGACATCGCGTGACAGCTCTTTCAAGAACCTGTCTCCGGTGGCCAATCGACGGCCGAGCGTCTGCATGAAGCCTTTGAACCGCTCCGCACCTTTTGCCTTGGCGGATGCTTGCGCGCCGTCCGGCACCGGCGGCGTGACCAGGAGCCAGAATTGGACAAACAGCGAGACGGCCTCGCCGAGCACGGCGAGATCTTCGTCTAGCCCGTCGATCTGGCGGCCGAGCTTGTCGAGGCGGCGCGACATGGCTGCTTCCAGTTTCTCGCTCGTATCGCCCGACAGGAAGGAGGCGACAGCCGCCTCGACGATGGCGGATTTCGAGACCTTGCGGCGCAGCGACAGGGCTTCGATCTGTTTGAGCAAGGCTGGATCGAAATAGACATTCATGCGGGTGCGGGTCGTCATGGCGAGTTCCTCAAAGTTCGATGCCGTCGCCGGGGTCTAGTGACGCCTGCCGCGAGATTCCGCGCATTCGGGCGCGCATGGCGTTGGCCTTGGCGGCGTCCACGTCCGGTTCGTCGTCCAGTAGGTCGAACTCCTGTGCTGACGGCGGGCACGGCGTGATGATTTCCTCATGCTCGGGCAATTCCGGCTCGCGGCGGATGCCGGCATTGGCCGGGTCGCCATCTGCATTTCCAGGGTTGGTCACCGATGCTCCGCCAGCCGCTGCGACAACGCGGGCGGACCAATCGTCCGATGCGGAAGGGTTTGCGGCAGACGCCAAGGCGACCAGGTCAGGCGGGGTCAGGATACGCTCCTGCAACCGCCGATCCTCGAAATACCGGGCCTTGTTGGCGCGGATCGGCGGTGTTCCGGCCACCATGACGATTTCGTCGGTAGGCGGGAGCTGCATGATCTCGCCGGGGGTCAGCAGCGGCCGCGCCGTCTCCTGCCGCGAGACCATCAGATGGCCGAGCCATGGCGAGAGCCGGTGGCCGGCATAGTTGGTGGAATCGCGCATCTCCGTCGCCGTGCCGAGCGCGTCGCTGACCCGCTTGGCAGTCCTCTCGTCATTCGCCGCGAAACTCACCCGGACATGGCAATTGTCGAGGATCGAGTTGTTCTGGCCGTAGGCGCGTTCGATCTGATTGAGGCTCTGCGCGATCAGGAAGCCCTTGATGCCGTAGCCCGCCATGAAGGCCAGAGCGGACTCGAAGAAATCGAGACGGCCGAGCGCTGGAAACTCGTCCAGCATCAAGAGCAGCCGATGGCGTTTGCCAGAAGTCGTCAGCTCCTCGGTGAGCCTGCGACCGATCTGGTTGAGGATCAGGCGGATCAGCGGCTTGGTGCGATTGATGTCAGACGGCGGAACGACAAGGTAGAGGCTGACCGCCTTCTTGCCTCCGACGAGATCGGCAATCCGCCAGTCGCACCGTGCCGTGACGCGAGCCACGACCGGATCGCGGTAGAGGCCGAGAAAGCTCATGGCAGTCGAGAGCACGCCCGACCGCTCATTGTCGGATTTGTTCAGTAGCTCGCGGGCGGACGATGCGATGACGGGATGAACGCCGGCTTCGCCCAGGTGCGGCGTGTCCATCATCGCGCGCAAGGTGGCTTCCACCGGGCGGCGCGGATCGGACAGGAAGTTGGCGACGCCGGCCAGCGTCTTGTCCTTCTCGGCGTAGAGGACATGCAGGATCGCGCCGACCAGCAGGCTGTGGCTGGTCTTTTCCCAATGGTTGCGCTTATCGAGACTGCCTTCCGGATCGACCAGAATATCCGCGATATTCTGCACGTCGCGGACTTCCCATTCGCCCTGCCGCACCTCCAGCAAGGGATTGTAGGCTGACGACTTCGCGTTGGTCGGATCGAACAGCAGCACGCGGCCATGCTCGGCGCGGAAGCCGGCTGTCAGCGTCCAGTTCTCGCCCTTGATATCGTGGACGATGCAGCTTCCCGGCCAGGTCAGCAGCGTCGGCACGACGAGGCCAACGCCTTTGCCGGATCGCGTCGGCGCGAAACACAGGACATGCTCCGGCCCGTCATGGCGCAGATAATCTTGGTTGTAGCGCCCGAGCACGACACCATCGGGACCGAGCAGGCCGGCCGAGCGGATTTCCCTGTCCTCAGCCCATCGTGCCGAGCCATAGGTCGCGACGTTTCCGATCTCGCGCGCCCGCATGATCGACATGGTGATGGCGACGGCGATGGCGAGGAAGCCGCCAGACACCGCGATAATGCCGCCCTCGGTAAAGATCGCGGGTGCGTAGGCGTCGAAGGAAAACCACCACCAGAAGAAGGCCGGGGGATAATAGACCGGCCAGCCCACCATCTCGAACCATGGGGTTCCGAGTTGCGCCTGAAAGCCGAGCCGCCATGCTGTCCATTGTGTCGCCGCCCAGGTCATGACGAACACGATGGTCAGGACAACGGTGATCTGACCCCAGAGAATTCGGCCACCACGCATACAGGCTCCAATCGGCAAAAATGTCGGAGCCGATCAGAGAATGGGCGTTTTTGGGAGTGGCAACAGGTAAGACGAGGCCGGAGGGCTGCCGGATACGATCGGCGGCAAATCGGATGGATCGGGCTTCAGCCGGTGTGTTCGTCGCGCGGTTTGGAACGACAGCAAGAATTCAATTGGGTTGAGTCGAGCGGCCCATTTCGTCTGCCAGGGCGAGCAGGTTGCGGAGTGCAGCGCTACGGTTCTGCGGCGACCATACGGCCGAAAACACGACAGGTTCCGGCTCGTCGTCGATCGACAGAAAGGCAACCCCTGCCGTGGGAGATAGTTGGCTCGCGGCTCCAAGAAGCGTGATGCCAAAACCCTGCGCGACCATGGACAACAGCGTACCGCGTTCCACCTCGAAACGCTGGATGACCGGCTGTGGCCAGCGTCCGGCAAGACGCAACACGATATGGTCATGGACCTGCGGTCCCGTTCCACCATGGCGGACAAGGAAAGTCTCACTCGCGAGATCGGGCCATGTGACGCAGGGTTCTTCAGCGAACCGATGGTTTGCCGGTAGCGCCGCGACCAGCGGTTCGGTCCAGATGGGACGAGAATGGCAATCGGGCAGATCGAACCTGCCGACCAGAAATGCAACGTCGAGCCGGTGGGCGCGCAACTGTATGATCGCGTCGCGCGCCGATCCTTCGACCATTTCAACGCCGATGGCGGGATGGTCCGCTCGGTATCGCGTCACCAGATGGTCGAGAAAGCTGCCGGGGATGAGGCCATGAATACCCATGCGCAGACTGCCGCAATCTCCCGACGCGGCCAGGCTGGCGGTTTTTATAGCAAGGTCGAGATGGTCGACGCCGGTTGTGACGCGCTCGACAAAATGCCGGCCAGCTTCGGTCAGCCGAACGCCGCGCGTGTTGCGCTCGAATAGCGGAATACCAAGTTCTTCTTCCAGCGCCCGAATACGGGCGCTGACACTTGATTGGCTAATGCCGAGCGCCTGGGCGGCATGGTGGAAGTTTAGGTGTTCTGCGACAGCCAGCGTCTGGATAAGAGATGCCATCGGGATACGCCCGCTGAACAGTTGGGGCGATTGATGCAGGGAAGTATCTTTCAGCCGCCGCCTGCGCATTCATCGCCCCCTCTCGCTGGTCGACAGTCGGCGGGTGCCGAACCACACAAGAAGAGCGAAAAGACTGAACGTCGCCCCTAAAGCCGATACGCCGAGCCAGCCTGAGTGTGCGAACACCATGGTGGAGGTGATCGCGCCAACGCCGCTGCCAAGCGAGTAGAAGACCATATAGCCGCCGACGAGACGGCTGCGCGCCTCGGGGTGACGCTCGAATATTATGCTCTGGTTCGTGACGTGGACTGCCTGCACGGCGAGGTCGAGAAGTATGACGCCGACAAGAAGCGCCGGAAGCGACACCGGCAGAAGTGCGATCAATGCCCATGACACCAGCAAGAAGATGAGTGAGAGGCCCGTGGTCCATTGTCCAAGACCGCGATCGGCGAGCCTGCCAGCGCCGGTCGCCGCAATCGCTCCAGTCAGGCCGACGAGACTGAACAGACCAATTTGTGTATGAGAATAGGAAAAGGGTGCGGCACTGAGCGGCAGCACGAGCGCAGTCCAGAAGGTGCTGAAAGCCGCGAAAATAAGCAGCGCGAGAACGCCACGGACAAGCAATATCCGGTCATGCAGAAACAGGGTTGGAGTGGATCGTAGCACGGCGAGGTAGTTGTCAGTTCCGGTCGGCGAGGATTGCCGTGGCAGAACACGCAGCAAAAGGCCGACCATGACGAGCGTGAGGACGGCCGAGATGAGATAGACCATCCGCCAACCGCCGAGGTCCGCGAGCAGCCCGGCGATGGAGCGCGCACCGAGGATCCCGATCACGATACCGCTCGTCACGAGCCCAACGGTCCTTCCGCGCTCTTGCGGTGAGGCCAGCGTCGCGGCGAACGCGATGAGAATCTGGATCACGACCGCCATCAGGCCCATTGCGGCCAGACTAGCGAATAGGATTGCCTCCGATCTCGCCATGGCGATCGAAACCAGGGCGATCACCGATAATATGCCCTGGCCGAGTATCAGTTTGCGACGGTCGACAAGATCGCCGAGGGGAACAATGAAGATCAACCCCAGCCCATAGCCAATCTGGGTTAGCGTCACGACGAGACCCACGGTCGCCGGCGCAATGCCGAAATCCTGCGCAATCGCATCAAGCAGCGGCTGAGCGTAGTAGGTATTGGCGACGCTAAGACCGGCCGCGGCAGCAAAGGTCAATGTGGCCGTTCTCGAAAGCCCGCCACCTGATTGCGCGTCATCGCGGTTTGGAGGCATTTCAAAGGTTCCCGCTTGTTCTGAGTTGCGGGACTTTGCTGCACCGCCTCCAGTTTCTTTGATTAGGTGGAGGCCCCGCGCTGGATTCGAACCAGCGCTGCAAGGATTTGCAGTCCTTTGCGTAACCACTCCGCCACGGGGCCGCATTCTCATGTCTCTTCTGCCGCGCGCTTTGAGAGAGAGGGGAAAACCTCGTTGCAGCGTTCGGCGAACAGGCGAATTTCCTCATCGGTGACGATCAGCGGCGGCAGCACGCGGGTCACGTTGTCGCCAGCGGCAATCGTCAGCACCTTCGCCCGCGCGCGCAGCGCTTCAACGATTTCCTGCGACGGGAGCGTGGTTTTGATTCCGAGCATCAGGCCACGCCCGCGCACCTCGACGATGAAGTCGGGATAGCGTCCGGCTACGTCCTGCAGCAGCTCGCGTAGCAAAGCACCCTTGTGCCGGATTTCCGCGAGCAGCGGGTCATCCATCACGATGTCGAGCACCGCGTTGGCGACGGCCCCGGCAAGCGGATTGCCCCCGAAGGTCGAACCATGCGCGCCAGGCGTCATGCCGAACGCCGCGTTGCGAGTGGCGAGGCACGCGCCGATCGGGAAGCCGCCGCCGAGCCCCTTGGCTAGACTCATGATGTCGGGGACAACACTGGATGGCCTGCTGCCGGTTCCGTGGACACCATCTTAAGCTAGTTCGGCCATCCGTTC
>NZ_JAOZVR010000073.1 GCF_025869515.1 Ferrovibrio sp.
CGCGTCGCCCTTGGCCGTGGTCTCGTCGGCCGGCCCAAGGTCCTGCTGCTCGACGAGCCGCTGGCCAATCTCGACCGAGAACTCCGTCAGGAGATGGAGGTCGAGATCCGGCGCTATCAGATGAAGCTGGGCATTCCCTTCATCTATGTCACCCATAACCAGGAAGAAGCCCTGAGCATGAGCGACCGCATCGCGGTCGTGAACAAGGGCCATGTCGAGGATTTCGCCGAGCGGACGACGCTCTATGACAAGCCGAAGACCGCCTTCATCGCCCAATTCGTCGGCCGTTCGAACAAGTTCGAGGGCAAGGTGGCGGCGGTGGACGGCAGCCGTTACACCATCGAGGCCGGCGGCTTCACCCTGACGGCAAACGGCGGCGGCCCGCTGAAGCCGGGGGATGCGGCGATGGCCTTCGTGAAGAACGAGAAGATCGCCCTCGCCCCCGACGGCTTTGCCGGGGAAGACAACAGCCTGCCCTGCGTCGTGCGCGACGTCATCCTGCGCGGCGCCTATGCCGAATATCTGCTGGAAACCGGCGATGGCCTAGGCCTGGTCGCCAGCCGGCCGCGCAGCGGGGAGGGGCCGTCGATCGGCCATGCCGTGGTCGCCCATTGGGCGGCGGGCGATATCGATCTCTATCCGGTGAAACCCGATCTGGGGCTGCGCCGATGATCGGGGGGCTGCGCATGTCCCGCGACCCGAGGGCGTGGATCTTCCTCGGGGTGCCGTCGGTCTTTCTCGTCCTGCTGTTCGTGCTGCCGCTGGTCTCGATGATCGTGCTCAGCTTCTGGCGCACCGAGAATTACCACATCATTCAGGACTGGAATGTCGACAATTACCATGTCGTCGCCACGGCGGGGGCCTATGTCACCTTCCTGATCCGCTCGCTCGTCATGGCGGTGATCGTCTCCACGCTTTGCGTCGCCATCGCCTGGCCGGTCGCTTACGGCGTCATCGTCCATGGCGGGCGCTACAAGCTGCTGCTCTCGCTCGGCTTCGCCATTCCGTTCCTGACCGGCGAAGTGCTGCGGGTGATCGCGTTGCAGGGCCTGCTCGGGCCGCTCGGCCTGCTCAACGGCGTCCTGATGGCGCTGGGCGCGGCGCCGCTTCGCTTCATCATGTATACCAATATCGCCAGCGCCATCGGCCTTGTTTACCTGTACCTGCCGATCGTGGTCACGGTCATCTATCTCTCGCTGCTCAACTTCGACATGCGGCTGATCGATGCCGCGCGCATCTTCGGCGCGGGGCCGTTCCGCGGCTTCGTCGAGGTGACCTGGCCGCTGAACCTCTTCGGCTCGCTCATCGGCTTCGCCCTGTGTTTCGTGCCCTGTCTGTCGGCGACGCTGGTGCCCCGCTTCCTCGGCGGTCCCAGCGGCACGCTCTATGGCATGGCGCTGGCGCAGCAGTTCGGCGAATCCGGCACCTGGGCGCTGGGCGCGGCCATGGGCGTCGTCCTGTTCCTGCTGTCGATCGCCGGCGTGCTTCTGGTCTTTCGTTTCGTCGACCTGCGGCGCAGCGGCTTTACAGGCTTCGGGAGATCGTGATGGCGACGGGCAATATCGCGCGCAAACTTCAGAAGCCGGCGCTGATCGGCACCATGGTGCTCTGCTATCTGTTCCTCTATCTGCCGATCATCCATATCGGTCTCGGCTCGGTCTCGCAGAATTACAGTTTCCCCTATCCGCCCAAGCTGACCTGGGCGACCTTCGAGAGGCTGGCGGAAAACACGCTCTATCAGACCGCCCTCGGCAATTCGCTGCTGATCGGCGTGTTGACGGCGCTGCTCTCCACGCTGCTGGCCTGTCTCGCCACCATGGGCCTGCTGCGCCACGCCGGGCGACACACGGTGAAATTCCTCATCCTGTTCATCGCGCCGCTCTTCGTCGCCGAGGTTCTGCTCGGCCTGTCGTCGCTGATCTTCAACGGGCTGTTCCTGCAACTGGGCGGCAATCTGATCTCGGCCATCCTGGCCAACACCGTCCACTGCTTCTCCTATGCGCTGCTGATCATCGCGACCCAGTTGTATCGCTATGACTGGCGGCTGGACGATGCGGCCATGGTCTTCGGCGCGACACCCTTGCGCACCTTCTTCGAGGTGACCTTGCCGCTGATCTGGCCGGGGCTGTTCGGGGCCTTCATCGTCTGTTTCATCATGGCCTTCAACAATCTGGAGATTTCCTTCTATCTCCTCGGCGCGACGCCGACCCTGCCTTCGGTCGCCTGGGGCGCCCTGCGTTACGGCATCAAGCCGGAACTCTATGCCCTCGCCAGCGGTGTCAACGTGCTGGTCTTCGCCGTGCTGGGCATCATGTTCATCCTGATGCGCACGGGCGCCGTCCGCTTCGGCCACAAGCCGGAGCGGGATCGCAGCGCGATCTGACCCGATGCCGCCGCTGCTCGATGCCCTCGCCTTCGACCTGCAACGCAGCGGCGGCGCGCCGCTGCACCGGCAGATCCAGTCGCGTCTCGTCGCCGAGATCACGGCCGGCGCGCTGAAGCCGGGTGCCCGCCTGCCGTCCAGCCGGGCCCTGGCCGAGCTTCTCGGCGTCTCGCGCAACACGGTGATGCTGGTGTTCGAGCAGCTGATCGCAGAAGGTTACCTCGACGGGCAGACCGGCTCGGGCACCTATGTCTCGCGCAGCCCGCCCGGGCTTGCCCGCAAGGCGCGGCCGGCGCCCCGGATCAATCCGGTGCTGCCGGCAGCCTCCAGCCTCGACCGGGGGCGCAGTTTCGCCCGCTTCTCGGATGTGCCGGAGACCTTTCGCCGGATGCGCCGGCCGGTCGCCTTCCGGGCCAATTTCCCGGCGGTCGATGCCTTCCCGGTCCAGCTCTGGGCCAAGCTGACCATGAACCTGTTCCGGCGCATGGATGCCAGCGCCGCCAGCCATCTGCTGGGCGAGGGCGATCCGCAGGGCTATCACCCTTTGCGCGAATGTATCGCCGAACATCTCGCCCTGTCGCGAGGCGTCCATTGCAGCGCCGCCAATGTCGTCATCTTCGCCGGGGTGCAGCACGCCGCCGATACCGCCTGCCGGCTGCTGCTGATGCCCGGCGACCGCGCCTGGTGCGAGGATCCGGGCTATGACGGCGCCTATGCCGCGATCACGGCGGCTTCCGCCCATCCCTGCCCGGTGCCGGTCGACGATCAGGGTATCGATGTCGCCGCCGGCCTCGCCGCCTTCCCCGATGCCCGTTTCGCTTACGTTACGCCGTCGAAGCAATATCCCCTCGGCATGGCCATGAGCCTGGAGCGGCGGACGCAATTGCTCGACTGGGCCCGGGTCCACGACAGCTGGATCATCGAGGATGATTACGACAGCGAATTCCGCTACGGCGGCCGGCCGCTGCCGCCCTTGCAGGCCCTCGATACCGAGGGACGGGTGATCTATCTCGGCACTTTCTCGAAGTGCCTGTTTCCCGCGCTTCGCCTCGGCTACGCCGTGGTGGCCGATGCCCTGATCGAATATTTCGTCGCCGCCCGCACCGTCGTCGGCCGCTATTCGCCCATCCTCGACCAGATACTGGTCGCCAATTTCATGGCCGAGGGGCATTTCGCCGCCCATGTCGCGCGGATGCGCAAACTCTATGTCCAGCGCCAGGCATCCCTGCTGGAAGCCGTGGCGCGCGACCTCGGCGACTACATGACCGCCGAGCCCTCGGATTCCGGCATGGAACTGCTGGCGACCCTGCGGCCCGGTTTCGACGCGATCGCCATCGCGCGGGCGGCGGCGGCCGAGGGGCTGGAGGTCATGCCCGTGTCCTTCCACACCCAGGGCCAGCGGCCGGACCCGCGCCTCCTCCTCGGCTTCGGGGCCTTCACGCCGGCCCAGATCGACGATGGCGCGCGGCATTTGCGCTGGGTGATCAGCGGAATGATGCCGCAATGCAACATTGCGTGAAGCTCAATGGTCGCGTGAAACGGGGCGTGTCACGCTTTGAATCGAATTGTTCCAATCTGTGGCGTATGGGGTCTTCATGTCTCTACCATTGATCGCATTGGCGCTGGCGGCCTTCGGCATCGGCACGACGGAATTCGTCATCATGGGGTTGCTGCTCGATGTCTCGCGCGATCTGTCGGTCACGGTGCCGCAGGCGGGCATGCTGGTCTCGGGCTATGCCCTCGGTGTCGCGCTCGGCTCGCCTATTCTCGGCCTCCTGACGGCGCGAATGCCCCGGCGGCAGGTGTTGCTGGGTCTGATGGGGATTTTCATCGCCGGCAATTTCTATTGCGCCCTGGCTCCGGATTACGGGAGCCTGATGGCCGCGCGCATTCTCACCTCCTTCTGCCATGGTGCCTTCTTCGGCCTTGGCGCCGTCGTCGCCGGGGAGGTGGTGGCGCCCCACCGTCAGGCCAGCGCCATCGCCATGATGTTCGCCGGCCTCACCATCGCCAATATCCTGGGCGTGCCCTTCGGCACCGCCCTTGGCCAGGCCTTTGGCTGGCGCTCGACCTTCTATGCCGTCACCGGCATCGGCATTGTCGCCGCCATCGCGCTCTGGGCCTGGCTGCCGCATAATCTGACCGTCGTCACCGGCAGCCTGATGCGCGAGGTGCGCAGCCTGGCCCGGCTGCAGGTCTATCTCGCCATGCTGCTGTCGGTGCTGGCCTCGGCCAGCCTGTTCAGCGTGCTGACCTATATCGCGCCCATTCTCGAGCGGGTAACGAATGTGACGCCCCATGTCGTCACCTATGTCCTGCTGATCTTCGGTGTCGGGCTGACGATCGGCAATTTCGTCGGCGGTCGCCTCGCGGATCGCAGCCTGATGCCGACGGTGGTGGGCGGCTTCGTCGCGGTCGCCGCCATTCTGACGGTCTTCGGCCTGGTCACCTCGATGTTCTGGCCGACGGTGGCGACGGTCTTCATCTGGGGCGGCACCGCCTTCGCCCTGATCTCCCCCTTGCAGCTCCGCGTGGTGCGCGAGGCGGTGGGGGCGCCCAATCTCGCCTCCATCCTCAATCAGGGGGCGTTCAACCTCGGCAATGCCAGCGGTGCCTGGTTTGGCGGCATCGCGATAACGGGGGGTGTCGGCTATGGTGATATCGCCTGGATCGGGGTCCTGCTGGCCATGATCGCCCTTGGCGTCGCCCTGTGGTCCTGGCGCCTCGATTTCCGCAAGAGCCCGGCGCCGGTGCTGGCGACATCGCCGACGTGAGACGGGCTCAACATGCCGCGTGCAATGCCGGGGGACGATTTCCTATAATGGCGGCTGAAGTCACGGTTTCGTGAGGGCAGGGGGGCTGCCCGGGGAGGCGTCGAATTGCGGGAAGAGCTTATCGGGCCGATCAGCCAGCCGGCGGCCCATGAACTGGCGATGGAACAGATCAAGCGGTGCATCCAGCTCGGCCTGTTCCTGCCCGGCGAGAAGCTCCCCCCCGAACGTGTTCTGGCCGACAGATTGTCCGTCTCGCGCTCGACGATCCGCGAGGCGGTGCGCCTGTTGCAGGACAGCGGCCTGATCGAGGTTCGGCGCGGCGCGACCGGCGGCCTCGTCGTCCGCGATTCACAGGTCGAGGATCCGGTCGAGCTGCGCGCCTGGATCCGGCGCCAGCGCGCCCATCTGAACGAATTGATGGATTTCCGCCTGGTGATCGAAGGCGCGGCGGCGGAACTCGCCGCTTGCCGCCGGACGGACGATGACCTGTCCCGGCTCGAGGCGGCCATGCAGCGGATGGAACAGTCCAAGCTGTCGGACCTGAACCGGGTCGAAAGCGCCCAGGTCTTCAATGCCGCCGATACGGAATTTCACATGGAAATCGCCCTGGCCGCGCGCAATTCCATGCTGGCCAAGGCGGTCGAGGATATCAGGCGCGAGATGTTCCTGCCCTTCGGCGGCTATTTCATCCAGTCGCGCAGCGACGCCGATGTCTTCCACCGCAACATCTTCGATGCGATTTTCGATCGCGACGACGAGCGGGCGAAGGCGATGATGCAGCGTCACATCGACTCCACCAAGAAGGCGATCATCGCCTTCCTGGAGGATGACGCCGTGTTGCTCAGGGGATCACGCGACGCTCGCGCAGCCCCGTGAACAGGCGCTGAAACATCGCCTCGCTGTCGACCATGTCGTTGAAGCCGGCCAGGCGGATCTTGGTCATGCTGGAAATCACGTCGAAATCGCAGCGGAACACGAAGTCGCCGAAGCCCCAGGCGGCGATTTTTTCGTAAGGTATGTTCCGCAGACCATGCTTTTCGACGATGCGCTGCCACACCGGCGCCTTGTCGGCCATGAATTCGGTCAGGTTGATGGTCTGGACCCCGCCCACCTCCATGTCGAACATGCGGGCGAGGGCGGGCCACAGCTGATTCCAGCGGAACAGGTCGCCATTGGTCACATTGTAGGCCTCGCCACCCGTGGCGTTGCCGATGGCCCAGGCGGAAGCGGCGGCCAGCTGGCCGGCGTCGGTCACCTGCGCGAGGCGGGTGTAGCAATCGGGCGTGCCGGGGAATTTCAGCGGCAGGCCCAATTCCTTGCTGATCGCGGCATAGACCGCGAGCACGGTGACGAGGCTCATCGGGCTGCCGACGGCGAAGCCGCAGACGACATCGGGCCGCAGCACGACATAATCCCACGACTGGCCCTGTGACGCTTCCTTCAGCCAGTCTTCCTGGTCGTAATAGAAGTTGGGCGGCATGTGCCTTGCGTCGGATTCCTTCGCCGGGGTGGGGAAGGCGCCGAGATGGACGCCGTAATATTTCGCGCCCTCGTAATGCACGACGCGGGACAGGCCGGGGGAGGCGGCGGCGACCCCGGTCACCAGATT
>NZ_JAOZVR010000074.1 GCF_025869515.1 Ferrovibrio sp.
TGCAATCGCGTGTCATCATCACGTGCGCCGTGACCGGCAACCAGACCACGCCGGAGATGACGCCTCATCTGCCGATCACACCCGAAGAGATTGCCGAGGCCTGCCTGGGCGCGGCCGAGGCGGGCGCGGCCAGCGTGCATATCCACGTGCGCGATCCGAAGACCGGCCGGCCGTCGATGGAGATCGACTATTATCGCGACGTTATCGATCGCATCCGCGCCAGGAACAAACCGCTCATCATCAACCTCACCACCGGGCCGGGCGGCCGGTTCGTGCCGGACGCGGATGATCCGAAAGTCGCCGGCCCCGGCACCACGTTGACGCGGCCCGAAAACAGGGTCGCACATATTGCGCAGCTGAAGCCGGACATCGCGACCCTCGATCTCAACACCATGAATTCCGGCAAGCAGGTGGTCATCAATACGCCGGACAACGTTCGTCGCATGGCTGCGGTGATCAACGATGCGGGCGTGAAGCCCGAGATCGAACTGTTCGATTCCGGCGACATCGCCCTGTGCAGCGACCTCGTCCGTGACGGCACGCTGAAAGGCCCGGTCCTGTGCTCGATCGTCATGGGCGTGAAATACGGTTTCCAGCCATCGCCGGAAACGGTGCTGTATGCGCGCGGCCTGCTGCCGCCCGGCGCCGTATGGACCGCGTTCGGCACCGGTCGTATGTCTTTTCCGATGGTGGCGCAATCCTGTCTGGCAGGCGGCCATGTCCGCGTCGGACTGGAAGATGCGGTCTATCTCGCGAGGGACATGCTTGCCCCGTCCAATGCCGCGATGGTGGAGAAGGCGCGCGGCATTGTCGAATCGCTTGGCGGGCAGATCGCGACCGCGCGACAGGCCCGTGAAATTCTATCGCTGCCAGTGTAACGGAAAGAATGGTCTGACGAGGTCAAAAACAATCGCAGCGTAAATGCTGCATCAAAATCGGAGGAAACATGCGTCTGCTCTCTTTTGCCCTCTTGGGCCTTGCACTTGCTTTTTCACCCTGTCATGAGGCGGTGGCGGAAGGATGGCCGGATCGCCCGGTCACCATGATCGTGCCGTTCCCTCCGGGTTCTGCCGTCGACTTCCTCGCGCGGGCCACCGCCAGCCATCTGGCTGAAAGTTACGGCAAGCCGTTCGTCGTCGAGAACCGCACGGGCGCGGGCGGCAATATCGGCGGCGCCGCGGTGGCCAAGGCGCCAGCCGATGGCTACACGCTGTTGTTCGGGACGCCGTCGCCGATAGCGATCAACAAGTTGATGTACAAGGGGCTGAGCTATGATTCGGCGAAGGATTTCATGCCGGTCGTGCTCGTTGCCAGATCGCCGCTCATGATCTCGACGAGGCTCGGTTTTCCGGCGAAGACCTTCGAGGAGCTGATCGCTTATGCCAAGAAAAATCCGGGCAAGGTCAATGTCGGCAATCCGGGCAATGGCACGCTCGGGCATATCACGGCGGAGCTGATCCAGCAGTTTACCGGCGTGACGATGACGATGGTGCCCTATCGCGGTACGGTACCGCTGATGACCGACCTTCTTGGCGGGCAGGTGGATGTCGCCATGGATTTCATGCCGACCTATGTGCCGCAGGTGATTGAGCGCAAGATCAACGCACTTGCAGTGACGACCAGCCAGCGCAGCAAGCAGCTGCCTGACGTGCCGACGGTACAGGAAGCAGGCTTCAAGGGTTTCGAGGCCTCGGCGTGGTATGCGATGGTTGCGCCGACCGGCACGCCCCCCGACATCATCGGCAAGCTGAACAAGGGCGTGAACGACTTCCTGAAAAGCGACATGACCAAGAGCCTTCTCGAGCAGAATACCCTGGAAGGCGTCGGTGGATCGCCGGAAGACCTCAAGGCCTTCATCGCAAGCGAACTTGCCAAGTGGAAGCCGGTGATCGAGGCGGCAAAGATTTCGATGTAGCTGGGCGGGGCCGCCAGTGCGCGGCCCCGAAGCCGTTAGCTGAACTGTAAGAGTGGTGTGAATGGCCAGTATTGAAATTCCTGTGCTGCCGGTTCCGAAGGTTGCACTTGTCACCGGCAGCAGCAGCGGTATCGGCAAGGCGACCGCCGCCCGCCTCGCCGCCATGGGATCGGCAGTTGTGGTCGGCTACAACAGCCGGCAGGCCCTGGCGGAAGAAGTCGTTGCCGGCCTGCAGGGCAGCGGACATATGGCCCTGCGTATCGCAATCGAAGATTCCGCCTCCATCGCCGAAGCGGCGAAGGCTGTGGGAGACCGCTATGGGCGACTCGATGCACTGGTCAATTGCGGGGGCGCGACCACGCCAGTGCCCGTCAATGATCTGGACCGGCTGACGGACGATATCTTCGACCGCGCCGTTGCGATCAATCTGCGCGGACCCTTTGCCATGATCCGCGCCTTCCGTTCCCTTCTGGAATGTGGCGACCAGGCGGCGATTGTGAACATTTCCTCCATTGCTGCCCGTACGGGGCTGGGCAGCAGCCTGGCCTATCTGTCGGCAAAGGCAGGCGTCGACGCGCTCACCATCGCGCTCGCGAAAGTGCTTGCGCCGCGAATCCGCGTCTTCTCCGTCTCACCCGCCGGCGTGGATACGGAATTCGTTCCCGGCCGCAGCCGCGAGCAACTGCTGAAGGTGGCGGAAAAGCTGCCGCTGGCCCATGTCACTATGCCGGACGATGTCGCAAGGGCGGTGATCGCCTGTCTCGTTAATCTGACCAGCTCGACGGGCATTGTGGTGCCCGTGGATGAGGGCAGACATCTTTAAGGATGAGCAGGGAATGATCGAGAAGCTGAAATTCTATATCGACGGCGGCTGGGTGAATCCGTCCGTGCCGTCAACCTTGGGCATAACGAACCCTGCGACGGAGGAGACCTTCGCGCGAATCAGCCTGGGTTCCCGGCAGGATGTTGATCTGGCAGTAAAGGCGGCACGCCTTGCTTTCGCGACATATTCCGGGGTCAGTGTCGAGGATCGCCTGGCCTGGCTTCGGAAGATCATCGAAGGGTTTAAGGCACGCCTGCCGGAACTGGCGCGAACGATGACCCTGGAAATGGGCGCACCCATCACGTTTGCGACCGAGCGCCAGGCGACTGTCGCGCTCTTTCATTTCGAGGAAGCGGCACGCGTGCTGGCGCAATACCGGTTCGAGGAGCCGATGGGGAACGGGGTCATCCGCCGCGAACCGATCGGCGTCTGCGGCCTGATCACGCCATGGAACTGGCCGCTGAACCAGGTGGCCTCCAAAGTCGCGCCGGCACTGGCTACCGGCTGCACGGTCGTTCTGAAGCCCAGCGAGATCGCGCCACTCAGCGCGATGCTGCTGGCGGAGATCATTCACGATGCCGGCCTCCCGGCGGGCGTCTTCAATCTTGTGAACGGCGACGGCCCCACGGTCGGCGAAGCCATCGCTGCCCATCCGGAAATCGACATGGTGTCCATCACCGGCTCGACAGCGGCCGGTGTAAGAGTGGCCAAACTGGCAGCCGACACGGTCAAGCGCGTCGCGCAGGAACTGGGCGGCAAGTCCGCCAACATCATTCTTCCCGATGCCGACCTGAAGGCTGCCGTGATCGCGGGCGTCCATGCCTGTTACACGAATGGCGGGCAGAACTGCCAGTCGCCCACCCGCATGCTGATCCCGCGGACGCAGCGGGATGCGGCCTTCGCGGCGGCGCGCCAGGCGGTTGACACCATTCGCCTGGGAGATCCACTCGATCCGGCCTCCACCATGGGGCCGCTGGTGAGCCAGGCGCAGTTCGACAAGGTCCAGGCTCTGATCCAGTCGGGCCTCGATGAGGGTGCGACCCTGGTAGCAGGCGGAACCGGGCGGCCGGCCGACCTCAACCGCGGATATTATGTCCGCCCGACCGTCTTCGGCGATGTGACGCCGCAGATGCGGATCGCCCGCGAGGAGATCTTCGGCCCCGTGCTGGCGATCCTGGGCTATGACACCGAGGATGAAGCCGTCGAGATCGCCAACGACACGCCGTTCGGTCTGGCGGGTTTCGTGCAGTCGAAGAACCGCGACCATGCCCGCGCCGTCGCCAACCGCATCCGGGCCGGGCGCGTCTACCTCAACGGCGCGCCTTTCGACCGCAGCCTGCCCTTCGGCGGCTACAAGCAGTCTGGCAACGGGCGTGAATTCGGAGTTTTCGGATTCGAGGAGTATCTCGAAGTGAAGGCCATTCTCGGCTAGCGGCTGACACGGCCGCTAGTGCCTCCCGGCCTGTAACGCCGGCGTTTCACTGAAACGCCGGCGTCTTTTTACGTTCCGGCATCAGTTACCGGCAAACTTGTCCAGGCCCTTGCGCTGCAGCCATTTGGAGAGTTGGTCGGCCACGGCTTCGTTGTTGAGGTCGGCGAAGGGGATATGCGAGTTGCCGCGCAGGCCCGCATCCGGCAGTTTCAGTACCTCGCAGTCGCCACCATGCTTGTTCACGATGCCGCAGAAGGTTTTCGCCACCTCGGCCGAATTTTTCCAGATCGGGCGGGTGTCGGTATAATCGCCGAACACCATCTGGATCGGGAATTTCGTCAGCTTCATGAACTCGGCCAGTGGCACGGAGTGGGGACCGTAGGGTGCTTTCGGCTGCGGTTCGGGGCCCTCGCCAATCGGGAAAACGAACCCCGGGGTCTCATAAGCGACAATCCCCTTCATGTTGCTGCTGTTCGCCTTGAGCGCCGACAGCAGCGCGCGCCAGCCGCCGGCGGAATTGGTGAGGGCGATGACGGGGCCGATCCGGTCGATGGCCTGGCCGCCGGCCTCGGCCTGCAGCAGGGCATTGTCCAGTGTGTCGTATTCGTCGTAACGGGCGCGGGTCGCCTGGTTCCAGGCTTCCTTGTCGGCGGTCGGGAATTGCAGGCCCGGATGCCAGTTAGGATAGGTGATGCCGAAGCGCCAGGCGGCGAAGTTACGCTGGTCGAAATAATCCGGCGTATAGGTGATCGGCTCGCAGCTCCAGTTCGCGCGGCCGACGCGCGGGCCATCCCACAGATACACGGGATAGCCTTTGCGCAGGAACATGCTCTTGAAGCCTTCCCCGCCATCCCAGCGGTTCTCCCACACCTTGGTGCTGGAGCTGTGCCACATGACCAGGCCGACCTGCCGGCGCTTCTGCGGGATAAAGTATTCGACGTATCCGTGGTCGCAGGAGAGCGTCTCGTTGGGATTTTTCGGGTTGGCAATCATTCTGCCCCCCACCTCATACGCGCCTGTCGAGTCCAGGACGATCGGCGGTTTCGCCGCAGTCGAATTCCCTTGCGCGCAGGCAGCAAGGCTGAGTCCGGTCAGCAGCGCTGCTGCGACATGGAGTTTTAACTGTTTCGAGTCTTTAGAACGGTTTTTGTTTTTCCCGCACGTCATGATGTGCCTCCCTCCGGCTTTTCTTGTGCCGGCGACCCTACAGATGAAGGATGAGGAGCGGGACAGGAAGTTCCGGTCATTCCGCAATCCGGAATGTACTTGCCTTGGCATGGCCAGCGTTTCACAATACGAAACAAGCAACGTGTTTGAGGAAACGCCATGTCCCCGGCCGCCGATCAGGTGCAATCGGTTACGCGCGCGCTCGATCTCCTGCAGGCGCTGAACCGTCAGAAGGTCGCCTCGATCAAGCAGCTGCACGATACGACCGGCCTGCCCAAGCCGACCATCGTGCGCCTGCTCAGAACGCTGACCGTGCGGGGCTATGTCGTTAACGATCCCCGGCAGGGCGGCTATTCCGTGACCTCGCAGGTGCGCGCGCTGAGCTGCGGCTTCCACGGCGATCCGCTGGTGGTTGAGGCGGGACGGGCCTGGGCGATCGATCTTACCCGCCGGTTCAAGTGGCCGGCGGCGATTGCGGTGCTTGACGAAGACGCGATGACTGTACGTTTCAGCACCATCCCCGACAGCCCCATCTCGCCGTTCCACGGCACGGTGGGTCTGCGGCTCAGCCTGGTGTCGCGCAGCCTGGGGCGGGCCTATCTCGCGTTTTGCCCCGCCGCAGAACGCAACATCCTGCTGCAGATGCTGTCGGCGTCGAAAGATCCCGAAGATGCATCGGCCCGCCGGCCCACTGCGCTGCTGCGCAGCCTGCAACCCATTCGCAGCCAGGGCTTCGCCGAGCGCGATCCGACCGTCGAGCCAAAATCCTCCTCCACGCTGGCGGTTCCGGTGATGGATGGCGACCGCGTGCTGGCAACCCTGGGGCTGACCTATTTCACCTCGGCCATGAAGCGCGCCCAGGCGGTGGAGCTCTATGTGCCGCATCTGCGCGAGGCGGCGGAGAACATCACGCGCAGCATCAGTCGCCTGGGGAGCTGATACCCGGCAAAGGTCGTTCCGTAATACGGAATGCCACAGAAATCTTCGCCACGCAGCGGCGCACCTTCCGTATGATCCGGTCCAATCGACCGGCTCATGACGAGGGAGGCATGCCGTGTACAACCCCAGCGATCCGCGGGCGGGCCTGACGACCAAGCCGGCAGGCGCGCCGGCCGCGCCCATCACCGCTTATGGCGGCTGCGACTACGTACGCTTCTACCAGGAGACCCCGGAAGATGGTCCGGAGGGCAAGACCTGGTATGCGCGCGGTCAGAATTTCCTGATCGCCATCACCGATCCGGCGGAAGGCGCCGTGCTGATGCGCGCGGCGCAGCCGGATGAATATGCGATCATCCTGGACGACCCGAAGATCGAGGTGGAGATCACCACCGGTCAGGGTTCGCAGGTGGTGAAGGGCAATTCCCTGGCCTTCATCCCGCCTGGCAAATCGAGTGTGAAGGTGCTGAAGCCCGGTCGCATCGTGCGCATGTTCACCACGCAGTCGACCGACCTCGTGGCGAAGTGCATCAACAATGCCTCCTACAGGGAGCCGAAGCCGGCGGTGGCTCCGGTCAAGCCCTGGCCGGTGCCGAAAGACGGGTTGAAGCTTCGCGTCTATTCGCTCGACGTGCCGCCGGAGAAGGGGCGCTTCGGGCGCATTTGGCGCTGCACGACCCTGATGATCAACTACATCGATCCGCGCCAGGGTCCGCGCGACCCAACCACGCTCTCGCCGCATCATCACGACGATTTCGAGCAGGGTTCCCTCGCGCTGGAAGGCGAATTCGTTCACCACATTCGCTGGCCCTGGACGCCGAACAGGCATATCTGGCGCGACGACCAGCATGAGCTGTGCGGCAGTCCGTCCATCGCCGTCATCCCGCCGCCGTCGGTGCACACCACCGAAGCCGTCGGCAAGGGCCTGAACCAGCTCGTCGACCTGTTCTGCCCGCCGCGCATGGATTTCTCGCTGAAGCCCGGCTGGGTGCTGAATGCCGACGATTATCCGATGCCGGAATAGAGAGAGTCTGAACAGAGAATGAGTGAGCTTTAAGCATGGCGGAGACGCGTTCTTTCCGGCAGCGGCTGCTGGCCGGCGACAAGCTGGTTGGCACATTCCTCAAGACACCGACCAGTCACGCCACCGAGATTGTCGCGGGTCTCGGTTTCGATTTCGTGGTCATCGATCAGGAACATGCGCCGTTCGACCGCACCACGACCGACATCGCGCTGATGGCGGCGCGTGGCAGTAACATTCCGGCACTGGTGCGTGTGTCCGGCCCGGATACGATCCTGTCCGTGCTCGATTGTGGTGCAACCGGCATTCTGGTTCCGCATGTGGCGAGCGCCGATTATGCGCGCGAGGTGGCAGCTTTGTGCCGCTATCGCAATGGCCGCCGCGGCTATGCCACCAGCACCCGCGCCGGCGGTTATACGGCCGTCCCGATGTGGCAGCATATCCGCGCCTCGGACGATACGGTCACCGTCATCGCACAGATCGAGGACCCCGAGGCGCTTGACCGGATCGACACGATCGCTGCGGTCGAGGGAATCGACTCGCTTTTCATCGGGCGTGGCGACCTGACGGCAGCCTTCGGCGATGAGACGCCCAATCCGCCGGCCATACGGGCGGCGGTGGAGACGATAACGGCGGCGGCGCGCAAGGCGAACAAGCCGGTCAGCGTTTATGTCGGCGGCCGTCCCGAGGCGGAGTGGCTGCAGAGCCAAGGAGCGACAACCTTCATCTTGAATTCGGATCAGGGCTTTTTGCGTCAGGCGGCCACCAGGGGCCTCGCCGAGATGCGCGAAGTGCTCGGCTGACTTCCATGCTGGAGATTCGTCCTGCCGATCTGTCGGGCGACGCCGCCTATAAGCTGCTCTGCGGCGTCGTCGTGCCGCGGCCGATCGCCTGGGTCAGCACCAGGTCTGCGTCCGGTGTTTCGAACCTGGCGCCGTTCAGCTGTTTCACCTTCGTCTCACACCGCCCGCCGATGCTGGGCGTGAGTATTGGCCGAAGACCGAACGGCCTCAAGGATACGGCGCGCAACATCCATGAGACGCAGGAATTCGTAGTCCATATCGGCGACGAGACCCTGCTCGATCCGCTGCATCGCAGCGGTGCGGAGTTTCCGCCCGAGATCAGCGAAGCCGATCTGCTCGGGCTCGAGCTGGTGCCCAGCAAACTGGTGGCCCCGCTGCGCGTGGCGAAGGCGCCGATCGCCATGGAATGCCGGCTGCACAAGGTCGTCGATTTCGGCAGCAACCAGTTCTTCGCCGGCGAGATCCAGCTGTTCCATATCCGTGAGGGTCTCGCGGTGGACAACAAGATCGACACCGGCCGTCTGCGGCCCATCGCACGCCTGGGCGGTCCGAACTATGCGACGCTTGGCGAGATCATCGGCATGACGCCGCAGGCCGAGCAATCCAGCCCGCAAAAAAGCGCCGTCAGCTGGGGCTAGGGCGCGTTAACACCAACACCAGGAGACACAGCGATGAGCGGCGATCCCATTCTTACCTTTTCGAAAACCGTCGAGGAGTATTCTGACGCGCCTGAATCGGTGATCGCGGACATCCTGCGCGGCGCCGTCGACCTGCATTGTCACAGCGGTCCGTCGGTGATGCCGCGCTCTCTCAATCACCTGCAGGCGATTCTTGAGGCCCAGGATGCCGGCATGCACGCGATCCTGTTCAAGGATCACTACTACTCCGTGACGCCGGTGGCGAAGTATATCGAGGAGACCATGCCCGATCTCAGGCTCAGCCTGCTGACCGGCGTGGCGCTCAACAACACGGTCGGCGGACTCAATCCTTACGCGGTGGACCATATGCTCAAGCTCGGCGGGCATATCGTGTGGATGCCCACCTTCAGCGCGGCAAACCATCTGCGCCACGGCCACCGGCACGTCATCCTGCCGACCAAGGAAAGGATGCTGCAACCCACCGGCCTGTCGGTCGTCACCGACCGGGGCGATCTTAAGGAGGAGGTCAAGCCGATCCTGGATATAATCGCCGAGTCCGACTGCGTGCTTTCGGCGGGCCACCTGCATATCAGCGAGATCTGGCCGCTGTTCGACGAGGCCAAGAAGCGCGGCGTGAAGCGCCTGCTCGTCAACCACCCGACCTTCGTGGTCGATGCCAATCTGCGCGACATCAAAGAACTCGCCGATATGGGGGCTTATATCGAGCACTCGTTCTGCATGTTCATCAATGAGACCTACAACAAGAAATTCACCGGCGAACAGCTCAAGCAGCTGATCGACGCCGCCGGGGTCGAGCGCACGATCCTGGGCTCGGATCTCGGCCAGGCCAAGAATCCGCATCCGGTTGCCGGCTTCCGGGCGGTCATCCGGCTCTGCCTGGGGCTCGGCTACGGCGAGGCAGACATCCGCAAGATGATCGGCCTGAATGCCTGCCGGCTGATGGGTCTTCCGGAGCCGCAGCTCGCTGTATCGGCCGCCGCCGCCCGCTGAGCCACTTTATCCCCCTGCGCTCCACGCATCCGTTGCGTCGGATGCAGCGGACCTGTCCGGGGTGGAGCCGCGCCCTTGGCCAGACCCGGCTGCGGACAGGATCGCTCGTTTCCGGCACAAGTGATCCGATCTCTTTGCCGACAGTCAATTCGGCCCAATAGCCGCGGCCGGAAGATCAGTACCCGCCGCTTTTCGCAGATCTTGTGCAAAGCAACATCCGCAATGCCTGGCTCGGTCCCCTTGACGGGGTTTGGTAAACCCCGCAGCGCCATGTGTAGTTTCACGGCTGTTTACTCGTGTCGTGAAGTACCAAGTAGCGGCATTCAGCATCCTTGCTTGCCGGTGGTGCTGTCCCGGCTATATGCTGACATCTAATATATCAGGGAGGAGTGCCATAATGGCAGGTGTATTCTGCCGCGACGTCCGGAAGGCGTTCGGCGCGACGCATGTATTGCACGGCATTTCGGTCGATATTCCAGACGGTGAATTTGTCGTGCTCGTCGGGCCTTCCGGTTGCGGCAAATCCACCCTCCTCAGGATGATCGCCGGCCTTGAGAACATCACCGGCGGCGAGATCAGCATTGGCGACCATGTGGTCAATCATGTCCCCCCAAAAGAGCGGGACGTTGCCATGGTATTCCAGAATTACGCGCTCTATCCGCACATGACCGTAGAAGCCAACATGGCATTCTCGATGATGCTGCGTGGCGCCGAGAAAAGCGAAATCGACCAGCGCGTACAGGAGGCGGCAGGCATCCTGGGGCTGAAGCCTTTGCTCGGGCGCTTTCCGCGCCAGCTTTCGGGCGGCCAGCGCCAGCGCGTTGCCATGGGCCGCGCCATCGTGCGCGATCCGCAGGTTTTCCTGTTCGACGAACCGCTTTCCAACCTGGATGCGAAGCTGCGTGTTGCCATGCGCACGGAAATCAAGGAACTGCATCAGCGGCTTAAGACAACCACTGTCTACGTGACGCATGATCAGGTCGAGGCTATGACGATGGCCGACAAGATCGTGGTGATGCATGACGGCCGGGTCGAGCAGATCGGCGCGCCGCTCGATCTGTATGACCGGCCCGACAACATGTTCGTGGCGGGCTTTATCGGCTCTCCGGCCATGAATTTCGTGCACGGCAAGATCAATGGCGGCAGTTTCGAGGGGCAGGGCGGCCTGCATCTTCCGCTGTCATCGGCACCGAACGGGTCTGCCGGACAGCCAGCGGTCTACGGCATCCGGCCTGAACATTTCGCGCTCGCCGACGATGGCGTGGAGGCGGAAGTGCGGGTTGTCGAGCCGACCGGATCGGAAATCATGGTCGCCGCCAGGCTCGGCGAGGAGCATGTCATCGCAGTATTTCACGAGCGCCACAAATTCAGGCCGGGCGACAAGATCCGGCTTAAACCCAACCCAGGGCTTGTTCATCTGTTTGACGCGTCGACTGGAAAAAGGCTGAACGCCTGATAATCAACGGAGGAAACGACCGATGAACGATTTCACACGCCGTACATTTGTTAAAGGCAGTACCGCACTTGCAGGTGTCGGTATGCTTGGTGGCAGCGCCCTGTTCGATTGGGCCAAAGCCTGGGCACAGACTGCGCCCTGGAAGCCGGAGAAAGGCGCCAAGATTAACCTGATGCGCTGGCGCCGCTTCGTTGAAGCCGAAGATGTCGCCTTCATGAAAATGGTCAGCGCCTTCAAGGCGGCAACGGGCGTCGAAGTGAATGTGGTCAACGAATCGTTTGACGACATCCAGCCGAAAGCCTCCGTGGTGGCCAATACTGGCCAGGGCCTCGATATGGTCTGGGGCCTGTATTCGCTGCCGCATCTCTTCCCGCAGAAATGTCTGGATCAAACCGACGTGGCCGACTATCTCGGCAAGAAATACGGCGGCTGGGCCCCGGCGGCAGAGCTCTACGGCAAGTCTGGCGGTAAGTGGATCGGCATTCCGGTCGCCACCACCGGCGGCCTGATGAACTACCGCATCTCCTCGATGCAGAAGGCCGGCTTCAAGGAATTCCCCAAGGACACGGCCAGCTTCCTTGAACTGGTGAAAGCGCTCAAGAAGAACAACACGCCGGCCGGTTTCGCACTGGGACACGCCTCGGGCGATGCCAATACCTGGCTGCACTGGGCGCTGTGGTCGCATGGCGGCCAGCTGGTCGACAAGGATGACAAGGTCATCATCAACTCGCCGGAAACCGCCAAGGCGCTCGAATTCGTCAAGGCGCTGTACGAGAACTTTATCCCCGGCACCGCGTCGTGGAATGACTCGTCAAACAACAAGATTTTCGTGTCCGGCGATCTCCACCTCACCTCGAACGGCATCTCGGTCTATGTGGCAGCCCAGAAGGACAACAAGGCCGTCGCCGACGACATGGATCATGCCTATATGCCGATCGGCCCGGTCGGCAAGCCGACCGAACTGCATCTGGCCTTCCCGATCCTGACCTTCAACTTCACCAAGGCGCCGCAGGCTTGCAAGGCATTCACGGCGTTCATGCTGGAGGCGGAAAACTTCAACCCGTGGGTCGAGGCAGCGCAGGGGTATCTGTCGCACTTCCTCAACGCCTATGACAAGAATCCGATCTGGACCTCGGATCCCAAGCGCACGCCGTATCGCGATGTATCGAAGCGGACGCTGACGCCCGGTGGCCTTGGTTCGCTGGGCGAGAAAGCGGCAGCTGCGGTTGCCGATTTCATCGTCGTCGACATGTTCGCCAATTACGCAACAGGCCGCGAAGACGTGAAGGGCGCCATTGCCGTCGCCGAACGGCAGGCCAAGCGTATTTACCGCTGACGGGAATGGGTCACGGGCGGCTGTCCGCCCGTGACCCCCTGCCAGCCCAAAATTATATTGAACCGGGCGTATTGAACGGGAACAGCATGGTTGATGTGACCACTAAACCGATGACCAAAACCGGCGGGCGGCGCACACCGCAGCAGAGTCAGCTCAGCGCATGGAGCCAGCTCAAGTCGAACCGGACCTGGCTCGGCTACTGGTTCATGCTGCCTGCCCTGGCGATCCTGTTTCTTTTCCTCGCCTATCCACTGGGTCTCGGCGTGTGGCTCTCGTTTACGGATACGCGCATTGGCCGTAGCGGCGTTTTCATCGGGATCGAGAATTACGAGTGGCTGCAGGGTGATTCGATCTTCTGGCTCTCGGTCTTCAATACGCTGCTGTATACGATCGTCGCCAGTGCCATAAAGTTTGCCGCAGGCTTGTACCTGGCGCTGCTGCTCAACAAGCATATTCCCTTCAAGGCCATCATCCGCGCTGCGGTGCTGATACCATTCATTGTCCCGACGGTTCTCTCGGCGATTGCCTTCTGGTGGATCTACGACTCGCAATTCTCCATCCTGTCATGGTCTCTCAAAAAGCTGGGCCTGATCACGGTCAACATTGATTTTCTGGGCGATCCGTGGAATGCGCGCTGGTCAACCATCTTCGCCAATATCTGGCGCGGTATTCCCTTTGTTGCCATCACGTTGTTGGCCGGCCTGCAAACCGTATCGCCGTCGCTCTATGAAGCCGCGACGCTCGATGGCGCCACGCCCTGGCAGCGCTTCCGCCACATAACCTACCCGCTGCTGACGCCGATTATCGCTGTCGTGATGACATTCTCGGTGCTGTTCACCTTCACCGACTTCCAGTTGATCTGGGCGATGACCCGCGGCGGGCCGGTGAATGCCACTCACCTTATGGCCACGCTGTCGTATCAACGCGGGATCATCGCCGGGCAACTCGGCGAGGGTGCGGCGATCGCCACGGCCATGATTCCATTCCTGCTCGGCGCCATCATGATTTCGTGGTTCGGGCTGCAACGCCGGAAATGGCAGCAGGGAGCCGACAATGACTGAGGCCAAGACAATGGGTGCTGGCCGCGCGGGTGCGTCCGACGATCATTCCGAGGGTATGAGTTACCTGGAATCGGTGCCGCGGCGGCTGGTCACACTCTATCTGCCGCTGGCTCTGTTCCTCGTGATTCTGCTGTTTCCATTTTACTGGATGGCACTCACATCGATTAAGCCGAATGAGCAGTTGCTGGACATGGAGCGGGTCAGCCCGTTCTGGACCTGGGAGCCGACATTCCAACACATCAAGAAACTCCTGTTCGAGTCGAACTATCCGCGCTGGCTGTGGAACACGATGTATGTCGCGGCGGCGGCGACGGCATTGTCGCTGTTTGCCAGCGTGCTTGCCGCCTATGCCATCGTGCGCCTGCGCTTCCGGGGTGCACAGACCGTCGGCGGCCTGATCTTCCTTGCCTATCTTGTCCCGCCGTCCATCCTGTTCATCCCGCTCGCCACCGTCGTCTTCAATTACGGGCTGTTCGACAGTCCATTCGCCCTCATTCTGGTCTATCCGACCATCCTGATCCCGTTCTCCACCTGGCTTCTGATGGGGTACTTCAAGACCATTCCCTATGAGCTTGAGGAATGCGCGCTGATCGATGGTGCGTCGCGCTGGCAGATACTGACCAAGATAGTACTGCCGCTGTCCGTGCCGGGCCTGATCTCAGCCTTTATCTTCTGCTTCACGCTGTGTTGGAATGAGTTCATCTACGCGCTCACGTTCCTGCAGTCCGTCCAGAACAAGACGGTGCCCGTGGCCATCGTCAACGAATTCGTCGATGGCGATATCTATCGCTGGGGCTCGCTGATGGCGGGCGCGCTCGTGGGATCGCTGCCCCTCGTCGTACTTTATGCCTTCTTCGTGGAACACTATGTCTCGGCGATGACCGGCGCGGTGAAGGAATAGGAATCGTCAGCTCTCGGGTATCTTCAGGTCGCAGGAAATTGCGGGCTGCTGCAGGACCCGCCACCTCATTCAGCCGGTCAGTTTTCCATCAGGCGGGGCAGGATCGTCATCAGGCCGGGGAATGCCATGGCAATCAGCAGGCCTGCGCCCTGTAACAGGAAGAACGGCACGATGCCACGATAGACGACGCCCATATCCAGACTCCTGGGCAGCACGCCTTTCATATAGAACAGCGTGTAGCCAAAGGGCGGCGAGATATATCCCATCTGGATCGTGATGGCGTAGAGCACACCGAACCAGATTTCGTCGAAGCCGAGGAATTTCACCACCGGGATGAAGACCGGCACGGTGAGCAGGATGATGCCGATCTCGTCCAGTACGGTGCCGAGGAAGATCAGGATCAGCATCATCACCGCCAGGATCACGTAAGGTCCGACGTCGAGCGATTTGATCAGGCCGAGCAGCGAATCGGCGCCGCCCAGTCCGGTGAAGATGGCGACATAGGCTTTGGCGCCGATGGTGATCCACAGGATCATCGCCGTGGCCTTGCCGGTATCGGCTGCCGCCGAAACCAGCGCATCGATGCTCAGCTTCTTCTCCAGCGCCGTTGCAACCAGGGCGCCGAATACCCCGACGGCGGCGGCCTCGGTGGGTGTGGCGATGCCGAAGAAGATCGATCCCAGGATCAGCACGATCAGCAGGCCAGGCAGCACCAGCGCTTTCAGTGCGGTGAGGCGCTGGCGCAGGGGCACCGGCGCGTAATCCTCGCGCAGGGGCGCGGCGCCAGGCTTCAGCCAGGCCACCAGCAGGATATAGGTGATATACAGCAACGCCAGCACCAGGCCGGGCACAATGCCGGCGATCAGCATCTTGCCGATCGAGACCTGCGCGGTGACGGCATAGACGATGGTGAGTACCGAGGGTGGGATCAGGATGCCGAGCGTGCCGGCGGCGCAGATCGTGCCGGTGGCGAGCTCCGGGCTGTACTTGCGGCGCAGCATCTCGGGCAGGGCCAGCATGCCCATGGCGGTGACGGCGGCGCCGACCACGCCTGTCATCGCTGCCATGATCACGCAGATCACCACGGTGCCGACGGCAAGCCCGCCGCGCAGGCGGCCGAACCACAATTCCATGGCGCGGTAGAGCTTTTCGATCACGCCCGAGCGCGACAGCAACGCCGCCATCAGGATGTAAAGCGGTATCGCCAGCAGGGCTTCCGACTTCATGGTGTCGAAAATCTGCAGTACCAGAATGATGACGGCCTGCGGATTCCAGAACAGCACGGTGATCAGCAGTGACAGGCCGCCAAGCACGAAGGCGATCGGCAGTCCGGTCAGCATGAACAGCGTCAGGCCGCCGAACATCAGGATCAGAATGGCAGTCGAACTCACAGCGCGACCTCCTCGTGGCGATGGCCCATGGCACCGGGGTCGCGGAACAGCACGCGCAGGAATTCAGCCAGGCCCTGCAGCAGCATCAGGACCAGCGACAGCGGCACGGCCGCCTTGGTCCACCAGATCGGCGGGTTCCAGGCCGAGAAGGAGGTTTCGCCGTAATTCCAGGAATCGACCGCAGCCGGCACCGAGAACCACAGCAGGATCGCGCAGAAGGCGATGATGATCGGCAGGTTGACCAGTTCGACCATACGGTCGGCGCGCAGCTTCAGCCGCTGGCGCAGGATATCCATCGCCACATGGCCCTTGAGGTGCAGCACATAGGGGCCGGCGAGCAGGAAATATGGGCCGAACAGCAGGGTAGCCAGTTCCATGCCCCAGACCGTCGGCGCATTGAAGACATAGCGTGCCACCACGTCGATCAGCATCACCGGCACGATCAGGTAGACCAGGGATATGGCAAGATAGAAGGCTGCGCGGTTGATCGCGGTAACGGCACCGGTGAACCCGGCGATGACTGACGGCATGGGCTTCCCCGGTATTCTGGAAAGAAAACGGCGGATGCTGGGGCATCCGCCGTACGATGAGTGCGTTAGGCCAATACGCCGAGACGCTTCATGAAGGCAACCTGGCTTTCGAGAATTTTCTTGGCCAGCGGGTTGTCCTTGGTCGCTGCCTGCCAAGCCGCGACGGCCTTCGGACGGTTGGCAAGGATATCGGCCGGATCGAAGCTGTGGATGGTGCAACCCTTCGCTTTGTACTTTTCGAGTGCGAGCGCATCCTGCACCAGGATGTGCTGGCGCAGGCTGGAGGAGATTTCCCGCGCCGCCACGGCCAGGGCCGCCTTGAACTCGGCCGGCAGCTTTTCATAGGCGCCGCGATTGGCGACATAGCTGGTGGCCGTGGTCGGCTGATGCACGCCGGGCACCACCACATGCTTGGCCACTTCGGCGATACCGGCTTCGAAATTCGCCGTCAGGTCGCCGCGGTCGGCGATGTCGATCACGCCCTTGTCGAGTGCGGAATAGACCTCGCCGGTCGGCAGCGGCGAAACGCTGACGCCGAAGGCACCCATCACCGCCGAGGCCAGGCCGACGAAGCGGCCCTTCTTGCCGGCCAGATCGGCGATCTTGGTGATCGGCATCTTGGCGTGGATCGGCTCCTGGCCGTAGACCGTCGGAGCAATGTAGGTCAGCCCGGCCGGTGCATAGGCCTCGCGGGCCATCTCCAGGCCGCCGACCTCATAGAACCAGGCTTCGTACTGATCCGACTCGGGGAAGCCGAAGGGAATCGTGCTGGTGAAGGCAAAGGCCGGAATCTTGCCAGCCTCGTAACCGTCGAAAGTTTTCATCATCTCGAAGGCGCCGCCGCGCACGGCATCGAAGGCCTGCGCCGCTGGCACGATCTGGCCGCCGGCGAACAGTTCGAGGGTGAATTTGCCGCCGGTCAGTTCGGCGACGCGCTTGACGAAACGCTCTTCGAACTTCTGCGGCGTGGTGCCCGGATCCCACAGCGACTGCATGCGCCATTTCACAGCGCCGCTCTGGGCCAGCGCCGGTGTTGCAGCCGCAAAGGTAGCGGCTCCCAGCAGGGCGCCGCCCGAGCCGAGCAGCTTGCGTCGATTGATCGTCATTCCTGTTTCCTCCGGTTGGTTTGTTTTCTTGGATTACTGAACGCGGTGATTTCAAGCCTTGCGCAGGCGGGTGATGATTTCGGCCGCACGGTCGGTACGCACGTCATGGCTCGCCGCCAGTTCAGCGGCGACCTTGTCGATTTCCTCCCCTACTGCGCCGGCAACGATCGCGATATTTCTGGCATGCAGCGCCATATGGCCGCGTTGGATGCCTTCGGTGGCGAGCGCACGTAGTGCCGCCATGTTTTGCGCCAGGCCGACGGTGACGGTGACCTCAGCCAACTCCTGCGCCGTGGTCACGCCGAGGATGCGCAACGCCAGCTGGGCCAGCGGATGCGTCTTGGTGGCGCCGCCGACCAGGCCGAGTGCCATCGGCATCTCCAGCGTGCCGACCAGGCGACCGTCGTTGCTGAGTTCCCAGGTGGTCAGCGAAGTGTAATGGCCGCTGCGTGCGGCCCAGGCATGGGCGCCGGCCTCGATGGCGCGCCAGTCGTTGCCGGTGGCGACCACCACGGGATCGATGCCGTTCATGATGCCCTTGTTATGGGTCGCGGCGCGGTAAGGATCGACGGCGGCGAAGGTATAGGCGTCCAGAATGCCGTCGATGATGCGACGGCCGGAGAAATCCTTGGTCGCCAGCGCCTCCTCGGTGAGGCTGACGCGGGCGCGCGCCAGGCGGCGGTCGGCGAGATTGGACAGGATTCGCAGGCGCACCTGGCCGCCGGTAACACGCTCGACGATCGGCGCTACCGTCTCGGCCATGGTGTTCACCGTGTTGGCGCCCATGGCATCGCGCACATCGACCAGCAGATGCAGCACCACGATGGGGCCGCGCGGGGTCTGCGGAAAAACATGCACCTCGATGTCACGGCAGCCGCCGCCCAGACTAATCAGCACCTTGTCACGTGCATTGGCGGCGGCAATGATTTCGTCGCGGACGGCCAGAATCTGCAGCCGCGCGCCGTGCGGATCGGACAGGCCGATCACCTGCACCTGGGCGCGCATGATCGGCATGGTGCTGGAGGTTTCGAAGCCGCCGCAGCTGCGTGCGATCCGTGCCATATAGGCGGCGGCGGCAACGATGGAGGGTTCTTCCACCGCCATCGGAATCAGGTAGTCGCGGCCGTTGATCTGGAAATTGGTGGCGATGGCAAACGGCAGTTCGAAGGTGCCTATCACATTCTCGATCATGCCATTGGCGCGTTCGACCGGCAGGGCACCGGGCGCCGCCAGCAGGGCGCGGTCGGCGTCGCTCAGACCGGCGGCCTGCACCAGCGCCTCCAGGCGCTGCACCGGCGTCATGTTGCGGTAGTTTTCGATACGCGAATTCACATTTCGCCCTGCCTCAGTGGCAGAGACCGCCTTGCTCATGTGCTTCCTCCATATGGCCGCCGCCTTGCCGGCGCGGTCCTGATCGCTGCCCAAAATCAGGCGGCATGCGGGTTTAAACAAGGGACAATTCTCGGTATTGTCCGAGTAACTGTACTGATTGATTATCTGGTACAGTTTAAGAGGAAGCAGCATCATGCGGATCGCCAGGGCCGAGCAGATCGCCCGTAACATCGCGCAGCAGGTAGAACAGGGCCATCTGACGCCGGGCATGCGGCTCGGTTCGGTGCGCCAGGCGGCGGGCGAATTCGGCGTGTCGAAAAACACCATGGTCGAGGCTTACGACCGGCTGGTGGCGCAGGGCTATCTCGAACCCAAGCGCGGCTCGGGCTTCTATGTCGCGCGGCCACGGCCGAAGGCATCCGCCAGCATTCGTCCTGCCCATGTCAGCGAGGCCATCGACCTGGTCTCTCTGCTGCGCGAGCAACTCAACCAGCATTACGCCGTGCGCGTCGGCGACGGCCGGCCGCCGGCCGCATGGATGGAGGCATCCGAACTCGGCCGTCACCTGCGCCTGAGCACGCGCGGCGGCGAACGGATCGAACACGGCTATGGTGCACCGCAGGGCTATGGTCCGCTGCGCGAGATGATCGCCGGCCGGCTGATCGAACGCTCGATCCATGTGAATGCCGAACAGATTTTGCTCACCTTCGGTGCCAACCACGCGCTCGACCTGATCGTGCGGCATTTCATCGAGCCGGGCGACGCCGTGCTGGTCGACAGCCCGGGTTATTATCCGCTGTTCGGCAAGCTGCGGCTGGCGCGCGCCAATGTGATCGGCGTGCGCCGCACCGCCGAAGGCCCCGATCCGGAAGACTTGGAAGCCAAGGCGGCGCAGTACCGGCCGCGGCTGTTCTTCACGCAGACGCTGGCGCATAACCCGACCGGCACTTCGATGACGCCGGCGGCGATCCACCGCCTGCTGCAGCAGGCCGACCGGCTCGGCATGATCCTGGTGGAAGACGATCCCTTCGCCGATCTGCTGCCGCCGATCACACCGCGTCTGGCCACGCTGGACCAGCTCGACCGCGTGATCTATGTCGGCACATTTTCAAAAACGCTGTCGGCCAGCCTGCGCACCGGCTATATCGCCGCTTCGGCGGCGCTGATCCGCTCACTCACCGATGTGAAGATGCTGACCGTGGTGAACAGTTCGGGCTATGTCGAGCGACTGATCCACGATCTAATGGCCGACGGGCATTACCGCCATCACCTGAGCCGCCTGCGCGACCGGGTGGCGCGCGCCTCAAGCCGGGCGATGGCCGATCTCGCCGCCATCGGGCTGGGTGGTTTCAGCGCACCGGCCGGCGGCTATTACCTGTGGTGCCCGTTGCCACCGGGCTGCGACGATGTGAAGCTGGCGCGGCTGGCGGCCGAACGCGGCATCTTCCTGGCACCCAGCTCGATCTTCACGCTGGATCGCGCGGTCCATACGCCGGCGCTGCGTGTCAATGTAGCTTATGCGCAGGATGATGCGTTCCTGCGTTTCATGGCCGAGCAGTGCGGCGACCGATAAGGCCCCGACCTTTCTTGTCTGCTGGCTCGCGGTCATTCCGGCAGCCATGCAGAAACAGCTCGACGGCATGGTCGATCATGTCGTCGAGCGCGACTGCGGTCTTTGTTGCCGGCCGTGCAGCCAGCAGCAGGCCGAGCTGGTTCTGCGCCAGCACCATGCCGAGAAACTGCTGGGCCGCCAGTTCCGGATTCGCGATGCGCAGCGCTGATTGCACCCGGAGATATTCAGCCAGCGTATCGACAATGGCCTTGGGGCCATTGCGGAAGATCAGCTTGCCCAGCTGCGGATGGCGCACCGCTTCGGCAACAACGAGCCGATGCAGCGCCAGCGACCGCGGGGCCAGCGCCAGATCGAGATAGGCCCGCGCCACCTGTCGCAGGGCCTGGGCCGGCGGCAATCCCGCCAGGGTCAGGCGTTGAATCGTCCCGGTCAGCCGGCCGGCGAGTTCAGCTATGATCGCGCTGAACAACGCCTGTTTGCTGGAAAAATGCGCGTAAACGGTGATTTTCGATACTTCGGCGCGCTCGGCGATTGCGTCCATGCTGGCGGCGTGAAAGCCGCGTTCCAGGAACACATCCATGGCCACGGCCAGGATGTCGGCATGCTTGCGGGCATCGGCGGGGCGGCCGCGCCGGCGCACGGGCTGGCGAGAGGTTCGTGGCGGCGCCGCCCCGGAATTGGTACGCTTGGTTCGGACTGTCATGCGGTAACATTTGCCTTATATTTTCTACACTCTACAGTACAGATATACGGCGTGCATCTGGATACGGGGCAAGGTCCAGCGAAAGCCCGGTCTGTGAGATGGGCGGCGCCGTGTTTTCCGAATTGGCAGGCGGGTGATGAAGAAGAGCTTCGGTATCAGTATTCTTGTACTGGCGGCGGCGGGCGGCGTCATCTGGGTTTATGGCCCGCAGATCAGGTCGCAGCTGGCTCCCAACGCGGCCGGCACGACGACCGCTGCACCGCGCCAGGGCAGCGAGCAGGCGCCCATTCCCGTCGACATCCGTCCGGTCATCATCGGGGCGGTGCGTCAGCAGATCGAAGCGATCGGCAGTCTGCGCTCCGACGAATCCGTCGTTCTGCGGCCGGAAATCACCGGCCGGATCAGCGAGATTCTGTTCGAGGAAGGCCAGCCGGTGAAGCGCGGTACGCCGCTGCTGCGTCTGGATGCTGCGATCGCCCGCGCCCAGGTCAATCAGGCCCGTGCCAGCATCATCCTGAGCCGCGCCAATTTCAGCCGCGCCAGGGAATTGCATGAGCGCGGCGCCGGCACCCAGCGCACGCTCGACGAAGCGCTGGCCAAGCTGTCGAATGACGAGGCCGTGCTGGCGCTGGCCCAGGCCACGCTCGACAAAAGCAGTATCCAGGCGCCATTCGACGGCATCATCGGCCTGCGTCAAGTTAGTGTCGGCGATTACGTCAATCCGGGTCAGGCCATTGCCAATATCGAAAGCGTCGAGCAGCTCAAGGTCGATTTCCGTATCCCAGAAGTCCATGCACAGGTCATCGCTGTCGGACAGGCGATCCGCGTGCGCCTTGATGCCATCCCCGGCGCCATCTTCGAGGGCAGCGTCTATGCCATCGATCCGGCCATCGACCCGAACGGGCGCGCCGCCATCCTGCGTGCCCGCTTGCCCAACACCGACAAGAAGCTGCGGCCCGGCATGTTCGCCCGCGTCACCCTGATCGTGGAGGAACGGCCGAATGCGGTTCTGATTCCTGAAACCGCGCTGATGCCGATGGGACGCGACGTGTTTGCCTTCCGTGTCATCCAGGGCAAGGCTGTGCAGACCAGGTTGCATATCGGCCTGCGCCGCGGCGGCGAAGTGGAAGTGCTGGAAGGCCTCACGCCCGGCGACCAAATTGTCGCCGAAGGTGCACAGAAACTGCGCGACGGGCAGTTCGTCCGCGAATCGAAGCTGGCCGGGTCGTAGACCATGAAGATTTCCGATCTGTGCATCCGCCGCCCGGTTTTCGCCACCGTCCTCAGCCTGGTCGTGGTCCTGATCGGTCTGGTCGCCTTCACCCGCCTGACCGTGCGCGAATATCCGAATATCGATCCGCCGGTGGTGCTGGTCGAAACGATTTACCGCGGTGCCAGCGCAGAAGTGATCGAAAGCCAGGTCACCCGTGTTCTGGAAGAGTCGATTGCCGGCATCGAGGGAATCGACTTCGTCCGCTCGATCACCCGGCCGGAACGCAGTCTGGTCGTAGTGCGGTTCAAGCTGTCGCGCGACGCCGAAGCGACCGCTAATGACGTGCGCGACCGCGTCAGCCGGGTACGAGGCAAGCTTCCCGATGAAATCGACGAACCGATCGTCTCGAAGGTTGAGGCCGATGCCCAGCCGGTGCTCTACATCGCCTTCTCCTCGGACCGGCATTCCGCGCTCGAGCTGACCGATTTCGCCGATCGCTATGTGAAAGATCGGCTGCAGTCGATTGCCGGTGTAGCCGAGGCCCGTATTTTCGGCGAGCGGCGCTATGCCATGCGCATCTGGCTCGATGCCGGCCGCCTGGCGGCTTACAACCTGACGTCACAGGATGTCGAAGGCGCGCTGCGCCGGCAGAATGTGGAAGTGCCGGCCGGCCGTATCGAAAGCCGCAATATGGAATTCACCGTGTTGTCGGAAACCGACCTGCGCACGGCGGGACAGTTTGGCGCCATCATCATCCGTGAAGTGAGTGGTTATCCGGTGCGGCTCAGTGATGTCGGCCATGTCGAGGTCGGTCCGCTGGACGAGCGCGTCAGCGTGCGTTTCAACGGCAAGCCCGCCGTCTCACTCGGCATCGTCAAGCAGGCAGTGGCCAATCCGCTCGATATCTCCGAGGGTGTACGCGACGCCCTGCCTGCCATCCTGGACAGTCTGCCGGAAGGGATGCGCGCCGAAATCGCCTACGACACCTCGGTCTTCATCCGTGCCTCGATCGATTCGGTCTATCGCACCATCGGTGAGGCGGTGCTGCTGGTGGTGGCCGTGGTGTTCCTGTTTCTGCGCAACTGGCGCGCCACGCTGATCCCGGTCGTTACCATCCCGGCCTCACTGATGGGCGCCTTCGCGATCATGTATGCGATGGGATTCACCATCAACACGCTGACGTTGCTTGCTATGGTTCTTGCCATCGGGCTGGTGGTCGACGACGCCATTGTGGTGCTGGAGAATATCTACCGCCATATCGAAGAGGGCATGGCGCCGCTGGAGGCAGCTTTCAAGGGCGCCAAGGAAATCGGCTTCGCGGTGATCGCCATGACGCTGACGCTCGCGGCCGTCTATGCGCCGATCGGCTTCATGAGCGGTACCACTGGCCGCCTGTTCACCGAATTCGCCTGGGCACTGGCCGGCGCAGTGCTGGTCTCGGGCTTTGTCGCGCTGACGCTCAGTCCGATGATGTGCGGCCGGCTGCTGCGGCATGAATCCAAGCATGGCCGGCTGTTCAATCTGGTGGAGGATGCGCTCAACGGCATGACCAGCGGCTACAGCCGCTTCCTGCGCGTCACGCTGAAGGCGCGTCTGCTGGTGATCCTGGCCGGCCTGGTCTTTGCCGGCAGCAGCTATTTCCTGTTTTCCGCTCTCAAGCCGGAACTGTCGCCGATCGAGGATCGTGGCACCATCATCGGCAGCTTCAACGGGCCTGAAGGCGCCACCATCAATTACATGGAGAAATACGCCCGCCAGGTCGAGAAAATCATGGAAGCGGTGCCCGAAGCGCAATCACGTTTCGTCGTCTCGGGCAATCCCATCGTGTCGCAGGGCGTGTCCTTCACCCGCTTGGCACATTGGGATGAGCGCGATCGCAAGCAGCAGAAAATTGTCACCGAACTGACGCCCAGGTTCAGCGAACTCGCCGGCGTGCAGGGCTTTGTGAACAATCCACCCTCATTGGGCCAGAATCTGCGCTCATCGCCGATCTGGATCGTGCTCCAAGGCAGTATGGATTACGACGAATTGAATCGTCTTGTCGGTCTCGTATTGGCCGAGGCATCGACCTATCCCGCCCTGGCCAATGTCGATACCCGCCTCAAGCTCAACAAACCCGAGATCAAGGTTTCGGTGAACCGCGAAAAGGCCTCTGATCTCGGTATCGATGTCGACACCATCGGCCGCACGCTGGAAACCATGCTGGGCGGTCGTCAGGTGACGCGCTTCAAGCAGAATGGCAAACAGTATGACGTCATCGTGCAGGTGGCCGATATCGAACGCACCAATCCGGAAGATCTGTCGAAAATCTATGTGCGCAGCCGCAGCGGCCAGATGGTGCAACTGTCCAACCTGGTCGAGGTGCGCGAATCGCTTACGGCACGCGAGCTGACCCGCATGAGCCAGCTGCGCGCCGCCGATATCACGGCCAATGTGGCGCCTGGCTATTCCGAGGGCGAGGCTCTGGCGCAGCTGGAGGAGGCTGCCCGTAAGGTGCTGCCGGCCAACGTGCAGATCGACTACAATGGCCAGTCGCGCGAATTCAAGCAGGCGGCTGGCGACATCTATTTCACCTTCATTCTGGCCCTGATGTTCATCTACCTGGTGCTGGCGGCGCAGTTCGAGAGTTTCATCGATCCGTTCATCATCATGCTGACGGTGCCATTGTCGATGACCGGTGCGTTGCTGGCGCTCAAGCTCGGCGGCGGTACCATGAACATCTACAGCCAGGTCGGATTGGTGACACTGGTCGGCCTGATCACCAAGAACGGCATCCTGATCGTGGAGTTCGCCAACCAGTTGCAGGAAGAGGGACGCAGCCGGCTGGATGCAGTGATCGAAGCAGCGTCGCTGCGTCTGCGCCCGATCCTGATGACGACGGCCGCCATGGTGCTGGGCGCGGTGCCGCTGGCCATGGCCATGGGCGCCGGCGCCGAAAGCCGCAACCAGATCGGCCTGGTCATCGTCGGCGGACTACTGCTCGGCACGCTGCTCACTCTGTTCGTGGTGCCGACAGCCTATACCCTGCTGGCGCGCGACCGCAGCAAGGCTAGAGCCGCCGCCCCCGCACTGCATCCGGCCGAATAGGCCGGCTTACCACTGCAGGCGTTCGACGCCGTCGAAGGTCAGTTCGCTGCCATCGGCCATCACAATGGTGCCTGATACGTCGCTGCCCAGCGCCAGGGTGCCGGTCGCTGCATTGTTGGTGATCAGCGTGCCGTCGCTCAGCGTCACCGTCCAGTCGCCGAAACCCGGCCCGCCAGTCGCGCCATTGATATAGATGGTGTCGGTCCAACCGCCGGCCATGCCGCCGCTGAACTGGTCATTGCCCCAGCCGGCAGCGAAATAGGCAGTGTCGCTGCCGTCGCCACCCAGCATGATGTCATCGCCCAGCCCACCGCTCAGGCTGTCGTTGCCGATGCCGCCGCTCAGGGTGTTGGCGCCATCGCTGCCGGTCAGCGTATCGTTGTAGCTGCTGCCGGTCAGGTTCTCGATGGAACTGAGTGTATCGCCGACGGCATGGCCACCGCTGGCGGTGGCGGCGGCAAGGTTCACCGTCACGGCGGCATTCGAACCGGCGAAGCTGGCCGTATCGCTACCGTCACCGCCCGATAGCACGTCTCCGCCGGCCATGCCAGTCAGGATGTCATCGCCGCCGCCGCCGGTGAGCGTATTGGCGGCACTGCTGCCGGTCAGCGTGTCGGCGAAATCAGAGCCGGTCAGGTTCTCGATCGTAGTGTAGGTGTCGCCCGCCGCGTCGCCGGTATTGCTGGTGCTGGTCGTGAGGTTGGCTGTCACGCCGGCTGTAGCGCCTGCATAGCTGGCGGTATCGGTACCGGTGCCGCCAACCAGCACGTCGGCGCCGGCGCCGCCTTCCAGGATGTCATTACCGGTACCGCCATCAAGGCGATTGGCACCGGTGTCGCCGGTCAGCGTATCGGCGTAGCTGCTGCCGGTCAGATTCTCGATTTCTGACAGCGCATCGCCTTGAGCATCGCCGCCGAAACCTTCGCCGGTGGCGAGATTCGCAGTCACGGCAGTCGTGGAGGACGAATAGCTCGCCGTATCGATACCGGCGCCGCCGATCAGCGTATCGGCACCCGCGCCGCCCTGCAGCGTGTCAGTGCCGGCTCCGCCCTGCAGCGTATTGGCATTGACGTCGCCGGTCAGGCTGTCGTTGTAGTCAGAACCGATCACAATCTCGATGCCGGTCAGCGTATCGCCAGCCGCCTCGCTGCCGGTGCCACTGCCGGCGCCAGTGCCCAGGTTCACCGTGACCGCGGCAGTCGAGCCGGCATAGCTGGCTGTGTCGATGCCAAGGCCGCCGGCCAGGGTATCCGAGCCGAGGCCACCAATCAGCAGGTCGTCGCCTTCGCCGCCGGTCAGCACATTGGCCGCGGTATTACCGGTCAGGATGTCGCCGTAGACCGAGCCAGTGATGTTCTCGATAGTGGTGAGCGTGTCGCCGGCGGCATCGCCGCCGCTGGTGACGCCAGTGGCAAGATTGACGGTCACGGCCGCACCGGAGCCGGCATAGCTCGCGGTATCCGAACCATTGCCGCCGATCAGCGTGTCGGCGCCGGCGCCGCCTTCCAGAATGTTGGCGCTGTTGTCGCCGGTGAGTGTGTCGTCATAGGCCGAACCGGTCAGGTTCTCGATGGTGGCGAGCGTATCGCCCTGCGCATCGCCGCCGCTGCCTGTGCCGGCGGCCAGGCTGACGGTGACACCAGCCAAGGATGTCTTGTAGCTCGCAGTATCCGTGCCGGTGCCGCCGACCAGTGCATCGGCGCCGGCGCCGCCTTCCAGCATGTCGTTGCCGGTGCCGCCATCCAGGCGATTCGCGGCCGCATCGCCGGTCAGCGTGTCATTGTAGTTGCTGCCGGTGAGGTTTTCGATCTCCGACAGGACATCGCCTTCGGCATCGCCGCCGCTGCCGGCACCAGTGGCGAGATCGACATTCACCGCCACGGTAGACGCCACATAGCTTGCCGTGTCGGTGCCGGCGCCGCCGATCAGGGTGTCGGCGCCGGCCGCGCCGGTCAGTGTGTCGTTGCCGGCCCCGCCGTCGATCACGTTGGCGGCGGTACTGCCGGTCAAGGTATCGGCCAGATCCGAGCCGATCACATTCTCGAAGCCCGAGATCGTGTCGCCCTGGGCATCGCCGCCCGAGACGGCATTGGTCGCCAGATTGACCGAAACGGCCGCCGAGGAACCGGCATAGCTGATGGTATCGGTGCCGGTACCGCCCGACAGCACGTCGCTGCCGGCGCCGCCGCGCAGTACGTCGTCGCCCAGGCCGCCGGTCAGGGTATTGGCATTGGCATCGCCGGTCAGCGTGTCGGCGTAATCCGTGCCGGTGATATTCTCGATGGTGGCGAGTGTGTCGCCTTCGGCATCGCCGCCGCTGCCGGTGCCGGCGGCAAGGTTCACGGTCACTGCTTCAGTGGAAGCCGCATAGCTGGCGGTATCGGTGCCGACGCCGCCGATCAGGGTGTCGGCGCCGCCTGCGCCAACCAGCATGTCATTGCCGCTGCCACCAGTGATGACGTTGGCATTCGCATCTCCGGTCAGCGTGTCGGCGCCACTGCCGCCAGTCAGGTTCTCGATGCTGTCGAAGGTGTCGCCGGCCGCATCTGTGCCGCTGGCAGTACCGGTGGCGAGGTTCACGGTAACCGCCGCCGTCGAGGTCGTGTAACTGGCTGTATCGCTGCCGTCGCCGCCGACCAGTGCATCGGCGCCCGCGCCGCCGATCAGGATGTCGTCGCCCGCGCCGCCGTCGAGGCGGTTGCCAGCGGTGCTGCCGGTGAGAGTGTCGGCATAAGCCGAACCGACAAGATTCTCGATGGTGGCGAGCGTGTCGCCCTGGGCATCACCACCGGTGCCGGTGCCGCTGGCAAGGCTGACCGTGACGCCGGCCGAAGAGGCGGCGTAGCTGGCGGTATCGCTGCCCGTGCCGCCGGTCAGCACGTCGGCGCCGGCGCCGCCCTGCAGCAGGTCGTCGCCCAGGCCGCCGGTCAGTGTATTTACGTTGGCGTCGCCGGTGAGCGTATCGGCATGATCGGAACCGATCACCGTCTCGATGCCCGACAGCGTGTCACCCTCGGCATCGCCGCCCGTGCCGGTGCCGGCGGCGAGATCGATGGTTACGGCCGCCGTCGAGGCGGCATAGCTGGCGGTATCGGTGCCGGCACCGCCGATCAGGGTGTCGGCACCGCCGCCGCCGACCAGGGTGTCGTTGCCGACACCGCCATCGATGACATTGGCATCGGCGTTGCCGGTCAGCGTATCGGCGCCGCCGCCGCCGGTCAGGTTCTCGATGCTGCTGAAGGTATCGCCGGCGGCATCGCCGCCGCTGGCCGCGCCGGTGCCAAGATTGACGGTGACCGCGGTGTTGGAGGTGGCATAGCTGGCGGTATCGCTGCCGTCACCGCCGATCAGGGCATCAGCGCCGCCGCTGCCGATCAGGGTGTCGTCGCCGCTGCCGCCCTCCAGGCGATTCGCGGCCGTGGTGCCGGTCAGCGTATCGGCATGATCGGAACCGATGACATTCTCGATGGTGGCGAGCGTATCGCCCTGCGCATCGCCGCCGCTGCCGGTGCCAGCGGTCAGGTTCACGGTTACGCCGGCCGAAGAGCCGGCATAGCTGGCGGTGTCGGTGCCGGTGCCGCCGATCAGCGCATCGGCGCCCGCGCCACCCAGCAGCTGGTCATCGCCGGTGCCGCCATCCAGACGGTTGTCTGCCGCATCGCCGGTCAGCATGTCGGCATAGGAGCTGCCGGTGACATTCTCGATTTCGGACAGTGCGTCGCCTTCTGCGTCGCCGCCGCTGCCAAGGCCGGTGGCGAGATTGACGTTCACTGCGGCGGTGGAGGCGGCATAGCTGGCGGTATCGGTATCGGCGCCGCCGATCAGCGTATCGGCACCGGCGCCGCCGGTCAGCGTATCGGCACCGGCCGCACCTTCGAGGCGGTTGGCATTGGCATCGCCGGTCAGCGTGTCGCCATAGGCCGAGCCGGTGAGATTCTCAATGCCCGACAGCGTGTCGCTGGCGGCATCGCCGCCCGTGCCCGTGCCGCTCGCCAGGCTGACGGTCACCGCGGCCGTTGAGGCCATGTAACTTGCCGTGTCGGCTCCAGCGCCGCCGACCAGCGCATCCGCGCCGGCGCCACCGGTCAGCAGGTCGTCGCCGGCGCCACCCTCCAGGCGGTTGGCCGCCGCATCACCGGTCAACGTGTCGGCGTGATCCGAGCCGGTGAGGTTCTCGATGGTGGCAAGCGTGTCGCCATCGGCATCGCCGCCGCTGGCCGTGCCGGCCGCCAGGTTGACCGCGATGCCTGCTGCCGATCCGGCATAGCTGGCCGTGTCGGTGCCGATGCCGCCGATCAGCGTATCCGCACCGGCGCCACCGCTCAGCATGTCGTTGCCGCTGCCACCATCCAGCCGATTGGCATTGGCGTCGCCGGTCAGGGTGTCGTTGCCGCTGCCGCCGGTGAGGTCCTCGATCCCGGACAGGATATCGCCGGCGGCATCGCCGCCGCTGGCAGTCCCGGCCGCCAGATCGATGCTGACGGCCACTGTGGCGGTGGCGTAACTGGCTGTATCGCTGCCGGCGCCACCGATCAGGGTATCGGCGCCCGCGGCACCGCTCAGCGTGTCGTCGCCGGCGCCACCCTCCAGCCGGTTGGCATTGGCATCGCCGGTCAGCATGTCGGCAAAGTCGGAGCCGGTGACATTCTCGATGGTGGCGAGCGTATCGCCTTGGGCGTCGCCGCCTGTGCCGGTGCCGGCCGTCAGGCTGACGGTCACGCCGGTCGTGGAGGCCGCATAATTCGCCGTGTCGCTGCCGGTGCCGCCGATCAGCGCATCGGCACCGGCACCGCCGGTCAGCAGGTCATCGCCCGCGCCGCCATCCAGGCGGTTGGCCGCTGCATCGCCGGTCAGTGTGTCGCCGCCACTGCCGCCGGTGAGATTTTCAATTTCGGACAGTGTGTCGCCTTCGGCATCGCTGCCGCTCGCCGTGCCATCCGCCAGATTGACGTTCACCGTGGCCGTGGCGGTGGCATAGCTCGCGGTATCCGTGCCGGTGCCGCCGATCAGGGTATCCGCACCGGAACCGCCGGTCAGCGTGTCGTTGCCGGCGCCGCCATCGATGCGGTTTTCGCCGGCTTCGCCGGTCAGGGTATCGGCGCCGCTGCCGCCAACCAGATTCTCGATGCTGCTGAATGTGTCGCCGGCAGCATCGCCGCCGCTGGCAGTGCCCGTGGCAAGGCTCACGGTCACTGCGGTGGCCGTGCCGGCGTAGCTGGCGGTATCGCTGCCCTCGCCGCCGACCAGGGCGTCCGAACCGGCGCCACCGATCAGCAGATCGTCGCCGGCGCCGCCTTCGAGGCGGTTGTTCGCGGTGCTTCCGGTCAGCGTATCGGCAAAGTCGGAGCCAGTGACATTTTCGATGGTGGCGAGCGTGTCGCCCTGGGCGTCGCCGCCGGTGGCGGTGCCCGTCGCCAGGTTGACGGCGACGGCAGCGGAGGAGCCGGCATAACTTGCGGTATCGGTGCCGGTGCCGCCGATCAGGGTATCCGCGCCGCTGCCACCCAGCAGCGTATCGTTGCCGCTGCTGCCATCAAGCCGGTCGTTGCCGGCACCGCCTTCCAGCAGATTGTCGCCGGTATTGCCGGTCAGCGTATCGGCAAAGTCGGAGCCGATGATGTTTTCGATGGTGGCGAGCGTGTCGCCCTGGGCATCGCCGCCCGTGCCGGTGCCGCTGGTCAGGCTGACGGTGACAGCGGCGGAAGATCCGGCATAGCTCGCGGTATCGGTGCCGGTGCCACCGATCAGCGTATCACTGCCGGTGCCGCCGACCAGAAGGTCGTTACCAGTACCGCCATCCAGCCGGTCGTTGCCGGCGCCGCCATCCAGGCGGTTGTTGCCGGCATCGCCGGTGAGAGTGTCGGCGTAATCCGAGCCGGTGACATTTTCGATGGTGGCGAGCGTGTCGCCCTGGGCATCGCCGCCGGTGCCGGTGCCGGTCGCGAGATTGACCGTCACGGCCGCCGCCGAAGCCGCGTAACTGGCGGTATCGGCGCCATCGCCGCCGATCAGGGTATCCGCGCCGGCACCACCGGCGAGCGTATCGTCACCGGCGTCAGCGTCCAATGTATTGGCGCTGGCATCGCCGGTTATGGTATCGGAAAAATCAGATCCGATGACATTCTCAATGCTGCTGAGTGTATCGCCATCGCTGGCGGTGCCTGCTGCCAGATCGACGGTCACGCCGGCCGCCGCGCTGGCATAGCTGGCGGTATCGGTGCCGCTGCCGCCGATCAGGGTATCCGCGCCTGCCGCGCCTGCCAGCGTGTCATCGCCCGCGCCGCCATCCAGGATGTTGGCGCCGGCATCGCCGGTCAGCGTATCGGCGTGATCCGATCCGGTGACATTCTCGATGTCGGTCAGCGTGTCGCCGTCGCTGGCCGTACCCGCCGCCAGATCGACGGTCACGCCAGTCGTCGATGCAGCATAGCTGGCAGTGTCGGTGCCGCTGCCGCCGATCAGGGTATCCGCGCCTGCCGCGCCTGCCAGCGTGTCATCGCCCGCGCCGCCATCCAGGATGTTGGCGCCGGCATCGCCGGTCAGCGTATCGGCGTGATCCGATCCGGTGACATTCTCGATGTCGGTCAGCGTGTCGCCGTCGCTGGCCGTACCCGCCGCCAGATCGACGGTCACGCCGATGGTCGCGTCGGCATAGCTGGTTGTGTCGCTGCCGGCACCACCGGCGAGCACATCCGCGCCGCCGCCGCCAAGCAGGAGATTGTCGCCGGCGTCGCCGGTCAGCGTATCGGCGAAGGCCGAGCCGGTGAGATTTTCGATGCTGATATAGCTGTCGCCTTCGGCAAGGCCCTGCGTGCCTTTTCCGGCCGACAGATCGACCGTGACGCTCGCGCCGGCCGTGGCATAACTGACCGTATCACTGCCGGCCTTGCCATCGAAGGTCTCGGCTGTCGTCGTGGCCGTAAAGACGTCGTCGCCCGCGGTGCCGCTATGAACGAGAGGACCAGCCGGCGGTTCGGCCGGGGCTTCTTCCTCCAGCGTTTCGGGCGTCTCGATTTCGGAGGATGCAGCGCTCTGGTCCTGTGTGACGGACTGCAGCTCAGGCGCCGGTGCAGCGGCGGTGGCCGAAGCCGTGGCTGGTGTGGTCGCGGGCTGCGCCCGCGCCGTCGACAATGCGCCGGAGGGCTGCTGATCGGGTGTGAAATCGGCGCTGGTTGCGGCTGCCGCTGCGCCGCCCTCGGCCGTCGGAGCGGCAGCAGTTGCCGCCGGTGCCGGGATTGCTGCTGTATCGGCCGCTTCGGTGCCCGGCGCCGCAGTTGCGCGCGGAGTGATCGTGGCGCGGGCATCGGCCACGGTAATCGCAATACGCCCGTCGGCCAGGCCGGTATCGGTCGGCGCCGCAGTCTTATCCATTGCAGCCATCGCCGGTGTGGCGGATGGCTGGAGGTTGCCGCCGAAATCCGCAGTTCCTGTGCTCTGGCTCGCAACCGGTTGGTAGATGCGTTCTTCGCCGATCACAGTACCATAATGCACAGCGCCCAGCGCGGTGCCGGCATCGCTGTTTTCGGCACCATTCTGGGGTTGCGCGAGGGGGACTTCCGCGCTGCCCGACCGCGGTGTCTTACCGCCCTTGGGCAATGCGGTCAGTTCGTCGCTCAGGATATCGGATTTCGTGGCCATGGTCCTATTTTCGCCAGACAAGTAGTAATCAAGAGTTAATCTTGTGAAACGCTAACTCTCCTTTTAGTTATACCCAGTATATCGCCACCCGGCACATTAGTGTTGATTCCGGTCAATGCTCGCCTTCTTTGGGAAACATAAACATTGCCCCTGGAAATAATCTGTAGACGGATTTATGGCGAATGAGCCAAAGGTCTTTGATTCATAAAAATGCCGGCAGCAGTCTGATTTTCAATCCGACGCTGATTGCCTGTTCGATTCTGCTCAATCTGTTGGCCATTGCCCTGCCGATCTACACGCTTCAGGTCTATGACCGCGTGTTGCCCAATGCTGCCAGCGATACACTGCTTCTGCTCAGTATTTTATTGTTAACCATACTGCTGGGCGAAGGCGCCATGCGGGCCGTGCGCAGCGCGCTGGCCAGCTGGGCCGGTGCCCGCTTTGAACACCAGGCCGGTGTCGCCGGCATTGCTCGCCTGCTCGCTGCCGAGGTCAGGGCCGCCACGACCGAGACGACCGGCGCGCATCTTGAACGGCTGGGCGCCATCGATCGGTTACGTGAATTCTACGCCAACCAGGGTGCGATCATCGTGATCGACCTGCCCTTTGCTTTGCTGTTCACGGCCATCATCTGGTTTGTCGGCGGTCCTTTGGCCTGGCTGACGCTCGTAGTTTTCGCGATTTTCGCCATTGCCGCCGCCATGATCGGCCGTGTGCTGCACGATGCTGTCGATGCACGGACCGACTCCGACAAACGCCGCACCAGTTTCATGATCGAGGTCTTGTCCGGCATCACCACAGTGAAGGCGATGACCATGGAGCGGCTGATGATGCGCCGCTACGAGCGCCTGATGGATAGCGCCTCTGCGGCGGCTTTCCGCGTTACCTATCTTTCGGCCCTGTCCCAGGCCCTGGGCAGTTTCTTTTCCAACCTCGCCATCGTCGCCGTACTGGTCTATGGCTCGCTTCTGGTGCTCGACGGCCAGATGACGGTCGGTCAGCTGGCCTGCTGTTCGCTGCTGGCCGGCCGGGTCATGCAGCCGCTGCTGCGCGCCATGGGAATCTGGAGCAATTTCCAGGCGATCCGCCTGGCGGAACGTCAGCTCGGGCAGCTACATGCCCTGCCGCAGGAACCCGGGGCGCTGCAGCGCTATCCACGTATCGTCACCGACGGCCGTATCGACTTCCGTGATGTCAGCGTCGATGACGGAGTCGGACAGCCTCTGCTTGACCATGCCAGCATCGCCATCGCCGCCGGCGAGACCGTTGCCATCGTCGGTGCCGACAGCAGCGATCGCTCGGCCGTTCTGGCAGTGATCGCCGGCCTGCAACGGCCGACCGGCGGGCAGGTTCTCTATGACGGCACGGCGCTGAAAGCGACCGACCCGCGACCGGGTCCGGACGAGATCGGCCTGCTGCCGCGCCAGGCCACGGTGTTCCAGGGCAGCATGATCGATAATCTGACCATGTTCCGCCGCGGCACAGTCGTCGATACCGCGCTGCAGCTGGCCGAACGGTTGGGACTCGATGGCTATATCGCCACGCTGGCGAACGGCTACGAGACCACGGTCAGCGGCGGCCAGACCGAAACTCTGCCCGGCGGCGTGCGCCAGCGCATTGCCATCATCCGTGCCCTGGTCGAACAGCCGCGCATCATTCTGTTCGATGAAAGCAACAACGGCTTTGACCGCAATTCAAACGAACGACTGCTCGGCATGCTGGCGGAGCTGAAAGGCAGGGCGACTATTGTGCTGGTCAGCTACCAACCTTCGGTGCTGCGGCTGGCCGATCGTCTGTTCGAATTGCGAGACGGCAAGCTGGTCGAGCGGCCGGCATTGAGTCCGGTGCCGCCAGATGTAGTGAACGGACAGCCGGCATGAGCACACCGGTCAATCAGCCGCCGCCCTCTGTGGACGAGGCAAATAGTTTGCAGGTGGTGCGTGCCGAACCACTGGCCGAAGCAATGCGCCAGGGCCGAATGGGCGCCTTCCAGGCGGTGTCGCCTTTTGCCGCCTGTCTGATGCCGCTGCTCACCGCGCTCGGCTGGCAGGGCGATCCGCGCCATATTGTCGAGGCGCTGCCGCATTTCGCCGCTGATCTCGACCTCGATGGTCTGCGCAATGTGTTGATCGAACTCTCTTTTGTGACCAAGCCGCATGAGCGGCGGCTGGATGAGATCGATCCACGCCTGCTGCCCTGCCTGCATGTCGATCGCAGCGGCCGGCCGCGGGTGATGCTTGAGGCCGCCGACGGCATGATGCGGGTTTTCGACGGTATGCGGCGTGAGGAAATCCGTCTGAAAACCGCCGCCATTGCCGGCACAGCCTATTTCATCGAACCGGCCGAAACGCAGGACGAGATCGGGCCGCGCAAGACCTTTCTGGGCGTCATCGCGCGGCGCTTTTCCGGCGTGGCCATGCAGTTGGGCATGATCACCCTGTTCAACAATGTGCTGGCACTCGGGTTTCCGCTGTTTGCCCTGATGGTCTATGACAAGGTGATCGGTGGCCAGTCGCGCGAACTTGTGACCTATCTGCTGGTCGGTATCGGCCTGACCTTCGCCTTCGACTTCGCCTTGCGCATGCTGCGCAGCCGCATGCTGGCCTATATGGGCGCCCGGGTCGAACGGCTGGTCGCCATCGCGGTGCTCAAGCACCTGCTGCGCCTGCCGGTCGGTTATACTGAGGCGGCACCGATCGGCATGCAGCTGGCGCGGCTAAAGGAATTCGAGACGGTGCGCGAATTCTTCTCCGGGCCGCTGGCCGGCGTGGCGTTCGATCTGCCATTCCTGTTCGTATTTTTCCTGATGATTGCCTGGCTAGGCGGGCCGCTGGTGCTGGTCTCGCTGTTGCTCGGCCTGGTGATCCTGCTGATCGGCTATGCCTCGCAATATGTGCAGACCAATGCGCTGCAGGGCATGGCTGCCAGTCAGGCCGCGCGTCATGGCCTGACTGTCGAGATCGTGTCTAATCTGCAGGCGATCAAGCAATCGGGCAGCGCCGCCATCTGGCTGGAACGCTACCGTGCCGCCTCGGCGGCGGCGGCGGTCGACAGTCGCAAGCTGCAGATGATCTCCGGCATGCTCAACGCGCTGTCGCAGACCCTGATGATGCTGACCGGCATGATCGTTCTGGCCTGGGGCGCACTGCGCATCACCGATGGCAGCATGTCGGTCGGCGCGTTGGTGGCGACCATGGCCTTATCTTGGCGTGTACTGGCGCCGCTGCAGCTTGGCCTGATGGCGCTGACCCGGCTTGGCCAGATTCGCCTCGGCATGGCGCAGATCGATCGGCTGCTGCAGCTGCGCACCGAACTCAGCGACCGACCCGGCCCGGCAGTGGTGCAGCGTGTGTTTCGCGGCGCCATCACGCTCAATCGTGTCTCTCTTCGTTATCGGCCCGATGCAGAGCCTGCATTGCTCGGCATTGACCTGCAACTCAAGCCGGGTGAGATGATCGGCATCACCGGACATTCCGGATCGGGCAAGTCCACCATCCTCAAGGTGATGGCCGGGTTGTATCAGGCCCAGGCCGGCGCCGTGCTGCTCGATGGCCTCGATATCCGGCAGATGACGCCGCATGAATTGCGCAATGCCGTGACCTATGCGCCGCAGAACCGGCACCTGTTCCATGGCACGATTGCACAGAACCTGCGGCTGGCGGCACCGACCGCCAGCGACGACGACCTGAAGGCGGCACTGGCCGAAGCCGGCGCGCTGAATGAAATCCTGGCCCTGCCGGATGGCCTGCATACCGGCCTTGGCGATCATAGCGGCGCGCATCTGCTCTCCATCGGACTTCTGCAGCGCATTTCGCTGGCGCGCGTCTATCTGCGGCCTTCGGCCGTGCTGCTGCTCGATGAACCGGGCCAGTGGCTGGACGAGCCGGGCGATGCCGCGCTGATTGAGTCGCTACAGCGGCGCAAGGGCAAGCAGACCATCGTCATCGTGACGCACCGGCCCAGCCATCTGACTTTCTGCGACCGCGTCCTGCTGATGGAAAACGGCCGCATCATCGATATCCGCAGCGCCGGCAAGGGCGCCGCCGTGCCATCCCAGGGAGTTGGGAGATGAGTGAGACTTTACCCACCCTGCAGGCCGATCCGGCCCGCATTCGCCATCTCACGCTGGCGATCCAGCTGGAGGAAGGCCGGGCGCCGCGACTGATGCAGGTTTCGGTCTGGCTGATGATTTCTATCGTGATCTTCGCCATCGGTTGGGCGGCAGTGACCAAAGTGGCGCAGGTGGCGCGTGCGCCAGGCGAGATCGTGCCGAACGGCCATCTGCAGCCGGTGCAGCATCTGGAAGGTGGCAGCGTCGCCGAGGTGCTGGTACAGGAAGGCGACCTCGTCGAAGCGGGCCAGACCCTGGTGCGCCTCGATCATACCGGCGTGACGGCAGAACTCGACCAGCTACGCACCCGTGAACGCAGTCTGCGCCTGCAGGCCGAGCGCCTGCGCGCTTTCGCCGATGGCCGCGTTGCCGATCTCGATGACAGCCGGGAGCAGGGGCTTTCGTCCGATCAGGCAGCGATCCTGCGCAGCCAGGAACGCGCCAGGCTCAGCCAGCGCAATGTGCTCGAACGGCAGGCTGCCGGCCGCCGCGCCGATCTCGAAGCCCTGATCGGCCAGCAGAAGACCCTGCAGCGCCAGAGCGCGATCACAGCGGAGGCGCTGGATATGCGCAAAACGTTGTCGGAGAAGGGGCTGAATTCCCGCCTGACCTTCCTCGACGTGCAACGCGAGATGAACCGCGTGCAGGGCGAACTCACCACCGTGACGACCAATATCGGCCGGGCGCGCGAGGCGGTGGCCGAGGCCGAGCAACGGCTGATCGAACTCGACTCGCGGCTCTCGGCCGATGCCATGCGGGAACTCGGCGCAGTCACCAGCGACCTGCGCCAGATCGAAGAGGTCCGCGTCAAACTGGAAGACCGTGTGGCGCGCACCACCATTTCCTCGCCAGTGCGTGGCATCATCAAGGACCTGCGCGCCTATGCTGCCGGGGCGGTGGTGCCGCCGGGCGGCAATATCGCCGAAATCGTGCCGGTCGGCCGCGAACTGATGGTGGAAGCGCGTGTCAGCCCCTCGGATATCGGCCAGTTGCGGGCAGGGCAGCCAGTGGCGGTGAAAGTCTCGACCTACGATTTCGCGCAGTTCGGCAGCGTGCCGGGCCGGCTGGTGCATGTGTCAGCCTCCACCTTTCACGGCCCGCAGATCGCGCCCTTCTACAAGGCGCTGGTGCGGCTTGATCAGAACTATGTCGGCAACGATGCGTCGCGGAACCTGCTGCAGCCTGGTATGACGGTACTGGCTGATATCAAGACCGACGAGCGTACCGTGCTGCGCTTCCTGCTCAATCCAGTCTACCGGGCGCTCGACACCGCTTTCCAGGAGCGCTGATCGACTTCTGGGCCAGGCATTGATCGGCGCTGCCGGTTTGGCATTATCGCCGGATGACCGCTTCGCCCGCAGACCTGCCGCCTGAAATCCGCGATGCCTCGGCCTGGTATGGCCCTGCCATGCTGCAAGACCAAAGCTGGCTGGAGCATTTCACCGAAACCGAGATTGCGGAAGTGGAGTCGGCGATGCACCGCATCGCTGCTGGTCCCGATGCGGCGGTTGCCCGGCTGACACCGGCCGATTTTCCGTTGCCCGGTCTGGCTGTGCGGCTGGGGCGTGTCAGGGATGCGGTGCTCAGTGGCCGCGGCTTTGCCCTGCTGCGCGGCCTGCCGGTGCAGCGCTGGACTATGCGCGAAGCCGCCATTGCCTTCCTTGGCCTCGGCAGCCATCTGGGCAGTGCACGCTCGCAGAACGCCAGAGGCCATATCCTCGGTCATGTGAAAGATATGGGGCTGAACAGCGACGATCCGAATGTGCGCATCTACCAGACGCATGAGCGCCAGACCTTCCATACCGATTCCAGCGATATTGTCGGACTGCTCTGTCTGCAGGCGGCGAAATCCGGCGGTCACTCGGCATTGGTGAGTTCCGTCACCATCTTCAACGAGATGCGCAGACGCCGGCCAGACCTGCTGCCGCATCTATTCGCGCCGATCGAAACCGACCGGCGCGGCGAGGTGCCGGTAGGCGAGAAGCCGTATTTCACCATTCCGACCTATAACTGGCATGCAGGCCATCTTTCGGCGATCTATCAGCGCCAGTATATCGAATCGGCCCGCCGCTTCGCCGATGTACCGCCGCTGACGCCGGCGCAGGTCGAGGCTTATGATCTGTTCGACGCGCTGGCCAACGATCCGGCGCTGAATTTTCACATGGTGCTGGAACCGGGCGATATGCAGTTGGTGCATAACCACACCCTGCTGCATGACCGAACGGCTTTCGAGGACTGGACCGAACCGGCGAAACGCCGGCATCTGTTGCGGTTGTGGCTCGCGCCGAAGCAGGCGCGTCCGTTGTCGCCGGTGTTTGCCCAGCGCTATGGCAGCGTCACGCCCGGCGATCGTGGCGGTATCATTGTTCCTGGCACGCAACTGACCGTGCCTTTCGAGGCGGGGTGACATGCCGGACATCAAAACAGTCGCCATTGTCGGCGGTGGCCTGATCGGTGCCAGCTGGGCAGCTTTGTTCACCGCCGGCGGCATCGATGTGGTGGCCTGGGATCCCGATGCCACGGCACGCGCGCTGTTCCGCGAACGCGTCAATGCGGCGCGCAGGCAACTGGCCAAACTCGGCTACCGTGGCCGTGGCAAGCTGAAGATCGTCGCCCGTCTGAAGGCGGCGGTGGCGGATGCTGATCTGATCCAGGAAAACGCGCCCGAGAAACTGGAACTTAAACACCGGCTGTTCGCCGAGATCGTGGCGGCGGCAAAGCCGCAGGCGACGATTGCCAGCAGCACATCCTCCTTTGCCTGGTCGGCACTGACCGAAGGGATGAAAGAACCGTCGCGGCTGATCGTGTCGCATCCGTTCAATCCGCCGCATCTGGTGCCGCTGGTCGAGCTCTTCGGCACTGACGCGGCGCGCGTGCAGGCAGCGGCCGTGTTTTACGAGGCGATGGGCAAGGTGACGATCCGCATGAAACGCGAGGCGCCCGGCCATGTCGCCAACCGGCTCGCCTCGGCGCTGTGGCGCGAGGCCGTGCATATCGTGGCCGAAGGTATTGCCGATGTGGCCGATGTCGACAGGGCACTGGTGGAGGGGCCCGGTCTGCGCTGGTCGATCCAGGGCGCGCATATGACCTATCATCTGGGTGGGGGCGAGGGTGGCATTCGCCATTACCTCGATCATCTCGGCCCCAGCCAGGAAAAGCGCTGGGCCGCGCTGGGAAGTCCCAGCCTTACCCCTGAGGTAAAGGATATGCTGGTGCAGGGTGTTGAAAACGAAGCGGCCGGCCGCAGCATCAGTGAATTGAGTGCCGAACGCGATGCGACGCTGATCGAGGCGCTCAAACTGCGGGCCAAGCAAAAGCGAAAGATGTAGCCCGACAATATTTCGGCCTTGGACGAAGCATCCTGTCTTGTTCCGTCATGTTGAAGCTTTACTCTGGTGCCAACAAAGCCAGAGGAAACCCCATGCCCGTCTCGACATCGGATAAATGCGCCACCTTTCGCCGCCTGCACGACAGCGGCTGCTTCGTCATTCCCAATCCCTGGGATGCCGGCTCTGCCGTGCTGCTGCAAAGCCTCGGTTTCAAGGCGCTGGCCTCCACCAGTGCCGGCATGGCCTGGACCATGGCAAAGCCGGATAATAAGGTGGAATGTGGTGAGGTTCTGGCGCATCTAAAGACGCTGACCGCGGTGACCGACATTCCGGTCAATGCCGATTTCGAAAACGGCTTTGCCGAAGACCCCGCTGGCGTTGCCGCCAATGTAACCCGGGCGATCGAGACCGGCATCGCCGGGCTTTCGATTGAAGACTCCACCGGCAATAAGGAAGCACCGCTTTATGACTTCGATCTCGCCGTGCAGCGCATCGTTGCCGCCCGGGCCGCCATCGACAAGAGCGGCAGCGGCGTGCTGCTGACCGCGCGCAGTGAAGGATTCATCGCCGGCCGGCCGGATCTGGATGAAACGGTACGCCGTCTGAAGGCTTTTGCTGCCGCTGGTGCCGATGTGCTCTATGCGCCAGGCATTCGCGACGAGGCGCAGATCAGGGCTGTGGTGCAGGCCGCCGGCGGCAAGCCGGTCAATATGCTCACGCTCGGCCAGCCGGTGGCCGAACTGGCTAAGCTCGGCATCCGCCGCATCAGCGTCGGTGGGTCGCTGGCGCGCACGGCCTGGGGCGAATTCATCCGCGCCGCCAAGGAAATCGGCGCCGAAGGCACATTCGACCATTTCAAGCAGGCCGCCCCGAGCTCTGAGCTCAACCGGCTGTTCAGCGCACATACGAAGCGTTAGGGCGGCAATGTCGGTGACAGCCTGAAGGCGTTTCGACTGCGCATCCTCGCCGCCGTCTGATCCCATAGTCGCAGCGACCCGACAGAATCCGCTTGACGGCAGCGGGTCAGTTGCGTGAGTATTTTATAATAATACAATGTCTTCAAATAGAATACAATGAATCCTGCCACCGAGACTGATATCGCGATCGAGCCGGCCAAGGCCGGGAAAAAAGGCGGGGTCCGCCCCCTCAGCTCCGTGCTGAAAAGCCTGTCGCTACTCGATGCCCTGGCGACGGTGCCGAAACCGGTGCGCCTGGCCGACCTGACCCGGCAGGTCGGCGGCGAACGCGGCACGGTGTATCAGCGTCTGGTCACGCTGATGGCGGCCGGCTGGGTCGAGCAGCTCGAAGACGGCAGCTTCCGCCTCAGCTTGCGCGCCGTGCAGGTGGCACATGCCGCGCTGGAGCAATCCAGCCTCGGTACCCGTATCGTGCCGGTGATGCAGCGCCTGGTCGGTGAAGTGGGCGAGACCGCTTCGCTGGCGGTGCTGGATGGCGATGAGGCCCGCATCGTGCAGCGCGTCGAATCCGATGAGTTGTTGCGCGCCGACTCGAAGCTTGGTTCCAGCCTCTCCCTCGATAATTCTGCGACCGGCCGCGTGCTGGTCGCCTTTGCCGATGCCGAGCGGCTGGCGGCCTGGCGCCAGCGCAATGTGGCTTTGCCTGACAATGTCATGATGGCCCAGGTGCGGCGCGACTCCTTCGCGGTTTCCGGCAGCCGCGTCACCGGCATCTCGGCTTCGGCCGCACCGGTTTTCGACAGCGCCGGCCGCTGTTATGCCGCGCTGTCGCTGGTCGGGCCGAGTAATCGGTTTGTGGCCAGCAAAAGCCGCGATGCACTGATCCGCGCAGCCGAACAGGTCACCCGCATGATCCAGGGCAAGGACCAATGAGCGCGCCTCGTCCGGCTCCGCCGATGGTGCAGCCGATGGCGCTGCGCCCGCCAGAGCAGGTGATGCGACCCGAGCGCCTCGCGGCGATCCAGCCGAGCCGGCTGAGCGTATCGCGCGCCATGATGGCGCGGATGACGCGCGAACGCTGGGATGTGCGCTGCCTCAGCTTCGATATCGACGAGCGTGCCAAGGGCACGGCGCTGTACCGCATCACGGCGCCGGGTGGCGTGTTCGATTTCCCGGTCTTCTCGTTTGAATTCAATCCGGCCGGTCGCACCGGCCGCATCATCGGCCGCAACTGGGACATGATGGGAGCGCTGGTCGAAGGCCCGATGTCGGCGCTCGAAATCGAGCATACCCAGCGCGAACTGCCCAAACTTTATGCCGGCCGCGCCACCGAACGCACGCTGGTCTGGGCACGCTCCAACCGCTCGTCGCGCGCCTTCGATCATGTGGTCGACAGTCTCAGCGCCGGGCAGCAGCCGGAACTCAGCCGCTTGTCGCAGGTCTGCTACCTGATGCGCAATACCGGACTGGACGGCAATGGCACCTTCGGTACCCGCTCGTTCCGCGCACTGGAAAGCAATCATCCGCTGCGCAACCCGCTGGCAGCCCAGATGCTCAGTGCCTATATGATGCGCGAATTCGCCACCGATCTGGTGACAGGCCTGGCACGCCATCGTGGTGGGGCGCAGGCTGTCGAGCTCGATCCGGCGATCCGGCGATTTCTCGGTGTTGGCAACGGCTCGGCGCTCGGCCTGATCCTGTTCGCCAACAATCACCCCAAGCTGCTCGACCGTTTCCTGCATGCGCGCGAAACAGCACTGGCCCATGCCAAGGGGCTGGCGGCGCTGCCCGGCAGCCCGGAGATCAAACGCTTGCAGACTTTGCTGGATCGCGTCATCCGGTTTCGGCTGGAAGACCGCACGGTTTACGATGCGCTGGTGCCCAGCGACACGATCGCTGCGGAGCTTGCCATCGTACGTAACGCGCTGAACGATTATATCGCCACCGGTCATATTGGTGGCTTGCCATCCCCTGTGCCGCTGGCGGCGCTGTGCGATCATCTGGAAACCCGGGTGCTGCCCGAGACGCAGGAAACCTTGCATTCGCTGCTGATCGAGTTGGTGCCCGAGCTGGCCGATTCGCTGTGCGAGACATTGATTGTCAGCGAAGAAACCACGGTAGCGCCTGCCATGCGGGTCGGCGAACTGCGCCAGATTCTGCATGACGACTATGCTTGGTGTTTTGCCATGGATCTCAGCACCGAGGCATCGCGCCGCTATATCTGGTACAAGTCGGCCACCGCCGAGGAACCCCGCCGCGGTCCGCGCGAGGAGGTCGAGCAGGCCTTTAATCTCGGTCTCGATCTGCCACGCCTGATCCAGCAGCTTGATATTGCGCTTGCCAGCCAGCCAGCCGATCGCACGATGGCACATTTCCTGCTCGGCCACCCAGAGCATCGCGGCATCGTCGCCCGCGTGCAGACCCTGCGCGGCCTGCGCTATCACTCACCGCATATGAATATCATGGGTGAAGATTTCATTCCGATCCAGATGGTGCGGCTGCTCAATGTCGGTCTGCATGGCATCGACAAGACCCGCGATTTCCTCAATCGCAACCTCCGCGGTGTACTCTATCACGGCGCGCCGCTGCCAGAAGATCTGCGAACCGGTGCGCATGGTGACTGGTTCTATCCCGCGGAGCCCGTGTGATGAACCTGTCCAGTGCCGTAATCGCCGACGATGAAATTCTGCTGTCGGTACGCGAGACGCGCCTGATTGTCGAGCGCATCCTGCTGCTCACGGATCTGCCGCGCGGCAGCGTCACGGCGGTGCGCGAAGCGATCCTGGCCTGCGAAGGCCATGGCCTGGGGGCGCTGGCGCATCTGCGCGATGATTTCGACAATATCAATGCGATGCAGCCGGCCCGGGTCTTTTTCTTTGAGGCCGATGGCAAGGCCGAGCTTGATGCCAAGGGCGAACATGCCTGGGCAATCATGCCGTCGCTGGTCGAACTGGTGGTCGAGCAGTGCCGCCGGCCGGTCGCTAGTCAGGCGGCGGGGTGCGGCACGGCCTCGCTGGCGGTGCATGATGTGCGCATGCCGGCGATGCTGGCGGCGCTGACGCCGCTGGCGCTGCGCCATCAGGTCAGCCTGGGGATCACCATCACCGATGACGGTGCACTGATCCGTGGTGCCGACCGCAGCACTGAAACCAGCGCTATTGCTATGTCGAGCAATGACCTAGATCCATTCCTGTCGCGCATGCTGCGCGAGGGTTTCCACACGCCGCGCCAGCTCTGGTCGGACCTCTATCATCTGTCGAACCGGTCGCTGACGCCCGATTCCGTGGTGTCGCGCCGCCACGCCGGCCCAATCATCGTCGATGAGAATGGCCGCATCATCGGTCGTCCCGATGACGATGAAACCGACTTATCCCTGTTGTCCCAGCCTGCCGCCTGAGGGTTCCGACGATGCGTAACGATGCGATGATCTTTGATGGATTACAGTGCGGCCATTTCGATCGTGCGGTTTTCGAATCGCTGCTCAGGGGCACGGTCCGTTGCGTCACCGTCACGCTTGGTTTCTGGGAAAACGCCATCGAATCGATGGATGCCATTGCGCGCTGGCGCGAGATGGCACGCGCCAATGCCGATATCGTCAGCATCGCACGCACGGCCGTCGATATCGACCGCGCGGTAGCGGAGGGCAAGCTGGCGCTGTTGCTCGGTTTCCAAAATGCCATGCTGTTCGAAGGCCGCATTGCTTTCGTCGAGTTGTTTGCCGATCTCGGTGTGCGCGTGGTGCAGCTCACCTACAACAACCAGAACGACCTCGGCGGCAGTTGCTACGAGGAGCATGATTCCGGCTTGGCCCGCTATGGCAAAGAAGTGATCCGAGAGATGAACCGCACCGGCATCCTGGTCGACCTGTCGCATGTCGGCAATCGCACCACGCTGGATGCGGTGAAATTCTCGCAGAAGCCGGTGGCGGTCAGCCATGCCAATGCCGACTCGCTCTATCCGCACAAGCGCAACAAGACCGACGATGTGCTGAAGGCGCTGAAGGACAATGGTGGCGTGATCGGCTGCGCCACGTATCGCAATATCGCCGGCGATCATTATTGCGCTTCGGTCGACAATTGGTGCGACATGGTGGCGCGCACGGTGGAGATCGCTGGCATTGATCATGTCGGTATCGGCACCGATCGCAGCCATAATACCACCCAGAAGGACCTGGACTGGATGCGCGCCGGCCGCTGGACCCGTGGCATCGATTACGGTGCGGGTTCGGCCGCGCGCCCGGGCAAGGCGCCGCCGGCCGATTGGTTCAGAGATGTGCAGAATATCGGTGAGATCACCGGTGGTCTGCAGCGCAAGGGCTTCAATGCCGAGGAAGTCGCCAAGATCACGCATGGCAACTGGCGTCGCGTCTACGAGGCCTCACTCGCCTGAATACGCGCTGATATCAACCGGGGATACTGGAGGAGGGGGTTATGACCAATAAGAATATCAAGACTGAAGGCAAGTCCATCAGCCGCCGTTCGGCACTGCAGCTGGCCGGCGCCACGGTCGCGCTCACGTTTCCCGGCCCCTTCATCAGTCGCGCCCATGCGCGCGACGTCCTTTATGTGAACACCTGGGGCGGTCCCTGGGAGGAAGCGGCGCAGAAGCATCTGTTCGAACCCTTCATGAAAGAGACCGGCGTCGAGATCAAGACAGTCTCGCCGGTTTCGTTTGCCAAGCTGGCTGCGCAGGTGAAAACCGGTGTCTATGAATTCGACGTCACCACGCTGGGCGATTCAGATATCGTGCGCGCCAATGAAGCCGGTATTATCGAGGATGCGTCCAAAGCGCCGCTCGACCAGTCCAAACTCTGGCCCGGCGCGGTGTTCCAGAATGGCGTCGGCTCGCATGCCTTTGCCACGCTGATTTCCTATCGCAAGGACAAATTCCCCAATGGCGGGCCGCAGAGCTGGGCCGATTTCTTCAACCCGCAGAAATTCCCCGGCACGCGCTGTCTGCAGCGTCATGCCGGCCGTGTGCTGGCGATCGCGCTGCTCGCCGATGGCGTGGCGCCGGACAAGCTGTATCCGATGGATCTCGACCGCGCCTTCAAGGCGCTGGAACGGATCAAGCCGCACCTGCGCGTGTGGTGGACGCAGGGCCCGCAGTCGGGCCAGCTGCTGCGCGACGGCGAAGTGGATATGATCGGCATCTGGCAGACCTATCCGGTACGCCTGATGCGGGAAAAGCAGCCGGTCGAACTGGTCTGGAACCAGGCGTTGCTCGATCGCGCCTACTGGGTGGTGTCGAAAGGCTCGCCGCGCGCCGACCTGGCGTGGAAATTCGTCCAGTCGGCGATCCGGCCCGAGCGCATTTCGAAATTCGCACTGGAGAATATCTACGGCCCGCTCAATCCGAAGGCCTTCGAGCATGTCAGCACCGACGACGCCAGGCTGATGCCGACCTCGCCCGAGAATATCAAGAAAGTGGTGATCCAGGACACCAGCAAAGCTTCCGATCAGCTGCAGGAGGCCAGCAAGCAGTTCGAGCGCTGGATCGGCCGCTAAGACCGGAGCATTGGTATGACGCAGGGCACGGGCATTATGATGCAGCAGCGGGCCGGTCGCAGGACCACATGGCTGCTGCTGTTGCCCGTGCTCGTTTTCCTGGCGGTGTTTTTTCTCGTGCCGCTCGGGCAGGTGCTATATTTCAGCGTGATGGATCCGACCTTCACGCTGCATCATTACCTGGCGTTCTTCACCGACGACTTCTACTGGCGGGTGCTGTTCGGTACCTTCCGCACAACCGCCATCGTTACCGCGTTTTCCCTGCTGCTGTCCTATCCGCTCAGCTATGCCATCGTGCGACTGGGTGGCGGCTTTGCCACCGCGATGCTGCTGATCGTGGCGATGAGCTTCTGGACCAGCTTCCTGGTCCGCACTTTTGCCTGGATGGTGATCCTTGGCAATAACGGCCCGCTGCGCGCCATTCTGGCTACCATGGGCTGGACTCCGCCGCCGGAACTGCTGTTCACCCGGTTCAGCTCCACGTTGGCGATGGTGCACCTGCTGGTGCCCTTCATGGTGCTGGCGCTCTATTCGGTGATGAAGAAGATCGACTACACCCTGGTGCGGGCCGCCATCAGCCTTGGCGCCACGCCGTTCGAAGCCTTCCGCCGGGTCTTTCTGCCGCTCAGCGCGCCCGGCATCGTCAACGGCTGCACGCTGGTTTTCATCATGTGCCTGGGCTTCTATGTCACGCCGGTGCTGCTCGGCAGTCCGCGCGAACAGATGATTGCCGGGCTGATCGGCACCCAGATCGAGGAATTCCTCGAATTCGGCGAGGCCTCGGCCACCGCCGTGATCCTGCTCTGCGTCACCATGACGGTGTTTGCCATCTACAACCGCTTTGTCGGTCTCGACAAGCTGTGGGGCTGAGCATGCGCATCGTCATTGCCCTGGCCCTGCTCTCTGCGCTGTTCATCCTTGGACCGCTGCTGATCGTGGTGCCGATGTCGTTCAGCACGGCGAAATCCTTCGCCTTCCCACCGCCGGATTACTGGCTCGGCTACTACCGCGCGTTCTTCGCCGATATCCGCTGGACCCAGCCGGTGATCAATTCGGTGCTGATTGCGCTGGCCACCATGCTGCTGACCATGGCGCTGGTGATCCCGGCCTCGTTCGCCATGGTGCGGCAGCGCTTTCTCGGCCGATCGGCGATGAACCTTTTGCTGATGATGCCGATGATCGTGCCGCATATCGTCATGGCGCTCGGCTACTACTCCTATTTCGGCCATCTGAAGATCATTCATTCGCCGCTCGGCGTGGTGCTGGCCCATACCTGCCTGTCGGTGCCGGTCTGCTACCTGATCATCGCCGCCGCCCTGAAAGGCTTCGACCGCAACCTGGAGCGCGCCGCGATGAATCTGGGCGCCAGCCCGCTGCGTACCTTCTGGGAAGTCACCTTCCCGGTGCTGCGGCCGGGCTTCCTGGTCGGAGGCCTCTTCGCATTCATCCATTCCTTCGACGAGGCGGTCGTGGCAATCTTCATTTCCGGCCAGGCGGCATCCACCCTGCCGCGCAAGATGTTCGACAGTATCCGCATCGAGGCCGATCCGATCGTCTCGGTGGTCTCGACGCTGCTGTTCGCCGCCGTGCTGCTGGCCGTGCTCAGTCCATTGCTGTGGCGTGCCATAAGTAATACGCGGCGGCAGGTGCAGAGCGGGACCGCGACGGCATGAATGCATTTGCGGGGCGTATGGAAGGACGGCAGGGCGTGACGGGCAGCTATCTCGAGATCCGCGATCTGGTCAAATCCTACGACGGCTATCAACAGGCCGTGCGCGGCATTTCGCTCGCTATCGCCAAGGGTGAATTCGTGTCATTCCTGGGACCGAGCGGTTCGGGCAAGACCACGACGCTGATGATGGTGGCCGGTTTCGAGCAGCCGACCGCGGGCCGCATCGTTCTGGGCGGGCGAGAGATCGCCCCGGTACCGCCGCACAAACGCAATATCGGCATGGTGTTCCAGAATTATGCGCTGTTTCCGCATATGACGGCGGCCGAGAATGTCGGCTTTCCCCTGCGCATGCGCAAACGTCCGGCAGCCGAAATTACCCGGCGCAGCCGCGAAGCGCTGGCGATGGTCGGACTGGCTGATTTCGCCGGCCGACAGCCGCGCGAACTCTCCGGCGGCCAGCAGCAACGCGTGGCGTTGGCGCGTGCGCTGGTGTTCGAGCCCGATGTGCTGCTGCTGGACGAACCACTGGGCGCGCTGGACAAGAATCTGCGCGAGCATATGCAGGTCGAGATCAAGCGCATCCATCGCGAGCTTGGCATCACCACGATCTACGTCACCCATGACCAGACCGAAGCGATGACCATGTCGGATCGCATCGCCGTGTTCAGCCAGGGTGTGGTAGAGCAGTTTGCCGCGCCGCTGGATGTTTACCTGCGCCCGGCGACCCGCTTTGTCGGTGGCTTTGTCGGCGACAGCAATTTCTTCGAGGCCAGCGGCCGGACCGGCATGCTGGAAGTCGCGGGGCTTGGCACGCTGAGCCTGCCGCAGGCGCCGGTATCGGCCAGTGGCCGTTACGATGTGCTGGTGCGACCCGAGGCGATCGGCCTGTGGCGCGGCAGCGGCGACAGGGCTGGCCATTGCGTGGTGCCGTTTACCGTGACGGCACTGGTCAATTACGGCGACAGCGTGCTGCTGATCGGCAGCAGCGGCGACCTCAGCCTGCGCGCCCGCATCCCTTTTATGCTAGCAACCGATATCCGTGAAGGTACCGCACTCAGCCTAAGCTGGCGCCACGCCGACATGCATTGCATACCGGCTTGAACGCTTATGCCGGCCTGGACCGGCTGAGCGGTGCTGCGGTGAACGGCGAAGTGCCGGCGCCGAGCAGGATGCCAGGCTTGTTCTTGCGTTCGAACGGCAGTTCCACCAGCGGCGGGATCGGACAGCTGTAAGGCGCGCCGGCGGTACGTTGTTCCCATTCCTCGCGGGCGGATTTCAGCAGCGCCTCGTCGCTGAACGCGTCAATGGCGGTGGCCGCCATGGCCTTGGCCGCCTGCAGCATTGCCTTGTGCGCGGCCGGCTGTTTACCCTGTGCCACCAGCTGCCAGGAATGTCCCGGAGTGCCGACGGCGAAGCAGGGGGCCCAGCATTGAACGGTGGGCGTCAGCCAGCTGACATCGCCCACATCGGTGGAGCCATAGAGCTGCCGGGGTGTGCCATCGAAGGGCAGGATGCCTTCATGCAGCGGCCTGTCATAAGTGGTCGGTTCGCCGACGCTGCGTAAGCTTGAGAATACATCCTCCGGCGTCAACGCATCGCGTCGCATGCGCTCGGCAAAGGCGCGGTCGGCATCGTCGAACTGCACGGGGCCGAGCTGTTCTATATTGCGATGCATCGCCCATTCCAGTGCCATATTGGGCAGCACTTCGGAGCAGGCCTTGTCGAAATCGACAAAGGCCTGGGTCTCGGTCATCAGTGCAGCACCCTCGGCGATTTTCTTGACCCGCTCGAACAGGGTATTGGCCAGTGCCACCGAAGGACCGCGCACCAGGTACAGCACTTCCGCCCTGGCCTGCACCACATTGGGCGAGATGCCACCGGTATCGGTGATGGCGTAATGCACCCGGGTATTGGAAGGCATATGTTCGCGCATGTAATTGACGCCGACATTCATCAGTTCGACGGCATCCAGCGCGCTACGGCCCAGATGCGGCGCGCTGGCCGCGTGGGCGGCACGGCCGCTGAAGCGGAAATAGGCCTGGATATTGGCCAGGCTGTTGACCGACATGACGCCGAAGAAGCTGCCGGGATGCCAGGTGACGGCGGCATCCAGATCGGCGAACAGGCCGGCGCGTGCCATGAAGGTCTTGCCCGATCCGCCTTCTTCTGCCGGGCAGCCGTAATAGCGCACGCGGCCGGGCAGCCTGTGCTGTGCCAGATAATCCTTCACCGCGATGGCCGCCAGCATGGCGCCGGCGCCCAGCAGGTTATGGCCGCAGCCCTGGCCGTTGGCCTGTGTGGTCGACCGCCGCTCGGTGACGCCCGAGGCCTGGCCGAGGCCTGACAGGGCATCATATTCGCCGAGCAAACCAATTAGCGGACCATTGCCGCCGCCACTATCATGCCCAGCTTCCGCCATGAAGGCAGTGGGGATGCCGGCGATGTCGCGGGTGATGCGAAAGCCCTCTTTTTCCAGCAGCGCAACCTGCGCCGCAACCGCGCCATGCTCCTGATAGCGCAGTTCGGCCAGATCCCATACCGCATCGCTCAGCGCCATGCAGGCTGCGGCCTTGATGTCGCACAAAGAAGATATGTCGCGGATATTCTGCATAGGCTCGCTTGTTTTTGCGCTTTCCAGGATCGGCAGAATCCTTCTACTCTGAAAACCGGATCGCGGTAAGGGCGTGCTGCCCGAGGCCGCATATATTGCGGGGGATCGCATGAAACAGATTGCGCGTGACTGGTTGCGTCGTATTGCAGGGGCACTGGTGAGCAGCATGCTGCTGGCCGCTGCACTGCCGGTATCAGCCCAGGACCTGAAGATCGGGCTGAAGACCGAGCCCAGCTCGCTGGACCCGCATTATCATGCGCTGATCCCCAACAACCAGATCGCCTTCCATATCTTCGAGGCGCTGACCATGACGGATGCCGATGGCAATCTGCATCCGGGTCTGGCGACATCGTGGAAAGCGATCAGCGATACGGTGTGGGAATTCAAGCTGCGCCCGAATGTCAAATTCTCCGACGGTTCGCCGTTCACGGCCGAGGATGTGGTCTTCACATTCGGACGCACCGGCAAGGTGCCGAACAGCCCGTCGCCGTTTACCATCTATTCCAAGCAGGTCATCGGTTTCGATATCGTCGATCCGTTGACCATCCATCTCAGGACGGCCGCAGCAGCGCCGGCGCTGCCACTCGATATGTCCTTCATCGCCATCATGTCGAAGAAAGCGGCCAAGCCCGATGTGGCCGAGGGCATGACCACCGAAGGCCTCAATCAGGGGCAGGGCCTGATCGGCACCGGTCCGTTCAAATATGTGGAATGGAAGCGCGGCAATCAGCTGGTGCTGGAACGCAACGAGGCTTACTGGGGCGCCAAGCCGGCCTGGAAGACGGTGACCTTCCGGCCACTCACCAACTCGGCGACCCGTGTGGCAGCCATGCTGGCCGGTGACGTCGATCTGATCGAGGATCCACCGACCGACGATCTCGACCGGCTGAAGAAAGATCCGAAGCTGCGGGTTTCTGAATTCGTCTCCAACCGCATCATTTATATCCATATGGATCATTTCGCTGAGCCCAGCATCGGCATCGAGGGCACCAACGGCAAGAATCCGCTGAAGGACAAGCGGGTGCGCCAGGCGCTGTCGCTCGCCATCGACCGCGAGGCGATCGGCGCGCGCATCATGGAAAATGTCGGTATCCCGGCCGGCGGTTTCCTGCCTTACCCGATGTTCGGTGCCGGCAAGGACGAGAAGCCGGACAAATACGACCTGAACAAGGCCAAGGCCCTGCTGGCTGAAGCCGGTTATCCCGATGGTTTCAGCATTGCCCTGGGCACGCCGAACGGCCGCTACATCAACGACATCAAGGTGGCCCAGGCGGTTGCCGCGATGTGGACCCGCGCCGGTATCAAGACCAAGGTGGATGCAGCCGTGCCGCCGGTCTTCTTCAAGAGTCGTGACGAGTTCAAATACAGCGCCTATATGGCCGGCTGGGGTGCGGGCGAGGTGAGCAATTCGCTGCGCTCGTTGGTTGCCACGCCGAACCGCGAAAAAGGCATGGGCACCACCAACAAGGGCCGCTATTCCAACCCGGCTCTGGATGCCAAGATTGAAGAGGCCCTGCGCACGATCGACAACGACAAGCGGTCTGCCCTGCTGCAGGAGGCGACCAAGATCGCCATGACCGATTATGCCCTGCTGCCGCTGCATTTCGAGAAGTCGACCTGGGCCATGAAGCAGACGATCACCTATCCGGGCCGCAACGACCAGATGGTGCGGGCGGATTTCATCAAGCCGGCGAAATAGCGTCGCCGACCTCATCAGCACAAAGGGCCGCAGTGATGCGGCCCTTTTCGTTTAAGCGGCATGCCGCCGCAGTTTATAACCCGTGTTTGGCAATCTGCCAGCCGGTATGGTTGAGGTTGCGGTTGCCAGCCTGGATACCAATATCTTCCAGCGTGGTCGCCATTGAATCGTTCCAGCGATTCAGGAATCCGAACAGGGCGATCACGCCGACAATCTCAACGATTTCATCGTCATTCCAGTGTTGGCGCAGAGCAGTCTGAATCTCGAGTGTCACTGCATTCGGCACGCAGGCTGCCGCCAGGGCAAAATCGAAGGCCGCCCGTTCGGCGTCGCTGAAATGCGGGCTGGTCTGGTATTCCCAGATGTCGCGCAGTCGTTCCAGGCTGGCACCGAAACGTTCGGCCGCCAGGATGGTATGCGCTTCACAGTAGCGGCAGCCGGCGGCATGTGAGGCGACATAGCCGATCAGGCGCTTCTGTTCGGCGGTGACGCGACCGCCATTTTCCATCACGGCTTTGTTCAGATCGGTGAAGGCACGGGCGATGGCCGGCCGGCGCTGCATGGTGAGCACACTGTTCGGCACTACGCCCAGCGGGCCGCGGAAGAACTGGATCAGATCTGTCAGGTCGGGATTGTGGTCTTCGGGGAGCGGAGCAACCAGGGGCATGTTTTATCTTCCGTGTCAATCGGCTGCGTCGCGCGGTGGGGATTTCGGCATGGCTTTGCGTTCCTCGTCCTGCAGCACGCGCCACAGGATCTTGCCGGTCGCCGATTTCGGCAGGGCTTGCGCGAATTCGACCACGCGCGGCACCTTGTAAGCCGCCATGCGCTCGCGGCACCAGGCCTGCACGCTGTCCGGCGTCATGGTGGTGGCGCCATCCTTCGGCACGATCACGGCTTTCACTGTTTCACCGCGATGGGCATCGGCAGTGGCGATGATGCAGACCTCGCGGATACCGGGATGGGCATACATCATGGCCTCGATCTCGCTTGGCCAGACCTTGTAACCGGAGGCATTGATCATGCGCTTGAGGCGGTCGACAAGGAAGAAGAAACCCTGTTCGTCGTAATAACCGAGGTCGCCGGAGCGGAAGAAGCGCTTGCCGTCGCGTTCGAAAAACACCTTCGCGGTTTCTTCCGGCCGGTTCCAGTAGCCGAGGAAAATCTGCGGCCCGGCCATCACGATCTCGCCGGTCTCGTTGGGGCCGAGCTCTTCCAGCGTGTCGGGATTTACGATGCGGGAATCGACATCGAAGACCGGAATCCCCAGGCATTGCGGCTTCGGATTGTCGACCGGGTTGATATGCGTGGCGGCGATGGTCTCCGACAGGCCATAGCCTTCGATGTAATCCAGCCCGGTGAAATCCTTCAACTTGGCCGCCACCGCCCTGGGCATCGGGGCGCCGCCGCCGCCGATGCCGATCAGCGACGACAGGTCCCAGCTGGCTGAGGCCGGATCGGACAGGAAGTCGACGCACATCGTGGTGATATTGCGCCAGTGCGTGACGCGATGGCGCCGGATCAGCTCGGCCGCCACCTTGCGGTCCCAGCGCGTCATCACCACCAGCGTCGCACCGTTGAACAGCGGCGCATTCATCGAATTCTGCATGCCGGTGACATGGAACAGCGGCAGGGTGACCAGCTGCACCGATTCCGGTGTCGCCGGATTCCAGGCGATCGAGCCGAACAGCGTGGCGGTCACGCCGCGGATACTGTGCAGGCAGCCTTTCGGCGCGCCGGTGGTACCCGAGGAATAAGGCAGCACACACCAGTCGTCATGCGTCGCCTTGTGGGGGCTGGCCGCATGGTTTGCCGCCAGCGCGTCACTCCAGGCGATGGCGGGCGCCGACACGGCCATGCGCGGCGCCGTCATCACGTCCGGCAGATCGAAGTCGGTCGGCTGGGTCAGGTAGTCGGCATAGGCTGCCACCACGGCATGCTGCAGCTCGACGCCGAGCAGCGGCTGCGCATGGGGGAAAACCTCCTGGCCGCAGATCACGGTGCCGGCATTGGTATCGCGCGCGATATGGCGCAGTTCTTCGGCTTTGCTCATCGGGTTGACCGGCACCACCACGGCGGTCAGCCGCTGGATAGCGTAATAGGCGATTACGTATTGCGGGCTGTTCTGCATGTAGAGCAGCACCCGGTCGGCACGCTGTACACCGCAATGCTGTTCCAGCCAGCCGGCCAGCCGGTCGACATGGTCTTTCAGCTGCGCATAGGTCAGGACCGAACCGTAATAGAGGATCGCCGGCTTGGTCGGGTAACGCCGGGCCGACAGTTCCAGGTTTTCGTACAGGCTGGTGGCCGGCAGGGTCAGGTGTTTGGGCACCCCCTTGGGCCAGACCGCGTAATGCCGGTCGAACATCGGTTTCCTCCGTTTATGCCGGGCATGCTCCGGTGTTTCGGTTCCGGATTCAATTGTGACCTAAGGGAAGGCGCGCGTTCGGTTGACGGCGGGCGGGAACAGGCAGATAATATTTGCAAATGCAAATAAATCCGTGTCGGGAGGATTCGGATATGAACTTTGCCCCTACCTCACTGTCAGCCGAGACCCTGCCGCGCTGGGCCGATGAGGGTTCCAGTCGGATTCCCTTCTGGGCCTATACCGACCCGATGGTCTATCGCCGTGAGATCGAGCGGTTTTTCCATGGCGGTGGCCACTGGTGCTACGTCGCGCTGGAGGCCGAGCTGCCCAAGGCGGGCGATTACAAGCTGTCGTATGTCGGCGAGCGGCAGGTGATCGTCGTGCGAGACCGCGATCAAAGCATACACGTCGTGGAAAACCGCTGCGCCCATCGCGGCGTGCGCTTTTGCCAGAAGCCGCGCGGCACTGCGCGCAGCTTCGTCTGCCCCTATCACCAATGGACCTACAAGCTGAATGGCGATCTCGCCGGTCTGCCGTTTCGCCAGGGCGTGAAAAAGGACGATGGCGAAGTGCAGGGCGGCATGCCGCCCGACTTCGATCTCAAGCAGCATGGTTTGACCAAGCTCAAAGTCGCGACCTATAACGGCCTGGTCTTTGCGACTTTCGATCACGATGCGCCGGGTTTCGAGGATTACATCGGTCCGGATGTGATGCCGTGGCTCAACCGCATTTTCGACGGCCGCAAGCTCACCATCCTCGGCACCAACCGCCAGCGTATTCCGGGCAACTGGAAGCTGATGATGGAGAATATCAAGGATCCGTATCATCCGGGCCTGCTGCACACCTGGTTCGTCACCTTCGGCCTGTGGCGGGCCGATCAGCAATCGCGCATGGTGATGGACAGCCATGGCCGCCATGCGGTGATGATCTCGCAGCGCAATGCTGGCGGCGAGGCCAAGGCGGTCACCGAAGGGGTCACCAGCTTCAAGAAGGACATGACGCTGAACGATACGCGCCTGCTCGATGTGATGCCGGAATACTGGTGGAAGGGGCCGACGGTGACGATGATTACCCTGTTTCCCAGCGTGATCATCCAGCAGCAGGTCAATTCGCTCTCCACGCGGCATATCGTGCCGTCCGGTCCTGATGCTTTCGATTTCGTCTGGACGCATTTTGGCTTTGAAGAGGATGACGAGACAATGACGCGGCGTCGGTTGCGCCAGGCCAACCTTTTCGGCCCGGCCGGCTTCGTTTCGGCCGACGACGGCGAGGTGATCGAATTCTCTCAGGATGGTTTCCGCCAGAAGGGCGCCGAGGGCGCCACGGTCTGCGAACTGGACGGCCGCGGCATCGCACCGACCTCGCATATGGTCACCGAAACGCTGATCCGTGGCATGTATGGATACTGGCGCAAGGTGATGGAGATCTGATCATGCCGATGCGCCCGCATGCCATCGCCCTGTCGGTGCTGGAATCCCAGTATCGCGTCGACCAGTTCAATGCCGCCTATGGCGACTGCCTGGATCGTGGCGCGTATGACTCCTGGATTGCCATGTTCACAGAGGACTGCCTCTACAAGGTGGTGCCGCGGGAAAATCACGATGCCGGGCTGCCGCTCTGCACCATGGCGCTGGAAGGCCAGGGCATGCTGAAGGACCGTGTCTACGGCATCACCAACACCTTGTTTCACGCACCCTACTATCAGCGCCATGTGATCGGTGGCGCGCGTATCCTGTCGGATAACGGCATCACGATTGAAGCAACCGCGAATTATTCTGTCTTCCGCACCAAACCCGGCTCGGTCTCCGAGGTTTACAACGTCGGCCGCTATCTCGATCGCTTCGTTTATGGCGACCAGGGCCTGCTGCTGCAGGAACGGCTTTGCGTCTTCGACAGCGAGCTGATCCTCAATTCCCTGATCTATCCGATCTAGACGACGCGGTTTTTCAGCTCCGCCGCTGCTTTCAGCAGCCCCCGGGCCGATTTGGGAAGCCCTTGCGCAAAACTGGCCCAGTACGTGGAGAAAGAGAAATATAACCCCCGCACCCCCAGCCCCACCAAACCAC
>NZ_JAOZVR010000075.1:0-49716 GCF_025869515.1 Ferrovibrio sp.
GGCCGATCCGTCCGGTGCCCAAGACCGACTAACGTACGCTGAAAAGAAGGCCCCGTCCGGCGAAGCGGACGGGGCGAGGGGGGTACTGGCGGGGGGAAGTCGGGTCGGTCAGCAGGTTTCGTTGTTGAACAGCGAGACGGCCTGGCGTGAGCCGTAATTGGTGGTCAGCGCCGTCATCACGCCGGAGCGGCCATAGCCAGTGCCGAGCTGGCTTTGCTTGGTGGCACCGCGGATCACCGCGTTGAGCAGTTTCTGGTTGGCATCGCGCGCCGTCCGCACGACGATTTCATTGCGCCGGCCGACCGATTGCATATCCGCCAGCAGTTTTTCCAGGCGCTGGCGTTCGGATTCCGGTGCATCGCGCAGCGCGTCGGGATGCTGGCGCAGGACTTTCTGCTTGTCGCGCAGCAGACCGGAGATAATGCGCTTCTGCTCGGTCGAACGATCGAGGTCATCATAGGCGAAGCGTTCCAGGGCCGCGGTTTCTTCCTGCAGCACGTCTTTCAACTGGATAACAAGGTCGCTGAGTTCGGCAATGGTCGGCGGCACCGAGCCGGCACCGATATTGTCAACCATGCGCGGGCGGGTATCGAGGCCCATGCGCTGGACGGCGCGCGGCGAAAGAGGCTGGCGGGTAGCGGGCTGCTGCGGCTGCTTCTGGTTCACGGCTGGGCCTCCTGCATCTTGATCATCTGGTCGTACACCATGTCGGCAATGCCAAGGCCTCGGCCCTTGGACATTGCGCGGCCATACTCGTCGTTGAGGAACGAACGCCACTTGGATTCAGCCTGGCCGCCGCCCATCGGGCCATCGGTCTTCACGCCGGCGGACATGACTTCAAACATCTGCGTCAGGAAGAAGGCTTCGAAATCCTCGGCCGTCTTGCGCGGGTTGCTGTGCTTCGACTGACCGAACTTGTCGAGCTGAATGCGGCTGGCCTGCGCCTGCTCGATGGCGTAGGAGTTGATGGCGGGGGATGCGACGAGCGTAGACATGGCGGCCTCACATCACCTGGATTTCGGCCTGCAAGGCACCGGCGGCCTTGATCGCCTGCAGGATGGTGATCATATCGCGCGGGCTGACGCCGAGGGCATTCAGGCCATCGACCAGTTCCTGCAGCGAGACACCGCGTTTCAGCAGGCCGAGCCGGCGATCCGCCTGTTCGTCGACCTGGATGTCGGTGCGCGGCACCACCACGGTCTGGGCGCCACCGGCGGCCCCGCCGGGAATGGTCGGCGTGCCGGTGCCGGGCACGGCCTGGGTGATGGTGTCGAACACGAAGTTGCCCGAGGCATCCTTGACCGGCTGGCCGTCCGGGCCGATGCGCGGCACCTGCACGGTGCCGGTGCTGGCGCTGGTGCCCGAGATGCCGGGGATCGCGGTGGAAGACGGCGAGAAGGGCAGCGGCTGCGAAACCTGCGGGGTTTCCGTAATGCGCACGGTGAGCGAACCCTGCGCGATGGCGACGGTATCGATGCGCACGTTCGGACCCATCACGATGGTGCCGGAGCGTTCATCGATCACCACGCGGGCCATCTGGTCGGGTTCGACCTGCAGCTGCTCCACTTCGGTCATGAAGCCGACGATGTCGCGACGGAAACGTTCCGGGATATCGATGTGCACGGTGGAAGGATCCAGCGCGCGCGCGGTCGGTACGCCGGCCAGGGTGGAGACGGCCTGGCTGATGCGGCGCGCGGTGGTCAGATCGGGGTTCTTCAGAGCCAGGCGCAGCACCGGCAGCGAAGTCAGCTCGAAGCCGACTTCACGTTCGACGATCGCACCATTGGCGATACGGCCCGAGGTGGGCGTGCCGCGGGTGACCTGGGCGGCGGCGCCCTGGGCCTTGAAACCGCTGATGGCGATGGCGCCCTGGGCCACGCCGTAGACTTCGCCATCGGCGCCGAGCAGCGGGGTGACCAGCAGGGTACCGCCCTGCAGGCTTTTGGCGTCGCCCATGGTGGAGATGCTGACATCGATGCGGCTGCCATGGCGGGAGAACGGCGGCAGGGTGGCGGTGACCATCACGGCGGCAAGATTGGCGGTACGGTAGGTGCCGGCATCGCGGATGTTGACGCCGAAGCGTTCCAGCATGGCCTGCAGGCTCTGGCGGGTGAACGGTGCGTTGGTCAGACTGTCGCCAGTGCCATCGAGACCGACCACCAGGCCATAGCCGACCAGCATGTTGTCGCGGATGCCTTCGAAATCGGCGATATCCTTGATACGCGACCCGGCCTGGGCCTGCAGCGGCAGGGCGAGCAGGGCGACAGCCAGAGCAGCCTGCACCAGATGGGGCAGCAGGCGGCGGATCAGGTGGTCGGCAAAGCGGATCATCGTCATCTTCCCTCACGCGAACCAGGCACGCATGCCGGTTCTCTCGCGCCATTCGATGCGATTGTCGTGCCAGAGAATAACTGATTGATTTATCTTGGGATTGAGGCTGATTTCAGGCGCCGCCCGGCAAAAAATGCCGGCTTTACCCGGCCAGTCTTATCGGGCACGATGCGGCGCGTTAAGAGATATTATTTCCAATGAGCATCGACAAGATCAAAGGTCCGGGCGGTGTGGCCCCCGGCAGCCCCAAGCGTACGACCGGCAGCAGCAGCGCTGCCGGAGGGCCGAGCTTTGCCAGTATGCTGAAGGGCGCCGAGAAGCCCGCCGGCCAGGTCAGTCAGGCGCCGCCGGTGGCGGCCCTCGATGCCATGCTGACCATCCAGGCGGTCGATGAGCAGGGTGGCGGCCGGCAGAACCGGCAGCGCGCCTTCCAGCGTGGCTCAACCTTGCTTGAGCGGCTGGACGACATTCGCCACGGCCTGCTGATGGGCAGCATCCCGGCCGAGCGCCTTCAGACCCTGGCGCGCACGCTGCGCAGCGAAAAACTGATGGTGCAGGACCCCAAGCTGGCCGAGGTGATGGCCGAGATCGAACTGCGCTGCGAGGTCGAGTTGGCCAAGCTGGGCTTGTAATATAATTGCTCCCGACGCGGAGCTTTCATAATTCTATCATCAAATCAATGGGTTCGGCATTTATCGACAGCCTTGCTCCGGGCCGGGCCGATTCATATACTCCCGCGCGCCGCGGCCGGGGTCCCGGAGTCGCCGCGGCGCCTGGAGGGTCTCTTACATGGGTATCCAATTGAAGGCGAATTATCGGCCGACCGAGAGTGAGCCCTTCATGAACCCGCGCATGAAGGAATACTTCCGCCGCAAGCTGCTGGCCTGGAAGGAAGACATTTTGCGGGAATCGAACCAGACGCTGCAGCACCTGCAGGAAGACACCTCGCAGGAGCCGGATATTGCCGATCGCGCCTCGACTGAGACCGATCGGGCGCTGGAGCTGCGCACGCGCGATCGCCAGCGCAAGCTGATTTCCAAAATCGACGCCGCGTTGAAGCGGATCGAGGACGGCTCTTATGGCTATTGCGAGGAGACCGGCGAGCCGATCTCGCTCAAGCGGCTGGAAGCCCGCCCGATCGCCACGCTGTCGATCGAGGCGCAGGAGCGGCATGAACGCCGCGAGCGCACGCACCGGGACGATACCTAGCCCCTGACGCGACACAGCCGGCGCGCTTTCCAGATAGAGCTGGCGCACACGGATGAAAAAACGAAAAGGCCGGTCTTCTGACCGGCCTTTTGCGTTTGCTCTCGCCCCTGGCGTTTTGCCGCGGTCCGCATCCTGCGGTCCTGACGCGCTTTCTGGCGTGCCCGAACTTCGGGCGGGGCGGAAAATCCCTTTCGTGCCTTAGAAGGGGAAGATGATGTCGTAGATCTGCTGACCCCAGCGACCCTGCTGCACGTCGGTCAGCTGACCGCGCCCGCCGTAGGAGATGCGCGCTTCCGCCATCTGCGTATGATTGACGGTGTTGGTGGCCGTGATGTCTTCCGGTCGCACGATGCCCTGGATCAGCAATTCGCGCACTTCGTTGTTGACGCGGACTTCCTGGCGGCCCTGCACGACCAGGTTGCCGTTCGGCAGAACCTGGGTTACCAGGCCGGCGACCGTCAGGGTGATCTGCTCGTTGCGGGTGACCTGGCCCTTGCCCTGCACTTCAGAGGCGGAATTCATGGTCACCATGTTTTCCGGATCGATGTTGCGGAAAATCTTGTTCATCGTCGAAGGGGCCCCTGCGCCGGTCAGTACGCCGCCAGCCCCGTCGCGTGCGGCTTCCCAGCCGAGGAAGTTGGGCAGGCCCTGGGTTTCACTATTGTCGCGCGATGTGGTGGTGTTGTTCTGCAGCTGGGCGCGTTCCTGGATGTTGATGTTCACCGTCAGGATGTCGCCCACCCTGGTGGCGCGCGGATCCTTGAAGAACTGGCGCGCGCCGGGGCGCCACAACGAGTTGGCATGGCGCGGCGTCACTTCCGGCGAGGGCATCGGCAGGCTGACCGGGCGGTAGTCGCGGGATTCGGTCGGATTGTCGATCTTGCTCATCGAGGGCGCGCTGCCGATATCGCCAAGGCGGCTGAGATTGCCGCAGGCACCCAGGGTGATGGCAAGGCCGGCCGTGGCAGCGATACGCAGTGCCGAGGCCAGGGAAGGCATGTGTGTGCGGGTCATGGCGGAAATCCTTCTCAACTCGTCAGTCAGTTCGAAGCGATGATGTTCGGCGCGGTGATGACCTGGACGAGGTTCATTCCGGTCACCGTCGCCTGCACGGTGCGCTTGCTCTGCAGGTTCATCACCTGCACCACATCGCCGACGCTGCCGGCTTCCATGGCGCGGCCGGTGGTGGTGATGGTCAGGCCGGGTGCCTGCGCCACCATGGTGACCAGGCCGTTCTTGGTGATCGCTTCCGGCTTGCCGATATCGGCATTGCGGATCGGCAGGCCGGCGGCCAGCGCGCGGCGCGGCGTCTGGCCGACCAGTTCCTCGATGCGGTCGATATAACCGGCGCCATAACGGTTGGCCGGCACCTGCAGCCATTCGATATCGCCGCGGGTAATGACCTGGCCGGTCGTGATGCGGCTCTTCAGCACCGGAATGGCTTCCACCGGTTGGGCGCGGCCGCTCACCTTGATGCTGCTGGCGGCGCTGCTTGCGACAGTGCCGTAGAAGCGGCCGTTGCGCGAGTCGAAGGAAAACTCCTCAACCTGGAAACCGGCGGAAGCGGCGGGAACCTCGATCTCGTTGCCCAGGCCGTGGAAATGGATTTCCACCGGCCGGCCGCCATTGCGCTGCTTGACCATGTCGGCAATGCGGCGGCCGATTTCGCGCTCGCCGATCACGCGGGTCGCGCTGATGCCGGCCGAGGCCACCATGGTCTGCGCCGCAACGGGCTTCGCGGCGGCAAGCGGCAGGGCCAGTGCGAAGGCAGCCATGCCGCTGAGCAGCAGCGGGCCGGTGAGAAGAAGCGGGCGAAGCGAGGCCATGGTCGGTCTCCGTGTTACGCGTTAAAGCCGTTACCGCAGGCGAGTTGCGGTTTGCAGCATTTCGTCCGAAGCGGTGATGATCTTAGAGTTCATTTCGTAGGCGCGCTGCGCGGTGATCAGGTTGGTGATTTCCTGCACAGGATTGACGTTCGAGGTTTCGACGTAACCCTGGCGCAGCACACCGAAGCCGATCGCATTGGGATTGCCCACGGTGGGCTGGCCCGAAGCGGCGGTTTCGAGGAACAGATTGTCGCCGGTGGCTTCCAGGCCGGCCTCGTTCACGAAGGTGGCGAGCTGGATCTGGCCCAGCTGCTGGGCATTGGTCTGGCCCGCGATGCGCGCCTCGACGATGCCGGTGGCATCGATATTCACCGACAGCGCACCCTGCGGCACCGTGATGGCCGGATTGATCTGATAGCCGTCGACAGTGACGATCTGGCCCTGCGCATTGACCTGGAAAGAGCCCGCACGGGTATAGGAGGTTTCGCCAGATGGCAGCGTGACCTGGAAGTAACCCTTGCCGCTGATCGCCAGATCGTAGGTATTGCCCGTCGTTGTCAGATTGCCCTGCTCATGGATGCGGTAAACACCCGCGGTGCGCACACCCACGCCGATCTGGATGCCCGAGGGCACGATGGTGTTGGCATCCGACGAGGTCGAGCCCGGTCGCCGCATGTTCTGGTACAGCAAATCCTGGAACTCGGCACGCTGGCGCTTGAAGCCGGTCGTGCTCATGTTGGCGATATTGTTCGAGATGACTTCAACATTGAGCTGTTGAGCCATCATGCCGGTGGCACCGGTGCTGAGCGAACGCATGATCTAGGTCTCCTGGTCCGTCAATTCATCAATTCTGGGCGCGGCCGAGCCGCTGGATCGCCATTTTCAGGCGATCGTTCTCGCCGTCGAGCAGGCTCTGCGTGCTCTGATACTGGCGCAGCAGCTCGATCATGTTGGTCATCTCGACGATCGGTTCGATGTTGGAGGCTTCCAGCATGCCCTGCACCAGCGTGGTGGTGGCGGGGGCTGCCGTCGGCTCCTGGGTGGTGGCAAACAGGCCCTGGGCGGTCTTGCGTAGTTCCTGCTCATTCTCGAAATTCACCAGATCGATCTTGGCGACCTGCTGCTGGCCCACATTGATGGTGCCGTCGACCGCCATGGCGGGGACGCCCTGACCGTCGGGGATGATGATGTCGCGGCCGCGGTTATCCAGCACCGGATGGCCGCCCGAGGTCACCAGGCGCCGGTCGGCGTCGAGGCGCAGATGGCCGTCACGGGTATAGCGGCGGCCCTGCGGGGTATCGATGCTGAGATAACCGGTGCCGCTGATGGCGAAATCGAAGGTATTGCCGGTCTGCTCCAGCTTGCCGGCGCGGAAATCGCGCAGCACGGCCCAGTCGTTGACGAAACTGGTCTTCTGATTGGCGTTCGGACCCTTGAGGAATTCCTCAAACATCACCCGCTCGCCCTTGTAGGCGTTGGAATTCATGTTCGCCATGTTGTTGGCGACCACATCCATTTCACGCCGCATGGCCGAAAGGCGGGACAGGCCGATGTAAGTCGTGTTTTCCATGACACCTAACTCGTGGTTAGTCGTTGCTGGCCATCATGTTGCAGACGCCGTGCCAATTCATTTATTGGCGGAAAACAGGCATAATATTTGAGATTTCCGGCGCAGAGGCGATTTTTGACCGGCGGCAGGGGGGCAAACCCGGCAAAAACTGCCGGGCGGTGACAAAGTGTTAACTGTGGCCCCTTACCAATGGCATCCGGAGTGAACCGGCCAGATCGGGATTCGGGTCGGGATTGACGGGCCAGCGATGGCGCCAGGGATGTGGCAGGCATGAGTGACGACAGCGAAGGCCAGGCCGAAGACGGCGAAGGCGCACCCAAGAAGCGCGGCAAGCGGGCAATAGTCATTATTGCTGCCGTTGTGCTGGTGCTGCTGCTCGTTGGCGGCGGCGGTGCCGCCTATTTCCTGCTGTTTGCCGGGAAAAGCGAGGAAGCCGAGGTCAAGCCCGAAGCGCCGAAGGTGACGGTCTTCTATGATCTGCCGGACATTCTGGTAAATTTGAATTCGACCGGCCGGCAGGCGTCCTATCTGAAACTGAAGGTGGCGCTGGAGCATAACGATCCGCTGTCGACGCCGAAGCTGAACGAACTGTTGCCGCGCGTCATCGATAACTTCCAGATTTACCTGCGCGAACTGCGTCCGGATGATCTGGTGGGATCCGCCGGCCTGTACCGGCTGAAGGAAGAACTGCTGATCCGCGTCAACCAGGCAGTGGCGCCGCTCAAGATCAATGACGTGCTGTTCAAGGAAATGTTGATCCAGTGATCACGCGAGGCGTCCATGGCTGACAATCCCGAAGACGGCGGCGCCGAATGGGCCGGCGGCGACGGCGGCGATGAAGCCGGCGGCTCCACCAGGATTCTGAATCAGGACGAGATCGACAGCCTATTAGGCTTCGATGCCAGTGTTGAGGAAGATGCCGACAAGGCCGGTATCCGCGCGATCATCAACAGCGCGCTGGTTTCCTATGAACGTCTGCCGATGCTCGAGGTGGTGTTCGACCGCCTCGTGCGTCTGATGACGACCAGTTTGCGCAATTTTACCTCCGACAACGTCGAAGTCTCGCTCGACAACATTACCTCGATCCGTTTTGGCGATTACCTCAATTCCATCCCGCTGCCCGCCATCCTCAGCGTGTTCCGCGCGGTCGAGTGGGATAACTACGGCCTGCTCACGGTCGACAGCTCGCTGATCTATTCTATCGTCGACGTGCTGCTCGGTGGCCGTCGTGGCACCGCGGCGATGCGCATCGAAGGCCGTCCGTATACGACCATCGAACGCAACCTCGTCGAGCGCATGGTCAATGTGGTGCTCGACGACATGCGCGCGGCATTCGAGCCGCTGGCGCCGGTCAACTTCTCTTACGACCGTATCGAGACCAATCCGCGCTTCGCCACCATCGCCCGCCCGGCCAATGCGGCAATTCTTGCCCGCCTGCGCGTCGACATGGAGGACCGCGGTGGTCGTCTCGAGCTGCTGCTGCCCTATGCCACGCTGGAGCCGGTCCGCGAACTTCTGCTCCAGATGTTCATGGGCGAGAAGTTCGGCCGCGACTCGATCTGGGAAAACCATCTGGCGACCGAATTATGGTCCACCGATGTGGAAATCGAAGCTGTGCTGGACGAACAGGTGATGACATTGGGCCAGGTGATGAACCTGGAGGTGGGCAAGACCATTATGTTCAACGCCACGCCGGAATCGGTGATTATGATGCGCTGTGGCGGCATTCCGATGGTTGAAGGCCGCATGGGCCGGATGGGCAACAACATTGCGGTCAAGATTGATCGAACCCTGAAGAACCTGGGAGGTGTGTGATGACGCTGACCATGATGGTTGAAATCCTCGTTGCCGTTCTGCTGCTCATCACCCTGGGCATCTCGCTGGTGCTCAATCGCCGTCTCGGCAACCTGCGCGCCAACCAGGAAGAGATGCGCCGCCTGATCGGCGATTTCGACAAAGCGCTGACCAAGGCACGTCAGGGCATGGCCGAACTGAAGGGGGCTTCCGCCAGTGCCGATACCGCGCATGAAGAGCGCATGCAGCAGGCCAGGACCCTGCGCGACGAGCTTGGCTTCATGATCGAGACCGCAGATCGCCTGGCCGACCGCCTGGCCGGCGATGCGAACGGCAATCGCACCGCGCGGCAGCCGACGGAACGTCCCGCGACGGAGCGGGCCGGTATCGATCGTGTGATGGAGCGCGCCGCGATGGAGCGGCAGGCTGCGCCGGCGGCGGCCCGCCCGCAGGTCACGCCATTCCCGCCGAAAAAACCGAATATCCCGCCCGCACCGAATGCCCGCGACTTCAAGATCGAACCGCGCTCGGAAGCCGAGCGTGAATTGCTGATGGCCCTGAGGCAGGCACGATGAGCGCTGTGGCGCATCCTTCCCGGCAGCGTTTGGCCAGTCGCGTACGCATTCTGCCGCTGACCATTCTGGCGGTGGCGCTGCTGCTCGGCCTCAAGATCGGTGCATTGTGGCAGGGCAGGGCAGAACTGTTCGTCACGCCCGCCGGTGCCCAGCAACAGGGCCAGCAGCAGGCCGGACAGCCCACGCAATTGACTCCGCCGCCGCAGCAGGCGGCGCAGCCACCGGCGTCGCGGCAACCGGCCCCGGCCCAGATGGCCCAGGCTCCGGCTGCAGCGCCAGCGGCTGCGTCCGGCCAGACCGGGCAGCAGACCGGGCAGCAGGCGCCGGCACGCGCATCGGCCACCGTGCAGTCGCTGGCCGAGAAGGACCCGACCACATTTACCCGTGCCGAGATCGAGCTGCTGGCCAATCTGGCGCAGCGTCGCGACCAGATCGAACAGCGCGGCCGCGAGATCGATCTGCGCGAAAGCCTGCTGGGCGCTGCCGAGAAGCGGCTCGATGACCGCATTGCCGAACTGAAGAAGCTGGAAGCCAGCATCAAGCAGATCGTGCAGCAGTACGACAAGCAGGAAGAACAGAACCTGCAGGGCCTGGTGAAGGTCTATGAGAATATGAAACCGAAAGATGCCGCGCGCATCTTCGAAAAGCTGGAACCGAATATCCTGCTCGGCGTGGTCGAGCGGATGAAGGAAGCCAAGCTGGCGCTGGTGCTGGCCGATATGGCCCCGGCCACGGCCCAGGATCTCACGGTTCGCCTTGCCACGCGCAAGCAGATTCCGCCGAGCGTGCGCGCTGGTGTGGAAAGCCAGTTGCAGTCGGTCGCGCCTGCGGCGGGGGCGCCAGCATCGGCACCGGCCGCGGCGCCGCGCGCTGCTCCGGGGCAGGGTCAGCCGGCTGCCGGTGCGGCACCTGCGCCGCGCGCGGGTGGCTGAAACACGGTTAATCCAAGGTTAATGCGTTGTTCCGGCTTAGAAAAGCCGGTATTGCCCGGCTGCGTATCCGTGGTAAAATTACTACGGATTATTTCCAGTATGCCAGTCCAGAATCGGATCGGTATCCCATCGTCACTGCCGCAGGAGGCGAGCAAGGATGGCCATCGACCTAAGCGCCCTTCTGTCAAGTGCAACGCCCAGTTCGGCGACCGTGTCGCCAATCGGGATGTACAAGAAACTGCAGAAGCTCGCGGAAGAAAACGCGCAGACGGATGACTCGGGGACTGCCAAGGAAAAGGCGGCCGAGATCACGCGCGAATTCAACAATGCCGCCGTGCGCCTGCGCAACAAGCAATACAAAGAGCAGAACGCCCAGGTTCAGAACGACACGCTCTATTACAAAAACCGCGCCGCCACTGCGAATACCGCTGCCGAGTTGGTCAACGACGACCGCTTCCTCAAGGTACTCGCCTTCGGCAATGATTTCGGCGATCTGTATCTGAACGACCGTCAGCGCCTGCGCGACATCCTGCTCAGCGACCTCAACGATCCGAATTCAGCGGCCCGGCAGAGCGGCTTGCTAAAGGAAGTCGAACTCGCCAAGAAATACAATTTTGGTGCCACCGGCGATCAGTACGACACTGACGGCAATGTCGTCGGCGTGACGGCCGAGGGCAAGCTGGTCAACGACGGGTCCGGTACGCCGCTGCCGGCGAGCCTGGGCAAGCTGCGCGGCCTCGTGATCGACATCAGTGGCAAGGCGAGTATTACCGACACGCCGAGCAAGCCGGAGACCGACAACCAGCTGATCCAGACCGTGGGATTGGCGGCAGGCGACGCATCGCGCTATGCCAGCGCGCAGACCAAGGCATTGCTGCAGGAGCAGAAGGCACCGGAAAAATCCAGCGTCAGCGCGGTCTATGAATTCGAAAGCACCGAGTTCCAGAAATTCCGCGAGCGCCGCGACGTGCAGATGGAGGCTCAGTATTACAAGGACAACATCGACAACGTCAAAACGGTCGATGACCTGTTCGACAGCAAGAATCACCGCCTGCTGAAATTCATGCTGTACTCCTATGGCCTCGCTGGTGAGGAGCAGTATCCCGGCAAGATCCGCAAGATTCTCGAAAGCGATCTGAATGACGTCAACTCGCTGGCCAATCGGTTCCAGGACCCGCGCTACCAGCAGATGGCCAAGGATCTCAACCTTCCGGCTGCCGGTGTGGTCAAGCTGAAGCTCGGCACCACCACGGAGGGTCTGGTCACCCGCTATGAACGCCTCGCCTACGAGAGGCATCTCGATGAACAGGCGCCGGGTGTGCGCGCCGCCATCGAATTCGGCCGCCGCATCAAGGATGTGACGATGACCGTGCAGCTGCTCGGCGATGCCGTGCTGCGCGAGGTGGTCACGGTCGCCAATAACATTCCGCAGGAACTGGCCTACCAGGAAGTCGACAGCCAGGTCACGGCACTTGAGCGTCGCGTCGACGTCAAGGCGCTGAAGAGCGACCAGAACGAGGTGGACAAGCTGGTGATGCGTTATCTCACCTTCAAGGATGGCGGCTACAACAGCGCTACCTCGCAAAGCTACCTGACGGGTCTGTTCGGCTAGGTTTTCTTTCCATCCTGGGCTAAGTATCGGCATGGTTGCCGACTGGTCCATGCCGATTCTGGTTGTCGACGATCACCGCACCATGCAGGCGATCGTGGCCAGGCAGCTGCGCGACCTCGGTTTCCGCGAGATCGACACGGCCGGCGACCCGGTCACGGCCCTGACCATGATGCACCAGCGGCACTACCGCCTGATTCTGTCGGACTGGAATATGGAGCCGATGAGCGGCATCGCCTTCCTTGAAACGCTGCGGCGCGATCCGCTCTACGCCGCCACACCCTTCATTCTGGTCACGGCCGAGAGCCGGCCGGAGAATGTGCTGGCGGCACGCCGGCTGGGGGTCGACGGCTATCTCGTGAAACCCTTCGATGCCGCGGGTCTGCGGGCCAAGCTGGCGGCCGTACTGGGCCCATTCTGAAAGCCGCACCGCGCGCCTGCGTCGGCCCGATCTGGCCGGAAGAACAATCTGTTAACAGTATCGCCTTATCCTGCGAGGCTCTTATAATCCGTCTGTCGGGAACGCGAGTCCCCGGCGAAGCAGTGCAAGCGGTGCAGACAGGGAGTATGGCGAAAAGACGCGGCACAGGCAGCGCGTCAGGCCGGCCACAGACTGGCGGTCCACGGCGTGCCCTCGATGGCAGGGTCGCCGGTCTTCTTGTGACCGGCGCCATCGGCCTCGCCTTGTCCTTGACCCAGTCGCCCCTCGCCACTGCCCAGCAGGTCAACACCCCGCCGACCGGCACCCAGCAGCCTGCCGCTCAGCCGCCCGCGGCCCGCCCGCCGGCTGCAGCAGCACCGGCCGCAGCGCCGGCTTCTGCCGCTGTCCGTCTGCGCGCCGGCGAACACCCCACCTACACGCGTCTGGTTTTTGACTGGCCCGAACGCGTCGATTTCACCGTGAATACCGAAGGGCAGCAGGCGAGCGTGCGGTTCGAGCGCGCCGCCGCCATCGATATCGGCCGGCTGGCGCAGTTTCCGCCGCGCGGCATCACCGGTCTTGCGGCCCGTACCGATGGCAATGCCAGCATCGTCAGTTTCGGGATCGGCACCGGCGCCAGTGTGAAGGCCTGGCGCGATGGCGCCAAGGTCGTGCTCGATGTGGGCCAGCCGGCCGAACCGAAAACGGCAGAGCAGAAACCCGCCGATACGAAGCCTGCCGATACGAAGCCCGCGGAAACAAAGCCTGCCACGGCGGCCAAGCCGGCGGAAGCGGCGCGGCCGGCCGCACCGCCTCCGGCAGCGCCAGCACAGGCAACATCACCCCAGGCAACGCCGCCCCGCACGGCCGCCGCACCGGCTGCTGTCCCGGGCGCCCCGCCGGCGCGCGGCACTGCAGCGCCCCCGCAAGCCAATGCGCCCGCCGCTCCGGTAACGGCGGCGCCGCCGGCAACATTGGCGCCTACGGTTGCCAATGGCGGTGTGCCGCTGGCCGCGCCCGTCGCTGGCGTCGGCGCCGCGCCGCTCGGCACCTTCATGCCGGCGCCGCCCACCGATCGTCTGACCGGCGAGCCGTTGGTGCCCTCGGTCGATTCCACCCGCACCGGGCCGCTGCTGAATTTTCCCTGGACCCGCCCGGTAGCGGTCAGCGCCTTCCTGCGCAACGGCATGCTGTGGCTGGTTTTCGACCGCAATGCGGTGGTCGATCTGCGGCCGATCACCACGCGCGACTGGAGCGGTGCCATCAATGGCATCGAGCAGTTGCCGGTTCCCGGCCTGACCGTGCTGCGGCTGACCGTGCCGAGTGGCACGACGGCCAGTTTCACTCGCCGCAACGCCGGCTGGCAGGTCAGCATCAATACGATCCAGCCCGAGCAGCTGGTGCCGAAGGAAACCGCCCCCGGTGCGATCCCCGAGGATCCCGCGGCCACGCGTAACCGGCTGCCTGAAATCGATGTGCGTCGTCAGCTCGATGCCGATGGCGGCGCCAAGCTGTTCTTCGCCGCCAACGATCCCGGCGCCCAGGTCGCGGTGCCGGATCCCGATACCGGCGACAGGCTGATTGTGATCCCCTTTGCCGGTGCCAATGGCGGCGTGCCGAGCCGGCGCGACTTCATCGAGTTGAGCGTGCTGCCCAGTTTTCAGGGTTTCGCCATCCAGCCGCATGCCGACAATCTGGTGATCAGCCGCTTTCCCCGCGGCGTCGAGATCGGTTCAGCCAGCGGCTTGTCGCTGTCCGCACCGCGTGGCGCCGATCCGAAAAGCGGCGCCGTCGATATCCTGCAGTTCGGCGAATGGCGCCGAGTCGAGGGCAACAGCTATGCCGAACAGGAAGAGAATCTGCTGCGCCGCATCGGTCTGAGCGCGCCGAACCAGCGCCAGGCCGGGCGCCTGGCCCTGGCGGAATTCTATTCCGCCAACGACATGCAGCCAGAAGCGCTGGGTGTTCTGGCCAAGGCGCGGGCCGAGCAGCCCGACCTGGAGCGCGACAAGCTCTATCGCGCCCTGCGCGGCATTGCTTACCTGCGGCTCGGCCGGCTGACCGATGCATCCAACGATCTCGATTCCAAGATTTTCGACGACGATCCGGATGTGCTGGCCTATCGCGGCATGCTGGCGGCGGAGCGTGACGACTGGCCGGCTGCGCGGCGGTCGTTCTCGCTGGCTGGCGCGGCGGTCGCGAAATTTCCCCCCGAACTGCGTGCCTCGCTGCGCCTGACCATGGCCCGCTCCTGGCTCGCCGGCGGGGACGTGACCGCGGCGACAGCGGAGCTGCGCGCGCTGGACAGCGACACCTTGAGCCGCGGCCAGGCAGCCGAAGGCAACTACATTCGCGGTCTGCTCGCCGATGCCACCAACAAGCCGGAAGAAGCGATCCGCTTTTTCGATCTCGCCTCCGGCAGTGGCGATCGCCGTGCTCGCGCTCTGGCAGAATTCGCCAAGACCGAAATGATGCTGGGGCGCAAGCTGATCAATACGTCGCAGGCGATCGAGCGTCTCGACAGCCTGCGCTTCGCCTGGCGCGGCGGGCCCTTCGAATTCAATCTGCTGCGCCGCCTGGGTGAACTGCAATTTGCCACCGGCGATCTGCGCAGCGGCATCACCACCTTCCGCCAGGTGGTGAAATACTTCCCGAAATCGCCGGAAATGCCGTTGCTGACCAAGCAGATGAGCGATGAATTCGCCAAGCTGTTCCTCGATGGCGGCGCGCAGTCGCTGCCGCCGCTCAATGCGCTGGCGCTTTATTATGATTATCGCGAGCTGACGCCGGTCGGCCCGGAAGGCGACGAGATCATCGGCAAGCTGGCCGACCGGCTGGTCTCGGTCGATCTGCTCAATCGTGCGGCCGAACTGCTCGAGCACCAGATTCAGTATCGCCTGCGCGGCGAGGACCGCGCCCGCGCCGGAGCGCGGCTGGCGGTGGTCTATCTGCTCGACCGCAATCCCGATGCCACGCTGAAGGCGTTGCAGACCACCAATGCCGCCAATCTGCCGTACGGGATACAGCAGGAGCGCCGCCTGCTCGAAGCACGTGCCCTCGGCGACCTCGACCGCTTCCCCGAGGCGCTCAACCTGCTGGGCCAGGACCAGAGCGTGGAAGCGCGCGCACTGCGCTCCGAACTGCATTGGCGCGCCAAGGATTGGGTCGCTTTCGCCCGCGTCGCCAGCCAGATGCTCGGCGGCCGCGATGCAGATCCGGCGCCGCTGTCGGCTGACGAGCGCAAGCAGGTGATGCAGCTCGCTGTCGCCTATGCGCTGAGCAACGACACCGCCGCGCTGGATGATTTGCGCCGCCGGTACGAAACCAAGTTCCGCGATACGCCGGATGCCGCCACCTTTGCCGCCGTGGCCAGCTCGGTCTCGCGCAATGCCAGCGATCCGCGCCAGCTGGCCGCGACCATCGCGCAGGTCGGTCAGTATGAGGCCTTCATGAGCCGCTATCGCGACCGTGTCTCCAAGGGTGGGTTGAGCGCCATCAATTGACGGGCACCATCAATCCGGCGGCATGGATCGGCCGGTGAGCCGCCCAGCGTCAGCGTGGTATGAAGCTTTCCACCAGTGCCGCGCAGACCAGGTTCCAGCCATCCACCAGCACGAAGAAGATCAGCTTGAACGGCAGTGAGATCATCACCGGCGGCAGCATCATCATGCCCATCGACATCAGCACGCTCGCGACCACCATGTCGACCACGATGAAGGGGATGAACAGCAGGAAGCCGATCTCGAAGGCGCGTTTCAGTTCGCTGATCATGAACGCGGGCACCAGTACGCGCAGCGGGATTTCGGCCGCCGTCGCCGCCGGCGGCACGCGGGCAAAGCCGCTGAACAGCGCCAGATCCTTCTCGCGCACATGGTTGCGCATGAATTCGTGGAACGGTGCAATCGAACGGTCGAAGGCGACGCGTTCGTCGATCTGTTCCTCGATCAGCGGCTGCACGCCCTCGTTATAGGCGCGTTCCATATAGGGCTGCATGATGAAGAAGGTCAGGAACAGCGCCAGGCTCATCAGCACCGCATTCGGCGGCGTTGATTGCGTGCCCATGGCGCTGCGCAGGATCGACAGCACCACGACGATGCGCACGAAGCTGGTGATCACCACCAGGATCGACGGCGCCAGTGCCAGGACGGTGGTCAGCACCACCAGCTGGATGACGCGGCCGGTCAGCGAGCCGCCCTGGCCGAGGTCGATGTTGACCGACTGCGCAAACAGCGACGTCGGCGCCATCATCAGCAGGGCAACCAGGCCAAAGCCGAGCGACCAGGGCAGGGCGCGCCGGCAGTCGGACAGCAGAGCGGACAGCTTCCGGCGCATGATCTGGCGCATCAGCGGTCGCGTCCCGGCACGCGCAGGGTCGGCCAGCCGCCTGAATCGTCGACCGAGGCGGGCTTGCGCGGCCCGCCAGCGGCCGGATCGGCCTCGTCGCGCGGCGGTATCGGAATATTGCTTTCGATCACCAGATCGCCATGAGTGCCGAGCAGCAGCAGATGTTCGGTATCGTCGCGGCGCACCAGCACCAGCCGGCGGGTGCCATCGACCGGCATGCTGTCGATCACACCGATCCGCTGGCCGCTGCGCCATTTGCCGGCGCGCGTGGTCGACCCCGACAGCGCGCGCGCGCCATAGTAAAACAGCGCGAGCAGCAGCAGCAGGCCGCCGAAGGCGAGTGCCACCTGGGTGAAATCGATGCTTTCCATATCGGCCTGATCCGTGATTGCGGGCTACTCTGGTGGCCGGGTCCGAGTCGGGTCAAGCCGATAGGCCGATCCGCCGGGCGCGGCCCGATGAAAGCTGCGTCAGGTACCGGGTGTCTTGCCCTGGCTGCGGTAGATATAGCTGAGAATCTCCGCCACGGCGGCGAAGGCCTCGATCGGGATCAGCGCATCGATATCGAGTTTGGACAGGATTTCGACCAGGTCGGAATCCTTGTGGATGATGATCCCGTTATCGAGGGCAATCCTTACGATCTGCGCCGCGATATGACCCTCGCCGGTGGCCACCACCCGGGGCGCCTCTTCGCGGTCGGCGTTGTAACGCAGGGCAACCGCCTTCTGTTTTGGCGGTTTTGCTGGGTTTTTGTTCGGCGGATCGGCCACGGGCGTCCTGGTGCTGGGCTTGGAAGGGCGGCGAATGCGGCATCCTACCACGCTCCGGGGTTAACCGAATCTTTAGGACCCCGGAGTCAGCCTGCGAGCCAGTTCAAAAGGCCTGATCCCGGCCCGGACCGTCCGGGCCAGGCAGCGGCGTAAGGCAGCGGTATGGACCTCGACAAGATCAGCGTGCTCAAAGCGATCACCCGCCGGATGGACTGGCTGGGCGAGCGTCAGCGCGTGCTGGCCGAGAATGTCGCCAATGCCGATACCCCGAATTACAAGCCGAAGGACCTCAAGCAGGTCAGCTTCGGCGAGTTGGTGCGCAACAGCCAGCTTTCCGGCGCCGCCGCCGCCACGCAGCCCGGCCATTTCCGCGGTCTGGGCGGGCGCAGCAGCGACCAGTGGAAGACGGCGCGGCCCAGCGGCAATTACGAAACCGCACCGAACGGCAATGCGGTCAATCTCGAGCAGCAGATGATGAACGTGGCCGAGACCCAGGCCGAACACAATCTGATGACAAGCCTCTATCGCAAGCAGGTCGGCTTGCTGAAGAAGGCCCTTGGCAACCGCCAGGGCTAACCGAATAGCGACGGAGACGGCGCATGGACCTTAAGAACGCAATGAAGATTTCGGCCTCCGGCATGCGGGCCCAGGGCGAACGCCTGAAGACCATTGCCGAGAACCTGGCCAATACCGATTCGATGGGCAAGACGCCGGGCAGCGACCCGTATCGCCGCAAGGTGGTGAATTTCAAGTCCGAACTCGATCGCGCGATGGGTGCCAATCTGGTCAAGGCGCAGAAACCGCAGCAGGATCGCTCGGATTTCGAACTGAAATACGATCCGGGCCACCCGTCGGCCAATGCAGATGGCTATGTGAAGATGCCGAACGTGAAATCGGTGATCGAAATGGCCGATATGCGCGAAGCGCAGCGCACCTACGAAGCCAATCTGAACGTGATCGACTCGGCGAAGGCGATGCTGAGCCGCACCGTCGATCTGCTGCGCAGCTGATCCCGGCCGGATCGAGGGGTTAAGCCATGGCTGATTTACGGATTGCCGACACGCTGGGCCTGGGCAAGGTGCTCGGCGGCGCCGATGCCAGCAAGGTCAAGGGCGACAGCGGCTTTGGCCAGATGCTGGGCGAGGCGCTGCAGAACACGGTGGATGCCCAGAAAACCGCCGAGGCGACCTCGGCGCAGGCGGTGAGCGGCAAGGCCGACGTGACCGATGTGGTGACCGCGGTGACCAATGCCGAAATGGCACTCGACACCGTGGTGGCGGTTCGCGACCGCGTGATCAGCGCCTACCAGGAAATCCTGCGCATGCCGATCTGACCCCGGCGGGTCTCGGCAATAAATAGTGCTTCTGCCGCCTGCTTTACGGGCGGCACAGCGCCCGGAAGGGCCCCCAAACGAGCTCTTGGGCTGGGGTAACAGCGCGCAATCGGATAAGATCGGCGGCGGAGACCGAATCGATGACTGCCGTCGAAGTCACAGACGTTATGCGCGAAGCCATCTGGGTGCTGCTGAAAGTGGCCGGCCCGGCCATGATTGTCAGCCTGGTCATCGGTCTGGTGATCGCGCTGTTCCAGGCCGTGACCCAGCTGCAGGAACCCACGCTCACCTTCGTGCCGAAAATCATCGCTATCTTCGGCACCCTGATCATCACCATGCCCTTCATGATCGGCACCATGGTGACATTCATGGAGCAGCTGGCGCAGAAGATCGCCGGCCTGGAATAACCTGCGATGCTGCAGCAGTTCGTCGCCGGCAATGTCTACATGTTCCTGCTGATCTTCAGCCGCCTCGGCTCCGCGATGATGGCGCTGCCGGCCGTGGGTGAAAACTCGGTGCCGGCACGCTTCCGTCTCAGCATCGCCCTGCTGACATCGGCGCTCGTGGTGCCGATCCTGGGGCCGGCCCTGCCGCCGATCCCGGCCCAGCCGTTTCATCTGGCCTTTCTGGTCGTCAGCGAGATCGGCTTCGGCCTCGCCCTTGGCATGATGGTGCGTCTGATCATGTCGGCCATGCATGTCGCCGGTACGGTGATCGCCCTGCAGGCCGGCCTGTCGGCGGCGATGTTCTTCGATCCGAACCAGGGTTCACAGAGCGTGCTGGTGTCCAGCGCGCTGACCTTTCTGGGTATCTGCCTCGTCCTGGCCACCGATCTGCATCTGCTCGGGCTGCAGGCCGCCTACGACAGTTACACGCTGTTCCCGCCGATGCAGGCTCCGTCCTTCGGCGATTTCGCCAATGCCGCCGTCCGGCTGGTCAGCGACGGCTTCACCCTGGGCATGAAGCTCGCCGCACCCTTTCTTGTTTACGGCATCGTCTTCAACGTCGCGCTCGGCCTGCTCAATCGCCTGATGCCGTCGCTGCAGATTTTCTTCATCATGCAGGCGCCGCAGATCGCCATGTCGCTGGTCGTGCTCGGCCTGTCGCTGGGCGCCATCGGCCTGTCGTTCACCACCTACGTCGAGGGACATATGGCGCAGTTCCTCGCACCGCGCTAGGAGGACGGGCATGTCGGAAGATGCTGACCCAGAATCCAAAACCGAAGACCCTTCCGGGAAACGGCTGTCCGATGCGGCCGAGAAGGGCAACGTCGCCAAGTCGATGGAAATCAGCTACTGGTTCACCTTCCTGGCGGCCAGTATTGCGTTGTGGATGCTTGCCGACTCGTTGTCGAGCCGGGTGGTCAGCGCCACCACTGTATTTTTCGCGCAGCCGCATCTCATTCCGGTCGACCCCAGCCATCTGGCACGACTGGCCGTCGACATGATGATGGATCTCGGTATCGTGCTGTCGCCGGTGCTCGGCCTGTTCGTGCTGGCCAGCCTCGGGGCCAGCCTGATACAGAATCCGCTGCAGGTGAGCTTCGAACGCATCAAGCCGAATTTCGAGAAGCTGTCGCCGCTGGCGGGCCTCAAACGCATGGTCGGCCTGCAGAATTTCGTCGAGTTCCTCAAGAACCTGATCAAGATCGCGGTGATCGGCGGCATCCTGCTCGCCATCCTGATTCCGGAAATGGATGAACTGGAAGTCCTGATCGACCTCGATCTCCATGTCATCCTGCCGCTGTGTCTGAAGATCGTCGCCAAGGTGGTGGGTGCGCTGCTCGGCATCATGTTCATCGTCGCCGTGGCCGACTATCTGTACCAGCGCCACAGTTACATGAAGCAGCTGCGCATGACCAAGCAGGAGCTGAAGGACGAATACAAGGAGCAGGAAGGCGATCCCATGATCAAGGCGCGCCTGCGCCAGTTGCGCATGCAGCGCGTGCGCCAGCGCATGATGCAGGCCGTGCCGCAGGCCAGTGTGGTGGTCACCAACCCGACCCACTTTGCCGTGGCGCTGAAATACAATCAGGGCCAGTCCGAGGCGCCGATCGTGGTGGCCAAGGGCGCCGACAACGTCGCCCGTCGCATCCGCGAGATCGCCACCGAACACAATGTGCCGATCGTCGAGAATCCGCCGCTGGCCCGTGCCCTGTTCAAGGTCGAGATCGACAATGAGATTCCGGTCGAACATTTCCGTGCTGTCGCCGAGGTGATCTCCTACATCATGAAGCTGAAGGACGGGATTTCCTCCAAATACGAACCCAAGGTCGAGACGATCGAGGCGCCCGAGTGATGTCGCGGGGGAAGCCATGGCGCTCAGCTTCGCTTCGCTGATCGGTTCGCCGCGCCGTCGCGCCGCCTGGCTGCTGGCGGAGGCAAGTCCGTTTGCGCGTGCCATCACCCGGGGCCATGAATTGCTGGCCGACAACACCGCGTATCGCGCGCTGGCCGCGCGGCTCGGCGACGAGGGCGGGCATGCACCCGATGCGCTGCTGGGCGGCGAGATCGGCAATGCCGAGGTCATCGCCCGGCTGCAGAGCCTGCTGCCGCTTGGCCGGGCCGTGCAGGAGGATATCGCGGTCCATGCCGGTGACGGCGTGGTGTCGCTGCGGGTCACCGCCATGCTGGCGCCGGTTTCGATCTCGGGCCGGCGCAACTGGGTGATCTGGGACATCCAGGAAGTGGCCGACAATGCCGCCGCCCTAGTGGCGGTGCGCCAGCAGCGCGACGAACTGGCGGCCTTCATCGACAATGCACCGGTCGGTCTCTATTCGGTGGCGCCGGACGGCCGTTTCCTGTTCGCCAACCGCACTTTCGCCGCCTGGCTCGGCACCGTGCCGGAGCAGCTGGTCGGCAGCGACCTGCTGCTGGCCGATGTGCTGTCGCATGGCGAGGGGCGCGAGAACGAGGCGATGACGCCGGACTGGCCCGGCGGCGAAGCCAAGCTGCGGCCGTTGCCGGCCCCGGAAGACAGCGGCGTTGAAGCCGACGATGCCAGCCGTTTCCGCCTGGTCAGCGTCAGCCAGACCGAGGTAACCGATGCCGACGGCGATCCCCTGCGTTACAGCGCCGTGATACATGATCTCGGCCTCGAACTGCGTCAGCGCGGCACCTTGCGCCCGGTGGAAGCCGAGTTCCGGCGCTTCTTCGACCAGGCGCCGATCGGCATCTTGGTACTCGATTCCGCCGGTACCATCCGCGAAGCCAATGCCGCTTTCGCCCAGCTCTGCGGCCGTGACGACTGGCTCGGCCAGCGGCTGGCGGCTCTGGTGCGCGAAGAAGATGCCCTGATGCTGACCCGCCATCTGGTGGCATTGCGTCGCGGGGAGACTTTCAGCCGTGCGCTGGAGGTGCGGCTCGCCGGGCCGCGCGAGCGTGTGGTGGAAGTGTTCGCCGCGTCCTCCGCGGAACGCGAGGACGGCCAGTCGGCGCAGCTGGTCTATCTGGTCGACACCACCGAGCAGCGCAGCCTGCAGACCCAGTTCCACCAGAGTCAGAAGATGCAGGCGGTCGGTCAGCTCGCTGGCGGCATCGCGCATGACTTCAACAATCTGCTCACCGCGATGATCGGCTTCTGCGACCTGCTGCTGCAGCGCCATCAGCCCGGCGACCAGTCGTTTGCCGATATCATGCAGATCAAGCAGAATGCCAGCCGTGCCGCCAATCTGGTGCGCCAGCTGCTGGCTTTCTCGCGTCAGCAGACTTTGGTCCCCAAGGTACTGGATATCACCGATGTGCTGGCCGATCTGCGCAACCTGATCGGGCGACTGATCGGCGAGACCATCACGCTGAAGATGGTGCATGGCCGCGATCTCGGCCTGATCAAGGTCGACCAGGGCCAGCTCGAGCAGGTGATCATCAATCTCGCGGTCAATGCCCGCGATGCCATGATCGAAGGCGGCGACCTGCTGATCCGTACCCTCAACCATACCGTCGCGCAGGCCACGCCGCTCGGCACCGAAACGATTCCGCCGGGCGACTACGTGCTGATCGAGGTGAAGGACAGCGGCCACGGCATTGCGCCGGAAAACATGGCCAAGATTTTCGATCCCTTCTTCACCACCAAGGCGGTCGGCGCCGGCACCGGGCTGGGGCTTTCCACCGTCTATGGCATCATCAAACAGACCGGCGGCTTCATCCATGTCGAAAGCGCGCCGGGCGAGGGTGCCTGTTTCCGGCTCTACCTGCCGTGCCACAAACCGAATGCCGACGACCTGCCCGCCAGCCGCGACGAAGCCCGGCCCGACAGCCGCGATCTCACCGGTCAGGGCCTCGTGCTGCTGGTGGAGGACGAGGATGCGGTGCGTGCCTTCGCCGCCCGCGCGCTGCGCAACAAGGGCTACACCGTCATTGAGGCCGCTTCCGGCGAACAGGCGCTGGCCTTGCCGGCCGACCAGCTCGAACGCGTCGAGTTGCTGATCTCCGATGTCGTGATGCCGAATCTGGACGGGCCGAGCCTGGCCGCGCAGCTCCGGACGCGCCGCCCGGAACTCAAAATCCTGTTTATCTCCGGTTACGCCGAAGACAGTTTGCGCTCGAATATGGCGAAATCCGCCGATGTGAACTTCCTGGCCAAGCCGTTTTCCCTCAGCCAGCTGGCCGGCAAGGTCAAGGAAGTGATGGATGCGGCGGCTCCCGGTGGAAATCGTCCGGCAACCTGAGCCGCTGCGACCATAGACCGCACCCGGACTGATTGCGGAAATTTCTCGAATTTTCCCAGAATCTGGTGGATTTTTCCTCCGCATGGAGCGAGGCTGCTGACCGTGGGAATCGTCGTATGGTTGCGACGCAAAGAGGTGCTGTCCACTGCCGGAACGGCATAGGGGCGGGCACCGGGCGTTTTGGGGGAAATTTTAGCTGTGACGAGTGTTGGCCTCTTTCCGACAACGCAAATCGCCGGACTGGCGACGAGCGCGATTCAGGGGCTGACCACAGCGGACATCCGGTCGCTCAAATCGACGCAGATCGCCGCGCTGTCCCAGACCGGCATCGAGACACTCGATTCAACGCAGGTCAAAGCACTGCTGGCGACGCAGGTCAAAGCCCTGACGGCAACGCAGTTCAGCTATTTGACCACCTCCCAGCTGGTCTTCGACGCCGCGCAACTTGCCGTTCTCTCGGCCGGACAGTTGCAGTCCTTCAGTACGACCAATCTGAATTACCTCGACACCACGCAGTTCCAGGCGCTGAAAGTCACCCAGGTTCGCGCGCTGACCGCCACGCAGATCGCCGGTCTGCGGTCCAGCGATATCGGCGAACTGAGTACCACGCAGGTCAGGAGCCTGACCGGCACCCAGGTGGCGGCGCTTGAAACCACCGACCTGAATGCCTTCAGCACCACGCAGTTCCAGGCCCTGAGCGCCACGCAGATTCGTGCACTGACCACCTCGCAGATCGCGTCGCTGACATCGGCGGCGATCGGCAGCCTGAATGCGACGCAGGTGAAAGGCCTGAGCGCCACGCAGATCGGCGCGCTGGATGAGGTCCAGGTCGGTGGACTGACCCGCACGGCGATCGCCGCGCTGACGACCAATCAGTTGCGATCGCTGAGCACGACCAACCTGAACGCGCTCGATGCGACGCAGACCCAGTCACTGACGGCAGGGCAGGTTGCCAGTCTCACCTCCACGCAGATCGCATCGCTCGGTGCGACCGATGTCGGCGACCTGACCACGACGCAGCTGCGGGCGCTGACGGGGACGCAATTGCGCTCCTTGAGCACGACCAATCTGAACGCGCTCGACACGACACAGACGCAGGTGCTGACGGCCACGCAGGTGAAGGCCCTGAGCACAACGCAGATTGAAGGTCTGCGGACGACCGATATCGGCGAACTGAGCACGACGCAGGTGAAGGCGCTGACCGGGCCGCAGCTGCGCGCTCTGACCACGACCAATCTGAACGCGTTCGACACGACGCAGACCCGGGCGCTGACGGTGGGGCAGATCTCCGCGCTGACCGCGACCCAGATTTCCGCGCTCTATACCACCGATGTTGCGGATTTGACGCAGACGCAGATCCGGGGCTTGACCGGTACCCAGGTGGCGGCGCTCGAGACCACCGATCTGAATATCCTGGACACCACGCAGGTGCAGGCGCTGACGGCGTTGCAGGTGAGGGCCCTGACCACCACGCAGATCGCGGCGTTGACGACCGCGGCGCTCGGCACCCTGAATGCGACGCAGGTGAAAGGTCTGACCGCGGCCCAGATCGGGCAGTTGTCCGAAACGCAGGTCGGCGCGCTGACCAGCACGGCAATTGCCGGCCTGACCGGAACCCAGTTGCGGTCCTTGAGCACGACCAACCTGAACGCGTTCGATACAACGCAGGCGCGGGCTTTGGCTGTGGCGCAGGTGAGGGCGCTGAATGCAACCCAGATCGCCAGTCTGCGGAGCGCGGATCTCGACGAACTGAATACGACGCAGCTGCGGGCGCTGACCGGAACGCAGCTGCGCGCTCTGACCACGACCAACCTGAACGCGCTCGACACGACGCAGACGCAGGCGCTGACCACGACGCAGATCGGCAGTCTCACCGCCACGCAGATCGCATCGCTCAGCACGACCGATATCGGCGAGCTGGCCACGACGCAGGTGCGGGTGCTGACGGGAACCCAGCTGCGGTCTTTGACCACCACGAACCTGAATGCGCTCGATACTTCGCAGACGCAGGCATTGGCGGCGGCGCAGGTGAGGGCCCTGAATACAACGCAGATCGCCAGCCTGCGGACCGGGGATATCGGCGAACTGAATACGACGCAGTTGCGCGTTCTCACCACGGCGCAGTTGCGGTCTTTGACCACGACCAATCTGAACGCGCTCGATACGACGCAGACGCGGGCGCTGACGGCGGCGCAGATCGCCAGCCTCACCTCCACGCAGATCGGCTCGCTCGGTTCGACCGATCTCGGCGATCTGGCCACGACGCAGCTGCGGGCGCTGACCGGTCCGCAACTGCGGTCTCTGAGCACCACCAACCTGAACGCGCTCGATGCCACGCTGACGCAGGCGCTGACGCCGGGGCAGGTGAGGGCCCTGAGCACGACGCAGATCGCCGGCCTGCGGACCACGGATATCGGCGAGCTGACCACAACGCAGGTGCGGTCGCTGTCGGGGACCCAGCTGCGATCGCTGACCGCGACCAATCTGACCGCGCTCGACACGGCGCAGACGCGGGCGCTGACGGCGGCACAGATTGCGGCTCTCGCCACCACGCAGATCGCATCCTTCGAGACGACCGATGTCGGCGACCTGGCCACGACGCAGGTGCGGGCGCTGACCGGGACGCAACTGCGGTCGTTGAGCGCAACCAGCCTGAATGCGCTCGGCACCGCGCAGACGCAGGCGTTGACGGCGACGCAGATACGGGCGCTGACCACGACGCAGATCGCGGGCCTGGAGACGACCGATCTCGGCGAGCTGAGCACGACGCAGATTCGGAGCCTGACGGCCACCCAGGTGACGGCGATCGAGCCCGCCGACCTGAACGCCCTGAACGCCGCCCAGCTGCAGAGCCTTGCCACGACGCAGGTGAGGGCGCTGAGCACAACGCAGTTGGGTGTGCTGAGCGACGCGCAGGTCAAGGCGCTGACGCCGGCGCAGCTCTCCGCGCTCACGACGACGCAGCGCAAGGCCCTGGGCACGGCGAATATCGGCACCCTGACCACGACGCAGCTCAAGGCGCTGACCACGACGCAGATCGCGGCGCTGACTGAAACCCAGATCGGTATCCTGACGCCGACGGCCCTGACGGCCTTCACCACCACGCAGGTGGCGGCCCTCGCCACCACGGCGCTGAACGCCCTGACGGCCAGCCAGGTGCAGGCCCTGACGGCGGAGCAGATTGCCGCGCTGACCACGGCGCAGATCGCGGGCCTGCGCACCACCGATATCGGCGAGCTGAGCGCGACACAGATCAGTAGCCTGACCGCCACGCAGGTCGCGGCGCTTGAGCCGGCCGATCTGGCGGCCCTGACCACCGCGCAGGTTGGCGCGCTGACGGCGACGCAGGTCAAGGCGCTGAGCACGACGGCGGTGGCGGCCCTGTCCGGCACACAGGTGGCGGCCCTGACCACCACGGCGCTGAATGCCCTGAACACGACACAGGTGCAGGCGCTGAGTACGACGCAGGTTTCCGCGTTGACCGCCGCGCAGGTCGGGGCGCTGGAGACGACCGACATCGCCAGCCTGAGCACGACGCAGTTGAAGGCGCTGAGCACGACGCAGATTGCGTCCCTGACTGAGACCCAGATCGGTGCCCTGGCGCCGGCATCGCTGACGGCGCTTGCCGGCACGCAGGTGGCGGCCCTGACCACTGCGGCGCTGAATGCCTTGACCACCAGCCAGGTGCAGGCGCTGACGGCGACGCAGGTTTCCGCGCTGGGCACGACGCAGATTGCCGGCCTGCGCAGCACCGACATCGCCGAGCTGGGCACGACGCAGATCGCTGGCCTGACGGCGGCGCAGATTTCCGCGCTGAGCACGACGCAGATCGGGTCGCTCGACACGACCGCCATCGCCAGCCTGAGCACGACGCAGCTGAAGGCTCTGACCACAACGCAGATCGCGTCCCTGACTGAAACCCAGATCGGCGCTCTGGCGCCGGCGTCGCTGACGGCGCTTGCCGGCACGCAGGTGGCGGCCCTGACCACTGCGGCGCTGACCGCCCTGAACACGACGCAGGTGCAGGCGCTGACGGCAACCCAGGTTTCCGCCCTGACGACGACGCAGATCGCCGGCCTGCGCAGCAGCGACATCGCCGAGCTGGGCACGACGCAGATCGCGGGACTGACCGCCGCGCAGGTGACGGTGCTGAACACCACAAATCTGAATGCGCTGACGGCGACGCAGGTTCAGGCGCTGACGGCGACGCAGGTTGCGGCGCTGAGCACCACGCAGATCGCCGGCCTGCGCACCACCGATATTGCCGAGCTGGGTACGACGCAGATCAGGGGCTTTACCGCCACGCAGATCGCGGCGCTGGGTACGACGCAGATCGGGTCGCTTGATACGACCGCCATCGCCAGCCTGAGCACGACGCAGCTGAAGGCGCTGAGCACGACGCAGGTCGCGGCCCTGACTGAAACCCAGGTCGGGGCTCTGGCGCCGGCATCGCTGACGGCGCTGGCCGGCACGCAGGTGGCGGCCCTGACCACCACAGCGCTGAACGCCCTGTCGGCCGCGCAGGTTCAGGCGCTGGCGGCGACGCAGATTTCCGCGCTGAGCACGACGCAGATCGCCGGCCTGCGCAGCAGCGACATCGCGGAGCTGGGCACGACGCAGATCGCGGCGCTGACCACCGCGCAGATCGGGGTGCTGAGCACGACCAATCTGAATGCGCTGACGGCGACGCAGGTTCAGGCGCTGACGGCGACGCAGATCGCGGCGCTGGGCACGACGCAGGTCGGGTCGCTCGACACGACCGCCATCGCCAGCCTGAGCACGACGCAACTGAAGGCGCTGAGCACGACGCAGATCGGCGCGCTGAATGAGACCCAGATCGGTGCCCTGGCGCCGGCATCGCTGACGGCGCTGGCCGGTACGCAGGTGGCGGCCCTGACCACCACGGCGCTGAATGCCCTGGATACAGCGCAGGCACAGGCGCTGACAGCGACACAGATTTCTGCCCTGACGACGACGCAGATCACGGGGCTGCGCAGCACTGATATCGCCGAGCTGGGCGCCACGCAGATTGCCGGCCTGACGGCCACGCAGCTGGTGGCGCTGGGCACCGCCAGTCTGAATGCATTCGATACCAGCCAGGTTCAGGCGCTGACGGCGACGCAGATTTCCGCGCTGAGCACCACGCAGATCGCCGGGCTGCGCAGCAGCGACATCGCCGAGCTGGGTGCCACGCAGATCGCCGGCCTGACGGCCACGCAGCTGGTGGCGCTGGGCACCGCCAGTCTGAATGCATTCGATATCAGCCAGGTGCAGTCGCTGACGGCGACGCAGATTTCCGCCCTGACCACCACGCAGATCACGGGACTGCGCAGCAGCGACATCGCCGAGCTGGGTACCACGCAGCTTCAGGCTCTGACCACGGCGCAGATCGCGGCCCTGACTGAAACCCAGGTCGGGGCCCTGGCTCCGGCGTCGCTGGCGGCGCTGGCCGGCACGCAGGTGGCGGCCCTGACCACTGCGGCGCTGAATGCCCTGACCACCAGCCAGGTGCAGGCGCTGACGGCGACGCAGATTTCCGCTCTGACGACGACGCAGATCGCCGGTCTGCGCAGTACCGATATCGCCGAGCTGGGCACGACACAGATCGCGGGGTTGACGGCCACGCAGATCGCGGCGCTCAGCACCACCAACCTGAATACGCTCGACACCACGCAGGTTCAGGCACTGGCGGCCACGCAGATCGCGGCCCTGACCACCACGCAGATCAAGGGGCTGCAGACCACCGACATCGCCGAGCTGGCCACGACGCAGATCGCCGGCCTGACCGCCACGCAGATTGCGGCGCTGGGCACCACCAGTCTGAATGCTCTGACCACCAGCCAGGTGCAGGCGCTGACGGCGACGCAGATTTCCGCACTGACCACCACGCAGATCGCCGGCTTGCGCAGCACCGACATCGCCGAGCTGGGCACGACGCAGATCGCCGGCCTGACCGCCACGCAGATTGCGGCGCTGAGCACCACCAGTCTGAATGCCCTGACCACCACGCAGGCGCAGGCGCTGAGCACCACGCAGATCGCCGCTCTGACGACCACACAGGTCAAGGGCCTGCGCACCACCGATATCGGCGAGTTGACCACGACGCAGCTCCGGGCGCTGACCACGACGCAGGTCGCATCGTTGAATGAAACCCAGGTCAGCGCCCTGACCCCGACGACGCTGACGGCGCTTGCCGCCACGCAGGTGGCAGCCCTGAGCACCGCGGCGCTGAATGCCCTGAATGCCAACCAGGTGCAGGCGCTGACGACGGAGCAGGTTTCCGCGCTGACCACCACGCAGATCGGGAGCCTGCGCACCACCGATATCGGTGAGCTGAGTGCCACCCAGATTGCCAGCCTGACCACAGCGCAGATCGCTGCGCTGAACACCACCAATCTGAATGCGTTCAGCACCACACAGACCCAGGCACTGACGGCGACGCAGATTTCCGCCCTGACCACGACGCAGATCAAGGGACTGCGGACCACCGACATCGCCGAGCTGGGCACGACGCAGATTGCCGGCCTGACCGCGCCGCAGATCGCCGCGCTCAGTACCACCAACCTGAATACGCTCAGCACGACGCAGGTACAGGCACTCACGGCCACGCAGATCGCGGCGCTGAGCACGACGCAGATCGCCGGTCTGCGGACTACCGACATCGCCGAGCTGGGCACGACGCAGATTGCCGGCCTGACCGCGCCGCAGATCGCCGCGCTGAGCACCACCAATCTGAACACCCTGACCACCAGCCAGGTGCAGGCGCTGACGGCGACGCAGATTTCCGCCCTGACCACGACGCAGATCGCCGGTCTGCGCACCACCGACATCGCCGAGCTGGGCACGACGCAGATCAAGGGTTTTACCGCCTCGCAGATCGCCGCGCTCAGCACCACCAATCTGAATGCCCTGACCACCAGCCAGGTGCAGGCGCTGACGGCGACGCAGATTTCCGCCCTGACCACGACACAGATCGCCGGTCTGCGGACCACCGATCTCGCCGAGCTGGCCACGACGCAGATCAGGGATCTGACGGCGACGCAGGTGGCGGTGCTGAGCAGCGCGCAGATCGCGGGTCTCGCCACCACGCAGGTGGCGGCGCTCGAAACCACCGACCTGAATGCCCTGAACACCACGCAGGTCCGGGCACTGACGGCGACGCAGGTGGCGGCGCTGACCACGACGCAGATCGCCGGGCTGCGCAGCACCGATATCGGTGAACTGGGCACGACGCAGCTTCAGGCACTGACGACGGCGCAGCTGCAGGCGCTGGGCACCGCCAATTTCAATGCCCTGGGCACGACGCAGGTGCAGGCCCTGACGGCGACGCAGGTGGCGGCGCTGAGCACGACGCAGATTGCCGGCCTGCGCAGCACCGATATCGCCGAGCTGGGCACGACGCAGGTCCGGGCGCTGACCGCCGCCCAGCTGCAGGCGCTGGGCACCGCCAATTTCAATGCTCTGGTCACGACGCAGGTGCAGTCGCTGACCGCGACGCAGGTGGCGGCGCTCGCCACCACGCAGATCGCGGGGCTGCGCACCACCGATGTCGGCGAGCTGGCCACGGCGCAGCTTCAGGCGCTGACCACCAGCCAGTTGCGCTCCCTGAGCACCACCAATCTGAATGCCCTGAGCGGCACGCAGACGCGGGCGCTGACCTCGACGCAGGTGGCGGGGCTGAGCACGACGCAGATCGCGGGTCTGCGGTCGACCGATATCGACGAGCTGTACAGGACGCAGCTTCAGGCGTTGACCACGTCGCAGGTGGCGTCGATCGCCACCACGGCAATCCGCGGGTTGAGCGCCGGTGATATCCTGGCGTTCAGTCCTGCCCAGGCGAATGCTTTCACCCAGGCGCAGGTCTCGGCCCTGAGCCGGTGGCAGTATTGGGCCTGGCTCCGGGCGCTTGATTAGCCGCCGCAGTCCGCCGGCCAGAGCTGAGAGATCAGCTACTTCCGGCTGTATTCAGTGATTATATCCACAACAAAATAGCGAGATTCGCTCCTCCGGACGCTCTGCCGCCGCCGGTCTGGCCGCCAGTCCGGGGCAGGGAGGCTGGCTGGCCGGGGAATCGCCCGATGGTCCGAACAGCCGTGAACATGACGGCGGTCTTGTGAGAACACCTGTGGAATATTCCATAAATATCAGGCACCTGCAGAGGCCTGTCGATTTTACTGGACAACAGCAACGAGATGAGAACATATGGGGTCAGAACGGCGTATAATTGCAATTGACCGATTCCCATGAAAGGATGCCCCGCAATGTCGTCCCCCTCCCTTCGCCTCGTGGACAAGGAAAACATGGATAAGAGTAAGGCTCTGGAAGCGGCGCTCTCGCAGATCGAGCGCAATTTCGGCAAGGGCTCGGTGATGAAGCTCGGCCAGCGTCAGAGCATGGAGGTCGAGTCGATCTCCACCGGTTCGCTCGGCCTGGATATCGCGCTCGGCATCGGCGGTCTGCCGAAGGGCCGCATCGTCGAGGTCTACGGTCCGGAAAGCTCGGGCAAGACCACCATCGCGCTCCATGTCGTGGCCGAGGCCCAGAAGAAGGGCGGCACCTGCGCCTTCGTCGACGCCGAACACGCGCTCGACCCCTCCTATGCCCGCAAGCTCGGCGTCAATATCGAGGAGCTGCTGATCTCGCAGCCCGATACCGGCGAGCAGGCGCTGGAAATCGCCGATACGCTCGTCCGCTCCGGCGCCATCGACGTGCTGGTGATCGACTCGGTCGCCGCGCTGGTGCCGCAGGCCGAACTGGAAGGCGAGATGGGCGATACGCATGTGGGCCTGCAGGCCCGCCTGATGAGCCAGGCGCTGCGCAAGCTGACCGCCTCGATCTCCAAGTCGAACTGCATGGTCATCTTCATCAACCAGATCCGCATGAAGATCGGCGTGATGTTCGGCAGCCCGGAAACCACCACCGGCGGCAACGCGCTGAAATTCTACGCCTCCGTCCGCCTCGACATCCGCCGCATCGGCGCCATCAAGATCCGCGACGAGGTGGTCGGCAACCAGACCCGTGTGAAGGTGGTCAAGAACAAGGTGGCGCCCCCGTTCAAGGTGGTCGATTTCGACATCATGTATGGCGAGGGCGTGTCCAAGACCGGCGAACTGATCGACCTCGGCGTCAAAGCCAATGTGGTCGAGAAGTCGGGCTCCTGGCTCTCCTTCGACAGCCAGCGCATCGGTCAGGGCCGCGAGGCCGCCAAGCTCTTCCTCAAGGAAAACCCTGAGGTTGCCAATCGGATTGAAGCCGCGATCAAGGCCAATACCGGCATCGTGGCCGCCGCGATCGACGCCGGCCCGGAAGCCGCCGAGGCCGACGACGCGGAGTAAAGATTTCGCCCTGCTCAAACGCCGGTAAACCACGGCGCCTGAGTTAATTCTCCTCCATGGGCAAAGCCCCGGCAGCGGACCTCGCTGCCGGGGTTATTTTTTGGCCCCGGCCCGGACCTGGGCCCCGGGAGGATATCGGCCGGCTATATTGAATTCCGCCTGATATACCCCATGTGTTCCGGGTGTCGGACGGGGCCGGCGGTCCATCCGCCGCCAGACCCGCCGCGCGTTGGCTCGAATTGGCTCGCGTTGGCTCCCATTGGCCCGGATTGGCCTGCGCTGGTCCCCGGCGGACTGCAGCGGGCACCCCCTGGCACCGGACTGGGGCAAGATCGGACCGGAAACGGCTGCGGCCGGCAGGCTCCGGCGCTCCCCCGGCGCCAGCGGGTCGCGACGAAGAACGCCCTTCCGGGCAAGCACTTACCCCCGACTTCCGCTTGCTGGACAGGGACGGGAGGGGACGTTAAGACAGGTTTCTTGCCGGGCCCGCCCCGGCTCATGACATTCTGACCAGCAACGACACTGGCGACCCGGCCAAGAGAAGGCTCGCGTCGCCGCCGACCAGGGGTATGACGTCCATGTCCTCCGCCAGCGATGTCCGCCAGGCCTTTCTCGACTACTTTGCCAGGAACGGGCACAGCGTGGTCGAGTCTTCGCCGCTGGTGCCGCGCAACGACCCGACGCTGATGTTCACCAACGCGGGCATGGTGCAGTTCAAGAATGTCTTCACCGGCCAGGAGAAGCGCCCCTATACGCGTGCCACCACCTCGCAGAAATGCGTGCGCGCCGGCGGCAAGCATAACGACCTCGACAATGTGGGCTACACCGCGCGGCATCACACCTTCTTCGAGATGCTCGGCAATTTCTCGTTTGGCGACTATTTCAAGGACGAGGCGATCCCGCTCGCCTGGAATCTGATCACCAAAGACTACGGCCTGCCGAAAGAGAAGCTCTGGGTCACCGTCTATCACGACGACGACCAGGCCTTTAACATCTGGAAGAAGATTGGCGTGGCCGAAGACCGCATCGTGCGCATCGCCACCTCGGACAATTTCTGGGCCATGGGCGATACCGGCCCGTGTGGTCCGTGCTCGGAAATCTTCTACGACCATGGCGACAAGATCTGGGGCGGCCCGCCGGGCAGCCCGGAAGCCGATGGCGACCGCTATATCGAGATCTGGAATCTCGTTTTCATGCAGTTCGAGCAGGTGACGAAGGAGCAGCGCGTCTCGCTGCCGAAACCGTCCATCGACACCGGCATGGGCCTGGAGCGCATCACCGCGGTGATGCAGGGCAAGCACGACAATTACGACATCGACCTGATGCGCGCGCTGATCGAGGCCTCGGCCGATGCCGCGCATGTCAGCGCCGACGGCGAGCACAAGGTCAGCCATCGCGTGGTCGCCGACCATCTGCGCTCGTCCTGTTTCCTGATCGCGGATGGCGTGCTGCCGTCCAACGAGGGGCGCGGCTATGTGCTGCGCCGCATCATGCGCCGCGCCATGCGCCATGCCCAGCTGATGGGCTGCAAGGAACCGCTGATGCACCGCCTGGTGCCGGCGCTGGTCTCCGAGATGGGCCGCGCCTATCCCGAACTCGGCCGCGCCGAGGCGCTGATCGCCGAAACCCTGAAGCTGGAAGAGACCCGTTTCAAGCAGACGCTGGATCGCGGCCTCAAGCTGCTCGATGAAGCCACTGCCGGCATGGGCAAGGGCGACATGCTGCCGGGCGAGACCGCCTTCAAACTGTATGACACCTTTGGCTTCCCGCTCGACCTGACGCAGGACGCGCTGCGGCCGCGCGGCATCAACGTCAATCTCGACGGCTTCCAGTCGGCCATGGCGGCGCAGAAGGCCGAGGCCCGCAAGGCCTGGGCCGGGTCCGGCGAGGCGGCGACCGAGAAGGTCTGGTTCGAGCTGCGCGAAGACAAGGGCGCCACCGAATTCCTCGGCTACGACACGCAGAGCGCCGAAGGCCGCATCGATGCCATCATCCTCGACGGCAAGCCGGTGAGCGAGGCCGCGACCGGCACCGAAGTCGCCGTGCTGCTGAACCAGACGCCGTTCTATGCGGAATCCGGCGGCCAGCAGGGCGATGCGGGCCTCATCACCACCGCCGGCGGCGCGAAGGTGCAGGTCAGCGACACGCAGAAGAAGCTCGGTGCGCTGCATGCCCATCTGGGCAAGGTGGTCGAGGGCACGCTGAAGGTCGACGACATGGCGATCCTCACCGTGGACGCCACCCGTCGCGCCGCCATCGCCTCCAACCATTCGGCCACCCATCTGCTGCATGCCGCGCTCCGTCGCAAATTGGGCGACCATGTCACCCAGAAGGGCTCGCTGGTCTCGCCGGATCGTTTCCGCTTCGATATCAGCCATCCCAAGCCGATCAGCGCCGAGGAGGCTTCCGCCGTGGAAGCCGAAGTCAACGCGATGATCCGCCAGAACGATGCCGTGACCACCCGGCTCATGACGCCCGACGAGGCGATCAAGGCCGGCGCCATGGCGCTGTTCGGCGAGAAGTATGGCGACGAGGTGCGCGTGCTCTCGATGGGCAAGCTGGACGACGGCAGGGACTACTCGGTCGAACTCTGCGGCGGCACCCATGTGAAGCGCACCGGCGACATCGCGCTGTTCAAGATCGTCAATGAAGGCGCCGTTGCCGCCGGCGTGCGCCGCATCGAGGCGCTGACCGGTGAGGCCGCGCGGCATTACTTCCTCGAACAGGAAGAGACCCTGCAGGCGGCGGCCGATGCGCTGAAGGCGCAGCCGAAAGACGTACCGCAGCGTCTCGCCGCGCTGCTGGAAGACCGACGCAAGCTGGAGCGCGAACTGTCTGAGCTGCGCAAGCAGCTTGCCCTAGGTGGCATGAATGGCGGCGGCGGTTCGGGCGGCCCGCAGGTGAAGGAACTGAACGGCGTGAAATTCGCCGCACGCCAGCTCGATGGCGTGCCGGCCAAGGACCTGCGCGGCATGGTCGATGCCATGAAGAAGGATATCGGCTCCGGCGTCGTCGCGCTCACCTCGGTGGCCGATGGCAAGGTCGCGGTGGTGGTCGGCGTCTCCGCCGATCTGACGGCCCGGCTGAATGCCGCCGATCTGGTCAAGATCGCCACGCCGCTGATCGGCGGCCAGGGCGGCGGCGGCCGGCCCGATTTCGCCCAGGGCGGCGGTGCCGATCCGGCCGGGGCCGAGAAGGCGCTGGACGCGATCGCCGCCGAAATCGGCAAAGCCGCGTAACGCAACCGGCCGGCGCGATGTCACATCCAGGCTGGCGCCGACGCTGTTTCGACCTGCTGGCCGATGACCGGACCGATTCAGGTCTCGGCCACCGGCTGGTGTCCAGCCTGATCCTGCTGGGTATCGCAGGCTGTGCGCTCGCCATCATCCTGGTGACCGTGCCGGGGCTGGAGACGCGCACCGGCTTCTGGCTCGATCGCGTGCGCGAAGCCACCGATATCCTGTTCACCGCCGAATACCTGCTGCGCATCTGGATCGCGCCGGATTACATCCATGGCGGCCGCATCAGCATGACGACGATGCGCCGGCGCTACATGACCTCGTTTCTCGGTGTCATCGATCTGCTGGTGATCCTGCCGTTCTGGATCAACCTGGTCGTGCCGTTCCCGCGCGACCTGTTTCTCACGCTGGAAATGTTCACCCTGTTCAAGCTGGCACGCTACCTGCCGGGACTGGGTCTGGTCGTCGGTGTGCTGAAACGCGAGAGTTCGGCGCTGGGCGCCGCGCTCATGACCGTCGGCGTGCTGCTGGTGATCGCCTCCTGCATCATGTACGTGCTGGAAAATGAAACCCAGCCCGAAGTGTTCGGGTCGATCCCGCAGGCGCTGTGGTGGGGCATCGTCACTGTCGGCTCGGTCGGCTATGGCGACATGATTCCGATCACACCGCTGGGCAAGCTGTTCAACGGTTTCGTCATCGTGCTCGGCGTGGCCACCTTCGCCATTCCAGCGGGTCTGCTCGCCTCGGGATTTGCCGAGGAGTTCAAGCGCCGCGAATTCATGGTCACCTGGCGGGCGGTGGCCGCGCTGCCGCTGTTCGGCGAGCTCGATGCCAGTTCGATCGCCGAGATCGCCAGCCTGCTCAAGCCGCAGGTGGTGCCGGCCGGCGCCGTGGTCGTGCGCAAGGGCGACCGGGCGGAGGCCATGTTCTTCATCATGGCCGGCGAGGTCGAGGTGGAAATCCTGCCCGAACCGGTGGTGCTCGGCACCGGCCAGCATTTCGGCGAGATCGCCCTGCTCAATCGCACCGACCGCACCGCCACCGTCATTGCCATCAGCACCTGCCGCCTGCTGACCCTGGAGGTCGCCGATTTCCAGCGCCTGCTGCAGGTGCATCCCACCATCCGGGAGCATATTTCCAGCCTGGCCGAACAGCGCGCCGCGCAAAGAAAAACGGCGGAGGGCTCCGCGCCCCCCGCCGTCTGATCCGTCCGGAAGGACCCTCGGCTTACGCCAGGGCCTTCTTCATATTCTCGTCGATCTTGTCGAGGAACTTCTGGGTGGTCAGCCAGGGCTGGTCCTTCGAGATCAGCACCGCCAGATCCTTGGTCATGAAGCCGGCTTCCACGGTGGAGACGCAGACCTTCTCCAGCGTATGGGCGAACTTGTCCAGATCGGCATTGCCATCCAGCTTGGCGCGATGCATCAGGCCGCGCGTCCAGGCGAAGATCGAGGCGATCGGATTGGTCGAGGTCTCGCGACCGGCCTGGTGTTCGCGATAGTGGCGCGTCACCGTGCCATGGGCGGCCTCGGCTTCCACCACCTTGCCGTCCGGGGTCATCAGCACGCTGGTCATCAGACCCAGCGAACCGAAGCCCTGCGCCACCACGTCGGACTGCACGTCGCCGTCGTAGTTCTTGCAGGCCCAGACGAACTTGCCCGACCACTTGATGGCGCAGGCCACCATGTCGTCGATCAGGCGGTGTTCGTAGGTGATGCCGGCGGCCTTGAACTTGGCGACGAATTCCTGCTGGTAGACTTCCTCGAACAGATCCTTGAAGCGGCCGTCATAGGCCTTGAGGATGGTGTTCTTGGTCGACAGGTACAGCGGCCAGCCGCGCACCAGCGAGTAGTTCATGCTGGCGCGGGCGAAGTCGCGGATCGAATCGTCGAGATTGTACATCGCCATGGCGACGCCGCTGCCGGGAGCCTTGAAGACTTCCTTCTCGATGATCTTGCCGTCCTCGCCGACGAACTTGATGGTCAGCGTGCCCTTGCCGGGGAAGCGGAAATCGGTGGCGCGATACTGGTCGCCGAAGGCATGGCGGCCGACCACGATCGGGTCGTTCCAGTGCGGCACCAGGCGCGGCACGTTCTTGCAGATGATCGGCTCGCGGAAGATCGTGCCGCCGAGGATGTTGCGGATCGTGCCGTTCGGCGACTTCCACATTTCCTTCAGCTTGAACTCGGTCACGCGCTGCTCGTCCGGCGTGATGGTGGCGCATTTCACGCCGACGCCGTGCTTCAGGATCGCATGGGCGCTGTCGATGGTGACCTGGTCGTTGGTCTGGTCGCGGTATTCGACGCCGAGATCGTAGTAGAGCAGATCCACATCCAGATACGGCAGGATCAGCTTCTCCTTGATGAACTTCCAGATGATGCGGGTCATCTCGTCGCCGTCGAGTTCGACGACCGGATTCTTGACCTTGATCTTCGCCATAAATGGCTCCTCCACAGTCACGGGTTTACATATTTCAACAATGGCCCGGACCCTAGCAAAGCCCGCCCGGCCGGCAAAGCCCTTGGGGGCGCCGGGCCGGGTGGATTTAAACTCTAGGCGGGGCGAGAAAAGATCAAATCCGCCAGCTTGTTGCCGGCCGGCGGGGGAACGGGCGGGAGAGGCGCCGGCGGGTCAGATCTTGCTGGTCCGGGGTGCGTGTTCCGGCGGCGGCTCGGCCAGCAGGGCGGTGATCACCGCCTCGGCGTCTTCCACCACCGTATACAGCGAGGTGGCGCTGCGGCGGGCAAAGCCGCGCTCGATCACGGTCTCGATCAGCGCCATCAGCGGATGCCAGTAGTCTTCGGTGTTGAGCACCAGCACCGGCTTGTCATGCAGCTTGAGCTGCCGCCAGGTGATCACCTCGAAGAATTCGTCCAGCGTGCCCAGGCCGCCGGGCAGGGCGATGAAGGCATCCGCCATCTCGACCATCATCTTCTTGCGGGTGTGCATGCTGTCGACCACATGCAGCTCGGTCAGGCCGGTATGGCCGACTTCCCAGTCGTGCAGATGGTTGGGGATGATGCCGACCACCTCGCCGCCGGATTTCATGACCGCATCGGCCACCACGCCCATCAGGCCGATGCGACCGCCGCCATAGATCAGGCGGATGCCGTTCTCGGCCAGGCGCTGGCCCAGAATCTGGGCCTGGGCGGTGTAAATCTGGCTCTCGCCGAGGCTCGAGCCGCAATAGACGCAGACGGAGCGAATGGCGGTCATACATCAATCCGGGAAACAGACAGAGGCGGGGTTTCTTTGGGGTGGGGATGGGTAGCTGATTCCGCCCCGGGATGCCAGTGGAAAAGCCCGACCCGCTGCCACTTCTGGCAGGTACGGCCGCATCGCTAAATTTTTCGTGAGGGTTGAACGACTTGTCGTGCGATGCCCGGTCGACCGGGTATAGATGGAGGGCCCGGTACAGCAGACGGGTTGCAACGAGGGGAAAAATACGAATGGCTACGTGGCATAAGGCGGTCCTGGCGGCAGCGCTGGGTCTTGCAGTGGTGTCGGTCGGCGGTCTGGCCTTTGCCCAGGCAGACGCGATCAAGGCCCGCAAGGACGGTTTCCAGGTGTTCCGCACCTCTGCGGGCGCCATCAAGAAGGTGGTCGACGACAACAGCGCGCCTGCGGGCGCCGTGGCTCCGGCCGAGGCGATTGCCTCTCAGGCTGCCCGGCAGCTGCAGCACTTCCCGGCCGGCTCCGACAAAGGCGATACCAAGGCCAAGCCGGAAATCTGGGCCAACATGGCCCAGTTCGAAGGCTATATGAAAGATCTGGAAGCCAAGGCCACGGCTGTGGCCGTCGCCGGCAAGGCTGGCGATGCGGCAGCGCTGAAGACCGCCTTCGGCGCCATGGGCGCCGCCTGCGGGACCTGCCACAAGGCCTTCCGCATGGATTGATCCGGCTTGCCGGGTTGCAGAAGAGGCGCGGCTTGTCGGTTATCACCAATAACCGCAGAATGCGCACAATTACACGACAGCCGGATCGCGATTAGCGACTCCGGCTGTCAATTTTAGTAATCCTTTCAATATCGCCGCCCCAATGCTTCTCCGGCGGTCCACTCCGCTGCCAGACCGCCCACCAACGGCACAGTCACCGTCCGGCCCTACCGTCAACCCCTCCACCATGTCGGGTGCCTACCGTTTTAGGCGACGTCCCTCTCTTACGAGCTGACCCTACCTGTCGACGCGGGCCTGCACTTATAGTTGTCGGCGGCAGGGTAAGGACTTGGGCGGGGTTGTAAGAGATGCCTGAATTGATTAAGGGCGGGCCGGATTTGCCGGTCGAGCTATTGCGTCTCCACGACGAGGGTAAGGTCGTCTTTTTCTGCGGCGCTGGCGTCTCCATGGGCACTGGTCTGCCAAGCTTCGCCAAGCTCGTGGACGACGTCTATGAGGCTATTGGGGAGACCCTGACAGCCTATGAGGAATCTCTCCTGAAGGCCGGGCAGTACGACAAGGTGCTCGGCATCCTTGAGGACCGGATGATCGACGGTTCCATGCGGGAGGCCGTCGCCACGATCCTGAGCAAGCCTTGGGGCGGCCCGCTGGACGTTCACAAGGACTTGCTGACCCTTTCCAAGGTAAAAGACGGTGGTTTCCATCTGGTAACTACAAACTTCGATGCCCGCTTCGCGGAAACGGGGGACATTGACGAGAAGTACATCATGGACGCTCCGAGGCTGCCGCTGCCAAAGCATGGCGTCTGGCGAACCTTGGTACATCTGCATGGTCGCCTCCATCCGACCTGCACGCTCGACCAGATGGTCCTAACCTCAGCCGACTTCGGACGGGCATATCTGACCGAGCGGTGGGCGTCCCGGTTCATTACCGAGCTGTTCCGCACTTATACCGTCGTCTTTGTCGGTTACAGCCTCGCCGACCCTGTCATGGGCTACATGGTCGATGCCTTGGCTGCCGAGCGTTCGAGAGGGCAGACCTTCCAAAAGGCGTATGCTTTCGCCCAGTACAAGGGTGGGCCGAAGGCAAGGGACGCGGAGGTCGAGGCCTGGAGGGCGAAGAAAGTTGAGCCGCTACTCTTCGAGGTCAAAACCCGACGCAAGACAGGCAATCCCTTCGAACTGCTGAGCCGCACTTTGTCAGAATGGGCCAAGATTCAGCGGGACCCATTAGGTTATCGCACGCGAATTGCCCTGTCCGGCATAAAGAAGCTGACGTCCGGACTTGCCGATCCTGAGGCACAGAAAGTCTGCTGGGCTTTGTCGAATCCGGCAGTTGCCATCGAACTATCCAATCTGCTCCCGGTCACAGAGGAGAAGGACTTTCCGGCGATCGCGGCCTGGATGGAAGTTTTTGACCAATACGGATTGCTGTCAATTCTGTCACGCACCGAGGTGCCGGGTGCTGGTCCCAAGCCCTCCGCGCAGATTCCTGCAGATCATTTAGTAAGTGTTCGTCGATATATTGCATCATGGGTGGCAAAGCATTGCCATGTCCCTCAGGTTTTTGGCTGGGTCATCAGCCATGGGCATAGGCTGGATGATAACTTCCGCAATATCGTTCGTTACAGGTTGACGCTAAAGCCTGATGCAAAGCTCGGCATTCCGCTCACGGACAAGCGGCTCCGACTGCTCTGGACGGTGATGATCTACGATCACCAGAGGCCGATCGACGAGGCGATGACCTGGGATCAACTGCATGCAGCAGCCCTGTCGGAAGTCGAGCGTCGAATTATTGAACAGTCATTCCTGGTCGCTCTAAAACCTCGCCTCGTCGTTCGGCCCGGGGAATCACTGAGACGAAGGTTTCGTGACGACGTTGAGGGCGAGCTCAGTTCCGGGACCGATTCATTCCAGGTCGCACACCTCGCCCTCGTGCTGAGTGACGAGGAATACAGATTGCGCCCCAGGCGGTTTAACGACTGGGGCGAATTGCTCGCGCGATATGCGTCGACAATCTCCAACTATTTACAAGCCGCTCTTGAGCTGTTGCCTGCGGACGAAGAGGGCTATTCAAACCCAATTTATTACCGGCCGTTTTTGGAGGAAAGCGGTCCAAAGCGGATTCGCGACGGTTGGTCCAATCTCATCGATTTGGCACGTGACAGCTATTTCGCGTTGAAGGAACATTCTCCTGGGAGCGAAGTGGATTTACTCAAGCGATGGGCAGAATCGAAAATCACCACTTTTGAACGCCTCGCCCTCTATGTGCTGTCGAAAGACCCGATGTCCGACATCGGCCTAGCCCAAGCTATTTTTCTTGGTGACCAGGAGCATCGTCTCTGGTCCTCCGATCTGAGACGCGAAATCCTCGCGGTGCTCCTTAAAGCCTCACCGCGCATGCCGGAGCCACTGCTCAACGAGATATACGAAGCCATCAAACGTGGCCCACCTGCCGACGACCTTGAAGGCATTCCAGCAGACCGGAAAGATGCTCATGCCAGACTGCAAATTGGCATACGGCTTAGGGAGCTGATGCGGGCCGAGAGAAACGTGCTTACAGGTACGGACATGTTGCTGGTGCTTAGTATCTCTGGCGGGGGTCAGGATGAACCGGATGACATGGCGCCTGGGTATATCGAACCTGTCAGCTCCCGTTACAGCGACTTCAGTTCTCGTGACATCCGTGACGCAGATATCGACAAGGAAGCTTTCCGCGACCGGTTTGAACTATTTGTTCGAGATGCTCCTGTCCGTGCATTCGTGTTTCTCCTGCGGCTATCAGACTATGGAAAAAGTTCAAAGCCGCTTTGGGATAGATTGTTCTGGCATGCCGGAACGCTTGTCCGCGACGGAAAATTGCTGAGGCGATTTGAGCGCTGTTTCATTCCTCGGCTGCTGGATGTTCCCGAAGGCTATCTCGGGGGTGCAGGGCATGCCGCGGCTGATTTTATCGCGGAGCTCTCAAAGCACCCACTTCAGGTACCAGATAATTTCTTTGATTTCTGGATGTGTATCTGGGCGCAGAAGGTGCCGGAGCCAAGTGGAACCGAAGATATCCTCACGCAAGCCCTGAATAGCGCTTCAGGAAGGTTGGCTGAGGCTGCAACGGAACGTCTTTGGGCGCTGAAGCCAATGCCCGGGTCCGGTTTCCCCGATGAAGTCGGGAGCTATCTGGCGAAAATCGTTTCCGATCCGCACGCAGTCCTGGCGCGGGCGTACCTGGCCACAAGGCTTTCAAGTTTGTTCGCCGTTGACCCTGATTGGACGAGCCAGCACTTTCTCCCCTGGTTCAACGCGAATAGTCCAGAGGCCCTTCAGATGTGGAGTGCCTATTCTTGGGCAGCAAGTGCAGGCCCGAATCTCTTTTCAGCCATCAAGAATAATTTTCTCGCCGTCCTCGTTCGCTATGTGGAGTTGGGTGAGCAGCGCTCAAATCTAGTCTCGCTTTTCATTTCCGCGAGCATTGATGCGATTGACGCTATGACCCCGACAGAAATTCGAACTGCCGTCCAGAAATTACCCGAAGAAGGACTGGTCGATATTTTGGGGCATTTCGAGCAAATCATGCGCGGGACGACAGAGGTAAACAGCAAGACCTGGCGCGAAAAGATTGAACCATGGCTCATTGCTTACTGGCCAAAGGCAGCGTCTCGGAATACGGCGTCGACTTCGGATGCTATTGTCACGATGATTTCTCGAACGGGCGACGCATTTCCGGAGGCAGCGGCATGGGCAAAAAAATTCCTGCGCCCGGGCTCGCCGCGCGGGCTCGAAAACCTTGTTGATGACGAGGTTCAGCCAGAATGGGCAGGGGCGTTGCTCGATGTGGTCTTCCGAGCAGCAAATCGACAACCGCACAATGAAATTTACTGGACCAAGAGAACAGTTGAGACTGCGCTAAAATACGTGCGCTTGCACCGGCCGGAACTTATGCAGGACCCTCGGTATCTGGAACTCAGAACTTTCCACAGCTCGTGATACTGGAGCTGACCTCAACCCTCGTCAGGCAAGATGCGAGGGAACAGGCCCTTCCATTTCGGCTTCCATGCGTGGATGACCGGGATGGTGTTGTTCGGGGTCTTGTGACTAAGCACCAGTAGCAGGCCGCAATCGCCATAACCCTTTGGCACCTTCTTGTCGGCTTTCATGCAGTAAGCGAGCAGCTTCGCCTTTTCATCGGCGTCGAGCAGATTGCAATCATCGTGGAAGATGTTGCCTGTGTGGTCGATCACATGATGGGCAATTACCTTCAACTCGGTTTCTTCCGCTATCCGGGCCAAGGCGCGCTCCGTTGCCGCGGTCAAAATCAGGAAAGTCCGCGCCTCGCTGGCAATGAGCTCGGAAATCGTGTCCCAGTATTCGATGACCTGATTGCCGCTGCCCGACACGTCGTCCACGAACACGACCGTGTCTGCTGCCGTGAGCTTTAGCTTCGGTAGCTCGTGGGGCGTCACGAACATGTCCCGCTGGTTATCGCCGTTTAAGCGATTGGCTTCGGCGAATTTATGCAGCATCGCGTGTCCGCTTTTGGCGCCGCTGTGGGCATATCCGCAGAAGTACCACTTGCCTGTTCGGTTGTTCGCATTCTCATGCCAGTCTGGAACCTGTGTCAGGCCAGCCCTGTGTCCGGTATGGATATCGTGGTCGGAGATGAGCTTCAGGTTATCAAGGATGCGGATGGCGAATCCTTGGTCATCCTCGTCGAAAAGGTTCAACCATGCCGAGATATGCTCACCCGTCGGCTGTCGTCGATAGATTGCGAATTTGGCAACCCAGGCATCAAGACGAGCCTGGTCCACAACCCCCTGGACCATCGTTACCCCTTGCGCTTTTGCGGCTCGCGCCTGTCGGCTTCCTTGAGCTTTTCTTTGATGGTGTCTCTCAACCGCTCCAAGGCCAACCACAGCTGTTCCTCGCCGTAGAAGTCCATGGCATCGATTTCCGCAAGTTCCTCGGTCAATCTGGTCACAGTGCGTGTGAGCACTTTTGACTTCTTCTGAACCGCAGCCGCATTGATTTCGAGATGGTCGATCTGCAAGGTATCGTCATCCAGGAATTCTTGGAACTTCTTCTGGATGCGCGTGACCTTGTTTGCCTTCGCGGCAGCCGTCAGATGCTGTTTGATGATGCGGAAGTCGGTGATGGCCTTAATGCCAGAACCCTTGTTCTGATACTTGTCGAGCATCCGGTCGATAGTGCGGCCTTTCTTGAAGCCATCAGCCTTCTTGACGAGCTTGTCTGTGACGATCGGATACAGCTCGATGAAGAAGTCGGCCTTGACGCGCGATTCCGGCTCGGGGAACAACATCTGTTCCTGGTACTTCTCATCGTACCAGAGCAGCTTTTTGCAGCGGACCACGACGGCGACATCCAGGCCGGTCAAAGCGGCAAGCTGTTTATCCCGCTTCTCGTCCAATTCTTCCATCAGCACTTGGAGCTTCAGTGCCGTCGGCATTAGCTCCCAGTCCTTACGCAGCTTATGAATCTGGAACATCGTCACGATGTTTTGTGCGACCGTGGGTTCACCAACCTCGTTAATCGGCACTTCCCGCATGCCGAGTTCCTGGGCGCACATCCAGCGGCGCTGACCATCAAGGATTGTATAGTGGTCACTGCCCTTGGCCTTGTAGACCGTAAGGGGCACCAGAATGCCCACCTTGCTGATGGACTCCTTCAGCATGTTCATCGGTTCGCGGTCGAACAGGCGACGCGGGTTATGCGGGTTAGCCTTTAGGTCCGCCGTCTTAACTGTGTCGACGCCAATCGCTTTCGGCATCTCGCCTAGCGATGTGGGTGTATCGTCACCATCATCGGGGTCCGTCATATGGTGGCCCTCTAGTTATAGCCCCGGAAAATCATCTCGGTGACACTCTGCTTCTCAATGCCCTTCGATGCGCCCAGGGAAGAATGCCGGTGATCAATCTCGATAACATTGCAGTGATTGTAGCTCGCCTTGATGAGGCGGCGTAGCGTGGTCTTGGTGTCACCGAGCAGCCCGTTGTCCGGGTAGCTGATAACGATGTCGCTCCCAAGGTGAGAGACACCCTCGACCAGCAGCTTCATCTGTTCGTCGACCGACTGCTTGGATGAGAATGGCGAGGTAAAACGGTCGGGCCGATAGCGGCCGACGCCCGCTGACTTCGGATAGTCGTACAGGATGAGCGTTTCATAGAGGTGGTAGTAGCGGGAATATTGGTCATCGGTATAGGGTGGGTCGGCGTAAATAACCGACGGCACCTTGTCCCCGACTTTCGCCATCTTCTTCAGCAGATTGATCGCATCGCTCTTGGTTACGACGTTGCCTTGGCGCCAGCGCTTAGTGCCAATCGGCTTCATATCTTCGATGCATGTCAGCCATTCTGCATGGACCGATCGTTCGCGCTGGCGGGCCAGGCGAGAGATGTTGGATGACTTCACCTTCAGGTACTGCGCGAAATGGCCGGTCGTATTCGCGACCTTGGAGGCCGCCTGGCAGAGTGCAATCAGGAGCCAGCGGTGCTGCTCGCGGGTGATGCGGCGCGCCATCAGGCAAGTATCGATCGCATAACGGATACTGTCGATGTCAACGCTCTGCTGCAGGCCGAAATAGCCACCGGAATAGGTGATCGAGAACAGCCTGTACGGGAACGCACGTTTGTCCACGCTGAGAAGGCGGCGTTCCTTCTCGAAATGAAGCGAGGCGCCAACGTTCGGCATGGCAGCATCGCTCTCGCGAAGTTTCTTCACGCCAAGCGATGCGATCGCGTCTTCCTCGCGATTCAGGTAACCCTTGAACCGCTCGGTCAGCGCCAGACGGTTCTCCTCGAATGACGCCTGAAAAAGCTCTTCGCAGGTCTCGCGATCGAGCGGGCGGGCTTCGGAGGTGAAGAAGGAGGCGGCTACCGTGGAGGCGAACCACTGGATGTCGTTGCACCAGACATTGCGGTCAGGCGCCACGGCACTGCCTACGGCACACATCCCAGCGAACAGGTCCAGCAGGGGCCCGTCAGGCGACAGGGCTATGACGTCGGCCACCTGGTCGGCAAGCTGACGCTTCGTGCCCATATAGCTGACGTTCAATGGCATTCTTGGCTTCCCCCAAAGGTCAATCTACGCGGCCTGACCGGAACGGCCAAGCGCAAATCACGGCTAATACACTGAATCAATTTGAGAAATCCTTCAAGGCTGGGCATCAGCCCGCAAGGGGTGTCGGTGCCAGTGCAACCCCAGAACAGTGTCATATAGGGCGTCATCGAGCCGATAGGCATTCTGAGTGGCTGCCTGGGTTGGGTCGCCCAGGATTTCCATATAGTCCGGCAGTGGGTCCGAAACACATTCCCAGGCTCTGGTTACCCGTAGCCCATGCGGCCATTTGAACCGGCGGTCTGGGCCTTCGCCTTCCCAAAAGTCCGGGTTCTCAGCCCGGCGGCCGATAAGATCCAGCGTATCCATCTCGTACAGGTGGTCGACCTCAACCATTCCGAGGATTTTGCCCTTCTGCCGCTCCTCAACGTTCTCGTTTTTGGTGGCAATGAAAAGCACTCGGTCGCCGGGCTTATAGACCCCCATTAGTGCGGCGCGGCTGCCCAGGTTTCTGAATGATAAAACCGGTGAATCCCACGGGTCGAAGCCCCAGACACGTTTGACAAAGATACTCTTCGGCCGGGGCAGTTCTTCCATGGAGGTCACGTAAGTCTGGAACGAGTTCCGATCTATTCCCATGAAGGTCCGAATGGGCACGATGAGTTGCTGGTCGTCAAAGAACTCATCAAGCAGCGCAATTCTTTCAATTTCCGCCAGGTCACGATCGCTCAGGCTGATGAGACCAACACCAGGTACTTCGATGGTCTCGTGCATTCGAACTGGAACCATTAGCGATCCGTTTCCATTCTGGCGACTGATGAGCGGATTCGGAATTTCATAGATGGAGCGGTCGATGCGAACTTTCTTGCGCGTACGCATCACATCAATAACAAACTCACCCTCGGGATAAGTGTGCGTATTGTTGATGGATTCTTCGTAGTTGTCCCAGTCATCCGCTGACCGGCCGGTTTCGGCGATGAACCTTTCGAAAGCCTCGACGCTAGCACCTGCCTGATATCCCGTATCATTGTAGTAGAAGATGGTAATGGGGAGGTGGATATTGCGTGTCAGGGCCTCAGTCAGGTCCATTGCGACGGCCTTCGTCGCCGCAATCGCATTTCTGCCAATAGCTTGTCGGATCCGCCATTGTGGAATGAATGCTTTCAGCATCGGAGCCGTTAGCTCAGTCGCATCGAGACTATCGAACCAGTTTACAATCTCACTGACCGTTGATTTTGATGTGACCAGGTAGCCAGCTTCCGTATTTCCATCGTCGGCACCTTCAATGCCCAGGCCGTTGATAGAGGCGTTCGGGGAGCCGATAACGGCAAAGTCGCCGCCACAATAGACCTTGGCATGCAGACCGTTCAGGTGGCGCAAGGATACGCGCTTGTCGCCGACAATCTTGAGCAGTTCGTGTGGGTTGCAGGCGCCGCTGTACAGGTCGCAGACAATGTGAATTTTCTTTGCCTTGCTAGGTTTTATCAGGTCGTCAGCGGCACCTTTGCCCCAGAATGCGACAGCTAGTCGCAATGTTCCTTCGGTTTTACGCGTCACACTTCGAATAGCTCGTGACAAACTCTTCTTTCCAGCGCCGCCGCTCCACAGAAATGCCATTTCTATCCTCGATATTTCGGTGTGCAGTCTAGTCGTTAGTGGGCACTTCCATTCGCCAACTCCGTCATTGATGCCGCCGCTCTGGTTACGCGCTGCCAAAAGCGCTGGCCGACAAAGTCGCCAGATTCCAAACACTCGTCAGCCTGTTTTGCGGCCTCAATTGGCGCCAGTTCACGGTGTCGTTCAATGAGAAGGCCGACGAGGTCCCAGATTTCACGGTCGGATACGTGGCCGTCGGCTGGCGGCGAGGTGTCCGTGTCGCTCACTTGCAATGATCCATCACAATCGAGACGTTCTCAGTGCCGGGCTTGCGGAATTCTGTAAACACGGCTTGCACCATGCATTTCGAGACCGCCGCGAAGCTGCTGTTGGAGCCTGTGCTGGTGGCCTTGGCTTCCCAGACGCCAGCCAGCTTGTTGTCGGCTATCGACTTCTTCCAGTCGTAGATCTGGGTGTCCAGGAAGCGGGTGTAATGGGTTGTCGTTTGGGTCGAGCTGCCGAAGACGCCGTAGGTGGGCGGCGTGTAGGTCGTGGCATTGTAGTTGCCAAAAGCACTGCCACCACCCGCGCCATATGCGTTCACCGCACCATTGGTGTAGCTGACACCACCGCCGGTTTGGCCGTAGATGGGGATTTCGGTTGTACTGGTCTGGGGATTGCCCTGGCCGTAGCTGAAGGCAACGGCATAGTCGGCGTTCTTCACATCATTAGTGCGGCGCCAACCCAGTTTTTCCAGGTATCCGGAAATCAGGGCGGCATGGGTCTCATACTCCATGCTGCCTTTCTGGCTATCGAGCGGCATGAAGACGAAGGTCTTGCCGGATAGGTCTGTGGGAAGCGTGGTGTTCGGAAACCGGCTGACGTCAGTACCCACCTTAGGAACGCAGCCAGTGACGACTAGTAGCGCCGCCAGGCAAGCAGCGACGCGGCCGTTAGATGTCATCGGAAATCCCCCAGTCCCCCATTCTAGAGGGGCAGCATACCTAATGGCGGGAATCCCTTCCAGACCATACAGGTGTATGCCAGGCAATAATGATTTGTCACTTGCTTTGGTCGTAAATGGCTGAGAATGCGAAAATCAACTAGGTTGCTGTACTCAATTTTTCTGGGGGAGGGAATGCTGCGCGCAAGAGAAGTGTTGGAACAGGTACGTGAGCTCGTCGACGTGATGCAGATAGGTGGTGG
>NZ_JAOZVR010000075.1:49726-56420 GCF_025869515.1 Ferrovibrio sp.
GTGGTGGTAGCAATGCTGTGTATCGCGCTTCTGTTTTTGCTCAGTATATCGCTATTCTTTCATTGCTTCGTTCAGTCGGACACGTACTCGATAAGGTTGACCGTAAGAGCAGTCCGGCTCTCGATGCAGCAATTTCCGCCACGTGGCCAGTGCTCAAAAAAGAATCTGTGTTCATTAATTACATCGAGGAACCAAGGAATCTACTTCTGAAGGAAAATCGTTGGGCGCTCTCCCTCGGTCATGGAGGCGCCACTGTGAGTGGCGCGAGGGCTTTGCATTACGCATTCTATGAGTATGACCAGCTACAAGATGATCAAGGCCGCAAGATCTCTCATATTTTTTTCGAGGGCATCGCCTTTTGGGAGAAGTGGCTGGGAATAATCGAGGGGCGCGCCTAATTTTTAGGGAGGCAGAAATGTGGCGAGACGAGCGTATAAGCGACCGCAGAGTCGTTATCACGGCCATCGAGGGGTTTCAGATATCGTTCTTTCGTGAACATCGAGATGGCTCGGTATGGACATATATTATGCCACCCGCCGACCGCAGTTTCGATGTCGAGCGGCCGCCAGTGCTTTGGGTGGACGATGATGCTCAAAAGCACGACCTCGCAGGGTCTAAAGCAATGCAGCACATATCTGACCAATTCCCCGATCCGGACCATCCCGACGTCCATTTCATTGGCGAAGCAGACTCAATGATTGCACGGGTCTGGCACGGTAAACCGGCGGAAGGAATGGGTTTCATCGGTAAGATTCTGGCGGCTCAGACTTTGAGCGCCATTTTCTATATGGACGATTACGCGGTGCTGCGTGCGTCCGTGCCATTGGATGCGCCAGACGTGTTCAGGGTTGTCCTTGAAGTGCGCTGAGAAGCAATCTCATAGCTTGTCATTGGGAAGCAGCGGCAGGTCATCCTCCTCGACGCCGCGTGCTGTCAGCTTTGCCCTGAGGATGGCGTGAGCGCCAATCCAATCGAACCAATCCGGATGGCGATTCGTGTCAACGATGATGAAGTCGTCATCCGGCGGCGCGCGATGCATGTAGAAGCTTGATTCCAGTCTTTTCTCGACGTCGTTTTTGAGGTTCTGGCTAGCAATTCCACCCAGGTAAGCCAGAAGATGCCGTCCTCTGAGAGTTCCTTGGCTGCTAGGTCAAGCATCTCTGCGTAATCCAGGCGACTACTTCGGGAAGTCATTGATTACGCACCACCGCGATGCTTTGGCGGTTCCACTTCGCAGGCGGCGTTCCAGTCGTTGCAGAGTGCTTCCACGTCGGTCACCTGAAGTACGCCGCTGGAGAGGCTCGACTTGTTGAGAAAGTCAGTAAGGCTTTGGATGGTTTTTTCCCGGGCTTGCTCCATAATTTTGTCCGCTTCGTCCTTAGTGAGGCCGGAAATGACTGGAACGGCAATTTCAGGTAAGTCCATTGCTCTCCGATCCAAAAACGGTTGTGGCCAACCATTTACTAAGCGAGGAGTGCCCGAGAAGAAAATTTGCGCTGATGTAGTTACGCAATTGGAAGCGGATGCCCCCTGTTGTGCGAACAGCACATATGCCGATGGGTAATTCAAGAAATCGTTCGCCGTATCAATCATGCGCTCGACATCAAGGCCATGCACCGGCATGCGTACAGATGGCTGCCCCAATTTAGAAATATCATCTGCTTCCGATTTGAATTGAGCCTTGGTCATTGTATTGTGCCGATTCACTGCTCCATATGGCGTTCTTACAAATTCAGTCGGAAGATTAACGTTATCTCCGATGGGCCAGATTGATACGTAGGTATCACCGATTCTCCACGCGACGTGTCCGACAGTTCGACTCGCCGGGTGCCATACAAGTAGTTCGGGAGTTGTCACGGTTTTCTCTCTCTGTATATTAGATGTTTCCATCAATTTCCGAGCCAGCCCCGTCACCTTCGCCACAGTCTCCGCATTCGCCCGCGTCCACAGCTTCCTCAGCAATCCCGTCGGGATGAGCTCGTCATACTTAGCCACCTGCAGGTTCTGAACAAAATCGGCAACGTCATCCACCGATAACGGGTTCTCAGCCAGAACCTTCAGGGCAGCTCGCACATCGTCCGGAGTTGCCTTGGCGACTGTCACGCCGATGTCGTTGGCTGAGCATTCGAACCCGGCACCAGACAGCGCCACGGCGAATACTGAATTCATGGCTTCCCCGTGCCAGAGCAGGAGGTGCGTGTCCTTCTGGGCCTGCATCAGGATTTCGGTGGCAAGGTTCATCTCAAGGAAAGCCTCGCGCCCCTCCACCAGCAGCTCCTGAGCGGTCTGGTCGAGATAGGGCGGGATATCGGTGCCCATCAGGACCGCCTTCATGCGGGCGGCCAGATTGTCGTGGATGGCCTCCTGGGACGGGTCTTCGAACTTCGGAATCTGCGCAGACCTGTGCGGTTCGACGGTCAGGACCTTGGCGGTGTCATCGACCGCCATGACGCGCCAGCGTCGTCCCGCGAAGGCGACCAGGCTCCCGATGCCAAGGATGTTGGAAATCGGGATTGTCCCCAGCTGGCGGCCGCCATGGATGAGGCGCCATTCCTCGTCGCTGGGAAAGATGGCGTAGAAGTCCCGGCTGAAGGCAATTTTCTCGCCGACTTCGCCCAGCATGATGGTTCGGTCGGGCGCCTGCTCGATGAGCCGGGCTTCCGGGGACGCCATGGCCCTCAGTAGCTCGACGTAGTCGGCCTGGGTCAGGGCAGACAGCGGTCCATCGCCGCAGATGGCCTGATAGAGTTGCTCAGCCCTGGCGCCGCCGCGTTCGGTGATAATGGAGAGTGTCTGGTGGAGTGCCACGGTGGCGATGGACGGGTCCTGTACCGGGGGCTCGACGAACTTCTCCTTGAGCAACTCGACCGCTGCCACAGAGCGCACCACCTCCAGCCGCAGTCGATCCATCGGGTCCGACAAAGGTGTCAGGTACTTTTCGCGGACGTAAATACGCAGGGTCGCTGGTTTCCCCCGTCGACGTCCGCTGCGCCCCAGTCGCTGCCTCAGGGACGCCAGGGAGCGGGGACCTAGAATCTGGGCAACTGAGTCTACGGAGCCGATGTCGATACCCAGCTCCAGGGTGGTCGTCGCCACAGCGGTCGTCGGCAGCTCAGCCGCCTTCAGGCGGTGTTCCAGGTCTTCCCGCAGTTCCTTGGACAGGCTGCCATGATGGGGGAAGAACTCGTTGGGGACGCCTGCGGCTTCGCTACGACGGCGCAGGCGGTCGGCGACGGCCTCGACCCGGCGCCGGGACCCACCGAAGACCAGGTTATTGCTGCCCCTCAGGTGGGCAAAGATGTGGTCGGCGATGTGGTCTAAGGCCTCCTTGTGGCCTTCGTCCTTCTCCAGGTCGTCGGCGCTGACATCGGGTGGCTCAATATAGCCACGGACCTGCAGCCTGAGCTCTGGGCTCCCACCTGGCGGATTCACGATTGCCACACCGCCAGGGTTGGCCGGGTTCAGCCATTTGGCAGCGACGCTCAAGTCACCAATGGTAGCGGACAGGCCTACCCGACGTGGGCGAACCCGGCACAGGGCATCGATACGCCGGAGCAGGCTTGCAAGGTGCAGGCCGCGCGGGCCCTGCATGAAGGCATGGAGCTCGTCGATGACGATGTATTCCAGGTTCTGGAACAGCGCATAGGCGTCCTTAGGTTTGCGGACGAACAAGGCCTCGATGGACTCTGGCGTAATCAAGGCAATCCCACTCGGGTTCTTGAGCGTGCGCTTCTTGGCCGATTGGGAAGCATCGCCATGCCAGCGGACGACATTCAGCTCCAACATCTCGCAAACCTGGTCCAGTCGGCCGAACTGGTCGTTGATGAGCGCCTTGAGCGGGCTGATGTACAGGACGGACAGCCCCGGTTGCTCCCGCTCGGCTACGCGGGACAGGATGGGGAAGAAGGCAGCCTCGGTCTTACCTGCAGCCGTGGCCGCTGCAACCAGGACATCGTCCTGGCTGCCCATGACAGCCTGGATGGCTAATTCCTGGACTTCACGCAGTTCAGTCCAGTTCTGCTCCCAGATCCATTGCCGGACCTTGGGGTGCAGATTGTCGAAGCTGGAGGCCAGCTCAGAGGCGGAGGCCAACTCAGAGACGAAGGGTGGTGAGCTCGTCATTTCCGTCCTGGACAGGCTGAGTTGGAGCCGCATTGGCAGGCTGGGCGACTACCGCTTCCGGAGCATCAACGATTTCGGTCTCGTCCGTCCCTTCGGTGTCGACCGCGACATCGACATTACCCAGCAGCTCCTTCCAGTTGGTCGCCGGGTTCTGCTCCAGCACGTTCAGGAAGTGGATGAAGGCCTTGATGGTGTTACGGGGTGTTCGGAAGTAGGCGTCGCCAATGCGCTTGTTGCAGTGATCCATGAACATCGGCAGTGCCTCATCGGGCACTAGGTTCTTCGCCGGGTCACCGTGGGCAAAGACGCTGCGAATATTCGAAAGCAGGACGAGCAGGTCTTCCGGCGTCAAGCTGGGCAGGCGGACGACTGGTCCAGATAGGTCGACAAGACCATTCTTGGCGAAGGCGTTCTCGGCCAGGCGGGACTGCAGTGCCTGGTAGCTGTACAGGCCGCGGCGGGTGTCCATCAGGAATTCGGGCGTGCCGCCGAAGACGAAACCCAGATTCTGAACGTTGCCCTGAAGTGTATCGTTCACAATACGCAGGATTTGCTCGTAATTCTGGTTTCTGGCCTGCGAGCTCTGCAGTTTATACAGGTTCACCATCTCATCGAACATGATGAGGGTGCCTGCATAGCCTGCCAGCTTGATGAAGGCACCCAGTGCTTTGAAGGCGTCGTAGACCTCATGGTCGTCGATGATGTTGCGGACGCCGAGAGCATTCCGGGCATCGGTCTTGGTTGGAAACTCTCCGCGCAGCCAGCGCAGAGCCGCCGCTTTCAGGGCCTCATTGTCTTCTTCGCTGCCTTTCCGGTAGGCGCTCAGGACGGCCACATAATCATAGCCGCTGGCCTGGTCCTGTAAGGATGCCAGACGCTGTTCGGTGACGGCGTCGGCTGTGATGCCGCGTTGACCGGCCTCCTTGATGCAATCGGTGATGAAGCGTTCGACGATGCTGGCGAGTGCACCGCCGTCGGGCTTGGTCCGCGTGGCCATGTTGCGAATGGCCTCGGCATACAGGCCGCGGGCCTGGCCACCAGTCGCGTGGATGCGGCGGTCGGGCGCCAGGTCGGCATGCATGGTGACGCACTTCTTCTCCATGGCGATCAGGCGCGTCAGGTGCAGAAAGAAGGTCTTACCGGCACCATACTCACCAATGATGAAGCGGATAGCGGACCCATTGTCGGTAATGCGGTCGATGTCTTTTACCAGGGCGCCGACTTCCGGGGCGCGACCGACCTGGATATGGCGCAGGCCAAGGCGGGGAACTACACCTGCTGTGAGGGCCTGAAGGATTACGTCGCGGTCTTTGGACTTGATGGCGGTGCTCATGCTCTGACTTCCATTTCCTTCAGCTTAGCAACAAGATGTTCGGCCACAGTGATGGTATCGTCGCCGTCCAGCAGTGGTTCATCGAATGTGTCGAATGCCCATTCGTTGATGGTCTCCACGGCCCCGTCCGGCATCAGTTGCAGACCGCGGGCCTGCTCCTCGAAAGCATCACGGTCATATTCTGGCTGGGCCAGGAAGAGCGCGACGAGTTTGGCGTGGGCCGAATCAAGGCCTTTGAACGGGCTAGTTTCCACAACAGTCTGTGCAACCGGCGACGCGGCCTCTTCAACGAAGATGTCGGCGAGCAGGTTCGAGACAGCCGATGTTTCGCTCTTGATGCGCTCCAGGCGGGCCATGTCGATCTTGATGCCACTGGATGTGGTGTCCGGCGCAGTGGCTGCAGCAGGGCGTTTCGGAATGGGACGACCGGGTGAAGGTTCCCCTGGCGCGACGGTAACAGGCTCGTCAATGACAATGGCTCCGCGATGGACGGCCGAATAGAGCTCGTCCGCAGGCAGATCCAAGGCTTTGTAGAGCTTCTCCAGGAACTTCATCTCGGATGGGTCAGCATGGCCGTCGGCCAGAACCGAGGCGATTGCGGAGTTCGCGACCTTCGCTTTTTCGGCACCGGACAGTTTGGACAGACGGCTCAGAACGCCCTGCTGGCGCGGCGTGTCTTCTGCCAGGAGGTTCGCATAGGCCGAAAGCCTCTGTTTCTCGGCAAGGTTCAGGCCTCCGAGCGCCCGGATGTCGGCTTTGACCGCAGCTAACTCGGCTGGATTGACGCCACCATCGGCCGCGGCGGCCAGTGACGTAACCTCAATCAGGGTTTTGGCAATCTGATACTCAGGTTTGTCCTGTTCGACAGGCTGATGCTCGGATTTCCTGAACAGGACAATGGTGCCGTCTTTCGGGAAACTCGACGAACCGAAGCGCTTGTCGGGTTCAAACCCGACATTCATGGCGTCGAATGCCGGTGCAATCTGTGCCATTTGTGCTGCCAAGGTCTTTTTCTCGTCTTGCTCGATACTGAAGGTTTCGAGCATCTTCTCAGCGCTGGTGACAAAGGTATCATTGGCTGCAAAGGCAGTTGCCATATAGGCGGAGATTGCCTTGAGAGGTGAATTCTCGACGGTGTGCTGAATCTCTGCTGGCAGCAGCAGTACGCTTTCGGGCTTTCCTCTGGTTTGTGGCTTCCGGCCCAGCAGCCGACTATACGATTCCAGGTCGTCGATGCAG
>NZ_JAOZVR010000076.1 GCF_025869515.1 Ferrovibrio sp.
CTTTCCCGACAACTCGTTTGACATTGTCGTCAATATCGAATCGTCGCATTGCTACGCCGACGTACCTGCATTCGCGCGCGAGGTATCCAGGGTACTTGCGCCAGGCGGCTGGTTTACATTCGCGGACATGCGGTCGAAAACCATGCTGGACGAACTTGAAACCCAACTGGCGGTTCCGGGACTCGTTCAGGCTCAGGCACACGATATCTCCCTGGGGGTTGTCGCTGCACTCGATGCCGCGGAAGCCCGCAAACGTAAGCGCATCGGCAAAGCCTGGCTCATGCGACCGTTCCTGACGGAATTCGCCGGTGCGAAAAATTCAATGCTCTATCAGGCACTCGCCGGACAACGAGTCATTTACACCGCTCGACGCTACCAGAAGATAGGCTGAGCTGTCTCGCGATTGCTGTCAGTCGCTTCGGTCGTTCTCGACGACTTGCTATCCCGAGCAATTTTCTAGAATTCGAAGAGCGTGCGGGCGCCCATGGATTTCCATTCGGCGAGGTATTCCTGTGCGCTCACCTCGTCGCGCACCATGGCGAAGCGGGCGAGCGCACCGCTGAGATAGAGCACCATATGGACGCGCAGGCGGAAGGCCGACTGATGATTGTCGGCCACAAGATGCTTGAGGGCTCCGTAAATGATATCGGTCAGGCGCTCGAGATGGGCAAGGTTGAGCTCCTGAAAATCCCGGTCGGTCATACCCGCCATCCAGACAGGCAGATAGGTCCGGTCGGCACGATAAAGTTGATAGAACTCATCGAAGAGCTTCGACAGCATTTCGATGGCCTGGTCGGTCGATTTCACATCAGGAAACGCCAACTCGGCACGCTCCTGCACGATTGCCGTGTGGCGATCGTGAAAGGCCCTGATGATCGCGGCCTTCTCCGGAAAGAACTGGTAGAGAGACCCGATCGGCACGCCGGCGCGGGCGGCGATGTCGGTCATCTTGAGATCGGCGACCCCATGCATGGCGATGAGGTCGACGGCAGCTTCCATGATCGCATCCAGACGCTGGATACTGCGCTCCTGCTGCGGCTTCTTGCGCAACTGAAGCCGGCTGCTGATTTTCTTCGACGTCATCTTTCCGTCCCTGACCCGCTTCCGGCCAATGAGCCGGTATCAGGTCACCTAGACGAGGTTCTACCCGCTTTTCCCTAAAAGAAAAGAACGCAATTTAACCATAGCCGGAAAAACAAACCGGAGCCGCAGCAACTGTGTCGCTGCGGCTCCGGTTGTCACAGATACGAGGCCAGCTTGGCGGTCTGGCGGGCAGTGCCGGCCTCGTAGCCATGAGCCGGCACACCTTCGAACCCCGTATCCTTGCGACACGGTCAACCGGTCAACGCACCTTTATCAGACGAGATCGAAACGATCCGCGTTCATCACCTTGGTCCAGGCCGCCACAAAGTCACGGACAAACTTTTCCTTATTGTCGTCCTGGGCATAGACTTCCGCATAGGCGCGCAGGATGGAGTTCGAGCCGAGTACAAGATCCACGCGACTTGCCGTGTACTTGGTCACGCCGGTCTTGCGATCCCGGATGTCATAGGAGTTCCTGCCGGTGGGGACCCAGGAATAGGCCATGTCCGTCAGCGTCGTGAAGAAGTCGGTGGTGAGCGCTCCGACACGGTCGGTGAATACACCCTGCTTCACGTCACCGTAGTTGGTGCCGATCACGCGCAAGCCGCCGATGAGAACGACCAGTTCGGGAGCGGTAAGCCCCAGCAACTGGGCACGATCAAGCAGCAACTCCTCGGGACTGACGACATAGTCCGTCTTCTGCCAGTTACGGAAACCGTCGGCGAGCGGTTCCAGCACTGCAAAGCCGTCTACGTCGGTCTGCTCGGCGGAGGCATCGCCACGGCCCGGTGCGAAGGGCACGTCGATGTCGAAGCCGGCGGCCTTGGCGGCGAGTTCCACGCCCACATTGCCGGCGAGAACGATGACATCGGCGACACTGGCGCCGGTCTCGGCAGCAATGCCTTCGAGAACCGTCAAGACCTTTGCCAGACGCTCCGGTTCGTTGCCTTCCCAATCCTTCTGCGGGGCGAGACGAATACGGGCACCGTTTGCACCGCCGCGCTTGTCGGAACCACGGAAGGTTCGGGCACTATCCCAGGCAGTGGCAACCAATTCTCCGGTAGTCAGGCCACTGTTGATGATCTTCGCCTTAATGGCGACGACGTCATAATCCGTGCTGCCTGCAGGAATGGGATCCTGCCAGATCAGGTCTTCGGTCGGGGCATCCGGGCCGAAATAGCGGGATTTCGGTCCGACGTCGCGATGGGTCAGCTTGAACCAGGCGCGGGCGAAGACGTCCGAGAAGTGCTCCTGGTCGTCCTTGAACTTCAGCGAAATTTCGCGGTAGATCGGATCGACCCTGAGTGCCATGTCGGCATCGGTCATCATCGGGTTGTGGCGGATCGACGGATCCTCCACGTCAACCGGACGCTCCTGTTCGGCGATCGCAATCGGTTCCCACTGGTGCGCACCGGCGGGGCTCGTCACCAGATGCCATTCGTGCTCGAACAACATCTTGAAGTAGCCGTTGTCCCACTTGGTCGGTTCGGTGGTCCACGCGCCTTCGAGACCGGAGACGACGGTGTCGCGACCGACACCGCGGCCATGGGTGTTCAGCCAGCCAAGACCCTGGAATTCCGGGCCAGCAGCTTCCGGGTCGGGGCTGAGGTTGGCTGCGCTGCCATTGCCGTGGCACTTGCCGATCGTGTGGCCGCCGGCGGTCAGCGCCACGGTTTCCTCATCGTTCATGCCCATGCGGGCGAAGGTCTCGCGCATCTGAGCGGCGGTCGCGAGCGGATCGGACTTGCCGTTTACGCCTTCCGGGTTGACGTAAATAAGACCCATCTGCACGGCGGCCAGCGGATTTTCGAGCGTCTCCGGTCTGGTCACGTCGCCGTAGCGGCCGTCGCTGGGCGCCAGCCATTCCTTCTCGTCACCCCAGTAGGTGTCCTTTTCCGGGTGCCAGATGTCTTCGCGACCGAAGGCGAAGCCAAAGGTCTTCAGACCGGCGACTTCGTAGGCGATCGTGCCGGCCAACGCGATAAGATCGGCCCAGGAGATCCTGTTGCCGTACTTCTTCTTGATCGGCCACAGCAGGCGGCGGCCCTTGTCGGTATTGACGTTGTCCGGCCAGGAGTTGAGCGGTGCGAAGCGCTGGTTGCCGGTGTTGGCGCCACCACGACCGTCCGTGACACGGTAGGAACCGGCAGCGTGCCAGGTGACGCGGGCCATCATACCGACATAGCTGCCCCAGTCGGCCGGCCACCATTCCTGGCTGTCCAGCATCAGCGCACGCAAGTCAGCCTTGAGCGCCTCGACATCGAGCTTCTTCAACTCTTCACGATAGTTGAAGTCCTTGCCGAGCGGATTGGTCTTGGTGTCGTGCTGATGCAGGATATCGAGGTTCAGCGCATTCGGCCACCAGTCCATCACCGACTTGCCCATGGCGGTATTGCCACCATGCATCACCGGACACTTGCCAGCGGATTTCACATGCTCGTTCATTTCGTCCTCCTGTTTTTGTGTGAACGTCTTGTGGGGCCACAATCTGCGAAAACTTCGATAATCTCCAATTGTCTTTTTTGGAATTTTCGATAATAAAATCCTATCATGTTGACCATCCGACAAATGCGCTATTTCGAAGCTCTCGCCACCACCTTGCACTTCGGCCGGGCGGCCGAAATGGTGCATGTCAGCCAGCCGGCTCTATCGGCGCAGATCATGGAAATGGAAAAGCATCTGAGCGTAACGCTGATCGAGCGCACCCGGTCCGGAACGCTGCTGACACGGAAAGGGCTGGAGGTTCTCGGCCATATCCGCTCGATACTGGCGGGCGTCGACCGGCTGGAGGAAGCGGCGCGATATGGGTCGGGAACACTCGACGGGCTGCTCAGGCTCGGCATTATTCCGACCGTGGCACCCTATCTGGTGCCAAAACTCGTGCCATTCCTCAGGCGAGAGCATCCGCTTATCGAACTGGAACTGAAGGAAGCGGTGACCGGCAAACTGGTGAGCGACCTCTCCGAAGGCAAGCTCGACGCCATCATCGCGGCACTGCCGATCGAAGCCGATAACGTCGTCAGCAAATCGCTCTTTACCGACCGCTTCTACATGGCCATGGCCGACAACGAGAGCGACGTACTCCTGTCTCCGATGACCGAAACGGAGGTCGATCCAGAACGGTTGCTGCTGCTGGAAGAAGGCCACTGCCTGCGCGATCAGGCACTTTCCGTCTGCAAGGCGGCGAACAAGCGCAGCCTCGTCAATTTCGGCGCGACATCGATGACCACGCTTCTGCAGATGGTGTCGCACGACATGGGCCTGACCCTGATCCCGGAAATGGCGATCGAGACCGAAACCGCCCGCAACGCCATACGTATCGTGCCCTTCGCCGACCCGCAGCCATCCCGCGAGATCGGCCTGATCTGGCGGCGCTCCAGTCCACGACGGACGGACATGGAGGCTCTGGCGGAAGCGGTCGTGGCAAGTCGCGAAAACGAAAAGGGCCGCGCATAACACGCGGCCCCTTCCCTCAATCGAAGAGCGATCAGGCGAGATCGAGGACGATGCGTCCGTCGATCTTGCCTTCTTCCATGCGGTGGAAGATGTCGTTGATGTTTTCGATCTTGTCCCAGGAGAAATGCGACTTCACCTTGCCTTCGCCAGCAAAGACCAGGGATTCCTCGAGATCCTGACGGGTGCCGACGATGGAGCCGCGCACCGTAATGCGCTTCAAAACCGTATCGAAGACCGGCAGCGAGATGAAGCCCGGCGGCAGGCCGACCAGCGCCATGGTGCCCTTGGAGCGCAGGAAGCCATAGGCCTGTTCCATTGCCTTGGGGGAGACGGCGGTGACGAGCGCGCCATGCACGCCGCCGGTCGCCTTCTGCACCTGCGCAATGGCATCGGCATCACGGCCGTTGACCGTCACATCAGCGCCGAGCTCCTTGGCAAGCTTCAGCTTCTCATCGAAGATATCGGCGGCCACGACGTGCATACCCATGGCCTTGGCGTACTGGACAGCCATATGGCCGAGACCGCCGATGCCGGAAATAACCACCCATTCGCCGGGGCGAACTTCGGTTTCCTTGAGGCCCTTGTAGACAGTGACGCCAGCGCAAAGGACCGGGGCAGCCGGGCCGAATTCCAGATTGGCCGGGAGGGTGCCGACGAAATCAGGATCCGCAAGGCCGTATTGGGCAAACGTGCCGTTGACGGAATAGCCGGTGTTCTGCTGGCTGCCGCACAGGGTTTCCCAGCCGGTGCGGCAAGGCGTGCAGCAACCGCAGGCGGTGTGGAGCCACGGAACGCCGACGCGATCGCCTTCCTTTATGCGGGTGACGCCGGCACCGAGCTTGGCGACGTAACCGACGCCTTCATGACCCGGAATGAACGGCGGATTGGGCTTGACCGGCCAGTCGCCGTTTGCGGCATGCAGGTCGGTGTGGCAAACGCCGGTAGCCTCGTATTTAACGAGGATCTGTCCGGGACCCGGTTCGGGGATAGCGACCTCCTCGATCACCAGCGGCTTGCCGAACTCCCGCACCACGGCGGCCTTCATCACAGATGCCATAACTATCTCCCTGGTAAATGACTTAGGATCAAACTCACTTAATCCGCATATCGTGACGGTAACGCGAATTCGAATGTAACCTACCCCAAAGCACCCGGGCATTTCTTGATCCGCATCAAGCCGCAGGACCGAAAACGAAAACCCGGCGTCGCACATATGCGACAGCCGGGAGCGGCAAACCATGCTGCACTGCAATCCTCAGACGAGGTATTTCTTAAGGAACGCCACCGTGCGCGACCACGCAAGATCGGCCGCCGCCTTGTCGTAACGGGCAGCGGAGGAATCATTGTTGAAGGCATGATTCACGCCGTCATAGACGTGGATTTCGAAGGTCTTGCCATCCTTTTCCAGCGCTGCCTTGTAAGCCTCGATGCCGGCATTGACCCGCTCATCGAGGCCCGCATAGTGCAGCAGCAATGGAGCCTTGATCTTCGCAACGTCTTCCGCAGGCGGCTGCATGCCATAATAGGCAACCCCTGCCCCGAGTTCCGGCGAGGTGACGGCCAGCCGGTTGACCAGCCCACCGCCCCAGCAGAAGCCGATGGCACCGACCTTGCCGTTGACCTTGTCATGGCTTGCGAGAAATGCCCGCGTCGCTTCGGCATTGGCGACGGTTGCCGCCATGTCCAACTTCGAAAACATCTCGCGCGCCTGATCCTCGTTTTCCGGCGTACCGCCCTGCGGCGACAGGAAATCGGGAGCCAGCGCCACGAAGCCTTCGAGCGCCATCCGGCGGGCGATGTCGCGAATATGCGGATTGAGGCCGCGGTTTTCGTGGATGACGATCACACCCGACAACTTGCCGGCGGCATCCTTCGGGATCGCCAGATAGCCCTTCATCTCGCCCGCGGCCCCGGGAT